>JAWLGI010000075.1:0-9319 GCA_041685125.1 Marivita sp. | reverse complement strand
GAGGTTGGCGCGGGCAGGCACCTCGCCAACCCGGTCAGATCCGGAAGGAAGCAGCCGTAACGAGCCTCGCTTGGGTCGTTGTCCAACCTCTCACCCTTTATTTCCCTATCCCGCTGAACCAGAATAAGACCTGTGAATGCAATGGTGTCTGGTCGCGTCACGGCGACAGATCGGCCGGCCGAGGTCCATCGACATGGCCGGCAGGGTCAGGCGGACCACGAGCACGCGTGGCCGGCTCAAGGCGATCCGCGAGATGTCAGGCGCGAACGATCCGGGCTCGACGCCGCGGCCCGCGCACCCGCCGCAGGATCCGTGCGCGCCGCGGCGGGCATGTCCGCCAGTGTGATCCGGAAATGACTTTCAGAACCCGGCCGCATGACCGTCCTTGCGCGCATCCGAACCACCACTGAGAACCCCACGCTCGTGGTCGATGAGAATGGACTGGCAGCCCCCGAGAGGGTCTTGCGACAACCGCAAGCGGTGCCCCTTATCCGCCAGGCCAAGCAGAGGTGCAGACGGCATGCTGCGTTCGACCTCGACCTCGGTCCCGGTGGCCATGAGACGTGGCATGTCTATGGCCGCCTGCAGATCCATGCCGTAATCGACGAGGTTGGAGACGATCCGGGCGTGTCCGAATGGCTGATAGTCTCCGCCCATGACGCCGAAGGACAACCTGACGCGATCGCCTTCGGTCGCCATGCCCGGCATGATCGTGTGCATTGGACGCTTCCCGGGGGCAAGCGCATTGGGATGCGCAGGATCGAGCGTGAAGGAATTGCCGCGGTTCTGGAACAGCACGCCCGTGTCGGGGCAGAGGATACCACTGCCGAAGGAATCGAAGATCGAATTTATGAAGCTGACCGTGTTCAGGTCGCGGTCGACCACGGTCATGTAGACCGTCTGCGATGTCGACAGACCGAGCGGCCCGATGTCCTGCATGGCGTGATCGGGTGATATGCGTGCGCGCATCCCGGCGGCCCACTCCTTTGACAGGATCGCATCCAGCGGGATTTCCATCGCGTCCGGATCGGCGATGTGCCGGTCCCGCATGGCATAGGCAAGCCGCGCTGTCTCGATTTCCAGGTGAAGGCGCTCCGCCGACAGGGGATCGAGCGCGGCCATGTCGAACCCTTCCAGCAGGTTGAGCATCACCAGCGCCGTGATCCCCTGATTGCCGGGCGGCACCTGATGGACATCGAGGGTTCTGTAGCGCGTGCTCACCGGGGTGACGTAGTCGCCCTGCACGCGATGAAAATCGGCCTCGTCGTGCAGCCCGCCATGCGACTGCAAGCTGCGCACCATGGCGGCGGCCAGCGGACCCTCGTAGAAGGCGCGCGCGCCCTGTGACGCGATGATTTCAAGCGTGTCGGCCAAGCGCTCCTGCCGGTGAATATCACCCTCGGCGGGCACATGGCCCGAAGGCAGGAACAGCGCGCGCGTCGCCTCGCGCGCCGCGAGATGGCCCTTGGCGCGCAGCCAGTCATGGCGCACACGCGCATGAACGGGATAGCCGTCACGGGCATGGCCAATCGCCGGGGCGAGCAGCCGGGCGAACTCCATCCGCCCGTGATCGGCATGCAGCTGTCCCCAGCCATCGACCGCCCCCGGCAGGGTCACCGCATGCACGGAATCCTCTGCAATCCTGGTGACACCCTCCGCGCGCAGGCGCTCGATACTGGCGGCGGCCGGGGCGCGGCCAGAGCCGTTGAAGGCGATGACATCGGCCGAGCCCCTGGGACAATAGAGCGCGAAGCAATCCCCGCCGATGCCGGTCATCTGCGGCTCGACCACCGCCATGACCGCGGCACCGGCGATCGCCGCGTCGATGGCATTGCCGCCGTCGCGCAGCACATTGAGCGCGGCCCCGGTCGCCAGCGGGTGCGACGTGGCCACCATCGCGTTACGGGCATGGACGGTGGAACGTCCGGGGAAGTGGAAATCACGCATGTTGTCTTCTTTCATTCCGTTTTGGGGCGCATCGGCGCACGTTGTCCATCGTCACGCCGGACCTGGTTGATCTGCCGTATGATCTGCATGTTGTCGCGAGATGAACGGACATGCGCGCGCGCGGCCGCGACAGCCGCGTGCGCATCTCGCGCCATCACGGCGGTCACGATGGCGCGGTGTTCTTCAACGGCAAGCTTCCATTGATCTATCCAGCGCACCTCGACCCAGAGGGCAAGCCGCAACTGATCGTAAACGCGTCGCGTGATCTCTTCGAGCGCCTTGTTCCGCGTCATCGACAGGATCACTTCATGAACCTTGATCCCCAGCTCCAGCTCTCGCGCGTAGACCTCGGGGGTGCGGCTATGCACCCGGTCGAGCGCTTCGATGTCCTCCATGACTGCGGCAAGCCTCGCCATGTCATCCGCCGTCGCCGTCTCGACGGCGATCTCGGCGGCAAGCGCATCAAGGCCTTCGCGCACGACGAGCAGATCGCAGACGGCGTCGATGTCGAGATTGGCGACGGAGTAGCCGCTGTTCGGCTGGCTGACCACCAGTCCCTCACGCTCCAACCGGTTGAGCGCCTCGCGCAGCGGCGTGCGGCCAATATCGAACTCGCGCATGAGCCGGGCCTCGGACAGGCGCTCTCCACGCCTGAGCTGGCCGTGAAGGATGCCGGTCCTCAGCGACCGATACGCCTTTTCCCGCAGCATGCCGTGCGGTGTGGGGGTGCAGGTCCGCTGGTGGTCTTCGGTGGGGTCGGTCATCGGATCAGTCCCTGTGCGCTGCGCGGACCGGTCGATGGCTGAAGATGCAGGTTCAGTCGCCGCTCGACCCGCCGTGCCATGAAGATGAAGCCATATACGAGGATGAGATAGAGGATAGCGGCAAGGCCGAACGCCTCGTAGAACGTGAAATGTCGCGCCCCGATGGCGCGCGCGACACCGGTGATGTCCATGATCGTGATGATGGAGACCAGCGAGGTCGCCTGGATCTGATAGACCACCTCGTTGGTGTAGGCGGGCCATCCGATGCGGATCGCGCGCGGCATTATGACGTGTCGCAGCCGCATCAGCGGTTTCAGCCCCAGAGAGCGCGCCGCCTCGATCTCGCCTTTCGGGACGGCCTGGATCGCGCCTCGGAGAATCTCGGAGCTATAGGCCCCGGTATTGAGCGTCAGGGTGAACAATGCGCAGAACCAGGGATCGCGAAAAAGGCTCCAGAGACCGACCGCGTCCAGCGCATGACGGAACTGACCGCTGCCGTAATAGATCAGAAAGATCTGTGCCAGCAGCGGCGTGCCCCGGAAGAAGAAGACATAGCCCGTGGACAGTCCCCTGAACATCCGGTTCGTCGAAAGGCGCGCCAAAGCCACCGGAACCGCGATGCAAAGCCCCATAAGACAGCTATAGGCTGCCAGCTGCACGGTCAGCAGCGCGCCTTGCAGAAATCTCGGAAGATGCTCGACGACGAACGAAAGCATTACAAGGCCCCCGCGGTCGTTCCACGCGAGGCCCAGGTTTCAAGCCGCCCCTGACCCCACATCGAGACGAGCGTGATGCCCAGATAGAGCAGGCACGCCATGAAGAAGAAGGTGAATGGCTGCTGGGTCGAGCGGGCCGCAATGTCGGCGTTGCGCATCAGTTCCGGCAGCTGGATGATCGAGATGAGCGCCGTGGCCTTGACGAGGACCATCCAGACATTGCCGAGACCGGGCAACGCATAGCGCATCATCTGCGGCAGTTCGACCTTGCGAAACGTGATCAGGGAAGAAAGACCGAGCGCGAGCGCCGCCTCGCGCTGACCGGGCGGCACGGCAAGATATGCCGCGCGATACACCTCGCAGGCGAAGGCGGCATAGATCAGCGTCAGCGTTCCGATCCCCGCGGCAAAGGGATTGATCGTGAGCGTCACGTCATGACCCATCCCGCCAAGCGTATCCTGCACCAGGGTCGGCAGGCCGTAATAGATCAGCAGCAACAGGACGAGTTCGGGCACGCCGCGCACAATGGTCGTGTAGGCGTCTATCAGAATCCGCAAAGGTCTGGTTGCGAAAAGCTTTCCCGCAGCGGCGGCAAGCCCCAGGATCAACGCGCCGATCATGGACGCGATCGCAACGCCGAGCGTCATCATCAGGCCGTCGATCAGCAGGCTCCCGTAGCCCTGAAGATCAGGCATTGGCAGTTCTCCGGATGGTTTCTGGTCTCGTGAAGGACGAGCCCCGGCCGTCACGGCGATGTTGGACAGCCGGGTCTGACGGGTGTCAGCCGCCGTATACGTTCAGGCCGAACCACTTGTCGGAGATCTCCTGGTAGGTACCGTTCTCGCGCAGCGCCGTGATCGCCTCCGAAAACGCGTCGGCAATCGCCGTGTCGTCCTGGCGAACCGCGACGCCGGCACCATAGCCGAACCACTCGGGTCCGGTGAATTCCGGGCCGCGCATCTCGAATCCCTCTCCATCGGGCTTGCTCAGGAAACCGTTCTGGATCGCCACCGCGTCACCCATCACCGCATCGACCCGGCCGGAGCCGAGATCTAGATAGGCCTCATCCATCGTGCCGTAGAGCCGCAACTCGGTGCCGGGCATATTGTCGTTCATGTAGCGCTCGAAACTCGTGGCGCGTTGCGTTCCGACCACAGCGCCATCAAGCCCTTCGGCGGAAATCTCCAGATCACTCTCGCCCGGCACGAGAAAACGGGCAGGCACCTGATAATACTTGTCGGAGAAGGCAATGACTTCGCGCCGCTCGTCCGTGATGTAGAGCGAGCCGATGATCGCATCGTATTTCTGCGCCTGAAGCCCGGGAATGATTCCATCCCAGTCCTGGGTCACCCACTCGCATTCGATTTCGAGATGCGCGCACATCGCATTTCCGAGGTCGATTTCGAAACCCTGCGCGTTGCCTTCGGAATCCGTGTAATTGAAGGGAGGATAGGCACCTTCCGTGCCGATCACCAGTTTTTCAGGCAAGTCCTGCGCCCATGCGGCCCCGGTCAGTGCGACCGTGGCGGCCAGCCCATATGCCGCTGTCCTGAGTGGTTCGTTCATTTTGACCTCCTTGTCGTATGACCGCGCTGTCAGCCACGCGTCGGAGATCAGCTTGATACACAAGATTGTATATAATCAAGCATGCAATGTGGAAAGTTTCCTTTTCGGCAGGCAAGCAGCCAAAATAGATGTCAGATCGTCGAATATTTGCGCAGGCAAGGCGGTGGTATGGGGTGTCAAGATCTGAAAGTCGCGCCCGCACAAGGAGAAAGGGTGCAGGAACCGGCATCCCCCTGCCTCTTCATGGCTGGTGTCGTCCGGTCACCGTGCGGCGATCATCGTCGCCGTGTCGGTATCCTTGCGCCGGCCCGCCAGTTCTTCCACCGGCAGGTAGCGGCATGAGACGGCCCATGCGTCGGTCTGCTCCGGCATGAGCGCGCCGACGCGCCGGATGACGGTCTCACGGCTCGGACCGACTGTTTGAGTCAGCTGTCCTGATCGCGTTCGGCTGTCGTCCAGCCTTGATCTTGTCCAACAACCGCTGACCTTCAGGGGCAAGCGTGATCCTCCGGGATCGCCGGCCCAGCTTACCTATTCCGGGTCTTCGGTCGATGTGGACCCGTCGGTTGACGATGGCCGGGCTATATCCTCCGCTTTCTCGGCGGGCTGGGCGAGCATCTTGCGACGTCTCGCGTTCCGGGATCTGGCCACGCCGACCGGGGCGGGCGTCGCGAGAAATTCGGCGAGATCGAACTTTGGCTTTATGGAAAACATGGTCATCAAAGATGCCCTTTCTTGGCGGAGACTATCACGCCTGTGCATCTCATATGGGGACGCCGACCCGGATTTGTAAGCTTTGGCCGGTCACGCAGGCATTGGGCCCTTTCGCCGGCGTTGTGAAACAGGCGGTCGAGGGTGTATCGTCTTGACGTGGATGACCCTGCGGACCCGATCGCGCGGTGGTCCGCATCAAGGAGACTTATCGTGAAACAGATGACACCCCTCGCAGTTCTTGTCCTGCTCGCCGGCCCGGCATTTGCCGAAACGTGGCAATGCGACGTTCCGTATGACGAGGTCAACGGTGGCGGCACCGTCACCGTCGGGGATGACCGACTGGTCTTCGTATCCAACTGGCCGCATCGTGCCCCCGAAACACTGAAATGCATCCGGACCGGCGACACGAGCGAATGCATGGCGGCGGATCTGGCCGCGAACAGGGCCGGCGGTGCGTCGGTGTTCGCCAAGCTCTTTTCTATCGTCTGGCAAAGGGACGGCGGCCCTCCGGTGACGATCACGACACGGCAGATCTCCGCGATCTTCGAGGATCATGACGACGGCTACGCGATGGCCGAGGCCTTTCCCGCCATCGGTCACACCTTTCCCGTGACCGACTGCAAAACGGACTGAATGTCATGCAGCCACCGAACGGTCTGGCCGACTATGGGCACGGGAAGAACGGATGAATTCCGCGAGGATGCAGTGCGAATTGCGCGAGACGAGCGGGCTGACACGGCGACAAGTTGCGGATGATTTGGGCGTTGGGCTTTCGACCCTGAACAAGTGGGTGACGGCGCACCGCGACACGGATGTGGTCTCCGGATGGCCCGGTACGATTGTCCGGGTTCCTGAACACAGGGGCGGACCACGTCAAAGGGGCGCCAGAAACTGACATTTTTCAGTAAATTGAATACTCTTCATCATATGAGCTTAAAATTTCGTAATCCTTTGGATGTCATGACTCGGCGAAACAACAGTAGAAATCGCCGTGGTACCTGCTCAGATTTTCAGTCAGATCGAAGACAAGTGCACCGAAGGCCTTGTACTCGCCTTGGCGTCTGAAGACGACGGGGCGATCATGACGATTCAGTGGTGTAACAAAGCCTTCACCAAAATAACCGGGTACGACCCGTCCGAGGTCTTGGATGCACGCGGCACTATCCTGATCGGTCAGGATATGGAGCAAGGCGTTCATCTCCATATCATTGAAAAGCTGATGAATTGGGAGAGGTTTTCTGTCAAGGCGCTGAATAACCGCAAGAACGGTGAATTGTACTGGCAGCGGATGATCTGGACACACCTGTCTGATCCAGAGACCGGGCATCACTGGTGGCTGTGTTCCATCATCGACCTGGGGGATCAAAGCACCGAGACTGACCGAAAGACGGCGACCGTTCCGGTGCCGGCAGATCAGGATGGCTACAAGAAAGTCATCGCCCAGGTCGACCGTCTGAAGAAAGAAAATACCCGCCTCTACGCACTTGCGAAAGCAGTGACCAAGGACGCGAACGAGGACGCGCTTACCGGACTTTCAAATCGGCGGCATTTCGAGATGGAACTGAGAAACTGGATCAGGAACCTCAACGAACATGGCACGGAATTCGCCGCGCTGTATATCGATCTGGACCGGTTCAAATTCGTGAACGACACGCTGGGTCATGAAGCCGGGGACCATCTTTTGATTTCCGTCGCAAGAATGTTGCGGGAGTTGACCAGTGACCAGGACCTCGTCGCCCGTCTCGGCGGTGATGAATTCATCATCCTGAAGCCGCTGGTCAAGAGCGCGCTGAGCATCAGCAGCCTGGCCGACGAAATTGTCCAGCGCATGCAGTCACCTTTCACCTGTGACGGCAAGTCGACATCCTGTAGCGCAAGCGTCGGGGTGGCAATCGCAAAAGCCGACATGGACGATCCCGAGCAGGTGGTCGCGGATGCCGACTCCGCGCTGTATCACTCGAAGTCGCTGGGAAAGGGACGCTGGTCGTTCTTTACCGCAGAGATGCACGCGAAGTCCGTCGCAACAAAGAGTCTGGCGTCGGACCTTTTGGGCGCCTGCGAACGACATGAGTTCATCCCGTATTTTCAACCCATCATTGACGCACGAACCGGCAAAATTGCCAGCGCCGAGATGTTGGTCAGGTGGTCGCATCCGACCAAGGGGATTCTGACACCTGCGGTCTTTCTGGAGACCGCGTTGAACATGGGACTGCTCAAGAGGATTGATGAAATCATCTTTTCCTGTGTTCACGGCGCTCTTTCGCGATTTGACCAGGCAGGTGTCGACCTTCCACGCGTCGCGATAAATGTCTCGGCAGAGCGGGTGGCCGATCCGACCTTCATCCACGACATCAAGAGTTCCGGGATCAAGCCGGAAAGACTTACCGTCGAAATTCTCGAATCCGTCTTTCTGGATCGTATAGGTGACGTGATACGGTGGAACATCGACGAGCTGGATGAATTGGGGGTCACCATCGCACTCGACGACTTCGGAACAGGCCATGCTTCGGTGCAGGGTCTGCTGCAAATCCGCCCCTCCATCCTGAAGATCGATCGTCATTTCATCCAGCTTGTCGAGACGGATCCCCAGGCCCAACCGCTGGTCGAATCGATTATCGGCATCGGGAAAAGTCTTGGTATGCAGGTGATTGCCGAGGGCGTGGAGACAGAAGACAATGCCAGAATCGTGAAGGACATGGGGTGCGATTATCTTCAGGGTTTCTTCTTCGGAAGACCGATGTCCGAGGACGATCTGTGCAAGAGGCTCATCGAGACTGGCGGTATATTCTGGTCCGACGCCGCGCCGGGGGATGAAAACATGATGTCGCGAAGGGCAGTGTAAGCCATTGGACTGCCCGGTCTTCAACCAGGCAATGGGCGATCATCGCCCGACACTTGCAAGCAACCCGTGCCCGCACGTCGCGTCCGGTCGCCTCGGACGTGTCGGCGTGAGGCACCATTCGCCGAATTCACCCTCGGCACCGGTCGATCTACGCGGCGGCATTCCGTGCGAGCTCCATCGCCCGGGACAGCGCTTCGTCGACAGTGTTCATGGGGTCGTTGAGGGTACAAACCTGCCTGCGTCCGGGTCCGACTTCAAATACACAAGAGACATACGCGCCATCTGAAATTGCGGACACGCACGGTATCCATCTGCCGCCAGGACCTTCAATGGGGCTTCCCGTGCGCACATTGACGGTGCCTGACGGTGCGCAGGATACCGAAGCCGTCCTTTCAAAAAGATTGTCGAGACACATTTTCACCACTCCTTAAAACACCGATATCCAGCCCGGATTTGACGATTTTAAGGCTGCGTCAGAGTGTTTGCCCCAGATATGCCGCACTTTGGCCAGCCAGCAGCAGCGACCCGCCTCCGGACGTGAGGCCGAATGTCGGTTTCGCCACACGAAACCTCTGAAAGGTGTCTTAAAACAACCGTTTAAGGCAAGAACACAGCCCAAGATCAGATGTGCGCAATTCTATCCAATTTCCTTAATTTCGCCACGACTCTCAAATTGCTCCTTTGGGGACTTCCATCTCGAACATGTCGTCGGATCACCTACCGAAACATGCGCGGCTTCCGCACTTAAAAACGAATTGAGCCGCGGAACC
>JAWLGI010000074.1:0-9321 GCA_041685125.1 Marivita sp. | reverse complement strand
TTTTCCCCATGACCAGAGACCGCGCGTTGCCCCGTGCGGATACAGGATACGCAATGTCTGAAGATCGTCTGAACCTGTCCGACCTCAAGACCCTGACTGCAAAGGATCTTCTGGCAATCGCCGAAGAACTCGAAATCGAGAACGCATCGACCATGCGAAAGGGCGAAATGATGTTCTCGATCCTCAAGGAACGTGCGGAGGATGATTGGGTCGTGTTCGGGGATGGCGTGCTGGAGGTGTTGCAGGACGGATTCGGTTTTCTGCGCTCGACGGAGGCGAATTATCTGCCCGGTCCCGATGACATCTACGTGTCGCCGGACATGATCCGCCAGTATTCGCTGCGCACCGGCGACACCATCGAAGGCGAGATGCGGCAGCCCGACGAGAACGAGCGCTATTTTGCCCTGACATCCGTGACGCAGATCAATTATCAGGATCCCGAGCGTGCGCGGCACAAGATCGCGTTCGAGAACCTGACGCCGCTCTATCCTGACGAGCGGCTGAAGCTGGAAATCGAGGATCCGACGATCAAGGACCGCACCGCGCGGGTGATCGATCTCGTGGCGCCGATCGGGAAGGGGCAGCGGTCGCTGATCGTGGCACCCCCGAGAACGGGCAAGACCGTCATCTTGCAGAACATCGCAAACAGCATAGGCCACAACCACCCGGATTGTTACCTGATCGTCCTGCTGATCGACGAGCGGCCGGAAGAGGTCACGGACATGCAACGCTCGGTAAAGGGCGAGGTGATCAGCTCGACCTTTGACGAGCCGGCATCCAGACATGTGGCCGTGTCCGAAATGGTGATGGAAAAGGCCAAGCGCCTTGTGGAACACAAGCGTGATGTCGTGATTCTGCTCGATTCCATCACGCGTCTGGGACGGGCCTTCAACACCGTCGTGCCCTCATCGGGTAAGGTCCTGACCGGTGGTGTCGACGCGAACGCATTGCAGCGGCCCAAACGATTTTTCGGCGCGGCACGGAATATCGAGGAGGGCGGGTCGCTGACCATCATATCCACCGCACTCATCGAGACCGGCAGCCGCATGGACGAGGTGATCTTCGAGGAATTCAAGGGCACAGGCAATTCCGAGTTGATTCTCGACCGCAAGGTTGCCGACAAACGTGTATTCCCGGCCATCGACATTCTGAAATCGGGAACACGCAAGGAGGACCTGCTGATCGACAAGGCGGATCTGCAGAAGACTTTCGTCTTGCGCCGCATTCTCAACCCGATGGGGACGACCGACGCGATCGAGTTCCTGCTGTCCAAGCTGAAGCAGACAAAGACGAATTCGGAATTTTTCGATTCCATGAATACCTGACACCAAGGCGTTCAAGGGTCTTGCCATGGATACGATTTACGCGCTGTCCACGGCCCAGGGCAAGGCGGGTGTCGCCGTCATTCGGGTCTCGGGTCCGCGCGCGCCTGCTGTGGCACACGCGATGTGCGGGTCACTTCCCGCGCCGCGACATGCCACGCTGCGCGTGATCCGGGATCACGCCGGGGATCGGCTCGACGAGGCGCTGGTGCTTTATTTTCCAGACAAGGCAAGCTTTACCGGTGAGCCGGTTCTCGAACTTCACGTCCATGGTAGTATGGCGGTGGTTGCCGCTGTGTTAAAAAATCTCAATGATTTCCGAGATCTACGCCCGGCCGAGCCTGGTGAATTCACGCGGCGGGCCTTGGCGAACGGGCGTCTTGATCTGACACAGGTCGAGGCGCTGTCCGACCTTATCGAGTCCGAGACGGAGGCTCAACGCAAACAGGCGGTGCGTGTCCTGTCCGGCGATCTGGGGCAGATCTGCGCGCGATGGCGCAAGGATCTCATCCGTGCCGTCGCCTTGCTGGAAGCCACGATCGACTTTGCCGAGGAGGATATTCCCGACACGCTGATGCCGGAGGTCGACGGCCTGATATCCGGTGTGATTGCCGATCTGAAGCGGCAGATCTCCGGTCGACATATCGCGGAGCGTATTCGAGACGGGTTCGAGGTGGCGATCATCGGGGCTCCGAATGTCGGTAAATCCACGCTGCTCAATCGGCTGGCCGGGCGTGACGCCGCGATCACCTCGGAATACGCGGGCACGACGCGGGACGTGATAGAAGTTCGTATGGATCTCAACGGGTTACCGGTGACGTTCCTCGATACGGCCGGCCTGCGAGAGACTGAGGATCAGATCGAGACGCTGGGGATCGAGCGTGCGCAGGACAGGGCGCGGCATGCTGATTTGCGTGTGTGCCTGGGCGAACAGGTAACCGATTTCAGCGGATTGTTCGCGGCGGACGATATTCTTTTGACACCGAAAGCGGATCTTCAGGAAGATCAGGGTCATGGTGTTTCCGGGCTGACAGGACTTGGTGTCGATGAGCTTGTCACGCAAATAAGCGAGCTGCTGTCGCGACGGGCGCGCGGCGCGGGTGTCGCGATCCGGATGCGCCATGAAGCGGCGATGCGCAAGAGCCTTTCATCGCTGGACGCTGCCAGCACACGAATATCCGGAGGGGACGATATGACGGATCTCGCCGCCGAAGACCTTCATGCGGCTATCCGGGCTCTCGATTCTCTGGTAGGAAAGGTTGATATCGAATCTGTCCTCGATGATATATTCTCGAGTTTCTGCATCGGAAAGTGAGGATGTTTCACGTGAAACATTTCGACGTTATTGTCATTGGCGGCGGCCACGCCGGCACCGAGGCGGCGCATGCCGCGGCACGCATGGGTGCGTCAACGGCCTTGGTGACGCTCTCTGCGGCCAAGATTGGTGTCATGTCATGCAACCCGGCAATAGGGGGACTGGGAAAGGGGCACCTTGTTCGGGAAATCGACGCGCTCGACGGGCTGATGGGCCGTGTCGCGGACCAGGCGGGAATTCAATTTCGTCTGTTGAACCGCCGAAAGGGTCCCGCAGTGCAAGGACCCAGGTCTCAGGCCGACCGCAAACTCTATCAAGCGGCGATGACAACGGAGATCAGTGCGCAACCCAACCTGACAGTTGTCGAGGGTGAGGTCGCGGACCTCATCATGCAATCGGAGAGCGTCAGGGGCGTCGTCCTTGGCGATGGGACACGGATTACTGCCCCGTCCACGGTGCTGACGACGGGCACGTTCCTGCGTGGCGTGATTCACATCGGTGACGTTTCTTATCCGGGCGGCCGGATCGGCGAGGCCCCGAGCGTGACCCTTGCGGAACGCATGGACAGCTTCGAACTGCCCCTGGGCCGCTTGAAGACCGGAACACCCCCGAGGCTGAACGGCAAGACCATAGACTGGTCTCTTCTGGAGGCTCAGCCGGCAGATGATGACCCCGTCATGTTCTCCTTTCTGTCCACAAAGCCGGTCGCACGTCAAATCGCATGTGGCATCACGTACACCAACGAAAGAACACATGAGTTAATCCGCGCCAATCTCCACAGATCCGCGATGTATGGTGGTCACATACAGGGATCGGGGCCGCGATACTGCCCGTCCATCGAAGACAAGGTCGTGAGATTTGCGGAAAAGGCCGCGCATCAGATATTTCTGGAGCCCGAGTCGCTGTCCGACGACGTTATTTACCCCAATGGCATCTCGACATCGCTGCCGGAGGATGTCCAGCGGGACTATATCCGGTCCATCGCGGGTCTGGAGAACGCGGAAATTCTCCAGCCGGGCTATGCGATCGAGTACGATTACGTCGATCCGCGTGCCTTGTCTCAAAGCCTCGCGGTCAAATCGACGCCGGGCCTCTTTCTTGCGGGGCAGATCAACGGAACGACCGGCTATGAAGAGGCTGCGGCGCAGGGTCTTGTTGCCGGTATGAATTCTGTGCTGTACGCGCGCAATGCGCCGCCGATGCGTTTCAGCCGGACCGAAAGCTATATCGGTGTCATGATCGACGATCTGACGACCAAGGGCGTGTCGGAACCTTATAGAATGTTCACGTCACGGGCCGAGTTCCGGTTGTCGTTGCGGGCCGACAATGCCGATCAGCGTCTGACGCCGATGGGGTTGGATATCGGTTGCGTGGGCGAGCATCGGCGCATCGCATTCGACCGGAAGATGGATAACCTTTCGTCGGCGCGGAAACGCTTGAAGGCTTGCGATTACACGCCAAAGCAACTGAGCGGTGCCGGCCTGAAGGTCAACCAGGATGGTGCGCGCCGGACTGCATTCCAGGTGCTTGCTTTCCCGGATGTGGAATTCCAACAGCTTTTGTCCCTGGACCGTACATTGGTGGATGTGGAGGAAGCCATACGACAACAGCTCAAGACGGAAGCGATCTACGCGAATTACATCGATCGACAGGCGCGGGATGTCGAAATGCTGCGTCGCGATGAGGCGCATGAAATTCCCAAGAATTTTGACTTTGAGGTGATTGATGGGCTGTCGAACGAACTGAAATCCAAGCTTGGCGCCGTCAGACCCGAGGATCTGGCACAAGCCTCAAGGATCGAGGGAATGACACCAGCCGCTTTGACACTGATCCTTGTAAATCTCAAGCGAGCAGAGCGGTTGACGTCGGCGTGACAGGATGGCTGACCGACCTTGATGTTTCACGTGAAACAAATGAGCGCCTGCACATCTACGCAAAGCTGTTGCGGACGTGGAATCCGAAAATCAATCTTGTCGCGCCATCCACATTACATGATCTCTGGTCGCGCCACTTTGTCGATTCGGCGCAGTTATACGCCCTTGTGCCGCACGGTTTCGATCATTGGGTCGATCTTGGTTCCGGTGGCGGGTTTCCCGGTCTTGTAATCGCGATCCTGGCGCAGGAACAAGCTGGCACATCAAGGGTCACGCTCGTCGAAAGCGACGGCCGGAAATCCGCCTTCCTCCGCACGGTCCTACGCGAGACGGGCGTGTCCGCGACGGTGATCACGAAGCGTATCGAGGCTGTGCCGCCGTTATCCGCGTCTGTCGTTTCGGCGCGCGCCCTCGCGCCGCTGTCAAAGCTTCTGGAATTCGCGCATCTGCACCTCTCGGAGACCGGCATCGCGCTTCTGCAAAAGGGGCAGAACTGGGAAAAAGAAATGCCGGACGCTGAATCAGCGTGGCAATTCAGTTACCGGATCGATAAAAGTGTGGTAGATGAAAATTCCGTAATTCTCAGCGTCACAGGGGTGGGCCGTGTCTGACTCAAGCCGTCATCCAGCTCCGAAAATCATAGCCATTGCCAACCAGAAGGGTGGGGTCGGCAAAACGACAACGACTATAAACCTCGGCGCAGCCCTTGCCGCCAAGGGCTCGCGTGTGCTGATCGTCGATCTCGACCCGCAGGGCAACGCATCGACCGGGCTGGGGATCGATCCTGAGGCCCGAGAGCTGACCACCTATGACATGCTTCTTGATGACGAAGTCGCGCTCGACCGGATCATCCAGTCGACTGGGGATGACAACCTTTTCATTGTTCCCGCGACCGTCGACCTGTCGTCGGCCGATATAGATCTGATATCAAACGAGAAAAAGCTTTACCTCTTGCGCGACGCCTTGCGGCAGCGTGCCATGGATCCCTATACATTCGATTACGTTCTCATCGATTGTCCGCCGTCCCTGAACATGCTGACGATCAACGCCATGGTGGCCGCTCACTCCGTTCTCGTACCTTTGCAAAGCGAGTTTTATGCGCTCGAGGGGTTGTCTCAACTTCTTCTGACCGTGCGTGAGGTGCGACAAAGCGCGAACACTGACCTGCGGATAGAGGGTATCGTCCTGACGATGGTTGATTCCCGCAATAATCTCTCCGGTCAGGTGGAAAAAGATGCGCGTGAGAACCTTGGTGATCTGGTGTTCCGAACCCGCATCCCTCGCAACGTGAGGTTGAGCGAAGCACCCTCATACGCGCTTTCGGTCCTGCGCTACGATCCGAATTCCAAGGGCGCGCAGGCTTATCGCGCGCTGGCAAACGAGCTTTTGGAAAAGACCACGCCCGTGGCCGCCTGAGCTGAAAGGAAAGTCGCCCATGTCTACCAGGAAAACCCAGAATCGCGGCCTCGGTCGGGGACTTTCGGCCCTCATGGCCGATGTGAATGACGATATGCTGACCGAGTCCGAAGACACGCCACGTCAGCCCGACATGATGGTTCCCATCGAGAAGGTCCACCCCAACCCAGAGCAGCCACGCCGCAATTTCAATGCCGACGCGTTGCAGGAACTGTCTCAGTCCATCGCCGAGCACGGCATCATCCAGCCCTTGATCGTTCGGAGCAATCCCCGCAACGCCGCAGAGTTCGAGATCGTCGCGGGTGAGCGCCGCTGGCGCGCCGCACAGATGGCGCAATTGCACGAGATCCCGGTGATCCTGCGCGAGTTCAGCGATACGGAAGTTCTTGAGGTTGCGATCATCGAGAATATCCAGCGTGCCGATCTCAACCCCGTCGAAGAAGCCACAGGGTTCAGTCAGCTGATGCTCAAATTCGGGCACACTCAGGAAAAGCTCGCAGAGGTTCTCGGCAAGAGCCGCAGTCACATCGCCAATGCCGTACGGTTGCTGAACCTGCCTGACGAGGCGCTGACACATCTGAGGGAAGGGCGGCTGTCCTCGGGACACGCCCGCGCGATCCTGACGGCGGACGATCCGGCCATGCTGGCCCGTCAGGTCATCGATAAGGGCCTTTCGGTGCGCGAAACCGAAAGGCTGGTAAAGGCCGCGTCTGAGAGTGCGCGGAGCGTCGGCACGTCCCCTCGCAAGACCCGCAAGGCGGCCGTCAAGGATGCGGACACCAAGGCGATCGAGGATGATCTGTCGGCGCATCTCACCATGTCGGTAAGCATCGATCACCATCCCGGGGCCGAGAACGGGCAGATCACCATCCGATACGACAAGCTGGATCAGCTTGATCGGCTGATCGGGATGCTAAGCGTCTGAGCGTACAGTGGAATCCGGCAGAAGCGCGGAAATGACCGAATTCAGAACCGGGCGACCGGCCCGTGTTGTCGCCAGGCGATTGCCAGTTGTTTCTACCACACCGATTTCGGTCAGGTGCAGCAAGGTCGCCGGGTCCAGTGGCGCGCCGGCCAGATCCGCAAAGCGCGTCATATCTATGCCATCCGCAACCCGCAGTCCCATCAGAAGGTATTCGCCGGCCTGCTCGACACCCGAGAGGGGCGTCCGCACCGATTCGGTGTTCCCGGCTTCTGCCGCGCGCAGCCAACGGTCCGGTTGCAGGCAAGTTTCCGTGGCGTATCTCTGACCATTCAGGGTGATCCGGCCATGCGCACCCGGTCCGATCCCGACATAATCGCCATAGCGCCAATAGATCATGTTGTGCCTGGATTCCGCACCGGGCCGTGCATGGTTCGACACCTCGTAGGCCGCAAGACCCGCCGCTTCGCAAATCTCCTGCGTCGCGTCGTACATGTCAGCCGCCAGATCTTCCGGAGGCAGCCCGCGCAGTTTGCCCGCCTTGTAGCGATCCCCGAAGGCCGTGCCGGTCTCGATCGTCAACTGATAAAGGGACATGTGATCCACCGCCAGACCCACCGCCTGTCTGAGTTCCGTACACCAGTCCGACAGGGTCTGGTCCTGGCGCGCATAGATCAGGTCAAAGCTGACGCGATCCACAGATTGCTTTGCAATATCAAGGGCTTGCATGGCCTCTGCCACGGAATGAAGCCGTCCCAACCGTCGCAGATCAGTGTCGTTCAACGCCTGCACGCCAAGCGATATTCGCGCGACGCCAGCTTGCGCGAAGGCCCGGAATCGTCCCGCCTCGACAGAGCCTGGATTCGCCTCGAGCGTGACTTCGAGGTCGTTGGCCATGGGCCAGACCCGTCTCGCGTGCTCAAGAATATCGTGTACCGTTTCCGGCGCCATCAGGCTGGGCGTGCCGCCCCCCAGAAACACGCTGCCCAGAACGCGACCGGGCAGCAGTTCCGCGTAGCGGTCGATCTCGCGCAGATAGGCGTCGCGCCAGCGCCGATGATCGATCTCGCCCGCCACATGGCTGTTGAAATCGCAATACGGGCATTTCGCCTGACAGAACGGCCAGTGCAGATACAACCCGAACCCGCCCATTTGCCAGTCTTCAGCCAAAGCAACCCTCGACGAGTTTTCGGAACGCATCGGCGCGGTGGCTGATCCGGTTCTTTTCGGTCGGGTTCATTTCGCCAAAGGTTATATCATACCCCAAAGGCTGAAAGACCGGGTCATATCCATGCCCGGCCGCACCGCGCATCGGCCAGACGATCCAGCCGTCCACCGTGCCCTCGAACACCTCGTCGTGCCCGTCCGGCCAGGCCAGGACCAGCGCGCAGCAGAAGCGCGCCGTCCAGGGCTGCGGCGCCTTGCGTGCCACAAGCCCGTCATGCGCTCGGGTCATCGCCATGACGAAATCGCGACCGGTCTCGGTTTCGGCCCAGTCGGCCGTGTAGACACCGGGCGCGCCGTCCAGCGCGTCGATCACGATGCCTGAATCGTCCGACAGCGCCGGCAGCCCGGTCGCGGATGCGCCAGCATGCGCCTTGATCCGCGCATTGCCGACAAAGCTCGTTTCGGTCTCGTCCGGCACGTCCAGCCGCATTTCCCCCGCCCCGACGATGCTGACGCCGTAGGGGGCCAGAAGCGCCCTGATTTCATCGAGCTTGCCCGGATTATGCGTCGCGACAAGCAATGTGTCGTCTTTGAACTTACGCACCCGTCGCCTCGCGCTGTCTGGCGACCAGCGTGTCGACACCCTGCTCGGCGAGATCGAGCAGCAAGTTCATCTGCTCCCGGCTGTAGGTGGCCCCCTCGGCGCTCATCTGCACCTCGATCAGGCGTTTGGACCCGGTCATGATGAAGTTCCCGTCGACCCCGGCCTCGCTATCCTCGGGGTAATCGAGATCGAGCACCGGCTGCCCCGCATAGATGCCACAAGACACCGCCGCGACCGGATCGATCAGTGGATCGCTGGTCACGTCGCCGATCTTCATCAGCTTGCCAACCGCCAGACGCAGCGCGACCCAACCCCCGGTGATCGACGCGCAGCGCGTGCCGCCATCGGCCTGTATGACGTCGCAATCGACGGTGATCTGCCGCTCGCCAAGCGCGACACGGTCCACCCCGGCGCGCAGGCTGCGCCCGATCAGGCGCTGGATTTCCACCGTGCGCCCGCCCTGCTTGCCGACGGACGCCTCGCGGCGCATCCGGCTTCCGGTGGAGCGTGGCAGCATGCCATATTCGGCCGTGACCCATCCAAGGCCCGTTCCCTTCACGAAAGGCGGCACCCGGTCCTCGATCGTCGCGGTGCACAGCACGTGCGTGTCACCCATCTTTATCATGCAGGACCCTTCTGCATGCTTGGCAACACCCGTTTCGATTGAAACGGGCCGCATTTCGTTTAAGTCTCGGTTGGAA
>JAWLGI010000023.1:0-36401 GCA_041685125.1 Marivita sp. | reverse complement strand
GGAGGTCCAACGATGTGACCCAATGACGTGACCCGAGGCTACTCCGCCGCCACCGCCTTGGGATCCACCAGCGCCACGATATCCTTCATGATGGCGTTCAACTCGAAGTCCTTTGGCGTGTAGACCCGTGCCACACCCATGCTCCGGAGGCGTTTTGCATCGTCTTCGGGAATGATGCCGCCAACGATGACAGGAATGTGCGCGAGGCCAGCCTCCTGCATCTTTTTCATCATATCCTCGACAAGTGGGGTGTGGCTTCCCGACAGGATCGAGAGGCCGACGACATGCACGTCATTGTCGCCCGCAGCCGCGACGATTTCATCGGGAGTGAGCCGGATACCTTCGTAGTCGATATCCATGCCGCAATCGCGGGCGCGGAAGGCGATCTGTTCGGCGCCGTTGGAATGCCCGTCAAGTCCGGGCTTGCCGACAAGGAACTTGAGGCGGCGGCCCAACTTGTCGCTGACTGCGTTCACAGCGTCCCGAATGTCGTCGAGCCCTTCGGTCTTGTTGCTGACGGCCTTTGCAACACCGGTTGGGCCGCGATATTCGCCGTGCGCCTTGCGCATCTCGCCCGCCCATTCGCCGGTGGTGACGCCGGCGCGCGCGGCGGCAATGGAGGCGGGCATGATGTTTTTGCCGTCCTTGGCAGACGCGCGCAGATCGGCCAGAGCCTTTTCGACGGCTTCGGCATCTCGGTCCTCGCGCCATGCATTCAGGCGGTCGATCTGGTCCTGTTCGACGGCCGGGTCGACCGTCATGATGCCGCCGTCCTCGGTCTGGAGCGGGGAGGGTTCGCCTTCGGTCCATTTGTTGACGCCGACGACGATGGTTTCGTTGCGTTCGATCTTGTTCAGGCGGTCGGCGTTGGAATCGACCAGACGGCCTTTCATATAGTCGATCGCCCCGATCGCCCCGCCCATGCTGTCGAGATTTGCCAATTCGGCGCGGGCGCCCTCCTTCAGTTGTTCGACCTTGGCATCGACAGCAGGATTGCCATCGAACAGGTCGTCGAATTCCAGAAGGTCGGTTTCATAAGCCAGGATCTGTTGCATCCGCATCGACCATTGCTGATCCCACGGGCGCGGCAGGCCAAGCGCTTCGTTCCAGGCCGGGAGCTGCACGGCGCGAGCGCGGGCCTTTTTCGACAGGGTCACGGCCAGCATTTCGATCAGGATGCGGTAGACGTTGTTTTCGGGCTGCTGTTCGGTCAGGCCGAGGGAGTTCACCTGCACGCCATAGCGGAAGCGGCGGAATTTCGGGTTTTCGACGCCGTAGCGATCCTCAAGGATTTCGTCCCAGAGATCGACGAAGGCGCGCATCTTGCACATCTCGGTGACGAAACGGATACCCGCATTCACGAAAAAGGAAATCCGGCCCGCGAGCGCCGGGAAATCCTCTTCGGGTACGCGGGGCTTCAATTCGTCCAGAACAGCGACGGCGGTGGCAAGCGCGAAGGACAATTCCTGTTCCGGCGTCGCGCCCGCCTCTTGCAGGTGGTAGGAACACACGTTCATCGGGTTCCATTTTGGAATATGCGTGTAGCAGTATTCGGCAACATCCCCGATCATCTTGAGCGAGGGTTTCGGCGGGCAGATATAGGTGCCGCGCGACAGGTATTCCTTGATCAGGTCGTTCTGCACGGTGCCTTGCAGTTTCGACACGTCCGCGCCCTGTTCCTCGGCCACGGCGACATAGAGTGCGAGCAGCCACGGGGCGGTCGCGTTGATCGTCATGGAGGTATTCATCTGGTCTAGCGGGATCTGGTCGAACAGCGTGCGCATATCGCCCAGATGGCTGACCGGGACGCCGACCTTGCCAACCTCGCCACGGGCCAGAACATGATCGCTGTCATAGCCGGTCTGCGTCGGCAGGTCGAAGGCGACCGACAGGCCGGTCTGGCCCTTGGACAGGTTCGAACGGTAAAGCGCGTTCGAGGCGTGCGCCGTGGAGTGACCCGCATAAGTGCGGATAAGCCAAGGGCGGTCGCGGAGCGGGGTCTGTGCGTCGGTCATGTCTTCCTCGTCAGGCGGGCTTGGGTTTGTAATCTTGTTGCGTCGTTTTTTGAATACGCGAAATATTATGTCGCTGTCAATTCGCTGCACCGCGGCGTCCGGTTTTCCGCTGCAAGTCAGCATAGGTCATCTTCTTGTCCAAAGGAACGGGACGTGGAACTGCGCCTCTGGATCGGGCATTTGCATAATATGTGATGCCATGTTCCGGTAGCTTCGTGGTGTACTGCTTTGCCATTTACCATTCGATGAACCGCTGCAAGAGTGGGATATGACTTCTCAGGTCACCTTGCCGTTCTGGGCGTTTCTTCTGATCTTGCTGTTTGCAGCAGTGACATTTGCGTCGCATTTCCTGTTTCCATCGGTGCGCTGGTTCTTTCGCCGCAGAATGGAGCGCGCGGTCACACGGTTGAATGCGCGGCTCGAGCGGCCGATCCAGCCGTTCAAGTTGCTCCGGCGCCAAGACATGATCCAGAGACTTGTTTATGATCCCGATGTGACACGGGCCATTGTCCGACACGCTGAAACGCATGGCGTGCGCGAAGACGTGGCCTTCGAGCGGGCAAAACGCTACGCGCGAGAGATCGTGCCATCTTTTTCGGCCTGGGCCTATTTCGGCTTTGCAATCCGGGCCGCCAAGTTGCTGAGCACATCGCTTTACCGCGTGCGGATGGTGCACCAGGATCCGACGCTGTCTGAGGTGGACCCCGAGGCAACCGTTGTGTTCGTCATGAACCACCGGTCGAACATGGATTATGTTCTGGTCACCTATCTTGCGGCGGATCGGTCCGCGCTGTCCTATGCCGTCGGAGAGTGGGCGCGGGTCTGGCCGTTGTCGCGGCTGATCCGGGCGATGGGCGCGTATTTCATCCGCCGTCGGTCCCGTGACGCGCTGTATCGCAGCATCCTCGCGAAATATGTGCAGCAGGCGACGGGTGCCGGTGTGACGCAAGCCGTCTTTCCCGAAGGCGGATTGAGTCTTGATGGCAGTCTCGCGAAACCCAAGGTGGGCATTCTGAAATACATGCTGGACGGCGCGGCTGCCGCACAGCGCGATGTCGTGTTTGTGCCCGTGGCGCTGAATTACGACCGCGTTCTTGAGGATACGATCCTTCTGCAGGCACGGGACAGCGGGGAGCGCAAGTTCCGGGCGCGGATCAGCGTCGTTTTCCGTGCGATCCTGAAACAGGTTTGGTTGCGCATCACCGGCCGGTTTCACCGCTTTGGCTATGCCGCTGTCAGTTTCGGGGAGCCATTGGTTCTGAGCGATTTGGAAGGCGCGCCGGGTGATGCGGATGCGCTGTCCGAGAAGATCATGGCGCGGATATCCGAGGCGGTTCCTGTGCTGCCGGTGCCGTTGATTGCCTTCCTGCTGCTGCGTCATGGAACGATGAACCGCGAGGCGTTGGAGGTTGCTTTCGAAAAGACCATGCAACGGGTCGCGGAGGCAAATGGGCATCTGCCCCACAACAACCGCGATTGCGCGGTCGAGCTCAGCCTGCAAAGCCTGATTGACCGAGGCGTCGTGGTCAAAGAAGGCGAGGTCTTGCGAATCCCGGAAGGTCGAGTGGCCCTGGCAGAGTTCTATGCCAATTCCATCAAGCACTTGATTGACTAGGGCGCTGCGACCGCACCAAGTTTCTGCGACTGCTCGGTTATAAAGTTTCAAAAAATACACTAATCTTGTTGCATAATTTCAAGATTGCTCATATCCCGTCCTTAGACGCCGCGATTCTGCATTGCGGCACATTATTGACTCTACCTTATGGAGGCACCGATGGCTCTTGATCAGCAAACCGGCATCGCAGACTACGAGGCGCCGGAGAAGGACTTGTATGAAATCGGGGAGATGCCGCCGATGGGCTATGTTCCCAGCCAGATGTACGCGTGGACGATCCGCCGAGAACGTCACGGTGAGCCGGAGCAAGCCTTCGAGGTTGAAGTTGTCGACACGTGGGAGATCGACAGCAACGAGGTGCTGGTTCTCGTGATGGCTGCGGGGGTCAATTACAATGGCGTCTGGGCCGGTCTTGGACAGCCGATCAGCCCGTTCGATGGTCATAAACAGCCGTATCACATTGCCGGTTCGGACGCGTCGGGCATCGTCTGGAAAGTCGGCGACAAGGTGAAGCGCTGGAAAGTCGGCGATGAGGTTGTCATCCACTGCAATCAGGACGATGGCGACGACGAGCACTGCAACGGTGGCGACCCGATGTATTCACCGACCCAGCGCATCTGGGGCTATGAGACGCATGACGGGTCGTTCTCTCAGTTCACACGCGTGCAAGCACAGCAGTTGATGCCGCGCCCCAAGCACCTGAGCTGGGAAGAGTCAGCGTGCTACACGCTGACCCTGGCGACCGCGTACCGGATGCTTTTCGGGCATGAGCCGCACGACCTGAAGCCCGGTCAGAACGTGCTGGTCTGGGGTGCGTCGGGGGGGCTTGGGTCCTATGCGATCCAATTGGCCAACACGGCCGGGGCCAATGCGATCGGTGTGATCTCGGACGAGGACAAGCGCGACTTCGTGATGTCGATGGGCGCCAAGGGCGTCATCAACCGCAAGGATTTCAAGTGCTGGGGTCAGATGCCAACGGTCGGCACCCCTGAATACAATGACTGGCTCAAGGAAGCGCGCAAGTTCGGCAAGGCGATCTGGGACATCACCGGCAAGGGCGTGAATGTCGATATGGTGTTCGAGCATCCGGGCGAATCGACCTTTCCGGTCTCGACGCTTGTCTGCAAGAAGGGCGGCATGGTCGTGATCTGCGCGGGCACCACCGGGTTCAACTGTACGTTCGACGTGCGGTACATGTGGATGCACCAGAAGCGCCTTCAGGGCTCGCATTTCGCGCATCTCAAGCAGGCGGCCTCGGCCAACCAGCTGATGGTGGAGCGACGTCTGGACCCGTGCATGTCCGAAGTGTTCCCCTGGAACGAGATTCCGCAGGCGCATACCAAGATGCTGCGCAACGAACACAAGCCGGGCAACATGGCGGTGCTGGTGCAATCCCCGAAAACCGGATTGCGCACCTTCGAAGACGCGTTGGCGGCCAAGTCGTAACGGCTTGATTACTTCTGTCAGCTAATTGGAACCCGTGGGCCAGACCGGCCTGCGGGTTTCGTGATTCTGGCGCCGGGTGATGAAGATCAAGACACTGGAATTTTCGCCCTCACCGGATGTGGGGAGTTGGAATCAGGGAATTTGTTGAAAAAACAACACATGCTAGAGTTGAATTAACCTATCATTAACTAACTGGAGGTGACGGTGAGATGGGACATGACTGGATCATAGACGTGTTGACCGACCTCAAGACGTTTGCAATCGCAAACGATCTGGATGCGCTCGCTGCGAAGCTGGACGATACCCAGTTGGTGGCGCGGGCAGAGATTGTGTCGCACGGCAAGGGGATGGGCCGTGGGCTTTTTGAAGAAAGTACCTCAACTGGACGATGTGATCGCACGATTGGAGTGCGCAGACCAACTTGAGGAATTGCAGAACGTCATAGAATGGCTGCGGCACCACTACGCGGTCGACCACATGGTTTATCACTGGGTCGCCAGCAGCGGCACGCAATATGGCTGTGGCACCTATGATCCGCAATGGGTCGCGCGATATGTTGAAAAGGGATACCTCCGGATCGATCCGGTTGTTCTGGGCTGTTATCAGCGCTTTCACCCGGTGGATTGGAAACGGCTGGATTGGTCCGGCAAAGCTGCCCGCGCCTTTCATAGCGATGCGATGGCGCACGGAATCGGCAACCAAGGCTATTCGATTCCGATCCGGGGGCCGAACGGCCAGTTTGCGCTGTTCACGGTCAGCCATAGTTGCAGCGACGCGGAATGGGCCTGCTTTACCGAGCTGAATCGCCGGGACCTGATCTTGCTGTCACATTACTTCAACCAGACCGCGCTCAAGCTCGAACCGGGGCGCGCGCCAGAGCCGACACAACCCCTGTCGCCCCGCGAGGTCGAGACCATGTCACTCTTGGCGGTGGGGTATAGCCGCGCGCAGGTTGCCGACACGTTGTCGATCTCGGAACACACGTTGCGCGTCTATATCGAAAGCGCACGGTTCAAGCTCGGGGCGATGAACACGACGCATGCGGTGGCGCGCGCAATGGCCAGAGGTCAGATCGTGGTCTGAGGATCCGCGACGCCGTTCGAAAAGACATATCAGCCCGCCGGGCAACACCCATCGGCCGGGGCGACAAGAAACAATTCACCTTTGGTCTCCAGCCTTCCTCCGTCAATGGAGGGCAAGCTGATGATTCGGTATCTGTACGGCGATCAATTGAACACATATCGACTGCTGGAGCGCACGATGTTCGAGGATCGCGCGGACCAGTTCAAGACACGATTGGGATGGGAGGTCAGCGTCGATGCGAATGGACAGGAACGCGACGAATACGACGACCTGAATCCGCTCTACGTGATTTGGGAACGACCCGACGGCACACATGGCGGGTCGATGCGGTTCCTGCCCACGACGGGCCGCACAATGGTGAACGATCATTTTCTGGCCCTGACAGAAGGTGTGGCGATCCAAAGCCCGGCCATCTGGGAATGCACCCGCTTTTGCCTGTCGCGCCAACCCGATCCCGGCACTGCGGCGGCGCTGATGCTGGCCGGGGGCGAGATCATGCAGGGTTTTGGCGTGGCGCATTTTGTCGGAGTGTTCGATGCGCGAATGGTTCGGATTTACAACCGCATCGGGGCCGCGCCAGAAGTGCTGGGCACGCAAGGAACCGGGCGGCAATCGATCAGTGTGGGGCTTTGGGAATTCACCGACGCGTCCCAGAAGCAGGTCTCGCGCGTGGCTGGAGTGCCGCTCGACTCGTCACGGCAATGGTTCGAGGAGGCTTTCGGCGATGTGGCGATGCAACCTTTTAACAACGCCGCCTGACTCTGGTGCCTGCGGACGCAGAACGATAGAGTCGCGCCATGAACGTTCCAGCGCCCATATATTCAGATGACCAGGCCGTCGCGCATGATGCCGTGACAGAGATGCTGCGCGATGCCGGCGTTGATCTGGATGACGGCGTCTTGCTGCCGCCACGCGACGGCAAGCCAAATATCATGGCGATCACCGGAAAGGCCGGTTCGGGCAAGACCCTGCTTCTCGCCGAGCTGTGCAAGAATTTGCAAAGCGCCGGTGTTGATATCGTGTCCGGCGACTATGAAGGGCGGCGGCGCAAGGATCGTCGAACGCTGGCCGTCCTGGCCCCTACGAACAAGGCGGCGTTTGTGCTGCGCATGCGGGGGGTCCCCGCGACGACGATCCACCGGATCCTCTACACACCGGTCTACGATCCCGAATACGAACGCATCGCCGAATGGCTGATGGGCAATGGCGAAAAGCCGGACATCGAGGACCTGACCGATGACGCGCTGGCCCGTGCGCAGGCGTCTTACGAATCGCACAAGTCGATTCCCGCGGCGCTGGCTGCGGCGGGATTGCGCGGGTCGGACTTCATCACCGGTTGGAAGCGGCGGGACGATCCTCTGGATATCGGTTTCGTCGACGAGGCGTCGATGCTGGATGAAAAGCAGGTCAAGGATCTGCGCGAGATATTTCCCAATCTCCTGCTTTTCGGTGATCCGGCGCAACTCGCGCCGGTCAACCAATCCGGCAAAATGGTGTTCGAGACCCTGCAGCCCGAGCAAGTCCTGAACCTGAGCCGGATTCACCGACAGGATGCTGACAACCCGATCCTCGATCTGGCGCATGCGCTGGCGGATCCGTCGCTGGATTTCGACGGGTTCGAGAAAATGGTCGAAGACATCTCCCGCACTGACGATCGGGTTGTCCTGGGTCAGCGCGTCGAGGTGGACCTGATGGCGCGGTCGCCGGTGCTGGTCTGGCGCAACGCGACGCGAATTCGATTGATCCACGCGTTCCGCGCGGTGCATGGCGCGCCCGAAGATTCACTCCTGGAGGGAGAGCCACTGGTTTGCGACGGGCTCGAATTGCCGCTGAAACACAGGAAAAAGCGGTTGGATCTGGAGGCGCGTGGACTGATCAAGGGGGCGCAGGTGGTTTATCTGGGTCCGGGGCGCAAACCTGGGTTTTCCCGCTTGCACGTGATCGGCGCCGAAGAGCCACAAGTCTCGGCAGCCTCGATCGTCAAGATCGAAAAGCCCGACCTTGAGGAGCCGTTCATTCCTTTTGCCGCACGGATGGGCGCGACGTTTCTGCACGGTGCGGCGGTGACGATCCACAAGGCACAAGGCTCGCAATGGGATGCCGTGCAGGTCTTCGCGCCCGACCTTTACGCCGCCGCCCGGATGGGGCGGACCGAGGCGGGGCAACCGTTGTGGAAACGGCTGGCTTACGTTGCGATCACCCGCGCTTCGACGCGGCTGCACTGGGTTGTGCGAAACCGACTGTCGAAACCGACCGGACCATTGCGGGTTGACGATCTGAAAGCAACGCCGGCTGCGCCGCTGGAATTGGCGGCGCAGGCGCAGGCCTGAGGTCAGAGTTTGACGATCTGTTTGCCGGTGTTGCCACCGTTCAGCATGGCGATGAATGCCTCCGGTGCGGCCTCCAACCCGTCGGCCACGTCCTCCAGATAGGCGATGTCCCCCTTGGCAACTTTCGGGCCCATGTCGGAAAGGAAGGCCGGGTATTCGTCCCAGTGGTCGAAGATGATGAAGCCGGACACCGTTAGCCGCTTGACGAGGATGCTGCGCCACATGGCGGGCAATTGGTTGTCTTCGGCGATATTCGCGCCGCCATACCAGGCAATCATGCCGCAGACCGGAATGCGGCCATGCACATTCATCAGCGGCAACACGGCTTCGAGCGGCTTGCCGCCCACATTCTCCCAGTAGATGTCGATGCCGTCCGGTGCAGCCTCCGCAATCGCGGTGCGAAGGGATTTGGCGGTGTCATGCGCACGGTGGTCGATGGCGGCGTCAAACCCGAAGGTGTCAGTGGCGAGGCGGCATTTTTCTGACCCGCCGGCGATCGCGATGGTGCGCAGGCCCATGGCTTTTGCAATTTGCCCCACCATCGACCCGACCGGGCCGGTCGCTGCGCCAACGACCAGCGTTTCGCCCGCTTTTGGTTTTCCGAACCTGTGCAGCCCGACCCAACCGGTCAGGCCCGGCATGCCAAGAACGCCCAACGCAGTCGTCGGCGGGAGCGATGGGTCGAGCTTGCGCAGATCCGATCCGGGCAGGCAGGCATGGCTGGTCCAGCCTGTCATGCCCGTCACCATGTCGCCGGTGTTGAACCCGTCTGCCTTGCTCTCCAGGACGCGGCCTACGCCCTGCCCCGTCATGGTGCCGCCGATATCGACCGACGGCGCATAGCTTTTCGCATCGTCCATCCGCCCGCGCATGTAGGGATCAAGCGACAGATCCGTGACCTCTACGAGGACCTCTCCGTTGTCCGGGGTTGGCAGCGGCTCACTGACAAGCTTGAAATCTTCCGGCACCGGGGCGCCGGTGGGGCGACGGGCGAGGGTGATGCGGGTCAGAGTGCCTGACATGAAGATGTCTCCTGATGATTTGTATTGCGCCGAATGGGTCGCAGACCCAGTGTATCTGGAAGCACGGCGCGGAAGGCAAGGGAGGGCTTGATGCACGCAATGATGATGAACCGGCCATTGTCAGTGATCGAAGTGCTGCGCTACGCAGCAGAGAGTCATGGCAGCGGGGAAATCGTTTCGGTGCGGACCGAGGGCGATCTGCACCGCCAGAGCTATGCCAAGACCTTTGCCCGTACGGGGCAATTGGCGCATGGACTGGACGCGTTGGGCGTCGGGCAGGGCCATCGCGTGGCGACGCTGGCATGGAACGGATACCGCCATTTCGAACTGTACTACGCGATCTCGGGCATGGGGGCGGTGTGCCATACGATCAATCCACGTCTATCGGCCGAACAGATGCTCTATATCATTGGCCATGCCGAGGATCGGGTGCTGTTCGTCGATGTGACCTTCATCCCGATCCTCGAAGCGCTGGCCGATCAATTGCCCAGGGACCTTGAACTTGTCGCGATGACGGATGCTGCGCATATGCCGGACAGCAAGCTGGACCTCATATGCTACGAGGACATATTGGCGGATCACCCGGCCGAGTACGACTGGCCGGTTCTGCCAGAGAATACGGCAGCGGGCTTGTGTTACACGTCCGGGACAACCGGGAATCCCAAGGGCTCGCTCTATTCGCACAGGTCCACGGTGTTGCACGCGCTGTTCGTCGCCGTGACGCTGCCGCGGTCCCTTCACGAGGGCGCGAGGCTCTTGCCGGTTGTGCCGATGTTCCATGTGAATTCCTGGGGCATGCCCTATGCCGCGCCAATTGTCGGCGCGTCATTGATCATGCCGGGGGCCAAGCTCGATGGCGCATCGCTTTTTGACCTGATGCAGAGCGAAAAGGTCACGGCAAGCTGGGGAGTGCCGACCGTCTGGCTTGGCCTGAGGTCCGAGATCGAGGCGCGGGGTGCGCCGCCATCCAAGCTTGATCAGGTGGTGATCGGTGGCTCTGCCGCGCCGCGCAGCATGATCGCCTTTTTCGAAGAGCAAGGCATAGATGTCTGCCATGCCTGGGGCATGACGGAGATGAGCCCTATCGGCACCACCGGGCAATTGTCCATAGACATGCAGGACGCCTCTTTCGAGGATCGGCTTGCGCGCAAGGCGTTGCAAGGGCGGCGCATGTTCGGCGTCGATCTGAAGATCGTTGGCGAGGACGGTCAGCGCCTGCCGCATGACGGCGTGGCGGTCGGAGAGCTTTTCGTGCGCGGCAACGCCGTGATCTCGGGCTATTTCAACGATGACGCGGCAACCGCAGCGGTGATGGACGGCGAGGGCTGGTTCGGCACCGGAGACGTGGCCAGTATAACGCCGGACGGGTATCTGAACATTCAGGATCGGTCCAAGGATCTGATCAAATCGGGTGGCGAGTGGATCAGCTCGATTGATCTGGAAAACGTGGCGATGTCCCATCCGGACGTTGCCAATTGCGCCGTGATCGCGATCAGCCATCCGAAATGGGACGAACGACCGGTCCTCGTGGTGCAAGGCAAGGAGGGCGCACAGCCGGAGCTGGATGCGTTTCACGCCCTGATGGAGCCGCATTTCGCCAAGTGGCAGCTGCCGGACGATGTGCTTTACGTCGAAACCCTGCCGCTGACCGCGACGGGAAAGGTGTCCAAGCTGACACTGCGCAAGCAGTTTGCCGACTACGTGCTGCCGGATGCCCGTTGAAGGCGGCTCTGACGAGTCTACAGATCCTGGATCGCTGTCCGGATCGCCCGGATGTTTTCACCATAGGGCCGAGGGTCGGACACGGAGCCGCCTTTGAACACGGACGATCCAGCGACCAGCACATCCGCCCCTGCGGCGGCAACCAGTGGCGCGGTGGATGGATCGACGCCTCCGTCGACCTCGATATGCACATCCCGGTCTCCGATCATATTGCGCAGCGCGGTTACTTTGTGCACGCAGGAATGGATGAACTTCTGTCCGCCGTAACCGGGATTTACCGTCATCACGCAGATCAGATCCACCATATCCAGCAGCGGTGCTGCCGCTTCGGCCGGGGTGCCGGGATTGAGCGCGAGGCCCGCCTTGGCACCTGTGGCGCGGATTGCCTGGAGCGTGCGGTGGATATGCGGTCCAGCCTCGACATGGGCCGTGATGATGTCCGCCCCTGCCTCGGCGAAGGCGTCGATATAGGGATCGACGGGGGCAATCATCAGGTGCACGTCCATCACCGTCTTGATATGCGGGCGGATGGCCGCGCACATGGCCGGGCCGAAGGTGATATTGGGCACGAAGTGCCCGTCCATGACATCGACATGAATCCAGTCAGCCCCCTGTGCTTCGACCGCGTCGATCTCGGCCCCGAAATTGGCGAAGTCGGCGGCAAGGATCGAGGGGGCGATTTTCACCGAACGGTCAATTGGCATGTGTTGGCTCCTTTGCGCGCGGGCTTGGCTCCAGTCCCTAGTACCCGGCGTCGCGATCCACAAGGTGCAAGAACGGCTCACCTGCCTCGCCGCGCCGGATGTTTTCGGCAATCACGCGTGCCGCGCTGGGCGGGCGGGTTTCCGACGCGACATGCGGAGTGACCGTGACATTCGGGTGGGTCCAATATGGATCATCCGCCGGAAGCGGTTCGGTGCGGAAAACGTCCAGCGTGGCATGGCCGATCCGGCCATTGTCGAGCGCCGCGAGAAGCGCCGCATCGTCGATCAATGTGCCACGCCCGGGATTTATGAGGATTGCGCCCTTGGGCATCAGGGCCAGCGTCTCTGCATTGATCGTGTTCTCGGTCTCGGGGGTGCTGGGCAAGAGCAGGATCAGGATCCGGGAGGTTTCCAGGACCGATTTCAGCCCATCTGTCCCGTGATACGCGGTGATCCCGTCGATGGACTTCGGGGTCCGCGCCCAGCCTGACACGGGAAAACCCAGATCGCTCAATGCCTGACCGCAGGCGGTGCCCAAGGCACCAAGACCCAGGAGCCCCACCGGGCGATCAGCAGCGATCGGGGGGGCCTTGGCGGTCCATTCGCAATCCGGGTTCACGATATGCGCATCCATCCCAAGGTGATGGCGCAAGGTGTGGCCGACGACCCATTCAACCATTCCCTGCGTCAGCCCTTCGTCATCGACCATGCGCGCAAACGGCACTGTGAGCGTGGGGTTTTTCACCGCGCTTTCCACACCTGCCCAGAGGTTCAGAACGGCCTTGAGCCTTTTGTAGGGTGTAAAATCCTGCACCTCGGAATTGGGCGCATAGACGATGTAATCGACCTCGCCAGGCTCCATGTCCGTGGACAGCGCGTAGTCGATTCCGATCGCGTCCAGCGCGCGGCGCAGGGGCGTTTCGTATTGCGCCCAGCGATCCTTGTGGGCGGCGAAAAGAATGTTGACGGACATGGTTTACCTCGGGCGGTGGATATGTGCGCTTTGTACAAGGCCGAACGCGATCATCAAGACCAGCATCGCCGATCCTCCATAGCTGACCAGGGGCAAGGGCACGCCGACCACCGGCGCCAGGCCCATCACCATCGACATGTTGACGGCAAAGAACAAAAAGAACGTGACGCCAATCCCGAGGATCAGCAGCGATGAATAGCGGTCACGGTTTTTCAGTGCCGATATGATGCAGAACACCAGGATCAACACATACAGGAACAGCAAGGATATGCCCCCGATGAAGCCGAATTCCTCGGCCAGCGTGTTGAAGATGAAGTCGGTGTGCTTTTCCGGCAGGAAGTTGAGCCGTGATTGCGTGCCCTGCATGAAACCGCGCCCGGTCCAGCCGCCAGACCCCATCGCGATCTTGGCCTGCGTGATGTGATAGCCCGCGCCCAGTGGATCCGTGCTTGGATCCAGAAACGTGTCGATACGGCGGAACTGGTAGTCCTTGAGCAGTTGCCAGTCCGTCCCTCGGCTGAGAAAGATCGTGTACATGCCGGCCAAACCAGCGGCAATGACGCTGCCGAAATAGGCCCAATGCACGCCGGCCAGGAACATCATGAGACCACCGCCCATGATCAAGAGCATGGCGGTGCCAAGGTCCGGTTGGGTCAGGACCAGGAAGGTCGGCAAAAGGATGATGAAGATCGGGATGAGCACCCAGAAGGGGTGCGAGGTTTTTTTCATTGGCAGCCAATCGTAATAGGCGGCAAGGACCATCACCATCGCGATCTTCATCAGCTCTGAGGGTTGCAGCCGCATGAAGCCAAGGTCGATCCAGCGCTGGGCGCCCATGCCGACAGAGCCGATGAACTCGACCGCCACCAGCAACGCCAGCGCAACCAGATAGGCCATGACGGACATGTTGCGCCAGAACCAGATCGGCACCATCGCCACGACGAACATGACCCCCAGACCCAGCACATAGCGTTTCATCTGCGGCTCGGCCCAGGGGCTCATGGATCCGCCTGCAACCGAGTACAGCATCAAAAGGCCGACACCCGCGACCGCTGTCAGAAGAAGCACGAGCGGCCAGTTGATGAACAGCATCTTGCGCCAGCCTGCCGGGACGCTCTTGACGGTGTATTCAAGATAACTCATGCCCGGCTCCACCCCTCCGGATCGTTGGCGCGAAGGACCTGCTGCAGGCGGTCCTGCTGGGTGCGGATGCGCTCGCGATCCTTGGCCGGGTAGGCCTCGAGCGGAGGGCTGTCGCCGTAAAGGGCCTGCAATGTCACATCGCGCGCAATCGGTGCGGCTGCGGCGGATCCGCCGCCGCCATGTTCGACAACCACCGAAACCGCGATCTTGGGATCATCGTAAGGCGCGTAGTTCACGAAGAGCGCGTGGTCCCGGCGATTCCATGGCAGATCCTCGTTGCGCGACACGCCGCGCGCACGTTCGGCGGTTGTGATGTTGCGCACCTGGCTGGTGCCGGTCTTGCCGGCCATCCGGGACGCTTCATCGATGATGCGCGAGCTATAGGCGGTGCCCTTGCGGTTGTTGCTCACCGAGAACATCGCACGCCTGATCTGGCGCAGGTGGTTTTCGTTGAACCCCAACGCCTCGCCTTCTTGTGCCGGCGGAGTAACGCCATCGACACTGCGCACGAGACGCGGAACGACCGCCTTGCCATTGGACAGGCGCGCGGCCATCACGGCAAGCTGAAGCGGCGAGGTCAGGACAAAGCCCTGTCCAATGGCGGCATTCACCGTATCGCCGATCACCCAGCCAGCCCCGCGCTCACGCTGTTTCCATTCCTTGTCGGGCATCAAGCCATCGGTCACGGCGGACATGCCGATGCCAAAGGCCTGCCCCAGCCCGAGCCGCCGCGCAGTCTGCGATATCCGTTCGATTCCGACTTTCAGGGCAAGGTCGTAAAAATAGACGTCGCAGCTTTCTCGCAGCGATTCTTCAAGATCCATGTGCCCGTGGCCCGCCCGTTTCCAGCAATGGAACCGGCGACCACCGACCTTCATGTGGCCGGGGCACCAAACGGTTTCATCGGGGGCGACCAAGCCGGCATCCATCGCGGCCAGCGCCGTGGCCATCTTGAAGGTCGATCCCGGCGGATAGGCATCCTGAACAGTCTTCGAGGCCAGCGGACGGTGATCATTGTCGCGCAATTCGCCGTAATCCGAGACCGAGATCCCGCGCACGAACTGGTTCGGATCGTAGGAGGGTGAAGACGCGATCCCGAGCAGGTCGCCATTGGTGACATCCATCACAACGACCGAGGCGCTTTCGTCGCCCAGCCGGGCCTGAATATAGGCTTGCAGCTTGCTGTCGACGGTCAGTTGCAGGTCTGCGCCGGGCGCGCCTTCGCGGCGGCCAAGTTCGCGCATGACGCGGCCAACGGCGTTCACCTCGACATGCTTGGCCCCGGCACGGCCGCGCAACACCTCTTCGTGTCGCGCCTCGATCCCGACCTTGCCAATCTGGAACCGGGGAATGCGCAGCACCGGATCGGGGGCTTCATATCGTGCAAGGTCACGGTCGCTCACCGGGCCGACATAGCCGACGACGTGGGCAAAATCCCCGCGGCGGGGATAGACCCGGGACAGGCCGACCTCCGGCGTCACACCTGGCAGGGCCGGGGCATTCACCGCGACACGGCTGATATCCTCCCATGTCACACGCTCGGCCACGGTGACCGGCAGGAACGGCGCGCTGCGCTGCATCTCCGTCAGCGCGCGGTTCAGCTCGCCCTCGTCCAGTTCCACCAGCGACGACAGCCGCGCGATCACGTCGTCAACATTGCCCGCGTCCTCCTTGACCATCGTGATCCGGTAGGACGGTTCATTGGCGGCAAGGATCGTGCCATTGCGGTCGAAAATCTGGCCACGGGTGGGCGGGATCAGGCGGATGTTGATGCGGTTCTCTTCGGCGAGAAGGCGGAATTCATCTGCCTGATCGACCTGAAGATGCTGCATCCGCAGACCGAGGGCCGCCGAAAAGGCAAGCTGCACCCCGCCGAGGATGACGCCGCGGCGGGAAATCCGGCGGACGCTTTCGGCTGAATCCTTTGGCGATCGTCTCATATCGGTTTGCCAAATCTGTCCACGTCACCTGGCGCGGCCCGCCGTACGCTCAGAAGCACATACGATACCGCGACGACCACCGGGTAAATCGCGATGGTCATGAGCACCTGCACAAGGCTCAGAGCCAATACGCCGGGCGAAGGCATGAGGACCATCGTCACTGCGCGATAGAGCATGGTGATCACGACCAAGGTACTTGCGAAGGTGAGCCATTCAAGGACAAAAGTGGATTCGCGCTGCCGCCGCTCGCGAGATTTGAGCCATTCCGCCGCACAAACCACCAGCACGGCCCACAGACCGGGAGGGCGTTGCAGCATCATGTCCGCCATCAGCATCACCGAGGCGACCAGCAGCATCGGCACGTAATCGGGCCGCCGGACAGACCATGCAAAGATGACGGCCACCAGAACATCCGGTCCGGCCCATCGGCTGGGTGCCGGGTTCAGCGGGAGCAAATGGAAAAACAGGATGATCAGTGCCAGAAACACGAACATCAGACGCATGCCCCAGGTCTTCAACAGGCCGGAATCCATCAGTTTTCACGCTCTGCCGTTGCAGCGTCGGCATCGGGCTCCGCGGTGGGGCCAGCGGTTGGAGGCGTTTCCGGCAGGACCAACGCCGACGGGTTGGACACCCGGCGCGCGCCGTGATCCCGCAGGACGCGCAGGAATTCGAGCCGTTCGAAATCAGCCGCAGGACGCGTGCGCAGGCGTCCTCCGGGGTCTTGTGCCACCTGACCGATCAACAGGCCGGGGGGGAACACGTCCCCATCGCCCGAGGTCACGATGCGGTCACCGGGTCGCACCTGGTCGGGGTTTTCCAGAAAGTCGATGGGCGGAGCCGGGCTGTTGTCGCCGACGATCAATGCGCGCTGGCCCGACGGCTGGATCGTCGCGGGAATGCGGCTGGTGGCATCGGTGAGCATGATCACGCGGCTGGTGTTCGCCCCCACGCCCGAGACACGCCCGACAAGCCCCGTCCCATCCATCGTGGCCCATCCGTCAACGATTCCGTCTCGCGATCCGACATTGATCAGCAATGACTGGCGAAATGGTGAGCCACTGTCAGCCAGAACCACGCCGGTGATATATGTCAGTCGCGGATCGAGCCGCACATTGTTCAGATCGCGGAGCTTGGCGTTTTCCTGCTCCAGTTGCAGCGCCGCTTCCTTCCAGGAGGACATCTGGCGCAGCTCGCGGCGCAGCTCCTGGTTCTGTTCGTAAATCCGTTGGTAACTGCGAAAATCGCGGGCGAGGTTGACCGTTGCCGTAACCGGTGCCATCGCCCAGTCAAAGCTGGGCAACACCCTGTCGATCACTGCCGCGCGGAACCGTTCGACGCGTGGGCTGTCGATGCGCCAGACGAAAAAGAGACCCAGAAGGCTCAGGATCACGACCGCCAGCAGCAATCGCCGCAGCGGGGTTGTATAGGCTTCGCTGTTCGTGCCGTTCTTTGCCACAATTCCCCCTTCCTGGAAGGGTGGTCAGATCAGCTATCGTAGTCAATTGCGTGGCGCAGCTGCTTTTCGTATTCAAGCGCCTTGCCGGTGCCCAAGGCCACGCAATTCAGGCTCTCGTCGGCAATCGAAACGGCCAGCCCGGTCTGCTCGCGCAGGGCAAGGTCCAAGTCTCCCAGCAGGGCGCCGCCCCCGGTGAGCATGACACCGCGGTCTACAATGTCGGCGGCAAGATCCGGCGGGGTTGCTTCGAGGGCCGTCATCACCGCTTCGCAGATTGCCTGGACCGGCTCGCTCAGCGCTTCGGCTACCTGGGCTTGGCTGATCTCGGTTTCCTTTGGCACGCCATTGAGCAAATCGCGCCCCCGGATCTGGATCGAGGATCCACGTCCGTCATCGGGCATCCGCGCCGTCCCGATAGAGGTCTTTATCCGTTCGGCTGTCGATTCGCCGATCAACAGGTTCTGCTGGCGGCGCAGGTAGTTGATGATCGCCTCGTCCATCCGGTCACCACCGACGCGGACCGAGCGGGCGTAGACGATATCGCCAAGCGACAGAACGGCGACTTCCGTGGTGCCGCCCCCGACATCGACGACCATGTTGCCCGTCGGGTCCGTGATCGGCATGCCCGCGCCAATGGCCGCCGCAATGGGCTCAGCGATCAGCCCCGCCCTGCGCGCGCCAGCCGAAAGCACCGACTGCCGGATCGCGCGCTTTTCCACCGGGGTCGCGCCATGCGGCACGCAGACGATGATCTTGGGTTTGGAAAAGGTCGAGCGCTTGTGAACCTTGCGGATGAAATGCTTGATCATCTCTTCGGCCACGTCGAAATCCGCGATCACACCTTCGCGCATGGGTCGGATCGCCTCGATGCTGCCGGGAGTTCGACCCAGCATCAGCTTGGCGTCCTCGCCCACGGCCAGAACCTTTTTCTGTCCATCCTTGATGTGGTAGGCCACCACAGACGGTTCCGACATGACGACCCCGCGTCCCTTGACATAGACAAGCGTATTCGCTGTCCCAAGGTCGATGGCCATGTCCGATGAAAACATGCCCAGCAATTTGTCCAGTCCAAACATCTGTGATGTGCCTCACGCCAATAGGTCTAAGGTCTCCGACTCCGTGGGGTCGCAAACCGTGGGTCTTATAGGTGTGGTTTCGCAGGTGCGAAAGGGGCCGGATGCAGTTTACGGCGTGAATCTGCCATACCGCGCAAATGACGGTTCCGGCGCGGCCCGCGCCGGGGCATCTGTCTGCAATTTTTACCTTGTTCGAAACGGTCTGATGGAATCTGCCGCGTCTTTGCGTGACAGGCATCACGCGTGAACGCTTTGCCTTGGAAACACCGTGATGCAACCGCATTTGGAGCACGAACCAAACCCAGAATGACCCCAAAGGGCCAGAGGATCAGTATGGTAGTCAAATTTTTTAAGGGTATCCTCAAGCTTGGGTTCTACGCGGTCGGTCTGGCCGCGATCGTGGGCATTTGGGACTATACCCGGCAAGCCAAGGCGGCCGACTACGACTATTCAACGGCACAATACGCAGTGTCGGTTCTCGAACGCTATGGTTCCGAGGCGGAATTCGTCTTCTCCAAGCTGAAGGTTGCGCAGAACGGGCTGCAAACTGGTGTCCAATGGGCCGGTGCGTCCGACATTCTCGACACTCTCCCGCTGCCTTCCGGTGTCGCCCCCGAAGCCAACCCCGGCGACACCTGGCCCGAGGGGGTCAATGAACCCGCAGCAGACACCGAGGACGCGGTACAAGGCAATGCAACAGCGGAGGCGGAACTGGCCTTGGCCGAGGGCGCGCTTGCACCGGAAACCTCCCTTTTTCCTCGGGCGCGCGCTGCGCGTTGAGGGCTTGAATCGACGACGCGTCGTTTTCCTGCCGCAACGTGTCGGAGCAGTTTGGCGGCGTTGACGCACGAACGGTATTCACGGGGTCAAACGCCCTGGAGTGAACACCCATGAAAACGCATGTCAAAGCCCTGGTTGTAGGTGGTGGCGCTATCGGCACATCGATCGCCTATCATCTCGCCCGCGCCGGATGGCAGGATGTGATGCTGATCGAACGCGATGAGCTGACCGCCGGTTCAACGTGGCATTCGGCGGGTCTTCTGCCGTATTTCAACATGTCCTATGCCACGACGCATATCCACGACTACTCGATCAAGTTCTACAAGACGCTCGAGGAAGAGACAGGGCTCAACGCCGGTTTTTCCGTTGTTGGCAACCTGCGCATGGCCCAGACCAAGGCGCGGATGGACGAGTACATGGTCTACGCCACCACCGCCGAGACCTGCGACGTGCCATACGAGTGGATGACACCGGCGCAGATCAAGCAAAGCTGGCCGTTGTTGCGCACTGACGATCTCGAAGGCGCGATCTATCACCCGACCGATGGCTATATCAACCCGGCTGATGTGACCATAGCGATGGCCAAGGGCGCCCGGCAGCGGGGTGTCACGATCGAGCGCAAGTGGCAGGCCGATGCCTTTACCTGGACAGGAGATCATTGGGACGTCACGCTGACCAGGATGGTCGAAAGAGGTGGCAATCTCGTGCCGTCCGACGAGCAGGTCGTGGTCAGCGCCGAGCATGTCGTGACCGCATCCGGCAACCATTCGCAGCGCATCGCGCGGCTTTTGGGCATCAAGATGCCCGCGATCCCGGTGGAGCACCAATATATCATCACGGAGCCCGATCCCGAGCTGCTCAAGTACCGCGAGGCGGGCAATATCGAACATCCCGTGCTGCGCGACGCCGATGCCAAATGGTATGTGCGGGAAGAGCGGGGCGGCTGGATGCTGGGCCCCTACGAGTTCAATGCGCCGGCGCGCTTTGAATATGGCTGCCCCGACAGTTTCCGCGCTGACCTCTTCCCCCTCGATCTTGAGCGGATCGAGGAAGAATACATGTCGATGATCCACCGCATCCCGACGACCGAGACGGCGGGTCTCAAGGCCGATTTCAACGGCCCGATCTGCTATACCCCGGACGGTAACCCACTGATGGGACCGGCGCCGGGACTGCGAAACATGTGGCTGGCCGAGGGGTTCAGCTTTGGCATCACCGCTGCGGGTGGCGCGGGCAAGTATCTGGCCGATCTGATGGTCGAAGGCGAAGCAGAGATCGACATGGCCAGCCTGGACCCGCGCCGCTTTGGCCAGGACTGGATGACGACGGAATATGCGGCCCGCAAGAACGAGGAAGCTTACGAACACGTCTACATCCTGCACCATCCGGATGAAGAGCGCGAAGCCTGCCGTCCGCTGCGCACTGCGCCCGCATATGACCGGCAAAAGGCGCGGGGCGCGCAGTTTGGCTGTGTCAATGGCTTTGAGCGGCCCAATTACTATGGTCCGCTGGACGCACCCGAGCGCTTCGATCATGATGCGCGCAGTTTCCGTCGCGGTGGTTGGTGGGACTACGCCAAGGCCGAGGCCGAAGCGATCCGCTCTGGCGTGGGCTTGATCGACGGCAGCGCCTTTGCCAAGCACCGTCTGACCGGCCCAGGGGCGACGGCCTTCCTCGATTGGTTTACCTGCAACAAGCTGCCCAAGGTCGGTCGGATCAACCTGACCTATGCACTTACCAGTCACGGCACGACGCGCACCGAATACACCATCGTGCGCGAGGGCGAGGAGGACTATTACCTTGTCTCTTCGGGTGGTCTGCATGCCTATGACGAGGATTTCCTCTACAAGGCAATCGCGGACAAGGAGGCGGAGTTCGGCCGCATCAACGCGGAGGATGTCACCACAAAATGGGGCGTCTTCGCCATCGCCGGGCCCAAATCGCGCGACGTTCTGCGGGAGGTCATCAAGGATGCCAACCCCGATACTGTATTGTCGAACACGCGGTTTCCGTGGCTGTCGGTGCGCAACATCGAATTGGGCATGTGTCCGGTCAAGGCAATCCGCGTCGCCTATACCGGGGAGTTGGGCTGGGAGCTGCACCATCCGATCGAAATGCAGAATTACCTGTGGGATTTGCTGATGGTGGCCGGAGACAAGCACGACATGCGGCTTGTCGGCGCGCGGGCACAGAACTGGCTGCGGCAGGAGAAGAGCTACCGTGCTTTCGGCCATGAGCTGGGCCGGGACGCGACGCCGCTGGAAGCCGATCTGCCGCGGTTCGTGGACCTGTCCAAGGCGTTTTACGGCAAGGCCGCGCTGCAGGAAACCGGTGTGCGGTCCAAATGTTGTACGCTGCTGATCGACGGGCCGGACGACGCCGACCCTTGGGGCCGCGAGGCGCTTTACGATGGCGACACCCGGGTCGGGCGCCTGACATCTGGCGGATATTCCGTGACCTTCGGGAAATCCATCGGAATGGGCTATGTCGCACCCGACCTGGCGGTTCCGGGGACCAAGCTGCAGGTCAAGATGTTCGATCGGCTGTGGGATGCGGAGGTGGTCGAGGACAGCCCTTATGATCCCAAGAACGAGGTCATTCGCAAGGACGGGTGATCAAGGCGCAACCGGACGCGTCGACGCGTCCGGACTTTTCCATTGACGGAAAAGAATCCGCCTTTGGCGGATGTGAGGGCGCTGCCCTCACACTCCCGGGATATTTTGAAACCGAAGAAGACCAGATCGGAGGGGTCAGGCCGCGAGTTCGTCATAGACCTCGAGCGCCTTGCCGGCATACATCACGCCCGGACCGCCCCCCATCTGGATGCAGGTGGCCAGAACCTCGCCAATTTCGTCGCGGGTGGCGCCAAGGTGCACGAGCGCTTCGACATGGAACAGGATGCAAGGCTCGCAGCGCGTCGCCACCGCGATGCCGAGCGCCACGTATTCCTTTTCCTTGAAGGTGAGGGCTGCGTCTGTCTTGACGGTTTTGCCCAAGGCTCCGAACGCCGCTGACGTGTCCGGGATCTGACCGTTCAGGGATTTCAGTTGCGTCTTGGTGTCGTTGAGTTTGGCTTTCCAGCTCATATCGCTCTCCTGAGATGTGTTGCGGCTGCAAAAGCACTCTGGGTGGTTGTGGTCTTTGATGCAGATCAGGCTGGCGCGGTTGCCGTTGTCGCTACGCGCAGAGCGCGCCCAAGAAAGGTGCCAGACAGCCCGCCCGCGATTGTGCTGAGTGCAACGACATATGTTGCGCTTGTTGCCAGTTCCTGGGCGATCCCATTCACGGCGCCATGAACGAAGTTCAGAATAAACAAGCCCACGATCGTCACAAAGGTGAGCCATTCACCTTGGATGGTTACATGGCGGTTGGTGATATTGGTGATCCATTTGGCCTGAGCCAGAAACCCAAGTCTCCCACCCGACGCATAGCCAATTGCGAAAACTGCGAGGGCGAGCAGGTATAGATCGAAAGACAGGACAGTTCTGAGCGACAAGAGGCCGAGCAAGGGCAGGCTGTAGATCAGCAGTTTGGGGACTCTGCGGGATCTGGTGGCGCGCAGGCTGACGATCATCAGGCCGATGAAGAGCGGCATAACCCAGACGGGCACGTTGGCGAAAAAGCTGGTCATGTTATGTATCCTGAGTGCTGTTTCGTCCATTTGGTCAACGGGGGCAGCAGCGGCCAGAGAGCATGCGTCAAATGTCGCATAACTACATAATTGGTGGACCCATACCGTTCACGAAGCGCCGATGACGAAGCGTTTTCTGATCAGCAGACGTAAAAAAGGCCCCGCATCGCTGCGAGGCCTCTGGAAATGGGTCGGACTGGCTGTCGTTGTGATTAGCCGAGCAAGCGTCGTGCAATGACCTGCGCCTGAATTTCGGCCGCGCCTTCGAATATGTTGAGGATGCGCGCGTCGCAAAGGATGCGGCTGATCTTGTATTCGAGAGCAAAACCGTTGCCACCATGGATCTGCAATGCGTTGTCTGCCGCGGCCCAGGCCACACGTGCGCCAAGCAGCTTGGCCATGCCCGCCTCGAGATCGCAGCGGCGGCCTTCGTCCTTTTCGCGAGCTGAAAAATATGTGAGCTGCCGCGCGACCATGATCTCCACCGCCATCATCGCCAGTTTCGACGCGACGCGCGGAAAGTCGATGAGCGACTTTCCGAACTGCTTGCGATCCTGCGCGTAGGCCATGCCTTCGTCCAACGCGGATTGCGCAACACCGATGGCCCGCGCGGCGGTCTGGATGCGGGCGCTCTCGAAAGTTTCCATCAACTGCTTGAAGCCTTGGCCCTGCTCCATGCCAAGAAGGTTCTCACCCTTGACCTTGAAATCATCGAAATTGAGCGTGTATTCCTTCATCCCGCGATAGCCTAGGACCTCGATCTCGCCGCCTGAAATCCCCGGATCCTGCCAAGGGGCTTCATCGGTGCCCGGGGTCTTTTCGGCCATGAACATCGACAGGCCTTTGTAATTGTCGGTGTCCGGCACGGTGCGGGCCAGCACCGTCATCACATGGGTGCGGGCGGCATGGGTGATCCATGTCTTGTTCCCGTTGAGGATCCAGTCGCCGTTTTCGTCCTGCACGGCCTTGGTCCGCAAGCTGCCAAGATCAGAGCCGGTGTTGGGCTCGGTGAACACGGCCGTCGGCAGGATTTCTCCCGAGGCAAGGCCGGGCAGCCATTTGGCCTTCTGCTCCTCGGTGCCGCCCGCGATCACCAGTTCGGCCGCAATCTCGGACCGGGTGCCGAGTGAGCCGACACCGATATAGCCACGCGACAGTTCTTCCGAGACGACACACATGGAATTCTTGCTCATCCCGAGACCGCCATGGTCTTCGGGGATGGTCAGCCCGAACACACCCATTTCAGCCAGTTCGTCGATGATCTCCATCGGGATCAGCTCGTCCTTGAGGTGCCAGTCCTGGGCGTATGGCGCGACCTTGTCGAGGGAGAAGCGGCGGAATTGCTCGCGGATCATCTCGAGCTCGTCATCCAGGCCGCAAGCGCCAACCGTCAGCTCTGCGCTGCGCTCCTGCATGAGCTCCACAAGGCGCAGGCGCGCAGCCTGTGAATTGCCGCCCTGGGTCAGTTGCATGACTTCCGGCGTCATCAGGGCGCGCATGTCGTCCTGGCTCAGACCGATATCCTGAAGGCGGACGATTTCGCCCTGGTTCATCTGAATTCCGCCGTAGATCTGCCACAGGTATTCTCCAAAGGCGATCTGGTGGATCAGCTTTTCGACCTCTCCAAACTTGCCCTCGGCGTCAAGCCGTTCGGCCCAATCCTGCATCTGGCGTAGCGATTCAACGTATGTTGCAAGCCACGCAAAGCCGTGGGCGGCGGTTTGATGCTGTTCGATCAAAGCACTCGAGACCCGGCCATCCGCATCGACCATTGCGCGGACGCGGTCCTTGGCAAGGTCCAGAATGTGCAGGGTGGGCGCGACAGCAGCACCGGTCAGGCCGAGAAGATCCGGCAAAAGAGTATCGGTCGTCACTATCAAGTCTTGTCCGTCATGGGCCATGAGTCGACTCCTTTCCGCTTTGCGGCTGGATATCCACTTTGCAGGTGCAGCGCAACAAAAATACCCAAGCCCGTCGAAATTTGTTTCAATCTTTCGCCTTCAATGTCTGCCAAGCGGCACATGGCAATGCAGTTGCACCAATTAAAAAGGGCAGATGCCCATGAGCATGGTGCATCTGCCCGGTTTTTCAAAGCGTGGTTTGGCGCAGGCCGTGTCAGCCGATTGCGGCGGCTTTCACGTCATCGTCGATATAGGGCACATACTGCGCAAAGTTGTCAGCGAACATCTGCACGAGCTTGTCAGCCTGCGTATCATAGGCGTCCTTGTCGTTCCACGTCCGGCGCGGATCAAGCAGCATGTCCGGCACGCCCTCGACCTTCTCCGGCACCTCGAATCCGAAATTCGGATCCTTGCGGAAATCGGCTTCGGCAAGGCGCCCGTCCAGCGCTGCGGTCAGCAGGGCGCGCGTTGCCTTGATCGGCATCCGTTCGCCCGCGCCATAGGCGCCGCCGGTCCAGCCGGTGTTGACGAGCCAGCAGGTCGCGCCGTGCGAGGCGATCTTTTCGCGCAGCAGGTTGCCGTACACCTCGGGACGGCGCGGCATGAAAGGCGCGCCAAAGCAGGTGGAGAAAGTCGGCTCTGGTTCGGTCACGCCGCGTTCTGTCCCGGCGACCTTGGAGGTGAAGCCCGACAGGAAATGGTACATCGCCTGCGCTGGAGTGAGCCGCGCGATCGGGGGCAGGACGCCGAAGGCATCGCAGGTCAGCATGATGATGTTCTTGGGGTGCCCGCCAAGCGCGCTTTCGGACGCGTTCGAGATGTAGTCGAGCGGATAGGCGCAGCGCATGTTCGCGGTCAGGCTGTCATCCTTGAAGTCCAACTCGAAGGTCTCGGGGTCGAAGACCATGTTTTCGATTACGGTGCCGAACTTGGTGGTAGTGTCGTAGATCTCGGGTTCGGCCTCGGCCGAGAGGTTGATCGTCTTGGCATAGCAGCCACCTTCGAAGTTGAAGGTGCCACGATCGGACCAGCCATGTTCGTCGTCGCCGATCAGAACACGGTTTGGATCGGCAGACAGGGTTGTCTTGCCGGTGCCGGACAGTCCGAAGAAGATCGCGGTGTCCACCGGGTTGCCAACAGCGTGGTTGGCCGAGCAATGCATCGGCATGATGCTCTTTTCCGGCAGCAGGTAGTTGAGAAGCGAGAAGATGGATTTCTTGTTCTCGCCGGCGTATTCGGTGCCGCCGATCAGGATCAGCTTGCGGTCGAAATTCATCGCGATGACCGTTTCGGACCGGCAATCGTGTTTCTTGGGGTCCGCCTGGAAAGACGGGCAGTTGATCACCGTGAAATCGGCAACAAAGCTGTCGAGGTCTTCGCGGTCCGGCCGGCGCATCATGTGGCGGATGAACAGGTTGTGCCAAGCCAGTTCCTGAACGAAGCGCACGTCGAGTGCGTGCTTCGGATCCGCGCCACCGGTCAGGTCCTGCACGAAATACTCGCGCCCCTTCATATGCTCGAGCATATCGGCATAAAGCGCGTCGAACCCTTCGGGCGACATCGGCGCGTTATTGTCCCACCAGATCGTGTCGGCGACGCTGTCGGTCTTGACCACGTGCTTGTCCTTGGGCGACCGGCCGGTGAATTTGCCTGTGGTGACAAGGAACGCCCCGCCATTGCCCAGCGTGCCTTCATCGCGTTTCAGCGCCGCTTCGATCAGAGCGGGCTCTGTGAGGTTGTAATAGACATTGCCAAGCCCGTTGATCTGTTGATCTTCCAGCCGGAATTTCGGGTTCACCCGTCCAAATGTCATTTGCCAAGCTCCTGTAGCTGCGCTCTTGCGGCGATGTTGTAGAAGGCCGCACACCCGCGGTCTGCTCGCGACGGAACATCGAAAGCCTTCGCGTCTTAACATGGGCATTCCAGATCTGAACAGGATGCAAACGCGCAGTTAGCGCAACCAAAAGCGGTTTAGCGCAACCATCACGGCCCCGTGCTGGGCTTGGTGATGCATATTAGCCATCCGTAAGGATTTTTCCGGCTCAATATCAGCGTGGATGCGAAGTGATTCGCAAAATTACATTGGCGCAAAGGAAAAAAACACGCATAATGGCTAAAAAATACAATCAAGAGCAGTACAAGGAACGCACTCCATGTCGAAAATCGCCCTTGTGGACGATGACAGGAATATCCTGACATCGGTCGCGATCACCCTCGAGGCTGAAGGTTTCGAGGTCGAAACCTACAATGATGGACAGGCTGCATTGGATGCATTCAACAAGAAGATGCCCGATATGGCCGTATTCGATATCAAGATGCCGCGCATGGATGGCATGGATCTGCTTCAGCGGGTCCGCCAGAAAACCAAGATGCCCGTGATCTTCCTGACCTCCAAGGATGACGAGATTGACGAGGTGCTGGGCTTGCGCATGGGCGCAGATGACTATGTCAAAAAGCCGTTTTCGCAGCGCCTGTTGGTCGAACGTATCCGTGCGTTGCTGCGCCGCCAGGATGCCATTGCCGGCGATGCCGCCGGAACCGAGGTCGAAGAGACAAAGCTAATGGTGCGTGGCAATCTGACCATGGATCCTCTGCGTCACGCGGTCTCCTGGAAAAACCAGGATGTATCGCTCACGGTCACAGAATTCCTGCTGTTGCAGGCCCTTGCCCAGCGTCCGGGGTTCGTCAAATCTCGCGATCAGCTGATGGATGTGGCGTATGACGATCAGGTTTATGTCGATGATCGCACAATCGATAGCCATATCAAGCGCTTGCGCAAGAAAATGCGCATGGTGGACGATGAATTCTCGGCGATCGAAACGCTTTACGGGATCGGATACCGGTACAACGAAGAGTGACAATGGCACTGGTTGAGGGCGTCGCTCCCGATAAATCCGGGGGGCGGAAAGATGCGGATGTTGTGCTCGGGGATGATTGGATCGCCCCCGACAAGACTGTTGAGTCCGAAGTCCGCAACAGCCAGGAAAAGCGCGGTATCTTTTCTCTCAACCGATCCCCGCTGACACGCAAGATCATCACGTTCAACCTCGTAGCCCTCAACTTCCTTGTTGCGGGCATTCTCTTTCTCAATTCTTCTCGGGATACTCTGGCCGAACAAAAGGCCGAATACGTCCGGATCGAGGCGGAGCTCATCGCCGATGTGTTCGAGGCCCGAACGATCGATGAACCCAGCGTCAATCTTGCCACGGGCGAAGGCGTGGATGTGTCTCGCACGCTGGACAACCTGGAAATGCGCCCGGGCCTGCGCGTGTTCATCTTCGACGCGGCCCGGTTTCTCGTGGGCGAGGTCGATGAGGATTCTGGCGCTCAGGACACTGCATCAACTGAAAAGCCAACGGTCATTTCGGATTTCCTGCTGACAGTGTGGAGCAGCGTATCTTCGGTCTTTGGCGCACCCACTGCGTCGCAGGCGCTCAGCCTCGAAGACATCCTGCGCCGCCAGATCGAAGCAACGGAACCGTCTCAGACCCGCGTCGAACGGTCCGAAGGCCCGAATGGCGCGACGATCTTCACCGCCCTGTCCCCGATCGAGGTTCAAAGCGGCGTGGCGGGCACCGTCGCACTGGTCAGCTACGCGCCCGAAATCGATGCTGCCGTACGGCAGGAACGCGAAAATGTCTTGCAGATGTTCGTCATCGCGACGCTGGTTTCCATCGGTCTCAGCCTTGTTCTGGCCTCGACCATTTCCAACCCGATCTCGAATCTTGCCGACGCAGCCGAAGTGGGCCGGGACCGGAACCGCCGCAATGTTTCCTCCGGACGCATTCGCATCCCCGACCTGACCGCCCGGCCCGACGAAATCGGCCGCTTGTCCGGGGCTCTGCGCGGAATGGTCGCTGCGCTCTACGACAGGATCGACGCGAACGAACAATTCGCCGCAGATGTTGCACACGAGATAAAGAATCCGCTGGCCTCTCTGCGCTCTGCCGTCGGCACGCTGCGCGTTGCGCGCAAGCAGGGTCAGGTGGAGCGCCTTCTGGACGTTATCGACCACGATGTGCGCCGCCTCGATCGCCTTGTCAGCGATATTTCCAACGCATCCCGGTTGGATAGCGAGCTGGTCAAGGAAGAAGAGGCCGAGTTCAACCTTCTGGAGATGCTCAACAATATCGGCCAGTTCCTTGGGGAGGATGCCAAGCGCCGCGGTGTCGAATTCATCTCCGATCTGCCCGAACAACAGATCCATGTGCACGGGCTTGAAGCCCGGCTCGCGCAGGTTTTTGTCAACCTGATCACCAATGCAATCAGCTTTTGCGAAGACGGCGATGCCATCCGGCTCTGGGCGCGCCGCCGCGAAAACCGGGTGCTGATCGTGGTCGAGGATACCGGTCCCGGCATCCCGGATCAGGCGCTTACCAAGATCTTCAAACGCTTCTATTCGCAGCGTCCGGAAACCGATTTCGGAAACAATTCCGGCCTTGGCCTCGCGATATCGAAACAGATCGTCGAGGCGCATGGCGGCGTGATCTGGGCCGAAAACATCCGCCCCACCGAAGCCGACGCCACCTCCGAACCTTTGGGTGCGCGCTTCGTGGTGGGGCTGCCACTCTGAGTGGGCAATGTCTGACGCAGACACCCATAGCCTGCACGCCACCGCAGTGGCGCTGCATGGCCGCGCGGCTCTGATGATCGGCGCGTCCGGGTCCGGGAAATCCACACTTGCGCTGGAGATGATGGCCCGTGGGGCCACGCTTGTGGCAGATGACCGGGTGCTTCTGAGCCTGGAAATGGATACGGTTCTGCTATCCTGCCCGGACGCTTTGCGCGGCCTGATCGAGGCGCGAGGTGTCGGGCTTCTGCATGCCGAGCACCAGTCACCCGCGCCACTGCGTCTGGTCATCGATATGGATCAGACAGAAACCCGACGCTTGCCGCCCGATCGCGACATCACTTACTTCACGAAAACATTTCCTTTGCTTCACAAAGTTGAAACGCAGCATTTCCCCGCCGCGATTTTGCAATACTTACGACACGGCGGGCGGTTTGATGGCCCATCATGATGACGACAACGGATCTATGGCGGCTGATCAAAACCAGACCAGGGTTGTTCTTGTTACCGGCCCTTCTGGCGCCGGGAGGTCGACCGCGATCAACGCGCTCGAGGACTTGGGGTTCGAGGCGATCGACAACATTCCTCTGCGAATGATCCCGCGGTTGTTTGAAGGGGAACCGATGGACCATCCGGTCGCGCTGGGCATTGACGTGCGCAACCGTGACTTTTCCCTGTCCCGTCTTGTGGAGTTGCATCAGGAATTGTCACATCGGACCGATGGCAAGGCCGCGCTGTTGTTTCTGGATTGCCGGCCGGACGTGCTCGTGCGTCGCTATTCCGAAACCCGGCGGCGCCACCCGATGGCATCCGAAGACGCGCCCGAGTCCGGTATCGCGCGAGAGGTGGCGCTTTTGCGTCCGATCGAGGACCGTGCCGACATCGTCATCGATACCTCGAACCTGTCGCCGCATGACCTTCGGTCACAATTGACTCAAATCTTCCTCGATAGCTCCTCGCATAATCTGGCGGTATGCGTGCAGTCCTTCTCGTACAAGCGCGGCATCCCGCACGGCGTCGACATGGTGTTCGACTGCCGCTTTCTCGCCAACCCGCATTGGGATGCGACGCTGCGCGACAAGACCGGCCTGGATGACGCGGTGCAGTCCTATGTCCGCCAAGACACGCGGTTCGCCGCGTTCAAATCCCAGATTACGGATATGCTGACATATCTCTTGCCCGAGTTCGAGGCGGAAGGCAAAACCCATCTGACCATAGGTCTCGGCTGCACCGGAGGGCAACACCGGTCGGTTGTTGTTGCGGAAGACGTGGCACGGACCCTTGCAGATGCCGACAGACGGGTGTCAATTAACCACAAGGAATTAATTCGCCGAGGGTTTATAGACCCTGGGAGCAGCGTTGTCTCCAAATCCGGAAAGGCGGCAGTTTGATCGGAATCGTGATCGTGGCTCACGGCGGCTTGGCGCAGGAATACCTTTCTGCGGTTGAACATGTTGTCGGCCAACAGGTCGGCATGGCTGCGGTGTCGATCCACGCGAACCATAATCGCGACGCCAAACAAGCAGAGATTTGTACCCTTGCCGACAAGGTCGACAATGGGGACGGCGTTGTGATCGTGACCGACATGTTTGGCGGGTCCCCGTCGAACCTGAGCCTTCGGGCATGCAAGCCGGAAAATCGGCGGATCGTCTACGGCGCAAACCTGCCAATGCTGATCAAATTGGCGAAAAGTCGCAACAAAACGGTCCCGGACGCCGTGCGCATGGCTCTCGAGGCGGGACGGAAATACATTGACAGCCAAGATGTATCTCTGGATCAGAGCGCCTGATCAAAGACTTGGGGAGGCTAGCCAACATGTCCGCCACGGCGCAGCGCGTGTTACACATTATAAACGAAAAAGGCTTGCATGCCCGGGCATCGGCAAAGTTGGTCGAGGTGGTTGAAGGCTTTGATGCCACCGCCGAAGTCCGCAAAGACGGCATAAGCGCCTCGGGGGACAGCATTATGGGGCTTTTGATGTTGGCAGCCTCCAAAGGAACCTCTATTGAGGTCAAGACCTCAGGGCCAGACGCAGAGGCGCTTGCTGCCGCGCTTGAAACCCTGGTGGCCGACCGCTTTGGAGAAGGGTGCTGATACTCGGGATCGGCATGGACAGCCAGAAACAGGACATCACACTGCCCCATGGTTGACAGCTACCAGCACACTTCCACAGACGCGCCTCCCGTGGATACGGGCGATCCGCCGTATGACAAGCGCAAGCTGAGCTATGCCAACACGTTCACAAACCCTTGGAAAGCAAACACCATTCGGGCGTTGGAATGGGTGACGGGCAAGGTTCCGTTGCTGCGCCTCGTGCGGCGTTTCGAACGCATGGGACCGGCCGAAGGACAGGCGTTCTGGGGCCAGGCGTTGGGCCTGATGAAAATACCGTTGCAGACGCCATCTGAACAGATCGCGCGCATTCCGAAGACGGGTCCCGTCATCATCGTGGCCAACCATCCGCATGGTCTTGTGGATGGAATGATTCTCGCCGAACTGATCGGGCGGGTGCGCACGGATTACAAGATCCTGACGCGCTCATTGCTTACCGGGGTATCCGAAGTCGAGCAATTCATGATCCCGGTGCCGTTCCCGCATGAAGACGATGCGCGCGAACAGAGCCTTGAAATGCGCAGCCGGGCCATGTCGCATCTCAAGGCGGGCGGCGTGGTCGCGCTGTTCCCGTCAGGTGTCGTGGCGTCCAGTGATACATATTTCGGCCCGGCCATCGAACGCACATGGAACCCGTTCACGGCCAACCTGATCCAGAGGTCCGGTGCCACGGTCGTGCCGATCTTCTTTCCCGGCCAGAATTCGCGCGTCTACCAGATCGCCAACAAGGTCTCTGCGACCCTGCGTCAAGGACTGCTGATCAACGAAGTGATCCACGCGTGCGGCAAACCGCAGGCTCCTGTTGTCGGAGAGCCGATCCCGGCGGATGCGATTGAATCCTATGCCGGGCGCAGCCGTGATTTCGTGGCGTCGCTGCGGGAAACCACCATCGGACTTGGCCGAAAAGACTAGCGCGTCGGCACCGGCGTGTCGCCGCGGTAATCGTAGAACCCGCGCTGCGACTTGCGGCCCAGCCATCCAGCCTCGACATATTTGGTAAGCAGCGGGCAGGGGCGGTATTTCGTATCCGCCAGCCCGTCATGCAGCACGTTCATGATCGCCAGACAGGTGTCGAGCCCGATGAAATCAGCCAATTCCAAAGGTCCCATCGGGTGGTTCGCACCCAGTTTCATCGACTGGTCGATGGAGTTCACGTTCCCGACGCCTTCGTAAAGCGTATAGACCGCCTCGTTGATCATCGGCATCAAGATGCGATTGACGATGAACGCTGGAAAATCCTCGGCCGAAGCGGCGGTCTTGCCAAGGCTTTCAACCACGCCAAAGCAGATATCATAGGTTTCGCGATCCGTTGCGATGCCGCGGATCAGCTCGACCAGTTGCATCACTGGCACCGGGTTCATGAAGTGGAACCCCATGAACTTTTCCGGTCGGTCCGTCCGGCTTGCAAGCCGTGTGATCGAGATTGACGACGTGTTCGAGGTCAGGATCGTATGGTCGTTCAGGTGCGGCAGCAGCCCGTCAAAGATTTTTTGCTTGATCGTCTCGTTTTCGGTGGCCGCTTCGATCACCAGGTCTGTCTGCGCGACGTCCGGCAAGTCCTGCGTCGTCGTGATCCGGGCCATCGCACCGTCACACGCTTCTCGGGTTATCTTCTCGCGGCTGACCTGTCGGTCCATATTGCGTTGGATAAGTGCGACCGCGCGTTTCAGCGCGTCCTCGCTGATATCGTTCAGCACAACATCATACCCGGCCAGCGCCATGACATGCGCAATCCCGTTGCCCATCTGGCCTGCGCCGACCACGCCGATTGAATTGACCGTCATGCGTTTGCTCCGTTCGTTTCGCGGCAACAATGACTTGTGGGGCAGGGGGCTGCAAGGCGGATCGGGGGATCGCTCAAAATTTAGCTTTAGCGATTTGGGAACCGAATCGACCCAAATTCTTCGCTGGGTGAAAAGAAGGGGTGGGACGATGACGATTCCCTCAATGCGGGATCAAGCGATTGATTACGCGCCGTGTCGATACAATGGCTCACGTCTTTGGTTCCGTGGACCGCGAAAGGCGCTGCGACCGAACTACGTGGCCTGTCTTGGCGGGTCCGAAGTGTATGGCCGCTATGTTGCCAAACCCTGGACGGAACAGCTTGAAGACCAAGTGGGACACACGGTGGTCAACCTCGGTGCCGAAAACGCCGGGATCGACGCCTATCTGAACGATCCCGGTGCGCTGGTCACCGCGGCCAATGCGAAGGTGGCGATTTTGCAGATCACCTGCAGCCACAATACCTCGAACAGGTTCTATTCCGTGCATCCGCGGCGAAACGACCGCTTTCTCAAGGCGTCCGATGCGCTCAAGTCGCTCTACCCGGAAATGGACTTCACCGATGTGCATTTCACGCGGCACCTGCTGGTGCGGCTGAGGGCGCTTTGTCCCGCTCGGTTCGAAACCGTGGCGACCGAAGTGCGCTGCGCATGGCAGGCCCGGATGCGGCACCTTGTGGCCCAGATGCAGGGGGCGGTGGTGCTGTTGTGGTTCGATCCCTGTCCATTGTCCGAAGAGCGGCAGCCGGACACGGTGGGTGAGCCCTTCCTGACCAGTCGAACGCTTGCACCTCTGGCGCCGCATGTGCGTGAAACGGTCGAAATCGTGCCGGAGGATTGGCGCGCCGGGTTTGAAGCCATGATCGTACCAGAGCTTGAACGAGCGCGCGCAGAACACCTGCCCGGCGCGGCGGTTCACCAACAGGCGGCAACCGCGCTCGCCCGTGCGATCATTCCGGCTCTGCAATGAAAAAGGGCGCGCCGGGTCTGGCGCGCCACTCTGGATCGTCTGGACCTGAAGCCTTATCCCAGCTTTTCGGTCAGCTCTGGCACCGCATCGAACAGATCGGCCACAAGCCCGTAATCGGCCACCTGGAAGATCGGGGCCTCTTCGTCTTTGTTGATGGCCACGATGACCTTGCTGTCCTTCATGCCGGCCAGGTGCTGGATCGCGCCGGAAATGCCGACTGCGATGTAAAGGTCCGGGGCGACGACCTTGCCGGTTTGGCCAACCTGCCAGTCGTTCGGTGCGAAACCGGAATCGACCGCGGCGCGCGATGCGCCAACAGCCGCGCCCAGCGAATCCGCCAGTTTTTCGATCATGGCGAAATCCTCTTCGGAGCCGACGCCACGGCCACCCGATACAACCACGCCCGCCGATGTCAGCTCGGGGCGGTCGCTTTCGGCCACCTTGTCCTCGACCCATTCGGACAGGCCAGGATTGTCTGCCGTCGCGATGCTCTCGATCGCGGCAGAGCCGCCCGTGCCTGCGGCATCAAATGTCGAGGTGCGGATGGAGATCACCTTGGTCGCGTCCGCTGACTTGACCGTCTGGACCGCGTTGCCCGCATAGATCGGGCGCTCGAACGTGTCGGCATCCACCACGGCGGTCACATCGGTCAGGATCATCACGTCCAGCAGGGCCGCAACGCGGGGCAGGATGTTCTTGGCATCCGTGGTGGCAGGCGCGACAATATGCGTATAATCCCCGGCAAGCGATGCAATCAAAGCTGCGACAGGTTCAGCCAGACGATGACCGTAAAGGTCGTCCTCGGCAAGCAGAACCCTGGACACCCCGTCGATGGTCGCGGCTTCGTCGGCGGCGTCCTTGGCGGTCGCCCCGGCGGCCAGCACGGTCACGTCGCCCAACGATGTGGCGGCTGTCACGGTCTTGGCCGTGGCATCCATCGCCAACGCGCCATCGGTAATCTCGGCAATCAGAAGTACAGCCATTAAACAGCCCCCGCTTCTTTGAGTTTCTCGACCAGTTCATCGACCGATCCAACCTTGATCCCGGCGACCCGCTCTTCGGGTTCGGAGGTCTTGATGATCTCAAGGCGTGGCGCCACGTCAACGCCGTATTCCTCGGTTGTCTTTTCATCCAAGGGCTTTTTCTTGGCCTTCATGATGTTGGGCAGGGAGGCGTAGCGCGGCTCGTTCAGGCGCAGGTCGGTGGAAATGATCGTCGGCATCTTGACCTTGACGGTCTGCAAGCCGCCATCCACTTCGCGGGTCACGACCGCATGATCCCCGTCGATGTCCACCTTGTTGGCATACATCGCCTGGGACCAACCCAGCAGCGCCGACAGCATCTGGCCGGTGGCGTTCATGTCGTTGTCGATTGCCTGCTTGCCGCAAAGCACCAGGCCTGGCTCTTCTTCCTTGATGATTGCGGCAAGGATCTTGGCGACGGAGAGCGGTTCGATATCTGTGTGCACGTCGTCCGCGGCCACCACGAGGATCGCGCGGTCCGCACCCATGGCAAGGGCAGTGCGCAAGGTTTCCTGGCTTTGCTTGACACCGATTGATACGGCCACGACCTCGTCAGCCTTGCCCGCTTCCTTGAGCCGGATCGCCTCTTCCACGGCGATCTCGTCAAACGGGTTCATGGACATCTTGACGTTGGCGAGATCGACACCGGAGCCGTCCGCTTTGACGCGGACCTTCACGTTGTAGTCGATCACGCGTTTGACAGGTACCAGGACCTTCATAAGCGCGTTCCTTTCGTTGGCATCACAGGAAATCCTGCGATTCTGATAGACGGTCCAGCAAGGGATACCCAACCCGTGTCAGGGGAAACAGGGTAAAATCGTCACGTTAGCGCCAACCTACGTCGCGTTTTAATCACAGATCCCTTGCAGGGCGCGCCACTCCGATGAAGCAAGGATCGGTTCGGTCCCCGATTGTGCTCAACAGGCCGCCAAGGGCGCCGGTCCCCATACCGCCATTGACAAAGCCGACCCCAAGCATGACCCAACTCAGGACAAGCAGGCCAATCCCGATCAGCACATGTTTGAACGCCGGGTAGAGCGCGGTCCATGTGCCCGATTGTTCGAACCATGCAGAGCCGAAGGCGCTGCGATCCGTCTTGAATTTCT
>JAWLGI010000022.1:29393-36591 GCA_041685125.1 Marivita sp. | reverse complement strand
GTTTTCCTGCGGTTTGGCCCGCGCCAACAGCGGCGCAAGCAGCGTGCCCGTCCATTCCGAGGTGCCCACCGCCTCGTACATCCACGGCATCGAGAAACAACGCGGGCTGACCCCGGCCCGACCATTGCCGGCGCATTCCAAAGTCACCGGACGCGTCACCTGCGGCAGCGCGCGGATCTCGTCCATCGTCAGGCGGAACGGCGCGTAGAACGCGCCTTCGAAGGACAGCACATGATCGGATGCATCCAGCACCGGCACATCGAAATGATTGAGCAGGTAATGCGTGCCGGTGGGTGTGATGTCCAAGCCCAGAGTTTCCAGCAGCGCGCCGGAATTGCGGTTGGCCAGCGCAACCTCTTCGCGCGAAAACACGCCCTCGGTGACATCGGGGCGTGTCGCGCCGGGCGCAAAGGGATCGTGGCTCATATCACCTCGTCCGACCGGTCATCGCTTTCGCCGTAGCGTTTCAGCACGGCGGGTTTCGTGCCTTCATAGACCCGGTCGATATTCTGCGCGATCTTGGCATTCTCGCGCTCGAACAGGCAATCACCGTTCAGATCAGAGGCCACGATGAACGGCCCCATCCTGTTGCACTTGATGACCCACATCGCCTGCGCAAGGCCCAGTTCCTCGTTCCAGTGCACCGCTTCGACATTCTCGACGCCGCGGCCAAGCAGCGCGCCGGTGCCATAGCCCACGGTCGAAAGATAAACCGCGCCATTGGGCACGAAATAGGATTTGTAATCCTTGGAGGTCATGCCCCCCTTGCCGATGATCAGCTTGGCGCCGGTCTTTTCCATCCACTCGGGCAACCACTTGGCAAAGCGGAACGACGCGGTGGCTGTGACAGCCCCCATCTCGAACGACCCGTCCGCATTGATCCGCGCGGCGGGCGAGCAGTGGAAATTGGCAGCACTTTCCGAGGGAAGTTCCATCGGGATGTTGGCCTGCTCCTCCAGCGCGCGCATGTAGACGCCTTCGCGGGCGGTATACATCAGCCCGTCGAGATAGACGATATCGCCAAGGCGCAGCTTGGCGATGTCTTCGTCCGAAGGCGTGGTGGACAGTCGGATCTCGCGCGGTTTCATCGGTTGGTCCTCCGCAAAAGCGCCTTCGAAGGCGCTTGTCTGAAGCCGCTTGCAAGCGGCTTGGAACGCGATTTCGAAATCGCGTGCTCAAGGCTTTTCGAAAAGCCTTTCCGCCTCATTCCGCCGCCTCGCGCACAGGGTCCCAGTCGACCGTCTCGCGACGTTGGTACGGCGTGAACCAGTCCGGATCGGTGCGGTGCTCGACGCGGCCATCCGGAAAGATCCGGGCCACCGCGCGGCGCGACGACAGGCAAAAGGCATGGACCGACATCGGCATCCCGCCGGTGTGGCAATAGCCCACCTCGATATTGCACTGCACCACCATGTTCTTGCCGACAAATCCCATCGCGCCCATGCCGATGGAATTGCCAAGCTCCTTGAACTCATCTTCCATCTCGGCGATCCGCGGATCGGAATTGCGGCTGCCCACGGTGCGCAGGACCGAGGCGCGCTTGCCCAGCGTCATGCAGATGTCCTTGGACCCGCCCAGGCCGATGCCGATGATCGCCGGCTGACAGGCCAGACCGCGCTTGCCGAAGGCCATCAAGCTGTCGAGGTAGAAACGCTTTATTCCCTGGATGCCATCGCTCGGGAAGAGCATCCGGTAATCTGTCCCGAAAAGGCCACCCTTGTGCACGGTGATCAGGTCGATCCAGTCGCCCTCCGGCTCGAAGCCGTATTCGATTTCGGGGGCGCCGATGCCCACGTTGTTGTCGTGATCGGTCCGCCAGAGCGGATGCACCCGGTTGGGGCGCAGCGGCACGCCGTTGGTGGCATGGGCGGTGGCACGGCGCAGCGCGGTTTCCAGCGCACACATGCCGCCTTCGACGGTTGCGTCATTGCCCAGCTTGACGAACCAGCGCGGCACGCCGGTATCGCCGCACATCGCGCGGCGGTCTTCCTTTGCGGCCTCGTAGTTTTCCAGCATCGCCTTGAGGACGAAGGACGACAGGTCACCGTCTTCGGTCTCGGCGGCTTTCTGAAGACCCGAGAGGTAATCCTCGGGTATGTCGATGGCGGCCTTGTCCATCAGGGTTTCGGCCGTTTTCCGGATCAGCTCTAACGGGATCATTGCGCGGCCACCAATGTCTCGGGTGCGCCCTCGGGCAGCACGGTTTCGCCGGGGCGCACGATGGTGAACCGCACATCTTCGCGGCCCACCTCCACCGTGCCATTCACTTGGCGCGCGACGGTGAAATAACTGTCCTCCATCGCGCCGGGGTCCGGGAAATCTTCGCGGTAATGCGCGCCGCGCGAATTTTCCCGCGCCAGGGCCGCCTTGGTGATCACCTCGGACACGTCAAAAAGCGAGCGCAGGTTCAGCCAGTCATGCCATGTCAGGTTGAACGCGAGGTTGTCCGCCGCAACGCCGACATCCATCAACGCATCCGAGACGGTGGCGATGCGTGTCAGCCCTCTTTTGAGCCCGGTTTCCGTGCGCATGACGCCAACCTCGTCCCACATGGCCTCCTGCAACTGCTTGCGCAGCGGCAGCACAAGCCCAGGCGTGCGCGAAAACGGATGGCAGGCGCGGGCCAACTCGGTCTCCAGCACGTCTTCATCCGGCACGCGCAGGCCAAAGCCCGCCACATCACGGCCCATGACGTCGCCCGCGATGCCGCCATAGACGGTGGAGTTGGCCACGCCATTGCCACCCAGACGGTTCGAGCCATGCGCGCCGCCCGCATCCTCGCCGGCGACATAAAGCCCCTCCATCGCGGTGCGCGTGTCCACATCGACCACGACACCACCCATGAAGTAATGCGCGGTCGGCACGACCTCGACCTGGCCACCGGCCAGATCGAACCCGCAATCGGCGCAACGCTTGACCATGCCCTTGAACTTTTCGGCCACGAAGTCCGGTCCCAGATGCGCCATCGAGATGAACACACCCTCCTGTTCGGGATTGTTGGTCTTGCGCATCTCGGCATAGATACCGCGGCTGACCACGTCGCGGGTCGCGCGTTCGCCCTTGGCGTCATAGTCGAACATGAAGCGCTGGCCGGAATGGTTCACAAGCTGCCCGCCCGCGCCGCGCAAGCCTTCCTCAAGCACCGTTCCGGTCATCCGCGTGTGATCCCCCGCCAAGAGACCCGTGGGATGGAACTGCACCATCTCCATATCGCGCAGCGGCAGCCCGGCGCGCAGGGCCATGGCAAGGCCATCCATCGTCTTGTCACCCGATGGCGTGTGATACTTGTACATGGTCGGGCCGCCGCCCGTCGCCATCAGCACCGTCTTGGCGCGGACAAGGCGGAACCGCCCGCTGCGCATGTCGATCATCAGCACACCGGCCAGCGCCGATCCATCCTTCGTCGGGATCAGGCCGATCGCGCGGTGCTCCTGCAGCTTTTCCACATCGCGCGACAGCACCTGTTCCATCAGACGATTGATGATCTCGATACCGGTCAGGTCGCCCTTGTGCACCGTGCGGTCCGCCGTCTGCCCGGCAAAGGCCTTCTGGTGCAGCGTCCCGTCGCCATTGCGGTCGAAGAAGCACCCGATCTCGTTTTCCAGCTCGCGGATGCGCACCACCGCCTGTTCACACAGCCGCCAGGCCATATCCTGGTCGGGCAGCCATTTGCCGCCTTCAATCGTGTCCATGAAATGCCGCTCGACCGAATCGCCGTGCCCCACGGCGACGTTATAGCCCCCCTGCACCATGCGCGTGCAGCCGCTTTTGCCGATCAGACCCTTGACGGCAATCGTGACCTTCGTGCCCTCGGGCGCGGTCTGCTTGGCGTGCAATGCTGCGAACAGCCCCGCCCCGCCGGTGCCGAGGATCAGGATATCGGTGTCGTGCCGGTCGATGTCTTTCGTGGTGAACATGTCATATCGCCTGCAAGAGGAAAGTTGTGGAAACCAGGAACGACCCGGCCACCGCCGCGGCTGCCCATGTTTTTTGCGGCGCGCTCCAGGGCAGCCATTCGAGCGCCAGAAGGCGCAAGCCGCCGAAAAAATGCACCGCGAGCAGAAAGACGAGGCCGAATTCGGCCGCCTTGACGACCGGTATATCGGTCAGGGTGAGAAAGGCATCCAGCCTGGCCGCGTCGTTGAGCGCGTAGGACAGAACCCAGAAATGCAACGGCAGGAACAGGGAAAGCCCCAGGCCCGACAGCCGGTGCAGGACATAGGCCAGCCACAGCGGGTGCGCGCGCGCGACCCTCATGCCGTCACCGCCCAGACCGCAGTCGCGCCCATCGCGAAAAGGCCAAGGCCGATGAGCGCTGACACCGCGTCACGCGCCCCGCCGCGCAGGCCGGCCCATTCGCCGAGGATCGTGCGCAATCCAATGCTGGCGTGGATCGAAACAGCGACGACGAACAGGCCGTAAAAGGCGAACCAGAAGACCGAGCCCTGGGTGCGGCCAAGGATTTCCGCCGCCGTGAGGCCGCCCTGTATCGCGTAGATCATCACGCCGATATGCACGAGCACGAAGGGCGCCATCACCAGCGCGCTGAGCCGTTGCGCCATGTAAAGCCGGAATTCGGTCATTTTCGCCCTCCGAACGCCCGCTTCACGGTGGCACGTTTCAGGCCCGCGATGGCCGAAAGCGGGTCCAGGTCATTCGGGCAATAGGTCGTGCAGGACCCCATGGAATGACAGGAATGGCACCCGCCCTTGCCCGACACCGCGTCGAGGATCGCGTCGCGGCTCTCGTCCTTGGCATCATTAAAAAGCGTCCACGCCCGTTGCAGCGCCGCGGGGCCAAGGTAATCGGGATTGCCCGCCACCGTGTCGCAGGCCGAATAGCAGATCGAGCAGTTGATGCACTCGATCCCGGCGCTGGCGGTCTGGCGGTCACCGTCGGCCGGATCAATCGGCGCGATGTCGTCGTCGCGGCTGCGGGTCGGGTGATGGCGGCCTTCGGCGGCGACCCATTTGTCGAAGAACGGGTCCATGTCGGCGGCCAGGTCCTTGATCACCGGCAGGTTGCGCAAGGGAGCAACCTCCAGCGCACCGTTCCGGAGCACCTTGTTCACATGCGTCCGGCAGGTCCAGCGGGGCACACCATTGACCATCATGGCACAGCTGCCACACATGCCGACCCGGCAGGCAAAGCGATAGGTCAGGGTCGGGTCGGTGTTCTGCTGGATCCAGGACACCACATCGAGCACGGTCTGGTTGTCATAGGCCGGAACCTGGAACGCCTCCGGGCGCTGCGGCACATCAGGCCCGCCGCGCATCACGGTCACAGTCAAGTGGTCTTGTCCTTGGTCTTGCCCTGGCACCTTGCAACCCGCCTTTCGTCCCGGAATGGGAATGATCCGAAGATAACGGTCAGCTCCGTTAACGAAAAGGCAAATATTTTAACCACGCTTGTAAGATTAGCTTACAATTCCAGCCATTGCACTGGGTGCCCAGTGGCTGCGCCGCCTGCAATCCAGGGTCAGGCAAATGTCACGGTCTTGCCGAAAGGCATTTCCCGAAGACGCGTGCCAGTGGCCGCCCAGATCGCGCCAGCCAAGGCCGGGGCAGCGGGCGGCAGCGGAGGCTCACCGATGCCCAGAACGCGGTCACCGTTTTCCAATCCGCGCACCATGATCCTGGGGCATTGCGACAGGCGCATTCCGGGATTGCTGTCGAAATTCGTCTGTTCGGCCACACCGCCCGCATAGGTGATCTCGGAGTTCATCGCGTGACCCAGGCCATAGATCACGCCGCCCTGCACGAGGTTCTCGAAATTCACCGGATCGACGATGGTTCCAACCTCGGCCGCGACCCAGACGGTGTCGATGCGCAAGCCGTTGTCGGTGTCGGTGACCTCGATCACTTGCGCGCAGTGCACGCCGAAGGATTTGGTCAGCGCCACGCCGCGCCCTGTCCCGTCGCCACCGATACCGGACCAGCCCGACATCTCGGCCACCGCTTCGAGCGTCTTCCGTGCCAGCGGATCGCTGCACAGGCGCAGCCGTTCCTCCAGCGGGTCAGCGCCTGCTGCCTCGATCAATTCGTCCAGCGCGGCGTTGTAAAAGAACCCGTTGGAGGACGCGCCGACCGACCGCCAGGAACTGATCGGCGCCAGTTCGGTTGCACGATATCCCGTCACGCGCTGATGCGGGATGGCAAAGGGCTGATCCCACGCACCCGCGACGATCTGGCTGTCCGGGCCGGGGGCGGACTGGTTCTGGCGGGACAGTTGCGAGGCCATGACCGAGGGCATGGCGATGCCCAGATCCAGCGCCGCGACCTGCCCGTTCGACACGCTGCCCCGCAGCCGCGCCATCGCGATCTGGCGGGGGAAATCGTGGAGCATGTCCTCTTCGCGCGAGAGCGTCAGCTTGACCGGCGTGCCCTTCATCTGCATCGCGATCTCGGTCGCCTGCTTGACCACCTCGTCTTCCAGCCGGTGGCCGAAGCTGCCGCCCATCACCTGCGCATGCACGGTGACATTGTCGGCGGGGATGCCGGTGATGCGGCTGACATTGTCTTGCACGAAGCGCGGGATCTGCGTGCCGGTCCAGACCTCGGCGCGGTCATCATCGACGCGCAGGATGGCGTTGACCGGCTCCAGCGGCGCATGGGCGAGATAGGGCGCACGGTATTCGGCGGTGAGGATTTCGCCCTCGCCGAGCGCGTTTTCCACATCGCCATCATCGCGTTTCCGGCTGTCCTGCGCGTCCGCAGTGAAGGCGGCCTCAAGTGCCGCCCAGTGGTCAGCCTGTTCCAGAGGGAAGCTCGGGTCTTCCCAAGTGACGGTGATCGCCTCCGCAGCACGGAACGCCCGCCATGTGTTGTCGGCAACGATACCCAGACCCCCGGGGATCGGGACGACCGCCTGCACCCCGCGCATGGACAGCGCTTCTGTGGCATCGTACTCTGCCATCCCGCCACCCTGCGCCGGGTTCATCAACACGGTGGCGTGCACCATGCCGTCGACCGCTGCGTCGATTCCGTAATCCTGAGTCCCCGTGCTCTTGGCCAGCATGTCGATCCGCTGCATCGGCTTGCCGATATAGCGCCATTGCGACGGGTCGCGGAGGGGGAGATCCTGCACCACCTCGGCATCCGCGAGGTCGGCGGCGAGGTCGGTATAGGGAATTTTTTGACCATCCGGCAAGATCACCTGACCCGCTGTCGTGGTCAGGTCGCCAATCGCGACACCCTCC
>JAWLGI010000022.1:0-29293 GCA_041685125.1 Marivita sp. | reverse complement strand
GCGAGGTCGGCGGCGAGGTCGGTATAGGGAATTTTTTGACCATCCGGCAAGATCACCTGACCCGCTGTCGTGGTCAGGTCGCCAATCGCGACACCCTCCCGCTCTGCCACCAGCGCCTTGATGGTCTCGCGCGCGGCCGCCCCGGCATGGCGAAGTTTCTCGAACTGGTCGGGCACCGTGGTCGATCCGCCGGTGATCTGAAGGCCCATGACCTTCATCACGCTGTTCACGGCACCTTCGGCCATGTCGTGCATCACACCTGCGGCAGGGACGATGAAATCCGCCGCCTCGGCGGCAAGCGCGGTGTTCCAGTAAGCCGGGCTGGGCGGGCCGGGATCGGCTGTAATCTGGTCCAGGTCGACATCCAGTTCCTCGGCGATCAGGGCGGCCTGAACGTGATAGGCCCCCTGCCCGGCATCGGCCCGCGGTGTGATGAGGGTGATGCCGTCTTGCGCGATCTTGACGTAAGGCGTCAGCACCGCCTCGCCCGCCCCGGCGGTCAGCGGGTTCTCGTGCGGTTTGCGCACCGTGTAGACACCGAAGGCGACGCCGCCGACAACGGCGACAGAGCCGACAAGGAAACTGCGGCGGGCGATTGTCTTGAGACGTCCCATGCTCAGCCCTCCTGCATCATGTCGGAGGCGCGTTTGATCGCGGCGCGGATGCGGGGATAGGTGCCGCAGCGGCAGAGATTGCCGGACATGGCGTCGTCGATCTCGGTATCGCTGGGCGACGGGTTTTCGGACAGGAGCGATGCCGCCTGCATCATTTGGCCGGACTGGCAATAGCCGCATTGCGCGACCTGTTCGACCAGCCACGCCGCTTGAACCGCGTTGAGCGCATCGGGCGTTCCCAGCCCTTCGATGGTGGTGATCTCGGTGCCTGCCGCGTCGATGGCCCAGGTTTGGCAGGATCGGGCAGCGACGCCATCAAGATGCACAGTGCAAGCACCACATTGCGCGATGCCACAGCCATACTTGGTGCCGGTCAGGCCCAGCGCGTCGCGCAGAACCCACAGGAGCGGCATGTCCTCTTCGACATCGACCTCGTGGAGGGTGCCGTTGATCCAGAGTTGCATCGCGCTGTGATCCCTTTGTCGATGGCCTTGGCCTTAACATAGGTGGATCGGCGGCAGGCGGGAGGGTTGACCTTGGGAAAATTTGGCGTCGTGGCGCTATGTGGTTTCGGAGCGGCGGGGCCGCTCCGACAGGTGGGGGGACGCTGTCCCCCCACACCCCCCTGGGATATTTGAAAACCGAAGAAGGGGCGGTAGAGAATCAGGCGGCTTTGCGCGACCGGCTGCGGCGGCGCTGACCGCCGGGCTTGGCCCCTGCATTGGGCTGACGCGGCTTGTTGGCGCCCTGCCCCTGTCCGCCCCGACCGCGACCGCGCGATTGCTGGGCGGGCCGGGCGACCGGGTCTTTCGGGGCTTCACCACTGGCAACGGGCACCTCGATCTTCATCAGCTTTTCGATCTGGCGCAGCAGGTCAGCCTCGTCCGGGGCGCAGAAGGCGATCGCCTCGCCTTCACGTCCCGCACGCGCGGTGCGGCCGATGCGGTGAACGTAGTTGTCCGGCACGTCCGGCAGATCGTAATTCACGACATAGGCCACGCCGGGAATGTCGATGCCACGGGCGGCGACATCGGTGGCCACCAATACGGTGATCTGACCCTCGCGGAACGCCTTGATGGCGCGGTCGCGCTGGCCCTGGCTCTTGTTGCCGTGGATCGAGGCGGCGTTGTAGCCGTCGGCCACCAGACCCTTCATCAGCTTTTCCGCGCCGTGTTTGGTGCGCGAGAAGACAAGCGTCAGGGCGTTCGTGTCGCGCGACAGGATCTCGCGCAGCTTGCCCGGCTTTGCGCCCTTGCTGGCAAGGTGGTGCACCGATTGTGTGATCTTGTCGGCGGCCTTGCCCGGAGGGGCGACCTGCACGCGCTGCGGGTTGGTGAGATAGGCGCGGCTCAGGTCTTCCATCTGTTTCGGCATGGTGGCCGAGAACAGCATGGTCTGGCGCGGCGTGCCGAGTTTCGGCGCGATCCGGCGCAGGGCGTGGATGAAGCCCATGTCGAGCATCTGGTCGGCCTCGTCGAGGACGAGGTGTTTCACGGTGCGCAGATCGACCGCCTTGCGGTCCATCAGGTCGATCAGGCGGCCCGGCGTGGCGACCAGGATATCGGTGCCCTTGAGCAGGTGATGGATCTGCTTGTTGATGGACTGGCCGCCGACCACGACATTGACCTTGAGATGGGTGGTCTTGGTGAGCGTCCGCAGCGCCTCGGCGATCTGGTTGACCAGTTCGCGCGTCGGCGCGAGGATCAGCGATTTCGCGGTTTTCGCGGCGGGGCGATCAGGCATGTCCAGCAGGTGGCTGACCAGCGGGATGCCGAAGGCCATCGTCTTGCCGGTCCCGGTCTGGGCCAGGCCCATGACGTCATTGCCGGCCATGGCGAGCGGGATCGCCTTGTCCTGGATCGGGGTTGGGTTGGTGAGGCCGGCCTCTTTCAGAGCGGCGAGGAGAACGGGCTTGAGGCCCAGTGTGTCGAAATCAGACAAAAGCTATCCTTTGCGCCCACGGGCGTCTTGCCCATGGATCATGATTCTGCCGCATCACGCGGCAAACGAGGGTGTCCGCAGGACCTCAAGACATCACGGGAGCGCCCCGCACCGTCTGGCACTGCGTCAGGGACCCTGCGTGATGGGGAACTGAATTCATGTATCGCCGGTGCACCCAAGATGACGGGCGCGGCAAGCTCACGCGGCTGCGCGGCGATGGGCCTGACATGGCGTCTCGCGCCCGCCAAGTCAACCGATAAAGCGGTGAAGCACGTAGGCAGCGGCCACAATATGGATCAAGGTGATCACAACCGACAGGCCATGCAGCATCCCGAAGCGGCGTTTGTTGCCCGCGTCGGTCGCGGCGTTGATCGCGGGCATCAGGATTTGCCGTGTCGGGATCGTGGAGAGCGAGATGGCCGCCATGATCGCGGCAGAGATCGGGTCGGTGGGTGCAAGCAAGGCCGCAGAGAGCGCCGCACCCGCGATCACGAAGAGGTAGAAATGCGGAAACGCGCGGCGGATCGTCGGGCCCGCGGTCTCGGCAGGCAGGGCCGTGAAGAGGAACGCCGCGAAGCCGAAGGAATAAAGCACCATTCCCCCGAACAGCAGCGCAGTTGTGAGCAGGGCGAGTGTCGTCATGTTGCCTCCGGTTTCCGGGCGGTTCCCATGTAGATGATCATCGTGCCAGGCACGCGCCCGAAGGTGAAATCGCCCCGCCCGTTGATGCCGCGCGGGCCAAGGCCTGTCATCTTGCCGGTGCTGAACCCGGCGGCAATCAGTTCCGCGCGCAGCTCGGCGGGCTTGATGAACAGCGCCGGATCATGCGTGCCCTTGGGCAGCAGTTTCAGCACGTCCTCGGCCATCGTGATCGTGGCCAGCCGCGCAATTGGGTTGCGGTTGATCGTGTCGAAAAGGAACAGCCCGCCGGGGCGCAGAACGCGGGAGACCTCGGCGATGACACCCGGCAGGCTTTGCACATGCTCCAGCACGTCGACACAGACCACGGCGTCAAAGCTGGCATCGGCGTAAGGCAGCGCCTCGCCGACACCCACGTCATATCGGATCTCACGGCCCAGCAGGTCGGCATGGGCACTTGCCGCCGCGATGGCGTCCTTCGCGGGGTCAATGCCGGTGACACGCGCGCCCCGATCATCCAGCGCCTCGGCCATGAAGCCACCGGCGCAGCCCAGGTCGAGCACGTCCTTGCCCTGCCAGTCGATATGCCTGTCGAACCAGCCCAGCCGCCCCGGCACCATGTTCTTGAGCGTGCGGACCCAGCGGATGTCATCCGACCACCATTGCGCCGCGACGTGGTCGTAGATCTCAAGATTGTTCCGCAGGGTCTGCGCCATCCTTGCGCTCCTTCGATGTGAGTTTTGGCAGGACATAGGGCACCGTTTCGCGATAGCGATCAAATGCGGCGCCATAGCGCTGCTCGAACCTCTTTTCCTTGAGGCGCGGGGCCAGCAGGCAATAGGCGGTATAGGTGATAGCCAGCGCCAGTTGATCCGGCGTCCAGACCGGCACCGTCCAGAGGGTCAGCGCGAAGGCCACGTAGATCGGCTGGCGAATGTGGCGGAACATGCCCCGCGTCGGCATGTCGGGGAACACAGGCCTGATCCTGCCGAGAAGCGACATCCAGCCTAGCGCACCCGATTGCACCTCGGCCCCGGCGTCGAAGCTGGCCTTGATCAGCAAAGCCCACGTGGCTGCGTAAAGCGTGCACAGCACGACGAAGGCCACCCCTTCGGCGCGGTACCAGATGATGCCGCTGGGCGTCCAGAGCAGGAACAGCGCCGCCAGTTGCAGCGAGGCGATGATAGCATAGGTCGTGGTCGCCAGCGTGCCGCCATGCGGGCCGGGGACCAGCCGGGCCGTGATCGCCATGCCGCGTTTCGACAGCAGAAAGGAATGCAGCAGCGGAAACTGCACGATCAACGCCGCGTTTGCCAGCACGGCCCAAGGCCACGGGACGGTGCCGAAACTTTCGCTCAGGCCAAAGAACATGGCCGCCATCATCGACACCACCGCGATGGCGAAGACCAGGTGACACAGCACCCCCATGGTCAGCGCCAGCGCGATCCGCCCTTTGCCCGGTGGCGGGGTCAGCGCGGCGCGGATCAGGGTGATCAGCCGTGTGATGCGGGGATCCTCCAGCGTCATGCGCGGCTCAGGATGTCGTCAGCGATGGCGGTGCCGCTTTGCCAGGCGTGTTCGACCTTTGGGCCAAGGCACCAGTCGCCGCCCGCGTAAAGCGTGCCGTCGGTCGAGGTCACAAAGGGCTGGCCGAGTGGCCGCGTCACCAGCGCATAACGCCAGCGATGGGCAGAGGCATAGGCCACATCGGTGGCATCGAGGCCGTGATGAGTCAGGAAAAGATCGAGCATCCGCGAGGCAATCTCTTCCTTGGTCAGGTCCAGATGCGCGATGCTCCACGCGGTGCTGGCTTGCGCGACCCAGCAATTCTGCGTCTGCCGGCCGGGTTTGGTACTGTCATGGGCGATCCATGCCAGCGCGTCCGTCGGGTTGGCCTGCGTCACGGGCGCGCCCAGAGGGCGGTTCAGGGCAACCATCAGCGTCAGGCACGGGTGGTAACTCGCGGCGCTCGTTGCGTCTGCGAACTGGTCCGATGCGAGCCGGGCCGTCTGCGGCGCGGGCGCGGTGCAGATCACCCGGTCGAACGGGCCAAGGGGCTCGACCCCCTGCAGCACCCAGCCCTCACCGGTCGCCGTGATCCCGGTGACCTCTGCCTGTTGGCGGATATCGATCCCCTGCCCGAGAAACCGGGCGAACCCGGTCATCCCCGGACGGCCAACCGGCTGCACGCCCCATCCCCCCGCCTGCCAATCCGCCACGGCATCCGTCGCGCGCGCCTCTGCCAAGAGCGACAGGAATCCCGCACCCGTACCCGACAGCACCGGCGCCCCGTGATCAAAGCGCTGCCCCTCGCCCGCGCGCCGCGTGGCGCAGCGTCCGCCGATCCCGCGGCCCTTGTCATGGACCACGACAGACTGTCCCGCCGCCGCCAACCGGCGGGCGCAGGACAATCCCGCCACCCCGGCGCCAATGATGGCAATCTTCATGACCGTCTCCGTCACACATCCCGTTGAAGCGCCAGATAAAACACGCGGCACGCCCGTCGAGGGCACGGCGTGATCTCTTTTGAGCTTTGCCCCCGTCCCTCCCGTTCCGTTTACCTGGGTTACAGCGCGCGTCGGTTGTCTTGCATTTTGGTCCAAGCGGAATGATATGACGCTATGACAGTTCAAAAAGGTTTCGCATGTTCACCCGACGCCAGACAATAGCCGCGCTTGCCGCGCTCGCCACACCCGCAATCGGACACAAGGCGCTTGCCGCCCCCAGCGACTGGGACAGCTGGGACGCGCAGGTGACGCCTGCGGAGTTCGACCTTGCCACGACCAACCCCTGGGGGCTGCATCCGCGCTACCTGCCACAGCCGGTCGAGGCCAATCCGGGGCTCACACCGGGCGATATCCATGTCGATGCCGTGGCGCGGTATCTCTACCACATCCAGGAGGGCGGCATGGCCATGCGCTACGGCGTGGCGATCGGGCGCGACGGGCTGTACGAGCCCGGCATCTACACGGTCCAGCGCAAGGCCAAGTGGCCGCGCTGGCGACCCACCGACAACATGATAGAGCGTGAGCCCGAGAAATACGCGCAATGGGAGGACGGGATGCCCCCCGGCCCGGACAACGCGCTTGGATCCCGCGCGCTCTACCTCTTTGTCGGCAACCGCGACACCTATCTGCGCATCCACGGCACGCCGGCGCCGCGCTCCATCGGAACCCGTGCCAGTTCCGGCTGTGTGCGCATGGTGATGCCGCATATCAACGCGCTTTACGAACAGGTCGAGCGCGGCGTGACAGCCTATCTCTACCCCACCGACGGCACCCGCCTCTGACGCAAGGGATCAGCCCGCGGGCCGGGTGCAGATCGGATTGCCATTGACCGTGCGCAAAGGCAGCTCCGTTGTCTCGACGGGACCGCGATGGGTGTACCAATAGCAGCCATCCTCGGGCCGCACCCGCGCCGTGGACAGGTCCTGGAAAGAGGCCGCGATCGACGAGACCTCGTCCGGCACCGACACCCCATCGGGCCGTCCGTTGCCATTGGCGTCCGGCATTGGCTCACAGGCGGCAAGGCCCATCATCAATATCGGCCCCGCGAGGGCCCCCATGGCTCTTGTCATCATGCGTCCGCTCCGGTGATCCTGATCGCGCGGACCGTCGCACTCTTCGATCTTGGCGGCAAGACCGCCCCACCGCACCGCGCACCGAGTATGGCATTGGTGTCACCGCGGATGACCAAGCCGCGCATCGCCGGGCCACGGTGCCGCGATCCGACTGCCGCGCCAACGCGCTTTATCCCGGCACCTGGCGCGGTGCGGTCGCGATCAAGGCCTTGGTCCCGCGCAGTGGAGAGACAGACGGCTGAGTGCAGGAAGTGGCGTTTGCAATGGTATTCCCTGAAAGCCATCGTTCCAACAAACGCATCGCATGAAGGTAAAGCGCCCGAAACGCCAATTCGAGATGTTGCTGCGGATAACCGCCAGTCAAGCCAATTCCCAAGTTTCGCAAGCCCATAGCCACCGGTTTTCTTCTATTCAAAGAGCTCACGAGCTTTCTTCTTCAGTTCCGTACTTCTTTTAATTTTCGAGGTAAACGGTACGGCTGGGACACCGCCAGCAGCGTGAAGCGCTTTGTTAAGCTCTCCGGATCGACGTCTTTTAGGGTCGACCATCATGCAGGTCTTGATCAAATTTCGATCATTAAACGGGTTGACATAGGTGGCTTTGCTACATCCGATCAATCGCCCCCCAAGAGTGTTTGGCAAAAGATGTTCGATGAAAGCAAAATCGTAGGTGCGCGCGCGCGCCAGGGGTGGCAAGGTACCGAGCCAGTTTTGGTATTCAGCTCCCCAATAGGAAAGATTTTCCACCGGCGGGCGCCCACCTATTGCCAATTTTGAGATCGCATGACCAATGGAAAATTTGACGTTTCTTGGCCATTGATTGGCCCGCGCCATATCGAGAATATTACCGCGGAGCACAAGATCAGCATCTGGTATGCGGTCAGCGGCGACAAGTTCTGCATTCGAGAGGGCTTTCTGATATCCGGTCCTGCGACAAAAATCCCGACGCAATTTCCTTATGTCTTTTCTTTGAACAGACCCCGTCTTCAGATGTCCAACGGCATCAATAATCTGCAAATCCTGCCCCAGCTCATCTGCCAACAACTTTGCTACATAGCAATCCAAGCCTGTAATCATGTTTGTCTTATGCGAAAAAAGCTGTGCCAAATTGATATTTTCTTTTGCCGAAAACACCAGTGTCCGACTGTCGTTTCCACCGGACAAAGGCATTGCACACGAGTAATTTTTGATCAAAGCGCCTGTGACCTGTGCAAGCCTTGCAACGATTTGCTTTGCCGTCTCGTTCAAGTCGACTGCCCCACTCTCAAAAGCCTCATCGGAGCTGGGCCAATGTCTGTGCAGGGCAAAACTTTCGAGGTCCAAGTAATGGTTTGAAAGCCCCCGTAGAACATCTGGGTCACAGGTCTGCTGCATCCCATAGTTTCCACCGTCTTTCATAATCAGTTTATGATCTATTCGATCATTGGTGCGCAATTCACGTGTCAAGGCCATCAGGGGTGAGGTGCCGACCATTTCTTCCCTGGCATTGAAGACCAAAGGAAGATCCATCACGGGATCAAAATAAGCGCGTTTTCCTTTTTCGGTTATCAGGAACGCAATATATCGTCCCGCAAGGAATGTGATTTCCTCTTCGACAATTTCCCAAAAATCATTGGCACCAACCTCGGTCGGGAGTTCCAGCTTGTTCCCAATCAAGGCACCGCTTTGATCAACCGCTGTTCCTAAAAACCAGCCAAGCGGCTTTCCAAACGTATCTGTTATGGTTCGGCATTCCAGTTTTGGACAGTGTGTAATCCCCCAGCCCAACAGTTTTTCGGATCGTTTCCAGTTTTCCACATGAGGTAAACTGGCTTTGGACATACAGTATTGTCGAGAGAACACATGGCCAAAATCCAAACCGTTCTTCTCGCACATATATTTCGCTGCAAACAAACGTCACCTGCTTCTGTTGAGTGGAGCATTCTCATTTTTTTGCTTCATTGCAACGATTTTTTGACACCCGTACTGGAATATAGCAAGACATGCCGCTTTCAGGGCGGCCATCTGCCCGAAGACGCCCCCGCTGTGAAGGTCAGCTATAGCAGCTTCAGTCAAAACAGCGCTGAGTCCGCCTCAGCCTGCTTGCCGTCATCTGACAGTTTCGCCCTGAAGACGTACCTCCTGACACAGGCTGGCGGCAAAGCCTCGGTCTGTTGGGAACAGGCCGTCGTGGCTGCGGCCTCAAGGTTGGAGGCGGCGTCCTTTTGGCCGCGCAAACCTGCGGGCGGGGTGCGCGTCAAACCTTTACAAATCGTAAAAACGTCCCAGTAACCCATTGAAAAATATGGGCCTCACCCCGTCCCATGCGTGGGACGCGCGGCCGCCAGCCGCTCTGGCAGCCCGTTCGCCCAGGCCGAGATCGTCCCGGCCCCGAGGCAGACCACAAGGTCTCCCGGCCGCGCCTGTTCGCGGACCAGCCGCTCCAGGTCGTCCTCGTTCAGGATCGCCCGCGCGTGCCGGTGGCCGTGCCGGATCAGGCCGGCAACCAGATCCTCCCGCGAGGCCCCTTCGATCGGATCCTCCCCGGCGGAAAAGACCTCGGCGATGGCGACCACATCGGCCTCGTTGAAACAAGCGCAGAAATCGTCGAACAGGTCGGACAGCCGCGAATACCGGTGCGGCTGATGCACCGCGATCACCCGCCCCTCCGATGCCTGCCGCGCCGCTTTCAGAACGGCTGCGATCTCGACCGGGTGGTGGCCGTAATCGTCGATGATCGTGACCCCGTTCCACTCGCCAACCTTGGTGAAGCGCCGGTTCACGCCGCCAAAGGCCGCCAGCGCCGCGCGGATGTCCTCTTTCTTCATCCCCAGATGCCGCGCCACCGCCACCGCGGACAACGCATTGGACACGTTGTGATCGCCCGGCATCGGCAGGCTGCAGCCCTCTATCGCGTCACCTTCGGCCTGCAAGGCCACGTCGAAATGCGCCACGCCCTTTTCATAGCGCAGGTTCACCGCCCGCACATCCGCCTGCGCGTTGAATCCGTAGGTCACCACGCGCCGGTCCGTGACCTTGCCAACGAGCCGCTGGACCTCATCATGGTCGGTGCAACAGACCGCCACCCCGTAAAAGGGGATGTTGGACACGAAGTCCTGAAACCCCTGCCGGAGCTGGTCGAAATCGCCCCAATGCTCCATGTGCTCGGGGTCGATATTGGTGACGACGCCGATGGTGGCGGGCAGGCGGTTGAAAGAGCCGTCGCTTTCATCCGCCTCCACGACCATCCATTCGCCCTGCCCCATCCGCGCATTCGAGCCATAGGCATGGATGATGCCGCCATTGATCACCGTGGGATCAAAGCCCCCGGCCACCATCAGTTCGGCCATCATCGTGGTTGTCGTCGTCTTGCCATGCGTGCCCGCGATCGCGATGTTGGACTTGAGCCGCATCAGTTCGGCCAGCATGTCGGCACGGCGCACCACCGGCAAGCCGCGCAGGCGTGCCTCGTCGAGTTCGGGATTGCCCGGCTTGATCGCGGTGGAGACGACGACCACCTTGGCCGCGTCGAGGTTGTCGGCGCTCTGGCCCTCGAAAATCCGCGCGCCCATATCGGCAAGCCGGTTGGTGATCTTGCTGGCCTTCAGGTCCGATCCCTGCACGGTGTAGCCAAGGTTCAGCAGAACCTCGGCAATGCCGGACATGCCGATGCCGCCGATGCCGACGAAATGGATGGCCCCGATATCAACGGGAAGCTTGGTGGCGGCATTCATTCGGTCTGTCCTTCCGGGTCTGCTGAGGGCCTGCCGGCCAATCTCTCGACCAGCGCAGCGAGATCCTGCGCCGCGTCCGGCCGGGCTTGCGACATCGCAGCCTGCGACATCTTCAGGGCCCCGGCCGGGTTCTGCAGCACGGACCGGATTTGCTCGGCCAGCGAGTCGACGGTCAGCAAGTCTTCGGGAATGCGAATGGCGGCCCCCGCCTCGGTCAGGCCGCGCGCATTGGCGGTCTGGTGATCGCCGGTGGCCGCGGCATAAGGGATCAGGATCGACGGTCGCCCGATCACCGAGATATCGGCCACGCTGGACGCCCCCGAGCGCGAAATGACGAGCTGCGCTTCGGTCATGCGGGTGGGCAGGTCGGTGAAGAACGGCTGCACATCGGCATGGACGCCGTTCTCGGAATAATAGGTCGCGACGCGCGCGCCATCCTCGTCGCGGGCCTGATGGCTGACGCGCAGGTGCTGCAACGTATCCAGAGGCAGGGTTGCAATCGCCGGGGGCACCACGTCGGACAGGATGCGCGCGCCCTGAGAGCCACCGATCACGAGGATCGACATCGGGTAATCACCGGGCGTGATATAGGCCGCTCCGGCCCGGTCCTTGACCGCGCGCCGCACCGGGTTGCCGACCGGCACACCCTCGACCCCGTCTGGCAAGCTGGTTGGCCATGTGCCGCAGGCAACCTGATCCACCCGCTTGGCAAAGAGTGCGTTCACCCGGCCCAGAACGCCGTTCTGTTCGTGGATCATCCGTGGCCGTCGCAGCAGCCACGCCGCGCCAAGCGCCGGGATCGACGGGTAGCCGCCAAAGCCTATCACGACATCGGGCCTGTCGCGGAGCATCCGCACCGCCATGGAAACCACACCGCCCATCACCCGCAGCGGCACCATCGCCTTTGCCAGCACACCGCCGCGCGCGAATGTGGCGCTCGAGACCTCTTCGATCTCGGTGGTGTGCGGGAAACCGCCCGTGTAGCGCGCGCCGCGCGCATCGGTGGACAGCTTGACCCGCCAGCCACGGCGCAGCATGACTTCGGCGAGTGCCTGTGCCGGGAACATGTGCCCGCCGGTCCCACCGGCTGCAATGACAAGATACGGTTTTTTCATGGTTTCCCCACCCAAGGACCAACTTGGATCGTGCGACAAAGACTAGCCTGCGCGCGGTTTGTCAACAAATCAGGGGCGAGTCATCCCATATGCGAGCCCTAGCGCAACCGTCCCCGCAAGATATCGCCGATTTCGCCCTGCGGCCGTGTACGCGTAAACGCCAGCAACATCCCGACGGCAATGCCGCCCGCGATCAGAGAAGAGCCACCATAGCTGACGAAGGGCAATGTCATTCCCTTGGCGGGCAAGAGCCGTACCGCGACGGCCATGTTGATCATGGCCTGCACACCGAAAATGCAGGCAAGCCCGGTTCCCGCCAGACGGATGAACGGATCGCGTTCCCGCATCAGCCGCAAGAGTGACCGGACGACGATGGTGGCATAAAGCGCGATGATCATGAGCACGAGAACAAGGCCGTATTCCTCGGCGGCGACAGCGATGATGAAATCGGTATGCGCATCGGGTAGCGACCATTTCACCTGTCCCTCACCCACACCGACACCGAGGAACCCGCCTTCGCGGATTGCATTCGTGGCATAGCCCAACTGCGTGGTGGGATCGACCTCGGGGCTGAGAAAGCCGTCAATGCGGCGGGCAAAGTGTTCCGAGTTCTGGTAAGCGACGGTGCCCGCAACAATCACAAGCCCCGCCATGCCCAGAAGCAGCAGCATCGGGGCCCCGGCGACGAAATACATCACACCCCACCCGAAGAGCACGAGGCAGGCTTGCCCGAAATCGGGCTGCAAGGCGAGCATCAGAACGATGCTGATGGTCAGGGCAAAGGACACGGTCTTGCCTGGCGGGCCGCCCGGGTCCTGACTGGCCGCGAGCAACCACGCCACCACGATGGCAAAGACCGGTTTGAGGAATTCGGACGGCTGGATCGCGGCGAATCCGAGCGAGTACCACCGGATCGCGCCCTTGCCGAAATCGGTGCCGAAAAAGGGCAGCAGGCTGAGGGCGACAAAGGCCGCAACGAAGCCAAGCACGGCAAGGCGCCGCACCATGACCGGCCCCAACATCGAGACGAACACCATGACACCAAGCGCCATTCCACCGAACACGGCCTGCCGTTGGACATAGTGGAACGGCGCAAACCCATTGCGTTCCGCCAGCGGCGGAGAGGCCGCTAGCCCCAACAGGATGCCGATGCCGAACAGGATCAGGATGCAGGACAAGGACCATTTGTCGACCGTGCGCCACCACTTGGGCAACACAGGTTCGCCCGCGCCAGCGGGGGCCGCACCGTAGACCATTTCTGTCATGGTTTCACCGCTATTTCTGCCTCAATCGCCCGTTTTGCACAGGTCTATACGTTTCACTGTAACCGATAAGATTCGACCGATCCAGTGCAATGAGTCGCCGTCCCGACCTTGCGCCGCGCGCCGTTCCATGATGGGTGCGCATCATGCAGGTGGACACGCTGATCCTCGGGGCCGGGGCGGCCGGTATGATGTGCGCGGCGCAATCCGGGCCCTCGACGCTTGTGGTCGACCACGCCAAGGCACCGGGCGAGAAAATCCGCATATCGGGCGGCGGGCGCTGCAACTTCACCAACATGCATACCGATCCGGAGCGGTTTCTGGGACAGAACCCGCATTTCCACAAATCCGCGCTCAGCCGGTACACGCAATGGGATTTCATCGACCTGGTGGACCGGCACCGCATTGCCTGGCACGAAAAGACGCTGGGACAATTGTTCTGCGACGAAAAAGCGACCCTGATCATCGACATGCTGCGCGCCGAAATCGCAAAGGCCGGGGCCGACCTGTGGCTGAACACGGGGCTGGCCGATCTGGGGCATGACGGCACGCGCTTTACCGCGCAGCTGGACCGCGACGGACAGCGCGAGACGGTGACCGCGCGCAACCTCGTGCTCGCGACAGGGGGCAAGTCGATCCCGAAGATGGGCGCGACCGGTCTGGCCTATGACATTGCCCGCCGCTTCGGGCATGAAATCACCGACACGCGCCCTGCCCTTGTTCCGTTGACGTTTTCGGACAAGCGCTTCGCGCCGATCTCCGGCGTCGCCACCCCCGTCATGGCCGAGGTGAACGGCACCGCCTTCGAAGAGGCGATGCTGTTCACGCATCGCGGGCTGAGCGGACCGGCCGTGCTGCAAATCTCGAGCTACTGGACCGAGGGTGATGCGATCACGCTGGACCTGTTGCCCGGCCATGACCTGACTGCAACGCTGAAAACCGCGCGGCAAACCCACGGCAAGCGCAACGTCACCACCGCACTGGCCGAGGTGTTGCCGGAACGTCTGGTCGATCACCTGTCTACTGACCTGCCGCTTGGCGGCAATCTCGGCGACCTGTCGGACAAGCGGATCGACGAGATCACCCACTCCATGCGCAACTGGACGCTCAGGCCCACCGGCAGCGAAGGCTACCGCACCGCCGAGGTGACCCTGGGGGGCATCGTGACCGACCGGATCGACAGCAAGACGATGATGTCGCGCGACGTGCCGGGCCTCTACATGATCGGCGAGGCGGTGGACGTGACCGGATGGCTGGGCGGCTATAACTTCCAGTGGGCCTGGAGTTCGGGCGTTGCTGCGGGGCGCGCCATAACACAGGCCCATGCACACGCCACTTGAAGCTGACATATAACTGTTACATTTTCCGATGTATGGCGCATGTATCGGTTTCTGTTCCCAAGGCCCCCTTCGTCGTCCTGCGCGGCCCATTTCGCGATCTGCTCAATCGATGGCAATGCGACGCGGGACCGCGGGCGAAAGAACGCATCTGGATCGACCCCAGCCGCCTGACCCGCATCTATACGCGGAACCCGTCGCAAACGCCTGATTTCAAGAGACGACATTCCGGCATGGTGATCGGCGGAGACTGGGACCAGCAGACAGAACCGCTGGACCGGTCCTGGAAGATCGCCGCCTGCCTTGACCATTTCTGCAACGGCACAGCCTGGCGGGACACGGGCATCTACGACAACATGCGCCGCATGATCGCACAGAGCGGCCGTTTCGACAGTTGCGAAACCGAGGCGGACATCATCGCGCGGTATCGGGATATAGACGCGCTTTATGCGGACATTCGCAGGAACGGCTTTGCCGATCAGACCGTGCACCGCTTTGGCGCGCCGCGCCTGCCCGAGGGGGTGTTCATACATATCGACCGGGCGGGCCAGCCGATCTTCGGCGCCATCGGCAATCATCGCCTGGCCATCGCGCGGGCGTTGGGGCTCGTGGCGATCCCGGCCCAGCTTGGCGTGATCCACCGCGACGCGGTGCGCAGCGATGCGCTGGCCGGTTACCGCGCGCGGCCCGAGGACGCTAAGCCAAAGCGGCTTTGACCCGGGCCGCGAAATCCTCACCGCGCTTTTCAAAGCTGTCGTACTGGTCAAAGCTTGCCGCGGCCGGGGCCAGCAGCAAGACATCCCCCGGTTCGGCCTCATCGATCGCGCGCGCCACGGCCACGTCCATCGTGCGGCAGGCCTCGGCCTCGATCCCGGAGAGTTGCAACGCGAAACCTTCGGCCTCACGTCCGATGACATAGGCTTTGCGGACATGCGTCAGGCCGGGGGCCAGCCCGTCCAAACCACCCTCTTTCTGCAGACCGCCACAGATCCAGCGGATGTTGTCAAACGCCTGCAAAGCCCTGAGCGCGGACTCCACGTTGGTCGCCTTGCTGTCGTTCACGAACGTGACGCCGCCCGCTTCGGCGATGACCTGGCTGCGATGCGGCAATCCGGCAAAGGTCTTGAACGCGGCCTCAATCTGGCGCGGCGCCACGGCCAGTGCACGGGCGGCAGCATAAGCGGCACAGGCGTTCTGGTGATTATGCGCGCCGGGCAGCCCCGTGATCGCGCGCAGGTCGATGGAGCCGACCTGCCGTCCCTTGCGCCATTCCGACAAGAAGCCCTTGCGCACGAAGACCATCCAGCCGGGACCAGATAGTTTCTGGCCCGAGGAGATCCGGATCACGCGGTCATCCCCCGGCCCTTCGGCCAGTTGGTTGGCGATATAGCGGCCTTCATCCTCGTCCACGCCGATCACCGCGCGGTCGGGGCCACCTTCGGCAAAAAGCCTGCGTTTCGCGGCGAAATACCCGCCCAGCCCCGCGTGGCGGTCAAGGTGATCGGGCGACAGGTTGGTGAAGACGGCCACATCGGGCGTCAGCGCGCGCGCCAGATCGGTCTGGTAGCTGGACAGTTCCAGCACCACCACGTCGCCATCGCCCGGCGGATCAATGTCCAGCACCCCACGGCCGATATTTCCGGCAAGCTGGCTGCCCCGACCGGCGGCATCAAGGATGTGATGCAGCAGCGCCGAAGTCGTGGATTTGCCATTCGATCCCGTGACTGCGATCACCTTCGGCGGCGTCCCGAACCGGTTCCAATCGTCGGTTGCAAGCGAGCGAAAGAACAACCCGATATCGTTGTCCACCGGCACGCCTGCCTCCCAGGCCTTGGCGATCACCGGGTTCGGCGCGGGGTAAAGATGCGGGATGCCGGGGCTGACGATCAGGCTGGCCACCGCGTCGAACGCGCTTTCGCGCGACAGGTCGCGTATGGCAAAACCCTCGGCCTCTGCCGCCGCGCACGCTTTGGGGTTGTCGTCCCAGCAGATCGGCACCGCCCCGCCCGCGCGCAGCGCCCGCGCCGCCGACAGCCCGGACCGGCCCAAACCCAAAACGGCCACCTGATGGCCTTCAAAACCCTGAACGGGGATCATCGCGCACCTCTTGACTGGTCACCTACCGCTAACGCATCTGGATGCCGCGGGAAAGATCAGCCGTTGAGCTTGCTCAGTCGCGCGGTGACAGACAGCCCGTGCGCCTCGAGCGATTCCGACCGCGCCAGCGTTTCGGCCGCCGGACCGATGGCGCGCAACGCCTCGGGCGACATCTTGGCCAAGGTCGTGCGTTTCAGGAAATCCAGCACCGACAACCCGGACGAAAACCGCGCCGAGCGGGCCGTGGGCAGCACATGGTTCGGCCCGCCAACGTAGTCGCCAATGGCCTCTGGCGTCCATTGGCCAAGGAAGATCGCACCGGCATGGGTGATCCTGTCCGACAGCGCATCGGGGTCGGCCACACACAATTCCAGATGCTCCGGCGCGATGCGATCACAAAGCGCCGCCGCCTCGTCCAGATCGCGCACGGTGATCACAGCCCCGAAATCGCGCCAGCTTGCCCCGGCAATCGCGCGACGCTCCAGCGTTTCGAGCCGCTTTTCCACTGCGTCGGCCACCGCCTGACCGAAGGTCGCATCGGTGGTGATCAGCAGAGATTGCGCGCTTTCGTCATGTTCCGCCTGGCTCATCAGGTCCAATGCGATCCAGTCCGGATCGTTGTCGTCCTCCGCGATCACGAGAATCTCGGACGGGCCAGCGATCATGTCGATGCCCACCTTGCCAAAGACCCGCCGTTTCGCCGCCGCGACAAAGGCGTTGCCCGGCCCCGTGATCTTGTCGACCGGCGCGATGGTCTCGGTGCCATAGGCCAGGGCGGCAATCGCCTGCGCGCCGCCGATGCGGTAGACCTCGTCCACCCCGGCGATGCGGCAGGCCATCAGGACCAGCGGATTCATCACACCGTCGGGCGCCGGCACCGTCACCGCGAGCCGCTGCACCCCCGCCACCTTGGCCGGGACCGCGTTCATCAGCACCGAGGACGGATAGCTGGCAAGCCCGCCGGGCACATACAACCCCGCCGCAGACACGGGCGTCCATCGCCAGCCCAGCGTCGCGCCCTCCGGATCGGTCCACATGGCGTCCTCGGGCAATTGCCGCGCGTGATAGGCGCGGATGCGCTCGGCGGCGGTTTCCAACGCCACGCGATCGGCGTTCGGCACCTTGGCGACCTCGGCGTCAATCTCGGCTTCGGACACGCGCAGCTGGTCGGCCGTGATCGACACGCGGTCAAACCTGGCCGTCAGGTCCAGCACCGCCGCATCGCCGCGCCTGCGCACATCGGCAATGATCCCGGCCACCGCGTCATCCACATCGGGGCTGTCCTCGCGCTTGGCATTGAGGATCGCCGCGAAGCGCGTTTCGAAATCGGGGTCAAGCGTGGACAGGAATTGTGGCATCAAGGCCTCCGGCTGTGGTCTGCGTGATACCTAGACCGCGCGGCACGTACCCTCAAGCGCCGCGCGCAAGCTCGGTGCCATCCAGAGCCATGATCATCAAAAGATCGTCCCGCGCCGCCCCGTCGATGAGAACCGCGCGCGGCCTTATGCCGAAGCTGTGAAAGCCCAGCGCGCGGTACAGCGCCTGCACGCGGGTGTTCTCGACATCGACGCTGAGTTCGGCCTGCTGCACCCCGGCATCTGTCAGGTGCTGCAACAGATGCTCCATCAGGGCGCGGCCGTGCCCCTGGCCCTGCGCCTCTTGGCGCACGTAAACCGGTCCGATATCCGCCATGTGCCGCATTCGCTTTGGACCGCCCCGCCGCGCGGTGGCAAAGCCGACCAGCCTTGCACTGTCGTCAAAGGCACCCAGTGTCAGGTTCGTTTCGAGTCCACGCGCGACATCCTTGTTCGGGATCGCACGTACTTCTTCGGCACTGAACAGAAACGCGGTCGGCACACGCATGAGCCCTTCGGCCCAGAGCGCCCGAAACGCCGACACATCCTTCGGGGTCAGCCTGCGCACCGTCATTCCGGATGATCCGGAACCTTGCCCGACACCGCCGCATAAGGCCGCGTCACATCGCGCAGGGCAATCTCCAACTCGCTGACCTCAAGCCGCACAGCGCCATCGCCCGCCATCGTCAGCAGGACCACCCCGCCGCCCGCCGCGTCCGGCTCGAACGTGATCGCGAGCACCGACAGGATGGTGTCGGTATCTCCCGGCGTCACACCCTGGCTTGCCACGCGGTCCACGTTCTCGACCGCAAGCACGCTCTGCACACGCTCGGGTGTGCGGGCACCGCGTTGCGCCACGGGGATGTCTTCCCAGCGAAAGCGGTTCAGCAGGATACCGAACCGACGCTTGCCGCGCTGCCACTGCATTTCGTTGCCCGGGAAAACCGCGTCCTGGCAAAGCGCCGACACAACTTGCAAGTCTTCGTCATCCATCGCAACCAGCCGCAGCGGCCGGGCGGTACCGTCCTCGAATGTGGCGTCGTCACTCACTTTTCCTGCACCCGTTCAATCTTGGCCCCAACGCTTTCCAGCTTGCGCACGACATGTTCGTACCCGCGATCGAGATGATAGACGCGGCTGACGATCGTGTCACCCTTGGCCGCCAGACCGGCAAGAATCAGCGATACGGAGGCGCGCAGGTCGGTCGCCATCACCGGGGCGCCCTTGAGGTGATCGACACCTTTCACCGTTGCGGTGCCGCCCTGCACATCGATATTCGCGCCCATGCGAATGAGCTCGGGCGCGTGCATGAAGCGGTTTTCGAAGATCTTTTCCTCCAGAACGCTCGTGCCCTCGGCGGTGCAGAGAAGCGCCATCATCTGTGCCTGCAGATCGGTGGGAAACCCGGGGAACGGTTCGGTCGTGACATCGACCGCAGCAACGGGCCCGTTCTTGCGCGCAACCTTGAGCCCCTTGTCCGTTTCCTCGACCGACACCCCTGCCGCGTCCAGCTTTTCACAGAACGCGGTCAAAAGATCGATCGACCCGCCAAGGCATTCAACCTCACCGCCGCAGATCGCGGGGGCCAGCATATAGGTCCCCAGTTCGATCCGGTCGGTGACAACCTTGTGCGTTGCGCCGCCCAGACGCTCGACACCTTGAATTGTGATCTCCGATGTCCCCGCGCCCTCGATCTGCGCGCCCATCTTTTGCAGGCAACGCGCGAGGTCCACGATCTCGGGTTCGCGCGCGGCGTTCCTGAGAACGGTCGTGCCCCTGGCCAGCGTGGCAGCCATGAGCGCGTTTTCCGTGGCTCCGACGGACACCATCGGGAACTCGACAATTCCGCCCTGCAGACCGCCCGCGGGCGCTTTGGCGTGGACATAGCCATCGCGCAGGTCCAGCTCCGCGCCCATCGCCTCGAGCGCCTTGAGGTGCAGGTCCACGGGACGCGCGCCGATCGCGCACCCGCCCGGCAAGGACACCTGCGCCTCGCCGAAGCGCGCCACAAGCGGGCCAAGTACAAGGATCGACGCCCGCATCTTGCGGACGATGTCATACTCGGCGCGTGTCGACGTCAGGTCACGGCTCGACATGGCCAGCACCTGCCCATCCTGCAACGCCTGCACTTCGGCCCCCAGCGATTGCAGCAACAGTGACATGGTGCGGATATCGCTCAGTCGCGGCGCGTTGGTCAGCGTCAGGGGCTCCTCGCTCAGCAAGGTGGCCGGCATCAGCGTCAGGCAGGCATTCTTTGCGCCCGCAATAGGGATCTGCCCGCTCAGCGGGCCATTCCCGGTCACGATTATCTGGTCCATTCGTTAACTGCCCTCGCTCGATGGTGTTGTCTTGTTGTCCTTGGCCTCGTCCGATCTCGCCTTTGCCTGCCGTTTGCGCCGCGCCAAATTCGCCTTGAGCGCGGCTTTCAGCCTGTCTTCCCGCGCCGTGGCCGTCGATTTTCCGGATGAGGATTTCTGCGTCATGACCACTTCCTATCCCAGAGGCAAAAAAGGGTCCAGATTGCGCTTGCACCGTTTTGTGTTTGCGTCTAATCACCCGCCACGCCGACCCAAGGCGCCCGGCGCTGCTGTAGCTCAGAGGTAGAGCACTCCCTTGGTAAGGGAGAGGTCGAGAGTTCGATTCTCTCCAGCAGCACCATGCTCCATCTGCAAATCGCTGGCTCCGAAGCATGCTCCGCGAAGGTGGGGACCGGTTTTGTGCCCCTAGAACCTGGCTGATCGGCGATCATCTCGTGATCGTGACCGCGAGGACCGGATGATCCTTTGATACGCAACTTTATATACATCTGATGGAAGCCATGCTGCCTTGCTGGTGCCACGCTGCGCTGATACGCCATAAAGCGACTGTTCATCGGGTCCCTCTTGCATGCGCGTAGCGATTGCCACTGGCGAATATCACCTTGGCGGGGAGACGTTTATCAACCGCCACATCGAACATCTGTTCGGTGGCAACACAGTCGTGGTCTGTGGACGGTTTCGCGGAGATAACCCCTATGGCAAGCCGTATTTCGTGCGGCGCGACGGCGTGTCGGGTCGCGATATCGTGGTCGCGCCTTGGTGGATGTTGCGCAATCGCATCGAACACGGCACCTCCCGCCTGCCCTTTGGCGAGGCGAAAGAAACCCTGATCAAGTTCCTGCGCGACGAACGGGTCGAGGTGATCCTGGCTGAATTCGGCACCCAGGCGTTGGCACTGGCGCCGCTGGCCAATTCGATCGATATCCCCATCTTCACCTATTTCCGGGGCACTGATGCGTCCAAGGCGATCCGAACAGAGCGGATGCGGGCCGCCTATCGCAAGATGATGCCACGTCTGGCGGGGGTGTTCTCGGTCTCGCGGTTTCTGCTGGAAAACCTCGTCAAGCATGGCATCTCGCACCCCAACAGCACGGTCATTCCATCAGGCGTCGATATTCGACGATTTGCACCGCAAGCGAAGGTAGCGCTGAGTTTTCTCGCCGTGGGCCGCTTTGTCGAAAAGAAGGCCCCGATGGTCACGCTGCGTGCCTTTGCCCAAGCCACACGAGATCTGCCCGAGGCGCGGCTGGATTTCATCGGCGATGGACCGTTGATGGAACCCACAAGATCACTGGCCGAGGAGATGGGGATCACCGGCAAGGTCCGGTTCCACGGCGCTCAGCCGCACCACACCGTGCGCGACCGCTTGATGAGCACGCAATTCTTCGTCCAGCATTCGGTCACCGCGCGCGACGGCAATACCGAAGGTCTGCCAACGGCGATCCAGGAGGCCATGGCCTGCGGATGTATCACCATTTCGACGCGGCATGCCGGGATACCCGAGGCGATTGACGACACTTACACCGGTTTTCTGGTGGACGAGCATGACGAAGCCGCCTTCGCCGACGCGATTTCAAAGGCCGTCACGGTGCAGGACCCGCAGGCCATGTCGATCCGCGCGCGCAGGGCGGCCGAGCAGAGGTTCGACAATCACGTGTTGCTCAAGGTCCTGGAGCAGTCGATACAGGACACGCTCGCAGGCCCGTCTTTGCCGCAACGGCCCCAAAAGCCCGAAACGGCCTGATGCCGCGCCCAAGCTGACTGGACTTGCCGTGCTGTTTTACCGATTTCTGATGACGCTGCTCGCTGCCAGGGAACTGGCTCAGCGGGTCTGGGCGCGCGACGTGGTCGGGATCAAGGCGCGGCTGGGGCGGCTGACACCGCACGACAAAGGCGAGCGCGTTTGGCTGCACGCCGCCTCGAATGGTGAATTGGCCTCGGCCCGCCCGGTGATTGACCGGCTGATCGCGCAGGGACGACATGTCTTGATCACTGTGAACACCGACAGCGCGCTTGCACTGGGCCAAGGCTGGGCGCTGGCCGACACCACGATCATCCTGGCCCCGATCGATCTTTACGGACCCACCCGACGGGTGATGCGGCGCTGGGGCATTCGTGCGCATATCACGCTGGAATCCGATCTGTGGCCGTGCCGGATCCTCGAAACGCGGGGGCCCGTGATCGTCCTGGGCGGGCGCCTGACCGCGCGCTCTGCAAAGGGCTGGCAGCGATTCCCCGAACTGGTGCGGCAGGTGCTTGAAAATGTCACCTACCTGTCGGCGCAGGATACCAGGTCGGCCGACAGGTTCTCACGGCTCGGCCTTCCGGCGGCTGCGCGCGGTCCGGTGGTGGACCTGAAGGCGTTCTACACGCCGCCACGTGATGGGCCCGACCCCGCGTTGCAGGGTGCCTTCAAACGCGCTGGGACCTGGCTCGCCGCGTCCACCCATGAGGGCGAAGACGAAACGGTTTTGACAGCCCACAAGTCCGCTCTGCAAAGTCGCGCCGATCTCAAGCTCATCCTCGCCCCTCGCCATCCTCGCCGCGCGGATGACATCGAAACCCTGATCCACGCCTTGGGCCTGACCTGCGCCCGCCGAAGCAAAGCGGCGGATCCGGCAAGCGCGCATGTCTATCTCGCAGACACGCTGGGCGAGATGCATCTTTGGTACGCGCTTGCCGGCGTCACCTTCATTGCCGGCTCGCTCACGGATCGCGGCGGGCATACACCCTATGAGCCTGCGGCGTTCGGCTCGGCCATTCTGCACGGGCCGGACACCGCGAATTTCCACGCCGCCTATTCCCGGCTGACCGACGCCGGCGCCGCGATACGCATCAGCACTGCCGATGAACTGGCGCGCGCCGTCACCGACCTTGACACAGCCGGCAAACAGGATGCCCTTGCCACGCGCGCCCGACGCGCGTTGCGGCAGCAGGCCGATCTCGACACCTTGATGCGCGATATCACCGGGCATCTTGATGCTTGATGTCCACGCGGGAAGGTTTATTTCTCGCCGTACAACATAACACGGCACAGCCCGCAGGTTCCGACCGCCATGATCCAGTTCACGCTCAAATGCGCCAACGATCACCGCTTCGACAGCTGGTTTCAATCCGGCGCCGCCTTTGAAAAACTGCGCGCGGCGCAGATGGTCGGATGTGCGGTCTGTGGCTCGACCGATGTAGACAAGGCCATGATGGCCCCCCGTGTCAGCACGGTTGAAACAGCGGACACGCCGCCGGCGAAACCGAAACTCCGCGATCCGGCCACACCGCCCAGCGCGGCGGAGCAGGCAATTTCCGCGCTCAGGACCTATGTCGAGACACATTCGGATTACGTTGGCGGAAACTTCGCGACAGAAGCCCGCGCCATTCACACCGGCGACGCGCCACAACGACCGATCTGGGGCAAGACAGGCGGCGACGAGGCGAAGAAGCTGATCGAGGACGGGGTGCCGATTGCCCCCCTGCCCTTCACGCCCAAAGGTGAAACGAACTGATCCCGATCCGGGCCGGCCGAACGCCGTGGCCACAGGTCGGGCCGAAACCCGGTGCTCTTGCGTGGCCGCGCCACCCGACGTAAAGGACCGCTGAAGCTTGACGTGGGGAGGCCCCAATGCCCGTTCTCGTTATGAAATTCGGCGGAACCTCGGTCGCCACGCTTGACCGGATCAAGCGCGCGGCGAAACGCGTGGGTGTCGAGGTGGCCAAGGGGTATGACGTGATCGTCATCGTCTCCGCCATGTCCGGCGAGACCAACAAGCTTGTCGGCCATGTCGAGGAAACCTCGCCCCTGTTCGACGCGCGCGAATACGACGCCGTCGTGTCCTCGGGCGAAAACGTCACCGCCGGGCTGATGGCGCTGACCCTGCAGGAAATGGATGTCCCCGCGCGCAGCTGGCAGGGCTGGCAAGTGCCGGTGAACACCACCTCGGCCCATTCCTCGGCCCGGATCGAAGACATTCCGCCCGACAACATCACCCGCAAGTTCGCCGAAGGCATGCGCGTCGCGGTCATTGCGGGCTTCCAGGGGCTCAGCCCCGAAGGCCGCATCACCACGCTGGGGCGCGGCGGCTCCGACACCACCGCCGTGGCCTTTGCCGCCGCCTTCGGTGCCGAACGCTGCGATATCTACACCGATGTGGACGGGGTCTACACCACCGATCCGCGCATTTGCGACAAGGCCCGCAAGCTCGACCGGATCGCGTTCGAGGAAATGCTGGAACTGGCATCTCTGGGGGCCAAGGTGCTGCAGACCCGCTCGGTCGAACTGGCGATGCGCTACAAGGTGAAGCTGCGCGTGCTAAGCAGTTTCGAGGAACAATCTGACGACGCAGGAACATTGGTCTGCGACGAGGAGGACATCATGGAAAGCAATGTAGTGGCCGGCGTCGCCTATTCCCGCGACGAGGCAAAGATGACGCTGGTCTCGGTCGCCGACCGCCCCGGCATTGCCGCGGCGATCTTCACGCCGCTGTCGGAGGCGGGTGTGAATGTCGACATGATCGTGCAGAACATCTCCGAGGAAGGGCGCACGGATATGACGTTCTCCTGCCCCACCAACCAGGTACAGCGCGCCGAAAAGGCCATGGCCGACGCCAAGACACGCGGCGACATCAATTTCCACGATATCGTGGCCGATACCAATGTGGCCAAGGTGTCGGTCGTCGGCATCGGCATGCGCAGCCACACGGGCGTCGCCGCCAAGATGTTCCAGGTGCTGCGGAACGAAGGCGTCAATATCAAGGTCATCACAACTTCCGAGATAAAAATTTCTGTCTTGATCGACCGGAAATACATGGAACTTGCGGTTCAGGCGCTGCATGATGCATTTGAACTGGAAAAGGCCGCCTGACAATGTGACCAAGGCCGTTGCATCAGTCGGTCATGAGGGGCAGAGCTATGGTTGAGCGCGCGGAAAGCGAAAGCCGCAAGCTGCTTGGACGGCTGCGCGACACGATGGCGAACGAGGCCGCCGGACAAGAGCGGCTGGATCAGATCACCCATCTGACGGCCGATTCAATGGGCACCGAAGTGTGTTCCATCTACCTGTTCCGCGACGACGAAACACTCGAGCTGTGCGCGACCCAGGGTCTGAATCCCGATTCCGTGCACCAGACCCGGATGAAGCTGGGCGAAGGGCTTGTCGGACGCGTCGCCCGCTCCGGCAAGACCGTCAACGCGGCCGACGCGCCCTCGGCACGCGGGTTTCGATACATGCCCGAAACCGGTGAGGAGATTTATCCCAGTTTCCTTGGTGTTCCGATCCAGCGGCTCGGCGAAAAGCTGGGCGTGCTGGTGGTCCAATCCAAGGATGCCCGCGAATTCAGCGCCGACGAAGTCTACGCGCTCGAAGTGGTGGCGATGGTGCTGGCCGAAATGACCGAGCTGGGCGCTTTTGTCGGCGAAGGGGCAGCCTTGCGCGCGCGCCATACCCAGCCGGTTCTGGTGCGCGGTGTCACGGCGCAGGAAGGCACCGCCGAAGGCCATGTCTGGCTGCACGAACCGCGCGTGGTGGTGACCAACCTTGTCGCCGATGATCCCGAAATCGAACGCACCCGGCTGACGACAGCGGTGGAAAACCTTCGCGTCAGCGTCGATCAATTGCTCGCGGGCGCGTCGGGCGACACCGAGCAGGTGCAGGTGCTCGAAGCCTATCGCATGTTCGCCAATTCCAAGGGCTGGCTGCGCCGGATGGAGGAAAACATCGACCGTGGTCTGAGCGCCGAGGCCGCCGTCGAGAAAGAACAATCCGATGTGCGCGCCCGCATGCTGCAGGCCACTGACGCCTATCTGCGCGAACGGCTGCAGGATCTCGACGACCTGTCGAACCGGCTCTTGCGCATCATCACCGGCCAGGGCCAACAGACCGGTGCCGATTTGCCCGAAAACCCCATTCTGGTGGCGCGCAATATCGGTCCGGGCGAATTGCTCGAATACGGCCGCCAATTGCGCGGCATCGTGCTCGAGGAAGGGTCGGTCGGCAGCCATGCCGCCATCGTCGCCCGCGCGCTCGCCATCCCGTTGGTGATCAACGCCAAACGGATGCAGAACGAGGCGCTGAACGGCGATCACATCATGGTCGACGGAGACCAGGGCATCGTCCACCTGCGCCCCGATGACATCGTTGTCGGCGCGTTCCGCGACAAGATGGCAATGCAGGCGCAGGCACAGGAACGCTATGCCTCGATCCGCGACAAACCGGCGGTCACGCAGTGCGGCAAGACCATCCGGCTCGAGATGAACGCCGGCCTGATGGCCGACCTGCCATCCCTCGAAAGCTCGGGCGCCGAAGGGGTCGGCCTGTTTCGCACAGAGCTGCAATTCCTTGTCCGCAGCCAGATGCCCAAGCGCACCGAACTGGCCGCCCTCTATGCCCGCGTGCTGGACGCCGCAAAGGACAAGCGCGTCGTGTTCCGCACACTCGACATCGGGTCGGACAAGGTTCTGCCCTACATGAAGGCGCAGGACGAACCCAACCCCGCCCTTGGCTGGCGCGCGATCCGCGTCGGGCTCGACAAACCGGGCGTGATGCGGATGCAGTTGCAGGCGCTCTTGCGCGCCGCAAATGGCCGCCCGCTGTCGATCATGTTCCCCTTTGTCGCGCAATACGAGGAATACGCCGCCGCCCGCGCCGAGGTCGACAAGGCCCTGGCCCGCGAGACAAAGCTGGGCCACCGCCTGCCCGAAAAGCTCGAGATCGGCGCGATGCTGGAAACCCCGTCGCTGGCCTTTGCCTGCAAGAAGTTCTTCCAGGAGGTCGAATTCCTGTCCATCGGCGGCAATGACCTCAAGCAGTTCTTCTTTGCAGCCGACCGCGAGAACGAGCTGGTCCGCCGCCGCTATGACACGCTGAATGTCAGTTTCCTGACCTTCATCGAAGGCATCGTCTACCGGTGCAAGTCAACCAACACACCGCTTTCCTTCTGCGGAGAAGACGCCGGGCGCCCCGTCGAGGCGCTGTGCCTCGCCGCGATCGGCCTGCATTCGCTTTCCATGCGCCCTGCCTCGGTCGGTCCGGTCAAACATCTGCTGCGGCGCTGCAACCTGGATGATGTCCGCAACATCATCCACAACGCGCGCAACGCGGGAGATCAGACCGTGCGCCCGGCGGTGATGGAGTATCTGCGCGGGTTGACGTGATCCAACGGAGTGTGCGTGATCACATGTAGGTTGATTTCTATGCTCGCCGTGATGCGTACAAGCACATACCCTTCGAACAAATCCGGCGCGTGTTCGGACGCGTGGGTTCTCGCACCGCACACCCCAACAGCACGCTCCAGCCATTCTGGCTGATCAAAGCCGGGTTTTCCGGCCTGCGTGCTGTTGACGTGTTTGCGGGCGAACGGGTGCGCTCTGGTCCGGTGCCGGATCATGATTGGATCACAACGCCCGTCCGCCCATACCCGGATTTCATCCGGGAACATGCCCAACTTGTGCCATTAACGTTAAGATCGGGTGAACAGGACGCGCGATTTACGCGGTCTTCAGACGCTTTTCACCGCTCGGCGCAATTCTTCGACCAGCAAAGCCTCCGACGTGCCACTGTCAATTGCCAATCGCCGCAACCCGAAATGCACATGCGCCATTTCCTGGTAGTAGCTGGTATAGGCATAGTTTGTCGCCGCCCCCGCCGCAGCCCCCAGGATCGGCACGGTCTGTGCGGCGAGCTTCTGACCCAGAACGGTCGCCAGTTTCGGCGCCACCGATTTCATGATCCCGTGCACCGCCGTTCCCGTCAGCGTCACCCGCGTGCTCAGGAAGGCCATGTTGGCCCCGTCGTCATCGGCAAGCGGACCGGCACTGGCGAAAACGGTCAGGCAATCTGCCAGAACGTCCGGGTCGTTCGGATCGAACCCGTGTTCCGCCGCGATCCCCTGGATCGCTCTGAGAAGGACAGTCGTCGTCACCGGCAATTCCGCCAACGCCGTCGGCAAGCCACCCGCGCCGCCCATCGCGCCCATCGCCGTCGTTGCAGCGCTGTTGAGCCAGCCCTTCTGGTCCGGCACCACGCCGCGCGACTGTTTCGCAGCCTGCACGGCCACAAGCAGCGCGCGCTCGGTGGCGCCATCCAGACTACGCCTCACCTGGTGCGGCAAACGCTCCATCAGGGATTCGGCCTGGCCTCCGATCAGGTTCAGCACCTGCAAGCCGACGCCACCGGCAGCCCTGTGGCGTCGGGCAAGCTCGGCAATTGAGGTCTGGGTCCCGTGGGGGACAAGATCGGTTCCGGTCATGCCGTACAATTGGGGGCGTTTTGTGTCGGGTTCAAGCGCCGCGTTCCACCAGGCCGCGGAAATCCTGCCAAGCCCCCGGCTCCAGCTCCAGGCCCAGCACCCGCTGAGGGTTGGTCGGCGGCGGCATTTCCACACCGTCCAGCCGCGCAAATCCAAAGCGCTGGTAATAGGGCGCATCACCCACCAGAAGCACCCGCGCCCAGCCGTCACGTCTGGCCTGGTCCAGGCTGTCCCGCATGAGCGCGCCGCCCAGCCCCTCGCCCTGTGCCGTGGGATGCACCGCGATGGGGCCAAGAAGCAATGCCCTGTCGCCACAAACACGGACCGGCCAGTACCGGATCGCGCCACCAAGGATACCCTGTTGGTCCCGCGCAACCCGCGACAGCGCGGCCACAGGCGGCACATCATCCCGCAATCGGTAGGACGACAGCGCCTCGCGCCCCGGCGCGAAACACAGGTCGTAAAGGGCTTCGACCTCCCACCAATCTTCTTTGGTTTCAGGGCTCAGGGTGAACATGGCACCGCTCTTCGTTGACGCGTGCACACCCCCGTGCAATTCGCTTCGGAACCGCCTATCACGCAAGCCGACAATCGGCAAACACGGAGCTTTCCCCGCATGTTCTACCGCCCCGAAGACGGCCACGGCCTGCCGCACAACCCGTTCAACGCCATCGTAACCCCCCGCCCCATCGGCTGGATCTCGACCCGTGGCGCGGACGGGCAGGACAATCTCGCACCCTATTCGTTTTTCAACGCGGTCGCCTACGTGCCGCCGCAGGTGATGTTCGCCTCCACCTCGGCCAAGCCCGACCGCGGCGACACCAAGGATTCCGTGGCGCAGATCCGCGACACCGGCGTGTTCGCGGTGAACGTGGTGGAATACGCGATGCGCGACGTGATGAACATGTCCTCGGGACCATGGGACAAGAGCATCGACGAGTTCGACCAGGCCGGGATCGAGAAGGCAGACTGCGACACCATCAACTGTCCCCGCGTCGCAGCCGCCCCGGCGACACTGGAATGCAAGCTGACGCAGATCCTGCAATTGCCCGGTGCCGCCAATTTCGCCGTGTTCGGCGAAGTCAC
>JAWLGI010000073.1:0-9740 GCA_041685125.1 Marivita sp. | reverse complement strand
CCGTCCACGGCATGATGCGCACCGCAGTCGACCAGACGGTAAAAACTCTTGCGGTCGATCAAGGCTTCGAGATTGGCGCGGATCAGCACGTAAGGTGACGGCTCGCCCGTTTCTTCATCCCGCTCGACCCGGATCGGGTGATCGGGACCCGCCACGGCGGTGTCGTCGACATGGGTGTGAAAGGTCAGCACCTGGCCGGCCCCTTCGCCGGAGACCTCGAAATCGGTGGCGACAAAGGGTGCGTCATCGACGGTGATGCCCACCTTTTCCACGGGCGTGACAAGGTAATATTTGTCGTCGTCCTTGCGGAGGATGGATGAGAACAGCTTGACCAGTCCGGGCCGTCCGATGGGGGTGCCCAGATAGAACCATGTCCCGTCGCGGGCGATCCGCATGTCCAGATCGCCGCAAAACGGCGGGTCCCACAGATGCACCGGCGGCAGGCCCTTGGTCTTGGTGGCGCGAACAGAGGCAGCGATGCCGTCCGCAGATGGAATAACACGATCTTGTGCGCTCATTGCTTTTGCCATTTCCCTCATGCGCGTTACACTTTCTACAAATGACCTAATGCGCAAGGGAGACACGTCATGGCCCCAACCGAAGATTTGGTGGCAGATATCGAAGCGCTGGAAGACAAGCTCGCGCAGGCAAGGACAGCCATCACCCGGCGCTTTATCGGTCAGGAGCGCGTGGTCGAACTGACCCTGGCATCGCTGTTATGCGGCGGTCACGGGCTTTTGATCGGCCTGCCGGGGTTGGGCAAGACGCGGCTGGTGGAGACTGTTTCCACCGTGATGGGCCTGAATGGCAATCGCGTGCAGTTCACGCCTGACCTGATGCCGGCAGATATTCTCGGCTCCGAGGTTTTGGAGACCGGGGCTGATGGCGGGCGGGCGTTCAAGTTCATTCCGGGACCGATCTTTTGCCAGCTTCTGATGGCCGACGAGATCAACCGCGCCTCGCCGCGCACGCAATCGGCGCTGTTGCAGGCGATGCAGGAAAAAGAAGTGACAGTGGCGGGCGAGACGCGCGCTCTGGACGCCCCGTTTCATGTGCTGGCGACACAGAACCCGATCGAGCAGGAGGGCACCTATCCCCTGCCCGAGGCACAGCTCGACCGCTTCCTGGTCCAGATCGACGTGCAATACCCGGATCGCCAGACCGAAAAGGACATCCTGCTGGCCACGACCGGGGCCGAAGAGGACGAGGCCTATGCGGTTTTCACCTCTGCAGAGCTGATCGCGGCGCAAAGGCTCTTGCGTCGGATGCCGGTGGGGGATGCGGTGGTCGAAATGATCCTCGATCTGGTCCGCGCGTTCCGCCCGCATGATGAATTGGCCGGATCGAGGGTCAAGGACACCGTGGCCTGGGGTCCGGGCCCCCGCGCGGCGCAGGCGCTGATGCTCACGGTGCGGGCGCGCGCGCTTCTTCAAAAGCGGCTCGCGCCGGCCCCCGAGGATGTCCTGGACATGGCGCGCCCGGTTCTGTCGCACCGCATGGCCCTGAGTTTCTCGGCCCGCGCGCGGGGGGAAGACCTTGGCGGTCTGATCGACGAAGTGGCCGAAAGCATGGTCAGGATCGAGGCTGCCGCGTGACATCTCCTGTCGCCGCTCTTCGCCAACGATCCGAGGAAGAGGCCGCGCGGCTTCCCGCCCTGCTGGCGCGCGCCGAGCATTTGGCGGGGACCGTGCTGCTGGGCGAGCACGGGCGGCGGCGGTCGGGTCTGGGCGATGATTTCTGGCAATACCGCCCGATGCAGCACGGCGATGTGCTTCGGGATGTCGACTGGCGGCGGTCGGCGCGGAGCGATACGCAATTCGTGCGGGAGCGGGAATGGCAGATCGCGCAAAGCGTGATCCTCTGGGTCGATCAGGCGGCGTCGATGCGGTTCGCATCGGATACGAGCCTGGGGACCAAGGCGGACCGCGCCCGGACCCTTGCGATGGCTGCGTCGATCCTTCTGATTCGCGGTGGAGAGCGTGTTGGCCTGACCGGCTTTGACCTGCCGCCGCGTCGCGGACAGGTGCAGATATCGCGGCTGGCAGAGCTTTTGTCGGTGGATCAGCCGGATGAGTATTCCGAGCCCGAGGCGCGCGGCATGCTTCCGCAATCGCGCGCGATCTTCCTTTCCGATTTCCTGAACGATCCCGCCCCGGTGGAGGCCGCGTTGACCAAGGCGGCGGATCGTGGCGTGCGCGGCGCTCTGGTGCAGATCCTTGACCCGAGTGAAGAGGACTTCCCCTTTGACGGGCGCACGATCTTTCAAAGCATCGGCGGCGGGATGGTGCATGAAACGCTCAAGGCCGGGGACTTGCGCAACCGCTACCTGGATCGCCTGGCAGAGCGCAAGGAAAGGCTTGAGCACCTGTCGCGGCTGACGGGCTGGCAATACACCTGCCACCACACGAGCGAGAGCGCGCAATCGGCGCTGCTCTGGATTTACCGCGCTATGGACGGGACGTACGGATGACGCTTTTCGGGATCGGCTTTGTGACACCGTGGCTTTTGCTGGCATTGCTGGCGCTGCCGGCCCTGTGGCTGATCCTGCGCGCCGTGCCGCCTGCGCCGATCCGGAGGATGTTTCCGGGCGTTGTGTTGCTGCTGGGGCTGAAAGATGACGAGCAAGTGAGCGATCGCACGCCGTGGTGGCTGCTTTTGCTGCGCATGCTGGCGGTTGCAATGCTGATCATCGGCTTGGCCGGGCCGATCCTGAACCCCGAGAGCGACGAAACTGCGGCAAGCGATGCGCCGCTCCTGGTGGTGATGGACAGTTCCTGGGCCAGTGCCGCGACCTGGCGCGCGCGGACGCTTGCGCTGGACGGGTTGCTGGCACAGGCGGCGCGGGATGACAGGCGCGTGGCGCTACTTCAGCTGACCAAGCCGGAACAGGCCAATTTCCAGACTGCCGACGACCTGAGCGCGCGGCTTGTCGGCCTGACTCCCGCCCCGTGGGAGCCACGCCAAGACACGGTTGACACTGCGCTGGACGTGCTGCCCGAGGGCGACTTCGACACCTACTGGATGTCCGACGGGCTGGAGCGCGAGACACGCGCCCCGCTTTTGACCGCGCTCGAGGATCGCGGCGACGTGACCGTGTTTCAGGCGGGGCAAACCATTCTGGGCCTCACGCCGGCGCGCTTCGAGGATGGCACTATCGTCCTCACGGCGGTCCGGGCGCAAACCGGGTCGGAACGGGAAGTGACGATCCTGGCGCAAGGGCGCGATCCGTCGGGCAACCCCGCCGTTCTGGCCCGCGCCACCGCGCGCTTTGAACCTGACGCCGCGATGGCGGAAACCGCGCTGTCCCTGCCCTCCGAGCTGCGCGCGCGAATCCTGGGTTTCGAGATCGAGGGCAACCGCAGCGCCGGCGCCACCACCCTGCCCGATGACAGCCTGCGCCGCCGCGAAGTGGCGCTGGTCGCCGGCCGCGAAGACCGCGAAGGGCTCCAATTGCTGGCCCCGCTGCATTACCTTGAAAAGGCACTGGAACCGAGCGCGGACCTGCTCGATGGCAACTTGATGGACATGATCCCGGCCAACCCCGATGTGATTGCCATGGCCGATGTGGCGACGCTGGGTGAAGCCGAGGAAGACGCGCTCCTGGACTGGCTGGACGGGGGCGGTATCCTGCTGCGTTTTGCCGGACCCCGCCTTGCCGCCAGCGACATCAGCCGCGACACGGAAGACCCGCTGATGCCGGTGCGCCTGCGTTCGGGTGGCCGCAGCGTGGGGGGCGCGATGAGCTGGGGCGAGCCGAAATCGCTGGCCACATTCTCGGAGGACAGCCCGTTCTTCGGCCTGTCGATCCCGCCTGACGTCACCGTGTCGGCGCAGGTGATGGCGCAACCTGATCCGGCGCTGACCGACCGCGTGATCGCACAGCTCAGCGATGGCACGCCGCTGGTCACCCGCAAGGTGGTGGGACAGGGGCAAATCATCCTGTTCCATGTCACCGCCAACGCGGAATGGTCCTCGCTGCCGCTGTCCGGTCTGTTCGTGCAAATGCTGGAACGGCTGTCCATCGCCGCCGGATCCGCCTCGCAACCCAGTGCCGAGGACCTGGAAGGGACCATTTGGCAACCCAACATCGTGCTGGACGGGTTCGGCGCCGCAAGCGACGGTGCCACCTTGCCCGGTGTGGCAGGCGAAGACCTTGTCAGCGCGCCGCTCGGGCCGGATTTGCGCCCGGGTGTATATCAAAGCCAGGACCGTGCGCTGGCGCGAAATGTCCTCGAGGCCGACGCCACCTTGACCCCGGCAAGCTGGCCCGCCGACATCCCGGTAGAAGGGTTGGTGAAATCCGAGGAGACACCCTTGGCCGGCTGGCTGCTTGCCGCGGCGATCCTCTTGTTGTTGGCCGATATCGTGGCCTCGTTGTTCCTGTCGGGCCGGCTTTCCGGGCCGCGCGCGACGCAGGCGGCAGCGCTGCTGCTGGCGGTCCTGCTGATGCCGGGCCATTCCGCGCAGGCGCAATCCGACGAGACCGAGTTCGCGCTCGAGGCCACGTCCGAGGTGACATTCGCCCATGTGGTCACGGGCAACGAGGATCTGGACCAAAGGGCGCAAGCGGGGTTGCGGGGCTTGTCCGAAACCCTGTTCTTCCGCACCTCGGTGGAGCCGGCCGATCCCATGGCGGTCAATCTTGAAACCGATGAACTTGCGTTCTTTCCGTTTCTCTACTGGCCGATCACTCCGGACCAGCCAACGCCGTCCGACGAGGCCTATGCCAAGCTGAACACCTATCTGCGGTCCGGCGGCATGATCATGTTCGACACCCGTGATGCAGATATCGCGCGCTTCGGCACCGGCAGCCCGAATGGCCGCAAGCTGCAACAACTGGCCGCTCCCTTGGACATTCCGCCGCTTGAACCGATTCCCGAGGATCATGTCCTGACGCGCACCTTCTACCTGCTTCAGGATTTTCCCGGCCGCCACAACAGTCATGATGTCTGGGTTGAAGCCGCGCCGCCCGACGCGGAACTGGTGGACGGCATGCCGTTCCGCAACCTCAACGACAACGTGACCCCGGTGATCATCGGCGGCAATGACTGGGCCTCTGCCTGGGCGATGGATGACCGGGGCAACCCGATCTACCCCATCGGCAGCGGCTATTCCGGGGAGCGCCAGCGCGAGATCGCGTATCGCTTCGGCGTGAATCTGGTCATGCACGTGCTAACCGGGAACTACAAATCCGACCAGGTGCACGTGCCTGCGCTTCTGGACAGATTGGGCAATTGATGACTGGCAATATCGTCTTTGATCCGCTTCTGGCGTGGCAATTGATTGCGATCCTGGGCGCTTTGGCCTTGATCGGGGTCGCGCTTGCCTTTTCGCGAGGCTTGCAGGGCTGGGGATTGCGCGGGCTGGCCGCCCTCGTGGTGCTGGCCGCCCTGGCACAGCCCTCCTATCAGGCCGAGGATCGCGCGCCGCTCTCGGACATCGTTCTGGTGGTCGAGGACAAAAGCGCCAGCCAATCGCTGGGCGCGCGTTTGGGTGTGACCGAGGACGCGGCGGGATCGCTGGTCACCGACCTGAGGACGCGGCAGAACACCGAAGTGCGCCGCATCACCGTTGGCGACGGCGAGGGCGATACCGGAACGCTGCTCATGTCGGCCGTCTCCGATGCCCTGGCCGAAGAGCCGCGCGGACGGATCGCCGGGGTGTTCCTGCTCAGCGATGGGCGTTTGCACGATCTGGAGCGGGCCCCGGACCTTCCAGCCCCCATGCATCTGCTGCTGACCGGGAAGGAGACCGATTGGGACCGGCGGCTGATCGTCAAGAACGCACCGGCCTTCGCCATTCTGGGTGAGCCTGTCACTCTGACCCTGCGGGTCGAGGATGAAGGCGCCGCCCCGGACGCAACGGAAACCACCATCGACATCTCCGTGGATGGCGAGGAGCCGCAACAATTCGCCATGCCGATCGGGGAGGATGTGGAACTGCCGATCACTTTGCCGCATGGCGGGCTGAACGTGATCCAATTCAGCGTGCCCACCGGCAAACAAGAGCTGACCGACCGCAACAACACGGCGTTGGTACAGATCAACGGCGTGCGCGACCGGCTGCGCGTGCTGCTGGTCTCGGGCGAGCCGCATGCCGGCGGGCGCACTTGGCGCAACCTGTTGAAATCCGACAGTTCGGTAGATCTCGTGCATTTCACCATCCTGCGCCCTCCTGAAAAGCAGGATGGCGTGCCGGTTTCCGAGCTTTCGCTGATCGCCTTCCCCACGCGCGAGCTGTTTCTCGAAAAGATCGAGGATTTCGACCTCATCATCTTTGACCGCTACAAGCGGCGTGGCATTCTGCCCGCGATCTATCTGGACAACGTGCGCAGCTATGTCGAAGACGGCGGCGCGGTTCTCGTGGCCGCAGGGCCGGATTTCGCCAGCGCCGACAGTATCTACCGCTCACCCTTGGCCGACATCATCCCGGCAGAGCCGACGGCCAGGGTGTTCGAACGCGGCTACCAGCCCGAGATCACCGAGCTGGGGGACCGGCATCCCGTCACATCCGGCCTTTCCGGGACCGAAAGCTGGGGCCGCTGGATGCGCCAGATCGATGTGGAGCCGGTTGCGGGCGACGTCCTGATGAGCGGGATCGACGACAGGCCGCTTCTGGTGCTGGACCGTGTCGGAGAAGGCCGCGTCTCTTTGATCGCGTCGGATCATGCATGGCTGTGGTCGCGCGGCTTCGAAGGCGGTGGTCCGCAGCTCGATCTCCTGCGGCGGCTGGCGCACTGGATGATGAAGGAGCCCGAGCTTGAGGAAGAGGCGCTTTGGGCCGATCCCACCGGGCAAACGATGCGCATCATCCGCCGCACTCTGGATGACAGCATCGGCGCGGTCACGATCATCCGCCCCGATGGCACGGAAGACGAGATCACGCTGGACGAAGTGTCACCAGGCCGGTTCGAGGCGCTCTATACCGGGCCTGACATCGGGCTCTACCGCCTGTCGGAAGGCGATCAGGACGCCGTTGTGGGCTTGGGCCCCGCCACGCCAAGAGAGTTCGAGCAGACGATTGCCAGCGGCGACGCGCTTGAGCCGGCAATCGACGCCACCAATGGCGGCGTGCGTCGGTTGGAAGAGGGCCTGCCCGGCATCCGCACCGTGGGAGAAGGCCGCCCTGCCGCGGGGCGCGGCTGGCTCGGCATCACACCGCGAGAGGCATATGAAACACTGGATGTGACGCAGACACCGATGCTGCCCGGGTGGTTGGTGTTGCTTCTTGCCTCTGGCCTGATCCTTGGCGCATGGCTGCGCGAAGGGCGGCGCACCTGACTGTCAGGAAATCGGTGGTCCGGCAGAAGGGTGACCCATTAACAAGGGGTTAATGGGTCCGCTTCGGCCCGAATGTTTCGCGCGCGAAACAATAGGTCCGGCGCGGGGCTATCGTGATCTGTCACGACATCCGCGCCGGAACGGGCATCAACTGCCCAGTTTTTCGTCCAGGATTTCCTGGAATTCGTCATAGCTCATGTTCGAATAGGTCTCACCGTCAATGACGAAAGACGGGGTCGAGTTGATCCCATGTTCCTCTGCATTCGCCTGGTACCATTCGATCAGGCCGCGGGCCTTTTCGTTGTTGCTCAGGCAGGCCTCGAGCTGGTCACCTTCGAGCCCGGCAATACGGCCTATCTTGCGCAACTCTTCGGCGATGGCGGCTTCGGACCCGGCACGCGACCAGGTGTCCTGCGTGTCATAGATCATGTCCGTGATGCCGAAGAACCGGTCCTCCCCGCCACAGCGGGCCACAAGCGATCCCCAGAGACCGTACTTGTCGAAATACACTTCGCGATAGGTAAACTTGACCTTCCCGGTGTCGATGTAATCCCGCTTGATGTCCTCGAACACGTCGTCATGGAAGGTCGCGCAATGCGGGCAGGTGTAGGATGCGTATTCGATCATCTCGACCGGCGCATCCTCGGCCCCGAGCACCATTTCCTGAACCGTCGCATCGGCGGCTTCGCCACTATCGGCCTCCTGCGCGTTTGCGGCACCGGGCAAGGTCATGGCCTGTCCGGTCTCGGTGGGCGCAGTGCCCGTTCCGGACACCCACCAGCCGGCCCCCGCCACGAGGGCTGTTGCCAGTGCAATCGTCGTAAACCGTTGTTTCATTGCGAAACCCTTTGCTCTTTTGGTCCTGGACCTGACCTAGGTCCTGTTTTGCGTTTTGGAATAGACGTTCGTGGCCAGACGCTCCAGCGCTTCGCGCAAACCATCATCCCGAACGCCATCCGCCATTTCCTGCGCCTCTGGCAGGATACGGGGCGGTTTTTCTGTCCGTGCTTGATCGGGGCGGTGATCAAAGCTCACCTGGCCTTCGGAAAAGCCCGTCGACGCCGTCTGTGTGACCCGGACACGCGAAATCGCGTTATAGCCATAGACAGCGTTCACCTTCTCGCGCAGTTTTTCCTTCTGCATTTCCAGCATCGGCGCATTTGCCCCCGTGGTCAGAAGGGTCAGCGTCGCGCCAAACCCGCCACGGCCGTACTTGACCTCGACAGGACGGCTGATCGCTGCGATGTCCTCGCCCGCGATCTCGGTCCAGTGCGTCAAAAGCCGCGATTGCGCAAAGCCACGCGTCTCGGACGTCTTGCGGATCTGCGTCTGCAAAAGGCTCGACGTGCGTTTGAAGCCCTTGGTGTACCCGGCGCGCGGCGGCATGTTTGACTCCCTTGTCCGAACCCTATTCTAGTGATCCGACGCCACAGCAACCAGCCCGTAAATGAGACCCGAAATCAAAGGTATGTCAAACTTGCGTGATGCGCCCGACCCGTCCCTCTTGTTGGAGTGGTATGACCGGCACGCCCGCGCGATGCCGTGGCGCGTTGGCCCGGCTGCGCGTGCGCAGGGCGTGCGCCCGGATCCGTACCGTGTCTGGATGTCCGAGATCATGCTGCAACAAACAACCGTGGCCGCCGTCAAAAGCTATTTCGAGGCCTTCACGACGCGTTGGCCCACGGTCAGCGATCTGGCACAGGCCGAGGATGCCGATGTCATGGCCGCCTGGGCGGGGCTTGGGTATTATGCCCGTGCGCGCAACCTGCTGAAATGCGCCCGCGTGGTGCATGCCGAGCATGGAGGCGTGTTTCCGGACAGCTATGACGGGCTGATCGCGCTGCCGGGGATCGGACCGTATACCGCCGCCGCCGTTGCCTCGATCGCCTTTGACCTGCCGGAAACCGTGCTTGACGGAAACGTCGAGCGGGTGATGGCGCGGGTGTATGACGACCACACGCCGCTGCCCGCTGCGAAACCCGTTCTGATGCAATACGCCTCGGCCCTGACGCCCGAGAGACGCCCCGGATGCTATGCGCAAGCGGTGATGGATCTGGGCGCCACGCTCTGCACTCCGCGGAACCCCGCCTGCGGGCTGTGCCCTTGGCGGCGGGCCTGTGCGGCATGGGACGCGGGAACGGCACAGGACCTGCCCAGGAAAGCGCCCAAGAAGCGCAAACCGAAACGCTGCGGTATCGCCTATCTTGCCCGCCGGGTTGATGGAGCGTGGTTGCTGGAGCAACGCCCGGACAGCGGCCTTCTGGGCGGCATGCTGGGCTGGCCCGGCAGCGATTGGGGCGATGCGCCATCCGAGGACCCGCCGATCCGCGCGGAATGGCGCACCCTGCCCACCGAGGCGCGGCATACCTTCACGCATTTTCACCTGAAACTTACCGTCAAGACCGCGCTGGTCCCGATGGACCGAACTCCGTCGCGAGGCCATTTCGTCGAGGCGGATGC
>JAWLGI010000021.1:34041-37590 GCA_041685125.1 Marivita sp. | reverse complement strand
TGACCCGGCACGGGGTATTTCAGGTATCCCCGACAACTCTCCCGTCCTCGAGCGTCAGGATGCGGTCTGCGCGGTCGAGGATGCGGTTGTCATGGGTGACGAGCAAGGTGGTGGTGCCACGCGCGGTCCCCATGCGTTTCAGCAGGTCCACAACGTCGGCGGCGCTGTCCTTGTCAAGGGCCGCGGTCGGTTCATCCGCCAGCACCAGTGCCGGGTTTCCCACCAGCGCACGGGCAACCGCGACGCGCTGTTTCTGCCCACCGGACAGGTTTGCGGGCAAATAGTCGATCCGGTCGGAAAGCCCCACGAGATCCAGCGCGCGCGCGGCGGCCTGTTGCGCCACATCATCGGGGACCCCACCGCTGACCTGTATGCCCATGACCACATTCTGTCGCGCGGTCAGGCTTTCATGCAGGTTGTGCGCCTGGAAGATGAAGCCGAGCTGCTGGCGCAGGCGTGTCAATTCCTCAGCCGCCGCGGCGTGCAGTTCTTGCTCCAGGAGCTTGATCGACCCGTCCTGAACCGTCCGCAGGCAGCCGATCAACGTCAGCAGCGTTGTCTTGCCCGAGCCCGACGGCCCCATCAGCACGGTGAAACTGCCGCGCGGCAGGCTTAGGTCGATGTCGAACAAAGCCTGCTTGCGCGCGTCTCCGGTCCCGAACCAATGGTTCAGTCCTTGCACATCGACAACCGGATCGTCTCTCATGCGCATTCCCTCAAAACAGATCGGCAGGGTCGGCCGCCGCCAGGCGCCGCGTTGCGATCGCGCCCGACAGGGCCGAGAACACCACCGTGCCGAGAAACACTGTCACCGCCATGCCCGGTGTCATGGTCAGTGGCAGGGTCGTGACCGCGCCCATCAGCGTCAGGATGCCCGTTCCGATCAGCAACCCCGGCACGAAGCCGAAGATACCCAGCACCAGCGCCTCTTCCAGCACGATCCCGAGGAAGAAGCGCGGGCCGTATCCCATGGCCTTGAAAGTCGCGTATTCGCGCAGATGGTCGGCCACGTCGGCGGACAGGACCTGGTAGACGATAACGAGCCCGACCAGCACTCCGATCAGCACCCCGAAGCCGAAGATCACGCCAGTCGGGCGCTGGGTCTGCTGATATCGCAGATCCTCCTGCGCCGCGTCGGCATAGCTGCGGATGCGCAAGGACTGATCCGAGATCAGGTCACGCAACCGCGTGACAGTCGCCGCTACATCCGCGCCGGGGCGCAGGCGCAGCAGGATATGATCGGGCGCGGTCGAGGCCCGTGATGGGAAAAGCGACAGGAAGGTCTGGTCGGACATCAGCATGAAGCCATCGCCGCCAAAGCCCCCGCCACCCGCGAATGTGGCCATCGCCGTCAAAGTCCGGTTCTGCGCCTCGAACCGAAGCGGGGTTTGCGGGCGGATCGCTGCCGCTGCTTCAGACGGGAGACCGCGGGCCAGCCGGTCAAGGATGACGGCGTCCTGCAGCTGCAACAGGTCCAGGTCATCGGTCACGCCGGGCGCGACAAATCCGGGGCGGGCCGGATCGATGCCGAAGGTGGTGAACGCAATGCTGGTGCCGCCTCTGTCCCAGGGCACATTGCCCACGAACAGGCCCATGCCGTCCGCCACATCCGGGTCGGCAAGGGCCTGCAGCATCCACTGCCGCGCGACATTTCCACCGTCGGCCAGCGCGTTGGCGTCACCGGCCGAAATCATGATGTCGACCTGAAAGAACTCGTAGGGTTTCAGTGTCGCGGCACTCATGGAATTCATCAGCCCGAGCTGCACGAAGACCAGAACATTCGCGAAGGCCACGCCTGCCAGTGCAGCAGCGAAGCGCCCACGCGTGTGGGTCAACTGAAGCCAACCGATCGGTATCCGCCCGAACAGGCGGTGCAACAGGCGGGTGATCATCGCGCGGTCCGTGCAGCGGCACCGGTGTCGATCCGGGCCACCGCCTCGAGGTTGGTGTAGCGTGCGGCGATAGCGGAGGACTCGTCATCAAGCGAAACCAGAACCCGGATCACGCGGGCGTCCGAATTTGCCGCGGCATCATCCGAGATGAGCCCCTGCCGCCCGACAGTCAGGCCAATGCTGTCAACCGTTCCGCGCAAGGAGCGTCCGAGCGCATCAGCGACGATCTCGACCGGCTGGCCGTGGGCGACAGCGGCGATCCGGTCCTGCCAGATTTCGACTTCGGCCATCATCTGATCGGTGTCGCCCATTTCCATGATGCCTTCGGCAGGTGGGCGCTGACCCGGTGTCGCATGGATATTCAAGACCGTGCCTGCAATGGGCGCGCGAACCTCGGCCCGGCCGAGGTCCATCCGCGCACGGGTAAGCTCGGCCTCGGCCGCGGCGACGTTGCGGGCCGCGACGACGATATCGGGCTGCTCGTCAATGGCGAGAGAGGTGAAACGCGCGAGCGTCGCCTCGGCGCGGGCGACGGCCTGCTCGGCCTCGGTCGCGCGGGATTGCGCCGCGTCCAGCGTCGCGCTGGTGGACACGCCACGTTCCTTCAGTGCCTGTGTCCGCTGAAGGTTTGCCGCGGCCTCCGCCGCACTCGCGCGGGCTTGGTCGAGGCTGGCCTGCGCCTCGGCGCGACTGGCCTCGATGCCGCTTCGGGTCTGCATCAGGGTCGCCTGACGGACGGCAAGGTTCGCCTCGGCCTGCAATACGGCCCCTTCGAGCGTTTGCGCGTTGTCCAGCCGTGCCAGCGTGTCACCGCGTGCGACCCGGTCACCGATGGAAACAAGGAACTCGGCCACACGCGCGTCCCCTGCACCGTAGGGTGCTGCGACCACGGCCACATCGCCGCGCGGCATGATCCGGGCCAGTCCCACCACATCCGAGGGGAGAAGTGTCTCGACCATCTGGGGCGGCATCTCGACTTCGGGGGGAAGGGCGATCGGGCTGTCCGCGCCACCGCCCGGCTGAAGATCGGTCAGCGCGTAGAACCTCTGAAGGCCGGGGGGCTGGTAATACATGCCGATCACGGCACCCGAGAACATGAAAACCGGCACAAGAAAGATCAGCAGGAACCGCTTGCGAAACAGCCGACGGCGCGGCGGCGCGACCTCGGGGCGGTGAAGGTCGATGGGCAGGGTCGGATCGTTGTTCTGGGTCATGCGCGTTTTCTTGTCCCGGGTTCCTGGATTGCAAGAAACGGGTGGACAGAACCGGGCCCACACCGTCTGGTCAAGTTTCTGTCTGCCGTCACGCGGCAGGTCGCATGATCCGCTGCATCAGGTTGTTCTTCAGCAGGAGGTGGTGGAACGGCACGGCGAGCACATGCAGCCCGATCAGCGCCAGAAGCGCGACCTTCAGCACGTTGTGGGCCTGCGCGGCGGTTGCGACATCGGCGAACCACATCATCCCTCCGGTCAATGACATGGCGGCGAGAAGCGCGTAGACACCCCAATGCGCGACATGGCTCAGCGCCTTGAGCGACGCGGGCTCGTTTTCCGGGGCAGGCGGCACGCCGCGGGTCAATCGCAGGACGAGGCGCCAGACCACGAAGGTCAGAATCAGCACACCGCCTGAGACATGCGCGAACACGAGCGGCGAAAAG
>JAWLGI010000021.1:0-33941 GCA_041685125.1 Marivita sp. | reverse complement strand
TGATCGGTTTCGCGGAGCGCGCGGCATCGAGCCTGAACTGAGCGTGCGCGCCGTCCAACGGATGCTCGGCCGGATGGAGATGTATCGGGCATTACCGTGAATGGACTCGAGGACTCCGGCGAAGCAGTTGAAAGATGCGGCACAAAGCTCCGCGTCTTTTGAACGGATGTCATCCACCGTGCCCCTTGGCATTGGCCCATCTCCCGCTTATACGCCCGGTTTGATCCCGAACAGCCGGAGGCCCATGATGCAGGGCAGTGCCAATCTCAACATCATGATCAAGGCCGCGCGCAAGGCGGGGCGGTCGCTCAACAAGGATTTCCGCGAGGTTGAAAATCTTCAGACCTCGGCTGGCAATGCGACAGAGTTCGTAAAGCGGGCTGAAACCGCCGCGGCCAAGCTGCTGCATGACGATCTGGCCGGGGCGCGTGGCACCTACGGCTATGTCGATGCAAACAGCGAGACCGATGGCGAGGACCCGACACGCCGCTGGCTGGTCAACGCGCTGCAAGGGACGACGAATTTCCTGCACGGTCAGCCGCATTTCGCGGTGACCATCGCGCTTGAGCACAAGGGGCAAATCGTGTCGGCGGTCGTGTTCGACCCGGCCAAGGACGAGATGTTCTACGCCGAAAAGGGCTCGGGAGCCTGGCTCAATGACAACAAGCGCCTGCGCGCGTCGAGCCGGACCAAGCTGGTCGAAGCCGTGCTGGGCCACGCCATGCCGTTTGGTGTGAAGCGCACGTTGCCGGCGACGCTCAAGGATCTTGCTCGGGTGATGCCCGAATGTTCTGGCCTGCGCAGTTCCGGCTCCACGGCGCTTGATCTGGCCTATGTCGCGGCGGGCCGAATCGACGGCCATTGGCAACGCGAGGCGAAGCTGGTCGATCTGGCTGCCGGACTGTTGATCGCGGCGGAAGCCGGAGCGCTTGTCGAAGGGGTGCGGGCCGGACAGAAACCGCTGGAGGATCGGACGGTCCTGTGCGCCAACAACCAGATTTTCCCGGCTTTGGCCAAGGTCATCCGCAGCACGGGGTGACCAGTTTGCCCTTGCTGGCGGTGTATCATGAATTTGATACAGGCGAGCGGGATGCGCCCGAGACGTGGCCGCCTCGGGTGCCACGGGCCACGACCGGGCTTGACATGTGTGATATCTGCGGTTGCGATGCCCATTTGGGCGCAAGGGCTTTGATATGCAAGTATTCGCGCTATCGGTCGGTCAAGGCATTCTCGCCATTTCACCCATACCCGGAGCGGATGGGGATTACGCAGGCGACGTGCAACACCTGATCGAGTGGAAGCCAGCGATCGTGGTCTCGTTGGTCAGCGAGAAAGAGCTTGCCGCAGCCGGGGCGTCGGGGCTGTGGCGCGACCTGATGGGTGCCGGATCGCGGTGCGAGCATTTGCCGATTCACGATTTCGGTGTGCCCGACGCTGCTTTTGACGCGGCTTGGCCGGATCTCTCCGCGGCCGCGCGGCGCGCACTGATGGGGGGTGGGCGCATTCTTGTGCATTGTCGTGGCGGCTGCGGCCGGTCCGGGATGATTGCGCTGCGCCTGATGATCGAAATCGGTGAGGCCCCGGATGACGCCCTTGCCCGGTTGCGCGCTGTCCGGCCTTGCGCAGTCGAGACCCCGCACCAGTTGCGCTGGGCCACCGCCGCCAGGCGCGACCCTGCCATTTTTGTCCGCCACAAGGCGTGAGGGGATGAAGTGAGAGGTTGGACAACGACCCAAGCGTGGCTCGTTACGGCTGCTTCCTTCCGGACCTGACCGGGTTGGCGAGGTGCTCGCCCGCGCCAACCTCTCAGCACCTGACCTAGGGAATTCCGGCCCGGATTGCAAGGCGGCCGATCATGGATTTCCGACGCGGCGCATTGTTCTTTCCACCGCCGCATGGCATCGCGGCGCGCGACAGTGGAGGACAAGATGCGCAACGCGGAATTTGTGACCTTTGGCGGCTCGGCGCTCGACCGGGCGGCAGAGATGCGCGGGGATATCCCCGCCATGGCCGCCGCGATACAGGATCCTGGCAGCCGGACCATCGTCTTGTGGCGCGGCAAGCCATTGCTGGCGGAGGATGCGGCGGGGCGGGGTGTGGCGCGTCTGCCACTGACCCACCCGATCCTTCGCGACGCGGTACATGAGCCGATTCTGCTGGGGCGCGAAGACGGGGCTGCGCGTTTTGCGCATGATATTTCCGGATGGGTTCCCGAGGATGACATCCGCGACGTCGGGGCGTTCATTGACACGAGCGAACAGCGCCATCCCGCACTGCCGCGCGATCATGGCTTTGCCGAGCTGCGGAGCGTGATGACGCTGCTGAGCGCGCGCGATGCGGAATTGGCCGCGACGGCCAAAGCGATTCTTGGCTGGCACGACACCCACGGGTTTTGTGCCCGCTGCGGCGCGCCCAGCGACATGACCCAATCCGGCTGGCAGCGGGTCTGCCGTGCCTGCGGTGGACGCCATTTTCCGCGCACCGATCCGGTTGTGATCATGTTGATCACCAAGGGAAACAAGGTGCTTCTGGGGCGGTCGCCCGGATGGCCGGAGGGCATGTATTCCTGCCTCGCCGGGTTTGTTGAACCGGGAGAGACAATCGAAGCGGCCGTGCGGCGCGAAGTTTGGGAAGAGTCCGGCGTGCGTGTTGGCGACGTGCAATACCTGTCCAGCCAGCCCTGGCCGTTTCCCGCATCTCTGATGTTCGGCTGTCACGGGATCGCTTTGAGTGACGAGATCAAGATCGACCCGGTTGAAATCGAGGATGCACTTTGGGTCAGTCGCGAGGACGTCATGGACTCGCTGGCTGGACGGCGTGCCGGGCTGCTGCCTGCGAGAAAGGGGGCGATTGCGCATTTCTTGCTCCGCAACTGGCTTGCCGATACGCTGGACTGAGGTAAGTGTCAGGAAAGTCGGATCACAAAAGGACATCAGGATGCAGGTTACGGCAACCGAAGATGTTGCAGCGCCGATCGATCACGTGTTCTCGGAACTGACGGATTTTGAAACCTTCGAGCGGCGGGCGCTGCGTCGAGGTATCGATGTGCGTCGGACCTTTCGGGCGGGCGTTCCGGAGATCGGGGATGGTTGGGAAGCAAAGTTCCGGTTTCGCGGCAAGGATCGCACCGCCCGGATCGCGCTGGAGCGTCTGGACCCGCCGCAGACCATGCAATTCAGCGGTGCGTGCGGCGGGTTGGAGACGGTGACACAGATCGAACTGTTGCCGCTATCCCTGAACCGGACACGCGTGAATCTCGTGTTCAAGATGCGTCCCAACACATTGTCGGCCCGGCTTCTGGTGCAGTCGTTCAAACTGGCTCGGTCCAACATCAACAAGAGACTCAAGGCGCGCATGTCGGACTATGCGCGCGCCATCGAAAGCAAGGTACCGAAATCCGCATGACAATTTTAAGCAGGTTCGCCGTCTTCGCCGTTGCCGCACTGCCGACAATCGCGACTGCACACGAGTTTTGGATCGAGCCCGAGGCGTACCAGGTAGAGACGGGCGCGGCGATGGTCGCGCATCTGCGGGTTGGCGAAGACTTTGGCGGTGCAGAGCAGTCTTATCTGCCGCGCAATTTCGAACGGTTCGACCGGCGCTGCGGGGATACGCAGTCCGAGGTGCCCGGGCGCGCCGGGGATCGTCCCGCCATGTCGATGGAGGCGCCTGGTGGGAACGGCTTGTGCGTGATCATTCACCAGACCCGTGACTATTCCCTGACCTACCGCGAGTGGCAGAAATTCGTGAATTTCGTCGAGCACAAGGATTTCGAAGGTGTTCTGGACGACCATGTGTCCCGCGGCTTGCCCAGGGACGGGTTCCGCGAAAGGTACAGCCGCTACGCCAAGAGCCTGATCGCCGTTGGCGATGGTGTCGGTGCGGATATCGAAGCCGGCTTGCGGACCGAGATCGTTGCCGAGGCGAATCCCTATACCGACCCGCTTGACGGCGGCTTTCCTGTCCGGGTGCTTCTGAACGGTGAACCGCGCGCCGATGCGCAGGTCGAGCTTTTTGCCAAGTCAGCGGAAGGCGCGGTCGAGATCACGTTGCACCGCACCGATTCGGATGGACGGGTAAACTTGCCGGTGCGGCCCGGCATGTCTTATCTGGCGGATGCCGTGGTGCTGCTGCCCGTGTCGCCCCAGACCGACAAGGCGCCGGTCTGGGAAAGCCTCTGGGCATCTCTGACCTTTGCAGTGCCAGAGTAAGGGGCAAGACCCTAACTCGTGTGCCAATCGAAAAAGCCCGGGCCGGCACGCTCGAGCAGCGTGCTGGCCAAGGAGGTTCCCAATGCAGCACCGTCGGCGATGGGGCCGCTGATCTCATCGGCGTGGGCGGTGGAGCCATCCGGGCGCAGGACTTCGCCGCGCAGGTGGAGCGTATCGCCGTCGAGTTCTGCGAGACCGGCAATCGGGGTCTCGCAAGACCCATCGAGTTTTGCCAGGTAGGCGCGTTCGGCCGCCAGACGCTGGCCGGTGACGGTGTCGTGGATCGCCGACAGCATCTCGGCTGTGCGATCGTCGTTGATGCGCCGTTCGATTCCAATGGCCCCCTGGGCGACGGCGGGAAGCATGTCGTCCGGCGTGATCGCGGTTTTCGGCACATCCTCCATGCCGAGACGGTTCAGCCCCGCCATTGCGAGGAAGGTGCAGGACGCAACGCCGTCATCCAGCTTTTTGAGCCGCGTTTGAAGATTGCCGCGGAATTCCACCACGTTCAGGTCGGGCCGCCGGTTGAGCAATTGCGCCCGGCGCCGCAGCGACGAGGTACCGACAATCGCCGCTTCGGGCAGTTGGGCGATGCTGCTGTATTCGGGAGAGATGAATGCGTCCCGCACATCTTCGCGCGGCAGGTATGTATCGAGAACCAGACCTTCGGGTTGCAGCACCGGCATGTCCTTCATCGAATGCACGGCGATGTCGATTTCGCCCGACAGCATCGCCTCTTCGATCTCGCGCGTGAAGAGCCCTTTGCCGCCGATCTCTTTCAACGGGCGATCGATGATCCGGTCGCCCGTTGTCTTGATCGCGACGACGGAAAAAGCCTCAAACGGCAGATCGAAGGCCTTGGCCAGGCGGTCGCGGGTTTCGTTGGCCTGTGCCAGCGCCAGCGGGGAGCCGCGTGTGCCGATCTTCAGGGGCGTTTCGGGGGTGGGCAAATCATTCGTCATGCGCCTTTCTTTAGGCATGTAAACTTGTCCTGACAACCATGCGTGTCTTGACATATTGCCGCCAAGAGACGATCCGAAGGCAAAAGACGAGGACAGACCCAATGAGCCAGACCAAAACCATCCTGCGCGCGCTTGCGGGCGAAACCCTTCCCACCCCGCCGATCTGGATGATGCGTCAAGCCGGGCGCTACCTGCCAGAATACAAGGCGACCCGCGCGCAAGCAGGGGACTTCCTGTCTTTGTGCTACAACCCGGACCTGGCGGCCGAGGTCACGTTGCAACCGATCCGGCGGTACGGATTTGACGGGGCGATCCTGTTTGCCGACATCCTGCTGCTGCCGCAGGCGCTGGGCGCGGACCTGTGGTTCGTCACCGGAGAGGGCCCGCGCCTGTCCACGATCACCACGCAGGCCGAGTTCGACAAGCTGGGTCGCCGCGAGATGATCCATGACACGCTCAACCCGATCTACGAGACGATACGCATCCTGCGGCGCGAATTGCCCGAAGAGACAACGCTGATCGGGTTTGCCGGTGCGCCGTGGACCGTGGCGACCTATATGATCGCCGGACGCGGCACGCCGGACCAGGGCCCGGCCCATGCGTTGAAATATGAAAACCGTGCGCTGTTCGAGGCCATCATCGAACGCTTGACCGAAGGGACGATCGACTACCTTTCGGCACAGATTGATGCCGGTGCCGAAGTGGTCAAGATCTTCGACAGTTGGGCCGGATCGCTGCAGGGCGAGGATTTCCACCGCTATGCGCTCTATCCCGCCAAGGTCATTACCGAGGAACTGAAACGCCGCCACCCGGGCATTCCGGTGATCGCTTTCCCGCGGCAGGCGGGCGAGAACTATATCGGGTTCCACGCCGCGACAGGCGCCGATTGCGTGGCTGTGGATGACAGCGTGAGCCCGGAATGGGTGGCCGAGCATGTGCAGCCAAGCGGGTGTGTGCAGGGCAACCTCAAATCCTCACACATGGTGACAGGGGGCCAGGACTTGGTTGACGAAACGCGGCGGATTGTCGAGGCGCTCAAGAACGGGCCGCATATCTTCAACCTCGGTCACGGGATCACACCCGATGCAGACCCCGAGAATGTGCAGTTGATGATCGACACGGTGCGCGGGCAGTAATCTCGCGGCGCCGAGGGCTTCATCCTTGCAGACAAAAAAGCCCCGGCTCGCCTGCGATCCGGGGCGCGTCCGTTCTCGCCCCCGGTTTGCTGCCGGCAAACCGGGGGTATGACATCTTGCGCGCACCTTTGGAGATACCCTGTTTCAGCGCTGCGACTGTCGATTGCGCGTCCCTAGCGCTTGGTGGGCAAATGCCGTTTTCCGGGATTTGATTTGTTTCTTTGACGTTCCCTGAGGAACACGAACAAGCCAGCGCCGAGTATCAACGCGCAACCGGCCCAGGTCGCCGGCGTTGGCCATTCCGCAAAGATCAACCAGCCCCAGAAAATCGCCAGCGGCAAGCCAATATATTCGAACGGCGCGATGCTGGCCGAAGGCGCCATGCGGTAGGCGGCTGTGATGGAATAGGCGACAATCCCGTTGCAGATGCCCGTCCCGATAAAGAGCGGCCAATCGGAGGTCGTGGGCCAATCCCAGGCGCGCAGCAGGAAATGCAGGCTGGGCAGGTCTGGACCCGGATCGGCCTGGCCGTTGCCAACGAACAGGTAGAACAGGCTGGCTACCAGCAGAAACATCAACTGGTTGTAGATGGTCAGCGCCGCGGCTGAACTTCTGACACCAAGTGCGCGGGTCATCACCACCATGGATGCATAAAGTGCCGCCGCGACCACGGGCAGGGCAAAGATCCAAGACGAGCCGTACTCCGATCCCTCGGACCAGGGTTCCTGCATGACGATCACGCCAATAAAGCCAACGATGATCGCGCCAAAGCGCAGCGGCCCAACCTTTTCCCCAAGAAAGGCAAACGAAAACAGTGTGATGAACAGCGGTCCGACAAAAAAGAGTGCCGTTGTCAAGCCCAGCGGCAAGACTGCAAGAGAGGCAAAGAAGGTCATGTTTGCGCCCACGAGCGTCAACCCGCGCAGCGCATGTATCAATGGCCGGTCCGTGCGCAACAGCGAAAAGCCGCCCTCGCGGTGCAACATGACGAAAGACAAGGTGATCCCGATCGCCGTGCGGGTGAACACGATCTGGTGCAGCGGATAGCCGCCCGACAACGACTTGATCAGAAGGTCATTGATCGAGATGGCGAATACGCCAAGGCAAACCAGCGCAATTCCGCGCGCTGTCTCTGTGTCATCACTGGACCCCATGGGTCAGCTTTATACTTGGACGCTCGGCGCGTCAGCCACAAAAGCGACATGCACACCGCTTGCGGTCTGACGCGCCGCTTTCTTGATTGCGCCTGTGCGCGGCTGGGCTAGGTAAGAGGCTGTTTGATATTGAAGGAAGACACCATGCCACCGATGGTCGAGATCACGGATGTGCGCAAATCTTACCGCGACGGGTTCGAGGCGTTGAAAGGTGTCTCGCTCGACATTCTGGATGGCGAAATTCTTGCGCTTCTGGGTCCGAACGGGGCTGGCAAGACGACGCTGATCTCGGCGATCTGCGGGCTGACTCAACCGACCTCGGGAACCGTGTCCGTTGGCGGGCACGACGTTGTCACTGAATACCGCGGCGCGCGCGCGCTGGTCGGTTTGGTGCCGCAGGAGATCAACCTCGAGCCATTCGAGCGCGTGATGAATACGGTGCGCTTTTCGCGCGGGCTGTTCGGCAAGCCCAGGGATGACGCGATGTTGGAAAAGATCCTGCGTCAACTGTCGCTCTGGGACAAGCGGGACAGCCGCATCATGGAGCTTTCGGGTGGCATGAAGCGACGCGTTCTCATTGCCAAGGCGCTGGCCCACGAGCCGGAGGTCCTGTTTCTGGATGAGCCGACCGCCGGCGTCGATGTCGAGCTGCGCCGCGACATGTGGGAGATCGTGGCCCAGCTCCAGAATGACGGTGTGACGATCATCCTGACGACCCACTATATCGAAGAAGCCGAGGCGATTGCCGATCGCATCGCGGTGATCAACAAAGGCGATATCCTTCTGGTTGAAGAGAAATCGGCATTGATGACACGGCTTGGCCAGAAAGAACTCCGGATCGAGTTGCAAGAGCCGATCGACATGGTGCCGGACATGTTGAGGGCACGCAACATGCGGCTGGAACAGGACGGGCTGGTGCTGGTCTACAGCTATGATACCACGCAGGACCGCACCGGGATCGCAACCCTGATCCGCGAGATCAGCGATGCGGGGCTGGTTTTGCGCGACTTGCAGACCCGGCAAAATTCGCTCGAGGACATTTTTGTCGGGCTGGTCGCCGAACAGGAGGACGCGGCATGAACCTGCAGGCTGTGCGCGCGATCTACGTGTTCGAGATGTCGCGGTTTTTCCGCACCTTGCTGCAAAGCTTCGTGTCGCCCGTGATCTCGACCTCGCTCTATTTCGTGGTCTTTGGCGCCGCCATCGGCAGCCGGATCGAGCAGGTCGAGGGCGTGTCATATGGCGCGTTCATCGTGCCGGGGCTCATCATGCTGTCGGTGATGACGCAGGCAATTTCGAACGCCAGTTTCGGCATCTATTTTCCGAAATTCATCGGCACGATCTACGAGCTTTTGTCGGCCCCCATCAACTTTCTTGAAATCGTGATGGGCTATGTCGGGGCGGCCGCGACGAAGGCGTTGTTTATCGGGGTGGTGATTCTGGGCACGTCGGCGATGTTCGTGGACCTGACGATCCAGCATCCCTTTGCGATGCTGGCCTTCATGGTGCTGACCTGCCTGAGCTTTGCCCTCTTCGGCTTCATAATCGGTATCTGGGCACAGAATTTCGAACAGCTTCAGCTGATCCCGCTGCTGATCATCACGCCGCTCGTGTTTCTTGGCGGGTCCTTCTACTCGATCTCGATGCTGCCGCCAGTGTGGCAGACGATCTCGTTTTTCAACCCGGTGGTTTACCTCGTTTCCGGGTTCCGGTGGTCGTTTTTCGGGCTTGCGGACGTGCCGATCGGGCTGTCTTTGCTGGCGATTGCGGGCTTCACGGCGTTGTGCCTCGGGATCATCTGGTTGATCTTCAAGACCGGCTGGCGCATCCGGCAGTAAGGCGTCCCACGCAAGGGACGCTTTGCGGCGTCAATGGAATCAAAGCGTTACAGAGGGGAATTCACCACCTGTTAACCTTTGGCCGCGGCGAAAAGCTAGATTGCGGCGGGCTGGCCGCGTCCTCCCATCACCATGTCCATGCTCATCCCGCCGATCCACATGCAAAAGAGCGCGAGCCACGCGGTGCCTGCAAAGATCGAGCCACCAGTGACGCCCGCGCCGATGGCGCAGCCGCCGGCGAGCATGCCGCCAAACCCCATGAGCGCCGCGCCGATCATGGCATTGCGCATCGGGGTGGGACCGTCAAAGCCCTGGAATTTCAACTCGCCCGCAAAAAATGCCGCAAGGAAGGAGCCGATCACCACACCCGGGACCAACCCTATATCGAACTCCAGGATAGCGGACCGGTCCAGAAAAAACATCAGCGTGTTGGCCGACGGGCCTGTAAAGGTCGCACTTTCGATCTGGACCGGGTCGAATGACACGCGGCTCAGCGCGTAGGTGAAGGCCCAGCCCAGGGCGACGGCGAACCCGACGCCAGAGGCAAAGACCAGCCGTTGCCAGCCGATCTGGTGCCGGCGGGACAGTTCGAGAGCCAAGAGCGCGACCGCAAGACCAAAGACAAGGCCGGACCCGTCCGGCAGCGACAGCGTCGTGAGCAGGTTCATGTTGCGCCCGCCCGAGGTGATCCAGAGCGCCGCCAATTGATCGCGCAGCGGCGCGAGCCAACCTGTCAGGCTCATCTGCGCCACGACTGCAAAGATCAGACCCGACACGACGGACCGCAGGTTGCCGGTGGCCGCCAGCACCAGGAGGCGCCCCGAACAGCCGCGCGCCAGAACCATGCCCGCACCGAACATCAACCCGCCGAGGATGGCGCCTGACCAGCTTCCGGGGACCGCCATCATGCGGGCCTCGGAGGTATTGATCAGGCCAAAATGCTGGGCGGCCTGCACCCAGACCACGGCGGTCGAAAAGGTGAGAAGCCAGACAGCCACCTTGTCCTGCATCCTGCCGCGGGCGAATTCGACCGCCGCCGCGCGCAGACAGAACCGCGACCGTTGGGCCGCGATGCCGAAAGTGATGCCGGTCAGAAGGCCGAAAAGCGCCGCGGTTGGCGTTTCGCCGATGCGATCCACAAGGGTGACAAGGTCCATTCCGATCTCCGCGCTGGGACAGGGTTTGGCAATCTATGCGCCTGCGTGAATGTGATGGCCTTGATTTGGATCAGATCGGGCTTTGTTAACGAAATCGCAGGAGTTTTGCGTCAATCGTGAGCTGTGCGCCGGTTTGGCCTGCCTTGCCCCTCGCCAAAGGGGGCCTGCCGACTTAAAGACGAAAGGATGAAGCAGATTGTCCCACTTGCAAAGGCCCGCGCGCTGCCCCTTCACAGGCAGCCTGTGACGCTCCTGTTCCTCATGGCGATTGCGATGCCGCTGTCCTTTGCGACATGGTCGGCGCTGCTCAACAACTTCGTGATCGAGGTTGCGCAGTTCGACGGATCGGATATCGGCTGGCTGCATACGGTGCGGGAAATTCCCGGCTTTCTCGCCGTTGGCGTGATCGCGGTGATCCTGTTCGTGCGCGAACAGACGCTTGCGATGATCTCGCTCGGGATGCTGGGCGTGGCGACTGCGCTGACCGCCTATTTCCCGTCGATGGGCGGATTGCTGTTCATCACGCTGATCAGTTCGATCGGCTTTCACTATTACGAAACGGTAAACCAGTCCCTGCAATTGCAATGGTTGCCGAAGGACCGCGCGCCGCAGGTGCTTGGGCTGCTGGTGTCTGCTGCTTCGGCGGCGACGCTGGTCGCCTACGGCGTGATCGTTGTCACATGGCGCGCCTATGACCTGAGTTATACTTTCGTCTACATGGTCTCGGGGGCCTTGACCCTGGGGATCGTCGCCTATTGCGTGGTGATGATGCCGCATTTCGAAGCGCCGAACCCGCAGGTCAAGAAATTCGTCCTGCGCAAACGGTACTGGCTCTACTATGCGCTTCAGTTCATGTCCGGCGCGCGGCGGCAGATCTTTGTCGTCTTCGCAGCGTTCATGATGGTTGAGCGTTTCAGCCTCGGCGTGGACCAGATCACCAAGCTGATGCTGGTGACGCTGGTTGCCAACATGGTTCTCGCCCCGGTGCTGGGACAGATCGTTCACCGGTTCGGCGAACGCAACGCGATGGTGTTCGAATATATCGGCCTCATCCTCGTCTTCGTGACCTATGGCGGCATCTACTGGTTCGGCTGGGGCGTGATGCTCGCCACGGTCCTTTACATCGCCAACAACATCTTTTTCGCCTTGGCGCTGGCCTTGAAGACCTATTTCCAGAAGATCGCCGATCCGGGGGATATCGCGCCCACGGCGGCGGTTGCATTTACCATCAACCACATCGCAGCCGTGTTCCTGCCCGCCTTGCTTGGATATCTATGGCTGGTCTCGCCGGGGACGGTGTTCGCGCTGGCGGCGGGCATGGCGCTTGTGTCGCTGCTGCTGGCGCTCATGATCCCGCGGCATCCCGAACCGGGACACGAGACAGTGTTTTCGGCGCTTGCCCCGGCCGCCCCGGCGGAGTGAGCTTGCGGGACAGGGGGCTTCGTGGCAATGGACAGCAGCGCCACCCATCAGGACCCGTTTTCATGACAACCTTTACCGCCTTCACCACCCTATCGGACAGATCGCGCGCCGAAGCGCTGGGAGAGGCGTTGGAAGCGCTCGAGCCCGAGCCTTACGGCGTTGGCGTGTTCGAGATGGAGGATGGGTCCGGCCTGTGGGAAGTGGGCGCCTATTTCATGGAGGCGCCGGACGACGTGGCGCTGGCGCTGCTGTCGGCGGCGCATGGGGCCAAGCCGTTCGCGGTGTCCGAAGTGCCCGACATCGATTGGGTCGCCAAGGTCCGGCGCGAATTGGTTCCGGTGCATGCGGGACGGTTCTATGTTCATGGCAGCCACGACGCGGACGGCGTGCCCGAGGGGGTGGAGCCGCTTCTGATCGAGGCGGCGATGGCCTTTGGCACCGGGCATCACGGCACGACGCAGGGATGTCTGCGCGCGTTGGATCGGCTGATCGGTGGCGGCGTGACCTGCCGCAACGTGGCCGATATCGGATGTGGCACCGCCGTCCTGGCAATGGCCGCCGCGCGGACCTGGCCCGAAACGGTCCTGGCCAGCGATATGGACGAGGTCGCGGTGGACGTGGCGCGGGCGAATGTCGCGGCGAACGGTTTGGCGGGCCGGGTCGTCTGTCTTGAGGCGCTGGGCTTTGACCATGACCGGTTGCATGCGGCCGCGCCGTTTGACCTTGTCTTCGCGAATATCCTGAAACAGCCGCTTATCGATCTGGCGCCGGACATGGCGGCGCATCTGGGGGCGGGGGGATTCGTGATCCTGTCAGGCATCCTGAACGAACAGGGCGATGAGGTGGCAGAGGTTTATGCACGCAATGGCATCAATTCATGGCACCGGGAAGAGATTGGTGAATGGACGACGCTGACGCTGCAAAAGGGCGGGTCTTAGAGCCGCCACAATTTCCCGTTTTTCTGAATTTTCGCCGCATTTACTGAAAATTTGCCACGGTTGCCCAAGTCTTGCCATATTCCGCCCCTATCCCGGTCACATCCGGTGGGGGCCGGAACAAAGGCTGCTTCACATGACCAATCAACAGGACATGTTCGACGAACGGTACCGCAAGGTGCTGAAGCGCCACCGCCAATTGTCGCGTGGCTATGTCACAAAACTGCAAAAGAACGGTGTGATCGCGCACCACCCGATCGGCCATGTCCGCGAACGTTTTTCGCTGTCGATGCTGCTGATTCCGCTGGTTGTGCTGTTTGTGCTCAAGGCCTGCGTCGTCACGGTTCTGGGCCCGGCGCCCTATGCGCAGCAGGTCGAGGCGCTCCGCGAGGGCGGCTTTCTGGAACAGGTGGGTGCAATTCTCATGCAGATGGACCCGATCACGCGCGGGCTGTCGAGCCTCATGGGGACCATCATCGGCTGAGGGGCGCATGTCCTGATCTTGCTCGCACATGAAAAAGCCGTGTCAGCGGGGCTGGCACGGCTTTGTCGCGTTTGGTTTTTCCGAGCTTAGAGCGCGTCGACATCGCCGCGGATCAGGCCGATATCTTCAAGTTCGCGATCGCTCAGTTTGCTCAGCGCCTTGCGTGTCATGCGCGTGTCGTTCCACGCCGAGACCGCCGCGATCAGCGAGGTTACAAAAGCGCCGAAGCCTTTGTGGCCTACGGCGTAGGTGGGGCGGGATGTGTCAAATGCGGCCATTGCGATGTTCCTTGAGTCGGGGCGGCGTTTTGTCCTGTACCGCGCAGGTAGTCGTCCCATTTCGCGTCCACAATTGTCCTTTTTGCATGGATTTCATGCAGTTTGTGCATGGCTGCCGATTTGCGATAATCCTCTGGAAAAACTCGATAAAAACGACATGCGCGCTGTCGTTTTTGCGACATCCTATCGCTTTTGCGACAGCCCGCGCACCGTTTTCGACATCCGGTCAAATCCGGGTATTCTGTTTTGAATGCTTGGCGTTTGTTCGCCTTTCGTGCTAACCGTGATGCAAAAGCAACAAGGGCGCGAGCAGAATGCGTGTTTTGGGGATTGATCCGGGTTTGCGCTTTCTTGGCTGGGGCGTGATCGAAGCTGATGGCAGCCGGCTGCGACATGTCGCGAACGGCGTCTGCCTGTCGGGAGGCGGCGCATTGGCGTCGCGTCTGCTGGCCTTGCATGACGCCCTGACCGAGGTGTTCGAGCGGTTCGCGCCCGACACGGTTGCGATTGAAAAGACATTCGTGAACAAGGACGCGGTCGGGACGCTGAAGCTGGGCCAGGCGCGCGGGGTCGCGTTGCTGGTGCCCGCGCAGTTCGGCCTGGACATCGGGGAATACGCGCCGAATTCGGTGAAAAAGACAGTGGTTGGTGTCGGCCACGCGGACAAGGGTCAGGTCGAGCATATGGTTAAGATGCAGTTGCCGGGAGCACAGATCAACGGGTCGGATGCCGCCGATGCGCTGGCCATCGCGATCTGCCACGCGCATCACATGACCGGGCCGGGGATGAGGATGCGCGCATGATCGGGCGGCTGGCTGGACGGATCGAATACAAGACCGACGATCATCTGCTGATCGATGTGCGCGGTGTCGGGTATGTCGTGTATTGCTCGGACCGGGTGCTGTCGCAGATCGGCCGGCCGGGTGAGGCCGTGGCGCTTTATACCGATCTTCTGGTGCGCGAAGACCTGTTGCAATTGTTCGGCTTTCCGACATTGGTTGAAAAGGAATGGCACCGCTTGCTTATGTCCGTGCAAGGCGTTGGCGCGAAGGCATCGCTTGCTATTCTGGGCGCGCTTGGTCCCGATGGCGTCAGCCGGGCGATCGCGCTGGGAGACTGGAATTCGGTGAAAGTGGCCAAGGGGATCGGCCCCAAGACCGCGCAGCGTGTGGTGAACGAGTTGAAGGACAAGGCGCCGAACGTGATGGCCATGGGCAGCGAAACGCGCATTTCCGCGACACCTGCCGATGCGGACGCGGTGATCGAGCCTGTTGATGCCACAGCCCCGGCGCATCCGGCACCCGCGCCCTCTGCCTCGGCGCAGGCGGAGGCTTTGTCGGCGCTGGCCAATCTGGGCTATGCACCGGGTGAGGCGGCAAGCGCGGTGGCGCGGGCGGCGGATGACGCGCCCGGCGCGGCAACATCCGACCTGATCCGCGCGGCATTGAAACTCCTGGCACCGAAAGGGTAGCGCGATGAGGCCGCTCATTGAGCCTTGCGGGCCGCTTGGTAACTCGGACCCAGCGACGAAAGCCCGGACGGGTGTGGAGGGTGGACATGTCGTCTGATCCGATTGTACGTGCCGATGAATTGCCCGAGGACCGTGACCGCGCGCTCAGGCCCCAGATGCTGGACGACTTTGTCGGGCAGGCCGAGGCGCGGGCAAACCTGCGGGTGTTCATCCAGTCGGCCCGCCAGCGCGGTGAGGCGATGGATCACACGCTGTTCCATGGCCCGCCCGGGTTGGGCAAGACGACCCTGGCGCAGATCATGGCCCGCGAACTTGGTGTCGGATTTCGCATGACATCGGGGCCCGTGCTGGCCAAGGCGGGGGACCTGGCTGCGATCCTGACCAATCTCGAGGCGCGCGATGTGCTTTTCATCGACGAGATTCACCGGCTCAATCCGGCGGTGGAAGAGGTGCTTTACCCGGCGCTTGAAGATTACGAGCTTGACCTGGTGATCGGAGAGGGGCCGGCCGCGCGGACCGTGCGCATCGAGCTGCAGCCCTTTACGCTGATCGGGGCCACCACGCGGCTGGGTCTGTTGACCACGCCGCTGCGCGATCGCTTCGGCATTCCGACGCGGCTGAATTTCTATACCGAGGACGAGTTGCACATGATCGTCACGCGCAACGCGGCAAAGCTTGGTGTGCAATCGGCCCCGGAAGGCGCCCGCGAGATCGCGCGTCGGTCACGCGGCACGCCGCGGATCGCCGGGCGCCTGTTGCGGCGGGTTGTCGATTTTGCCGTTGTCGAGGGTGATGGGATCGTCACCAAGGCGCTCGCCGATGGCGCGTTGACGCGGCTGGGTGTCGATGGTCTTGGCCTTGACGGGGCGGACCTGCGGTATCTGCGGCTGATCGCCGAGAATTACCAGGGCGGACCCGTGGGGATCGAGACCTTGTCGGCGGCGCTGTCGGAGAGCCGCGATGCGCTGGAAGAGGTGATCGAGCCCTACCTGTTGCAGCAGGGTCTGATCCAGCGCACGCCGCGCGGGCGGATGTTGGCCCAGAAGGGCTGGAGCCAACTGGGGCTGCCGGCCCCGCGTCTGCCGGGTCAGTCGGATTTATTCGGGTCTGACTGACGTTTCGGCCTGACTTGCCCGCCGGTGCGGCCTGTGACAGGGATCGATTTGCATATTTGGAAAGAGAAGAAGCAGGGGGCGGGGCCAGATGATGGACGCGGCCGAGGTTGAGCGGTTTTTCACGCGATCGGACGGGACGTATCTTTTTGCCCGCTGGGGGCGACCTATTGCTCCGGTCGTGTTCGGCGTGGAAGACGCGACGCTTGATATCGTGAAGGGCGCGTTCGAGGCGGTGTGCCAGATGGCCGGGCACCAGTTGGCCGAGACCGATCCGGAGCTTGGCACCAATGTGATGGTGTTTTTCTTTCGCAGCTGGGACGAGCTTTTGGAGGTGCCCGATCTGGACCGGTTGATCGACGGGTTGGCGCCCCTGGTCGACAGGTTGCGCCAGGCGGAGGCAAACCAGTACCGGGTGTTCCGCTTCGACGCGTCCGGGGCAATCAAGGCGTGTTTCGTGTTCCTGCGCATGGATGACGTGATGTCGGCCCAACCGGCCGACGCTCTTGCGCTCGGCCAGGTGGTTCAGTCGATCGTGCTTTGGTCCGATCTGGCGTTCACGGATCGCGCGCCGCTGGGAGATCTTGGCGACGGGCGCGTCGTGCTCAGGCCCGAGATCGGGGCGCTGGTGCGCGCGGGGTACGATCCGGTGATGCCGGCGGTTGCGCGCGACCCGGCGCATGCGCTGCGGTTGGCGGCGCGGATGCAGATGGCGCAGGGGAATTAGGGAATGGTTCACAGTTTTCCGGTACGGGTCTATTACGAGGACACCGACATGGGAGGGATCGTATATTACGCAAATTACCTGCGATTCATCGAACGCGCGCGATCGGATTGGGTTCGGTCGCTCGGGATCGACCAGAACGCCATGCGGGAAAAGGACGGGATCGTGTTCGCGGTTCGGCGGGTCGAGGCGGATTACCTGTTGCCCGCGAAATTCGACGACGACCTTTCGGTGCGGACCAGGCTGACCGCCATCACGGGTGCGCGCCTGACCATGGCGCAGGAGGTTCTGCGCGACGATGCGCTGCTCTTTCGGGCCGAGGTGACGGTCGTGTGTGTGGGCGAGGGCGGCGCCCCGGCACGGCTTCCGGCGAATATCCGCCGTCAGATTCACTAGTGTTGGGGAATTAGCGCGTTCTGACGCCATTGTGTTGGCGTTTCCCCTGCAATTGCGGTATTGATGCTGGTAACCAGACCCCGGCCAATCGGGGCCAATCGGCTAAAGAGCAGGCAGATGGAAGCAGAAACACTTGCGTTGGCGCAGGAGATTGATTTCTCCATGTGGGGACTGTTCGCACGCGCGACGCTGACCGTGAAACTCGTCATGGTGCTGTTGATCGTTGCGTCATTCTGGGCATGGGCGATCATCTTTGAAAAGCTGATCGCGTATCGCAAGGCGCGGACCGAGGCGGCAGATTTCGACCGGTCGTTCTGGTCGGGAGAGCCTCTGGACGAATTGTTCGACCAGATCGGGCCAGACCCGGATGGGCGCGCCCAACGGGTGTTTGCCGCGGGCATGACCGAATGGCGCCGGTCACATCGGACCGATGGCGGGTTGATCGCAGGCGCACATGCCCGGATCGACCGGTCGATGGACGTGGCGATCCAGAAAGAGGCAGACGCGTTGCAACGCAATCTTGGCGTTTTGGCCACGGTGGGGTCGGTGGCGCCCTTCGTCGGGCTTTTCGGCACGGTCTGGGGGATCATGCACGCCTTTGTCGAGATCGCGCAGCAGCAGAACACGTCGCTTGTTGTCGTTGCGCCGGGCATCGCGGAGGCGCTTCTGGCGACGGGGCTTGGCCTGCTGGCGGCGATCCCGGCCGTGATCTTCTACAACAAGCTCTCGGCAGACAGCGACCGGATCCTGGCGCGGTACGAATCCTTTGCCGACGAGTTTTCGACCATTCTCAGCCGCCAGTTGGACAGCTGAGACATGGCGGGTGGCGTTGTCAGAACCGGAGGCGGCGGCGGGCGCAGGCGCCGCAAGAGCCGCGCCATGCCGATGTCGGAGATCAACGTGACGCCGTTTGTCGACGTGATGATGGTGCTCTTGATCATTTTCATGGTGGCGGCGCCGCTGCTCACGGTCGGTGTGCCGGTGGAGCTGCCGAAAACGGCGGCGACAGCGCTGCCGTCGGAAACCGAGGAGCCGTTGGCGGTGACAATCTCGGCGGATGGCACCGTGTCCATCCAGGATACCGAAGTGGCGCGTTCCGATCTTGTGCCGCAATTGCGGGCGATTGCCGCGGAACGATCGGATGACCGCGTGTTCCTGCGTGCGGACGGCACGGTGACCTATGATGTGGTGGCGCAGATCATGGGCGCCCTGAACGCAGGCGGGTTCAGCTCTATCGGTCTTGTGACGGATATCGGGGGTCCGGCGCTTGACGGATCGGATGGCTGAGGCGGGACGTGCATACGGGCCATTATATCTCTGGCGGGGCGCATGGAGTCCTCATTCTCTGGGCGCTGTTCGGCGGCATCTTCGGCAGCGATCCTCCGGACGTGGAGGTGGCTGAGGTGTCGGTTATGTCCGAAGCGGAGTTCGCCGCGATGACGGCGCCGCAACCTGACATGTCGACGGTGGAGGAACCGGCGGCGCTGACGCCGCCCGTAGAGGAGGACGCCGCGCCCGAGACGCCGGCACAGGAGAGGGAGCCGACGACGCCCCCCGATCCGGTGGAGCCGGAAGTGGCGGAGCCCGATCCCGCGCCGCAGCCGGATTTGCCAGAGCCGGCGCCCGAGACCACGGAAGACCTGACACAGCCACCCGCGCCCGCACCGGCGCCAGAGGTCGAGGCGCCGGACGTGGCGTTGCGCCCGGTGCCGCGTCCTGCGCCGCGCGTCGCGCCTGAGGCCGTGCCGGACCCCGCGCCGGAGGCCGATGTTGCGCCCGAGGTTCAGGAGACGGTTCAAGACTCCGACACGGCCGAGACATCCGATGCCGAGGAACAGCAGGCGACGGCCCCTGAGGCGGCAACAACCGAGATCATCACCGAGGCGGAAGAGCCCGCGCGTGCGCCCACGGCGTCGGTGCGCCCGCAAACCCGGCCGAGCCGGCCGACACCGGAGCCGGAGCCGGAGCCAACGGAGACGGCAGAGCCTGCACCGGACGCTGCGCCGCAGGAGGATGTTGAAGAGGATGCCGCGTCGGCGATCGCCGGTGCGCTTGAGGAGGCGCTTGCCGAGCCGACCGAAGGCCCGACCGATGGGCCGCCGTTGACACAAAGCGAAACCGATGGCTTTCGCATCGCGGTTCAGGATTGCTGGGTCGTGGATGTGGGATCGCAGGCGGCCAACGTGACCGTGACCGTGGCTTTTGATATGGATCGCTCTGGGCAGGTGGTCGGCTCGACGTTGCGGATGTCATCCGCGTCCGGGGGCGACGAGGCGGCGACGGAAACGGCCTTTCAAGCGGCGCGGCGGGCCATCCTGCGATGCCAGGGCGATGGATACAATTTGCCGCCAGAGAAGTTTGACCAGTGGAAAAGCGTTGAAATGACGTTCAACCCAGAGAGTATGAGGATCCGATGAAACAGTTCGTTGCGACCTGTCTGACCACCCTTTTGCTTGCCGTGATGGCCCCGGTGACGGCGCTGGCACAGAACGGGCCCTTGCGGATCGAGATCACCGAAGGGGTTGTGGAGCCCTTGCCCTATGCGGTGCCGGATTTCGTTGCGGAATCGGCTGACGCGCAGGAGCTTGCGCAACAGATCGCGCGGGTCGTGGCCGATGATCTGACGGGCACGGGGCTGTTTCGCGAGGTCCCGCGCGAGGCGCATATCAGCCAGATCACCAGCTTTGGCAGCCCTGTGCAGTTTGCCGACTGGAAAGCGATCAACGCGCAGGCGCTGGTCACCGGTGCGGTGAGCTCCGAAGGCGGGCGGGTTGTCGTCAAGTTCCGCGTCTGGGACGTGTTTTCCGGGACCGAGTTGGGAGAGGGCATGCAATTCGCCGGCAGCCCCGATGGATGGCGCCGGATGGCGCACAAGGTGGCGGACCAGGTCTATAGCCGGATCACCGGCGAGAGCGGGTATTTCGACAGCCGCGTGGTTTTTGTCTCCGAAAGTGGACCCAAGGATCAGCGGGCGAAGCGCTTGGCTGTCATGGATTACGACGGGGCCAATGTGCAGTACCTGACCAGCGGCAACGCGCTGGTTCTGGCGCCGCGTTTTTCCAACGATGGTCAGCGGGTGCTCTATACCAGTTATGAGACCGGCTTGCCGCGTGTGCATGTGCTTGAAGTGGGCACGGTGCAGAGCCGCATCCTGCCGGGTCAGGACGGCGTGATGAGTTTTGCCCCGCGGTTCGCGCCGAATGGACAGACGGTGGTTTACTCGATCACCCAAGGGTCGAATACTGATATCTGGGCGATGGACATCGCAAGCGGCGGCACGCGGCAACTCACAAGCGCGCCGTCGATCGAAACCGCGCCCAGCTATTCGCCCGATGGCAGCCAGATCGTTTTCGAGAGTGACCGGTCCGGCACGCAACAGCTTTATGTCATGTCCGCCTCCGGTGGTGAGGCGCAGCGGATCAGCTCTGGCCAGGGGCGGTACTCCACGCCGGTCTGGTCGCCGCGCGGCGACATGATCGCCTTTACCAAGCAGAACGCGGGCCGGTTCCATATCGGCGTGATGCGGACCGACGGGTCCGAAGAACGCTTGCTCACGGCGTCGTTCCTCGATGAAGGTCCAACTTGGGCGCCGAACGGGCGTGTCATCATGTTCGCGCGCGAAACGCAGGGAGCGCAGGGGGCGTCGTCGCTCTATTCCGTCGACATCTCTGGCCGCAACCTGAAGCGTGTGCGCACACCGGAAGGGGCTTCGGATCCAAGTTGGGGGCCGCTCCAGTGACCGCGCATGTGACCCTAGGCGCGGCACCGCAGCTGTGGTAAATTTCAACAAACGATAAAAGAGCAGGATATCTCATGCGACTTTCCTCGAAACTCACGATGCTGGTGGCCGGCCTGGCCGTGTCGGCCTGTACCAATGCCAACCGTTTTGACAACGACGCGGTGGATCTGAACCAGGCCACGGGCGAGGCCGGGGGTGTCGTGCCCGGTAGCGCCAGCGACCCGGCCTCCCCGGCCTATTTCCAGCAGACGGTCGGTGACCGCGTATTGTTCGCGGTGGATCAGTCCGAGCTCAGCCCCGAGGCGCGCGCGACGCTGGACGGGCAGGTGCAATGGCTGAACACCAATTCCGACTATAACGCGGTGATCGAAGGTCACGCGGACGAACAGGGTACCCGCGCCTATAACCTCGCCCTTGGCGGGCGGCGGGCCAATTCGGTGATGGAATACCTGGTGTCGCAAGGCATTCCGGACAACCGCTTGCGGTTCGTCAGCTACGGCAAGGAACGCCCGATCGAAGTGTGTTCGGACGAATCGTGCTATGCCAAGAACCGGCGCGCCGTGACCATCATTTCCGCCGGACCCACCAGCTGACGGAGTCCGTGATGCGTCTGAGGGCTGTCATACTGAGTTGCGTCGTTGCGTTTGCCCCTGTCGGCGGGCAGGCGCAGGAAACCCTCGCGGATCTCCGGCAGGATATGTCGGTGCTGTTTGTCGAGTTGCAAAAGCTCAAGCGGGAATTGTCGACCACAGGCGGCAGTTCGGTGTCTTTGCCGTCCGGTGCGCTTGACAGGATCAACGCGATCGAATCCGAGCTGACACGGCTGATTTCCAAGACCGAGGAGCTCGAGTTCCGCGTCAGCCGCGTGGCCGAGGACGGGGCCAATCGGCTTGGCGATCTGGAATTCCGGCTTTGCGAGTTGGACGACGCGTGCGACATCGGTTCATTGGGCCAGACCCCGACCCTTGGCGGAGACGACGTGGCGTCCCCGGCGCCGGCCCCGCAACCTGACCCGCAGAGCGGCACGGAATTGGCCGTCGGGGAAGAAACAGACTTTCGGCGGGCCGAGGAGGCGCTCGACCAAGGTGACTTTCGATCCGCCGCGGACCAGTTTGCGGCCTTTCGCCAGACCTATCCCGGCGGACCGCTAGAGGCGCAGGCGCTTGTGGGCGAGGGCCGCGCGCTCGAAGGGTTGGGCAACACGCGCGATGCCGCGCGGCGCTATCTTGATGCCTATGCCGGGTATCCCGACGATGCTGCGGGGCCAGAGGCCCTGTGGCGGCTGGGGGCTGCGCTGGGCGCACTTGGCAACGTCTCGGCGGCCTGTGTCACCCTGAATGAAGTGGCCGGGCGCTATCCCGGTGCAAGCGACGCGCAGAGCGCGGCGAACGCAGCCAAAGACCGGCTGGACTGCGAGTGACGGAGACGCCGCTGGACCAGCGGTTTGCCGACGCGATGGGCCAGCTTATCGGGCCAGGTTTTCCGTCCGACATCGGCTTGGCGGTCTCCGGCGGCGGTGACAGCATGGCGATGCTGTATCTCGCACATAACTGGACACGCGTTTACGGTGTGCGCTTGTGGGTGGTCACGGTCGATCACGGATTGCGGCCCGAAAGCGTTGACGAGGCCGCGATGGTGGCCGAGGAATGCCATGTGTTGGGCTGGCCGCACGCGGTCCTGCGCTGGGATTGGGACGGGACCGGCAACATGCAGGACGCCGCGCGCCGGGGGCGGCTGGCGCTGATCGATCGCTGGCGCGGCGGGCTGCGGCACGTTCTTTTCGCCCATACGATGGACGACCAGGCGGAAACCGTCCTGATGCGCCTTGCACGCGGGTCGGGCGTGGATGGTTTGTCCGGCATGCGCCCCGCCCGTGACGTTGTACCGCATTCTGTGGATGTGCCGCCGCTGCAAGCCGGGCATTGGGATGGCGAATTGCCGCCGCAGCATGCGCTGCAGCCGGGGTTTCGGATCCTGCGCCCCTGTCTTGGGATGACGCGCGACGCGTTGCGACATTACGCGCGGTGCCTCAAGGGGCGGTGGGTCGAGGACCCCAGCAACGACGATCGCGGTTATGACCGGGTACGCGTTCGTGATTTGTTAAGAAGTCTGGGCGATGAAGGCATCACGACCCGCGGTTTGGCCGACACCGCGGATCGCCTGGCGCGCGCACGGGACGGGCTTCGGGCGCGGTTGGCAGAGGCGGTCGGCACCGTCTGCGCGAACGCACCTTTGGGCCAGGTGCGAATCCTGCGCGACGGCTTCGCAAAGCTGGACCGCGAAACGCAGCTGCGGATGCTGACAGCGGCCTTGTGCTACGTGTCCGGGGCCGAATATCGGCCGCGTGCCACGGCAAGCGAAAATTTGCTGGCGCGGGTGCTGTCCGGCGGTGGCGGCACATTGCACGGGGCGGAAGTGCTGGTCGAAAAGGCCCATATGCGTGTCCTGCGCGAATACGCAGCGGTGCGCGCAGCAGAAAGCGCGCCTGGCGCGCTGTGGGATGACCAGTGGATGGTGACGGATCAGGCTGGCGCATTCGCGCAAGGCGCCAGGATCCGGGCGCTGGGTGAGGCGGGCTGGCAGCAGATCCTGAACCGGTCCGATCTTGGCTTGCCGCATCGCGCGGCCTTGGCGCTGCCGGCGGTGTGGTCGGGAGAGCGAGTGCTGGCCTGTCCGGGGCTTGGTTTCGGGCCCACAGCGGATGTCCGCCGCTACGTGCGCGGGCAGTGTGACGCAGGTTTCAAGCGATTTTGTCTTTCGCATTGAACACGAGCGATGCATGTCTATGTTAAACACCAAGAGGCGCGGGCGTTTCAGCCCCGTCGAAACCAGGAGAAATTTCATTGGGCAACGCACGAAATATCGCCTTTTGGGTCGTTCTGTTCCTGTTGATCCTTGCGCTATTCAACATCTTTTCGGGTGGCGGCAACACGCTGCAAAGCCGCGAACTCAGTTATTCCGAATTCGTTTCGGCGGTTGAAGACAATACGGTCAACTCCGTGACGCTCGACGGTGAACAAATTCGGTTCCGCAGCACCGACGGGCAGGATTATGTCACGATCAAGCCCGAGGATGCCATGGTGACTGACCTGTTGGTCAACAACGACATCCCGATCCGCGCGGAGGAACAGCAGCAATCAGGCTTCCAGTCCTTCCTTCTCAGTCTGCTTCCCTTCCTGCTCTTGATCGGTGTCTGGATCTATTTCATGAACCGGATGCAAGGGGGCGGTCGCGGCGGCGCGATGGGCTTTGGCAAATCGAAGGCCAAGTTGCTGACCGAAAAACATGGCCGCGTGACCTTTGACGACGTGGCCGGCATCGACGAGGCCAAGGAAGAGCTCGAAGAGATCGTTGAATTCCTGCGCAACCCGCAGAGGTTCTCGCGGCTCGGCGGCAAGATTCCGAAAGGCGCGCTTCTGGTGGGGCCTCCGGGCACCGGTAAGACCTTGCTGGCGCGCGCCATCGCGGGTGAGGCCGGCGTACCGTTCTTCACCATTTCCGGGTCCGATTTCGTCGAGATGTTCGTCGGCGTTGGCGCATCCCGCGTGCGTGACATGTTCGAGCAAGCGAAGAAAAACGCGCCATGCATCGTGTTCATCGACGAGATTGACGCCGTGGGCCGCGCGCGCGGCGCCGGTCACGGCGGCGGAAATGACGAGCGCGAACAGACCCTGAACCAGCTCCTTGTGGAAATGGACGGGTTCGAGACCAATGAGGGCGTGATCATCGTGGCGGCGACGAACCGCAAGGATGTTCTTGACCCGGCCCTGCTGCGGCCAGGCCGCTTTGACAGGCAGGTCACGGTTCCCAATCCCGACATCAAGGGCCGCGAAAAGATCCTTGGCGTCCATGCACGCAAGACGCCGCTCGGACCGGATGTGGACCTGCGCATCATCGCACGCGGTACGCCGGGCTTTTCAGGTGCAGATCTTGCCAACCTCGTGAACGAGGCGGCGCTTATGGCGGCGCGGGTTGGACGGCGCTTTGTCACGATGGAGGATTTCGAACACGCCAAGGACAAGGTGATGATGGGGTCGGAACGCCGCTCCATGGTGCTGACGCCGGAGCAGAAGGAAAAGACCGCCTATCACGAGGCGGGGCACGCCATCGTCGGCATGGAACTTCCGCAATGCGACCCGGTCTACAAGGCGACGATCATCCCGCGCGGTGGTGCGCTTGGCATGGTCGTGTCGTTGCCCGAGATCGACCGGCTCAACTGGCACAAGTCCGAGTGCGAGGAAAAACTGGCCATGACAATGGCGGGCAAGGCAGCCGAGATCATCAAATACGGCGCCGACAATGTGTCCAACGGACCGGCGGGCGATATCCAGCAAGCTTCGGCGCTGGCCCGGGCGATGGTCCTGCAATGGGGCATGTCCGACAAGGTGGGCAATATCGACTACCGGGAAGCAGCCGAGGGGTATAGCGGCAACGCCGCCGGATTGTCGGTCTCGGCCGAAACCAAGGCGTTGATCGAGGACGAGGTGAAGCGTCTGATCAGCGACGCCTACGACCGGGCGCATCAAATCCTGTCCGACAAAAGCGTGGAATGGGAGCGTCTTGCCGAGGGGCTTCTGGAATTCGAAACGCTGACAGGCGAAGAGATCGGGCGGGTGATCAAGGGCGAGCCGCCCAATTCCGGGGATGATGACACTCCGAGCGCTGCGCCGGAGAAGCCAAGCATTGCGTCCATTCCGAAGACCAAGCCGAAGCCCAAGTCAAACCCGGATGGCGGGGATTTGGAGCCGGAGCCCAGCACCTGACCGCGACACACGAAAGAATATCAACCCCGGTGCCTGACAAAGGCGCCGGGGTATTTCTGTTTCCGGGCAAGGGCGAATCCTTCAAGGTGGTGGCGAAGCGCGGGCGCCGAGTGATCGCCTGTGCTGAACGTCTGGGCCGTTTGACGCCGGGTATCCGGCTGCAGCTGCATCTGCATGACCAGCCGGTTTTGCCTCAACCGAGGGTCGCTCGTGGCCAGCAGGTTTCCGATGGGCGACGCGGCGGTGGCGATCCCGCCGCGGATTGGCGTGGAAGTGTCGGTTTCACGGCGACACGGCTCTGGCGCGCGGCTGTATGGCTCTGACAAACAAGGTACGAACAGGGGACCCCAATCATGTCGTATAAATCGGATATCGAGATCGCGCGCGCGGCGCAAAAACGCCCCATCCAGGAAATTGGCGAGAAGATCGGGATCGGGTCTGACGACCTGTTGCCCTATGGCCATGACAAGGCGAAGGTCAGCCAATCCTTCATCAATTCGGTTCAGGACCGCCCGAATGGCAAGCTGATCCTTGTCACCGCGATCAACCCGACCCCGGCGGGCGAGGGCAAGACGACCACAACCGTCGGTCTTGGGGACGGGTTGAACCATATCGGCAGGCGGGCGATGATCTGCATCCGCGAGGCGTCGCTCGGGCCGAATTTCGGCATGAAGGGCGGCGCGGCCGGAGGCGGCCATGCGCAGGTGGTGCCGATGGAGGACATGAACCTGCATTTCACGGGGGATTTCCACGCGATCACCAGCGCTCACAGCTTGCTGTCGGCGATGCTCGACAACCATATCTACTGGGGCAATGAGCAGGAAATCGACATCCGCCGCGTGCAATGGAAGCGGGTGGTCGACATGAATGACCGCGCCCTGCGGCAGATCACCTGTTCGCTGGGCGGTGTTGCCAACGGCTTCCCGCGCGAGGCGGGGTTCGACATCACCGTGGCGTCCGAGGTCATGGCGATTCTCTGCCTGGCAAAGGATCTCAAGGATCTGGAAACCCGTCTGGGTGCGATGATCGTGGCCTACCGCCGCGACCGCACCCCGGTATTCTGTCGCGACATCAAGGCAGAGGGCGCGATGACGGTGCTCTTGAAGGATGCGATGCAGCCGAACCTCGTGCAGACGCTCGAGAACAACCCGGCCTTCGTGCATGGCGGCCCGTTCGCCAATATCGCGCATGGCTGCAATTCGGTGATCGCGACGTCCACGGCGCTCAAGCTGACGGATTTCGTTGTCACCGAAGCGGGTTTCGGGGCCGACCTGGGAGCCGAGAAATTCATGAACATCAAGTGCCGCAAGGCCGGGCTGGCGCCTTCTGTCGTGGTCTGTGTTGCGACAGTGCGCGCGATGAAGATGAATGGCGGGGTGGCAAAACCCGATCTGGGTGCGGAAAACGTGGATGCGGTGAAGGCTGGCTGTCCAAATCTTGGCCGCCATATCGAGAACCTCAAGTCGTTTGGCGTGCCGGTTGTCGTGGCGATCAACCATTTCGTGACGGACACCGATGCCGAGGTCGACGCGATCAAGAGCTATGTCAAGGAACATGGGGCCGAGGCTGTTCTGTCGCGGCACTGGGAGCTCGGGTCGGAAGGGTCTGCCGATCTGGCACGCAAGGTGGCTGACGTGGCGGATGCCGGCCAGGCCAACTTCGCGCCGATCTACAACGACGAGATGCCTCTGGCCGAGAAGATCCAGACCATCGCCAAGCGCATCTATCGCGCGGACGGGGCGCTGATGGATCAGAAAATCCGCGACCAGCTCAAGCTGTGGGAGGACCAGGGATACGGCGATCTTCCGATCTGCATGGCGAAGACGCAATACTCCTTCTCGACCGATCCGAACCTGCGCGGTGCGCCGACGGGCCATTCGGTGCCGGTGCGCGAGGTGCGCCTGTCCGCCGGGGCCGGGTTCGTCGTGGTGGTCTGCGGTGAGATCATGACCATGCCGGGCCTGCCGCGCCAGCCCTCGGCGGAAAGTATCCATCTCAACGAGGCGGGCGAGATCGAAGGTTTGTTCTAGGCGCGAGAGGACGGGTGGGCGCTCGGGCGCTGCCCGTCGCCCCACCCGCCCTCCCGCCGGGGCTGGACTGTCCAGGGTGCCGCGTGGTGGCGCGGGACGGGTCTGCATATTTGGAAAGAGAAGAAGGACGCATCATGGGTGCTCAGATCATCGACGGAAAAGCCTTTGCCGCAGAGATACGCGGGCAGGTTGCCCATCACGTCGCACGGATCAAGGCCGATCACGGCATCACGCCGGGCTTGGCGGTCGTGCTGGTTGGCGAGGACCCCGCAAGCCAGGTCTATGTCCGCTCCAAGGGCAAGATGACCAGCGAGGTGGGGATGAACTCGTTCGAGCACAGGCTCGATGCGGAGACGTCCGAGGCGGATTTGCTTGCGCTGATCGCGCGGCTGAACGCGGACGCGGCGGTGCACGGGATTTTGGTGCAATTGCCGCTCCCGGATCATCTGGACGAAGACCTGGTGATCAATTCGATCGATCCCGCCAAGGATGTCGACGGGTTTCACATCTCGAATGTCGGCCTGTTGGGGACCGGGCAGAAATCCATGGTGCCGTGCACGCCGCTGGGGTGTTTGATGATGCTGCGCAATCATCATGGCAGCCTGTCCGGCATGAACGCCGTGGTGATCGGTCGGTCGAATATCGTGGGCAAGCCGATGGCGCAATTGTTGCTGGGCGACAGCTGCACCGTGACGATTGCCCATTCGCGGACCCGGGACCTGCCCGATGTGGTGCGCCGCGCGGATATTGTCGTTGCCGCGGTGGGCCGCACCGAAATGGTGCCGGGAGATTGGATCAAGCCGGGGGCGACGGTGATCGATGTCGGCATCAACCGGATTGACGCGCCGGAAAAAGGGGAGGGCAAGACGCGGCTCGTGGGCGATTGCCAGTTCGACAGTTGCGCCGAGGTCGCGGGCGCGATCACGCCCGTGCCCGGCGGGGTCGGGCCGATGACCATCGCCTGCCTGCTTGCCAATTCCGTCACGGCGTGTTGTCGGGCGAACGGGATTGCGGAGCCTGATGGCCTGACCGCGTGACACCTGACCTGCGGGATCCTGATCGGCGGTTCGGCCCTGTGTTGCGGGGGGCGTGACTGATGCCGCGCACAGCGTCCCTGTTCGGGATGCGCGGTAGGTTTGCTTACCCGTCCATCTTGAGCGCCGAGATGAACGCTTCCTGCGGAATTTCCACCTTTCCGAACTGGCGCATCTTCTTCTTGCCCGCTTTCTGCTTTTCCAGCAGCTTTTTCTTTCGGCTGGCGTCGCCGCCGTAGCATTTTGCGGTGACGTCCTTGCGCAGGGCCGGCAGCGTCTCGCGGGCGATCACCTTGCCGCCGATCGCTGCCTGGATCGGGATCTTGAACATGTGGCGCGGGATCAGGTCCTTGAGCTTTTCGCACATCGCCCGGCCGCGCATTTCGGCGCGGTCGCGATGCACCATGGTCGAAAGCGCATCGACCGGTTCGTCATTCACGAGGACCTGCATTTTCACGAGATGGTCTTCGCGGTAGCCGATCATCTGGTAGTCAAAGCTGGCATAGCCTTTGGTCACGGATTTCAGGCGGTCGTAGAAATCGAAGACCACCTCGTTCAGCGGGAGGTCATAGACCACCATCGCCCGGTTGCCGACATAGGTCAGGTCAAGCTGAAGGCCGCGCCGGTCCTGGCAGAGCTTGAGAACGTCACCCAGGTATTCGTCGGGCACGAGGATCGACGCCTTGATCCGGGGTTCCTCGATATGATCGACGGTGGATGGATCGGGCATGTCGGCTGGATTGTGCAGCTCCTGCATCTCGCCGTCCTTGGTGTAGATATGATAGATCACCGACGGCGCGGTGGTGATCAGGTTGATGCCGTATTCCCGTTCCAGCCGGTCGCGCACCACTTCGAGGTGCAGCAGCCCGAGGAACCCGCAGCGGAAGCCGAAGCCGAGCGCGGCGGAGGTTTCCATCTCGGAGGTAAAGGACGCGTCGTTCAGGGCGAGCTTTTCAATCGCGCCGCGCATATCCTCGAAATCGTTGGCATCGACCGGGAAAAGACCGCAGAACACGACCGGGATCGACGGTTTGAAGCCGGGCAGGGGCGACTCGCAGCCCTTCTTTTCGGTCGTGATCGTGTCGCCGACGCGGGTGTCGCTCACCTGTTTGATCTGCGCCGTCATGTAGCCGATCTCGCCGGGGCCAAGTTCGTCCACCGCCAGCATTGCCGGGCGATAAACGCCGACGCGGTCGATGTCGTAGGTGCCGCCGGATTTCATCATCTTGATGCGCTGGCCCTTTTTCAAGACACCATCGATGACCCGGACGATCACCACGACGCCCAGATAGGGGTCGTATTTGCTGTCGACCAGCATCGCCTTGAGCGGCGCATCGCGGGTGCCGCCATGTGGCGGCGGCAGGCGCTTTACAATCGCCTCGAGCACGGACGGAATACCCAGCCCGGATTTGGCCGAGATTTCCAGGGCATCGGAGGCATCGATCCCGATGACATCCTCGATCTGTTCCCTGACCCGGTCAGGCTCGGAGGCGGGCAGGTCGATCTTGTTGAGCACCGGGACGATTTCGTGATCCGCGTCGATGGCGGTGTAGACATTGGCCAGCGTCTGCGCCTCGACGCCCTGGGTCGCATCGACCACGAGAAGCGAGCCTTCGACCGCGCGCATCGAGCGGGAGACCTCGTAGGCGAAATCCACGTGTCCGGGGGTGTCGATCAGGTTGAGGATATAGACCTCGCCATCCTCGGCCTTGTATTCGATCCGGACGGTGTTGGCCTTGATCGTGATGCCGCGTTCGCGCTCGATATCCATCGAGTCGAGAAGCTGCTCCTTCATCTCCCGTGCGGTGACCGTGTTCGTCGACTGGATCAGCCGGTCGGCCAGGGTGGATTTCCCGTGGTCGATATGGGCAACGATGGAGAAATTGCGGATGTGCGAAAGCTCTGTCATGCGCGGGATATGAAGCGGTTTCACTGTGCGGTCAAGGTGGCGTGACAGCCGTGGGCAGCCGCGCAAAAGGTGATTTGAAAAGAGCCGGGCGTTCGGGCATGATCATACGAGGCAGCCGCGCGCCAAACAGGGCAAAAGATCCAGGTCGCGCGGCAAGAGCAATGGTGAGCAGGCGACATGAAATTCTTGGCAGCAGTTTTGGTCACGGCACTGGTGGCCGGATGTGGCGGCAACCGGTTCGACAGGTCGGATAGCGGTGTCATGCGGTTTTCCTCGGGGCCGATCAGCCGCGCCTGCCTGTCTTCTGATCGCAAGGCCCGCAATTCGCGGCTTTGCGGCTGCATCCAGACGGTGGCCAACCGATCCCTGTCGGGACGGGATCAGCGCAAGGCATCGCGGTTCTTCAGGGACCCGCAGCGCGCGCATGATGTCTGGATGTCCAAGACGCCGGCGGATGATGCGTTCTGGGAGCGCTACAAGGCGTTTGCCGCGCGGTCGGAACGGACCTGTCGCGGCTACTGATCTACTGGTCCTGGTCGAGAAACGCGCGAACGGACGCTTCGAACGCGCGCGGCTTTTCGGCGTGAAGCCAGTGGCCCGCACCGGGCAGTTTGGCGAAACGCGCCTTGGGGAACAACGCCTTGATCGCGGGGCGATGATCCGGCGTGACGTAATCCGACTCGGCCCCCGACAGAAACAGCGTCGGTTTTTCAAACCTGCCGGTCACATCCGGGAAGCCGAGGATTTTCGGCATCTCGTTTGCCAGCGCATCGAGGTTGAGCGTCCAGCGTTTGCCTTTCACGTCCAGTGATTGCGTGAAAAACGCCTGCAGGCTGGGATCCTGCACATGTGCGGCCAATTGCGCGGCCGCGTCCGAGCGTTTTTCGACCCTGGACAGGTCGACGCTGCGCATGGCGTCGATGAACTGGATTTGCGAATGAGTATAGGCGACCGGCGCGATATCTGCCACGATCAGGCGATTGACCAGATCGGGCCGCGTCAGCGCAAGGACCATTGCCGCCTTGCCCCCCATGGAATGGCCGACCACGTCCATCGACATGCCTTGCGCCTCGATCACCTCGGCCAGATCGGCGGCCATCTCGGGATAGCCGTGGCTGTCGGACCAGAAGCTGTCACCGTGATTGCGCAGGTCCACGGCAACGATTTTTCCGCGGTCCGACAACCGTTTGGCGATCACACCCCAATTGCGGCCAGAGCCGTAGAGCCCGTGAATGATCAGGATCGGCTGGGCCGGTCCGGTGGAGTCGAAGATCAGGGTATTCAGCATGGCTGCTTCTTACGGCGTGCGACCCGACTTGAGCAAGAGCGCGTGTCGGCGTAAATCGGGAGGATGGAGCAGGCCGAACACATCAGGACACATGCCGAGACGCTGCGCAGGCTCATGGCCAAGCAGTTGGGCCTGCGGCATGGGCCGCTGTCGCGCCGGCTGGCCAAGGCCGGGAGGCGGTTGCCGACCGGAGTGCGCAAGGATATCTCGCTGGTGGCGGAGGCCGAGGAGATGGCCCGCAATCCGCGCCTTGCGCTGCGGCTTGATACCTCGACGATCGACCCCGCCTTTGACCGCGCGGCGGCGCATTTGCGCGCCATCGACGTGGCCGACCGGCGCAAGGGTCTTTTCCTTTCGATCCTTGGCAGTGTGGCGTTCAACATCCTTGCGGTGATCGTGCTCTTGATCGTTGTGTTGCGCTGGCGCGGTCTGGCCTGAGGTCGTTGACCGCCGGGGAGGGCACGCTAGCTGGCTGTGTCATGAAAAATGCACTTGTTATCGGATCGAGCGGCGGGATCGGAACCGCCATATCGGACGCGCTCGCGGCGCGCGGGGTTGCCGTGACCGGCTTGTCGCGCAGCGGCGACGGGCTGGACGTGACGGACGAGACCAGCGTGGAGGCGGCGCTTGGCGCGCTTGACGGGCCGTTCGATCTGGTCTTCGTCGCCACGGGTGCGCTCGAAATCAATGGCGCGACGCCTGAAAAGACGCTGCGCCATGTCACGGCGGAGGCGATGATCGATCAGTTCAAGCTGAACACTGTCGGCCCGTCTCTGGTTCTCAAACATGCGATGCGGCTTTTGCCGCGCAACGAACGGGCCGTTTTTGCCGCCCTGTCGGCACGCGTCGGGTCGATCGGCGACAACCGTCTGGGCGGCTGGTACAGCTACCGCACGTCAAAGGCGGCGCTGAACCAGATGTTGCATGGCGCGTCTGTTGAACTGGGCCGCACCCATAAGGGCTTGATCTGCGTGGCCTTGCATCCCGGCACGGTCGAGACCCCCTTCACCGAGAAATACGTGGGCCACAACCCATCGGTCCCGGCGTCGGAAGCCGCAGGAAACCTGCTGTCGGTGCTGGATCGTCTGACTGTTGCGGATAGCGGAAAATTCTACGACTGGCAGGGCACAGAGGTGCCGTGGTGAGCCGCCTTGTTCTGGTGCTCGGGGATCAACTGAGCGACGCCTTGTCGGCGCTGGCGGCGGCGGAAAAGGGGTCGGACGTGGTGATCATGGCCGAAGTGTCGGAGGAAGCCACCTACGTTCGGCATCACCCCAAGAAGATCGCATTCATCTTTGCCGCCATGCGCAAATTTGCCGCCCGGCTGCGCGATGACGGTTGGGACGTGCGGTACACCCGGCTGGACGATGCCGAGAACGCCGGTTCGATTCCCGGTGAATTGCTGCGCCGGGCCCAAGAGACGGGCGCCTCCGAAGTGGTCGCGACCCAACCCGGCGAATGGCGTTTGATCCACGCGCTCGAGGACATGCCGCTCAAGCTGACAATGCAACCCGATACGCGGTTCGTCAGCACCCAGGATGAGTTCGATCGCTGGGCCGAGGGTCGCAAGGCGCTGCGGATGGAATATTTCTACCGTGACATGCGCCGCAAGACCGGGCTTTTGATGGATGGCGACACCCCCGAAGGTGGCCAATGGAATTACGACGCCGAGAACCGCAAGCCTGCGCCCGATGATATCGCCTTCAGCGGGCCGATGCAGTTCACACCCGACGAGACCGTGGAAGAGGTGCTGGACCTCGTCGAGACGCGATTCGGCAATTCTTTTGGATCGCTGCGACCCTTCTGGTTCGCCACCGATCAGGTGCAGGCGCGGCGCGCGCTGACCCATTTCATCACCTACGCGCTGCCGCGCTTCGGTGATTTCCAGGACGCGATGA
>JAWLGI010000072.1:0-10194 GCA_041685125.1 Marivita sp. | reverse complement strand
TGAAAGCGTCTTTGGCGCCGTTTTGCAGGGCATTTCCGAATGCCGGGCGCGTCATTCCCACCAGCGATCTATTTGCGCAATCTCTGCATCGGACCAGCCGAAGTGATGCGCGACTTCGTGCACGACGATATGCGCGACCAGGTCTTGCAAGGTGACACTCTTGCGATCCCGCCATTCGGCAAGGATCGGTTCGGCATAAAGCCAGATACGGTCGGGAAACTGAGTCGGATGGGCGTTTGATTTTTCGGTCAGCGGGATGCCTTCGTAAAGGCCAGTCAAGTCGTGGGGATCATCGATGTCGAGGTCTGCCAGCACCTCTTCGGGTGGCCAGTCCGTGACTTCGAGGAGGATGTCCTCGCACAGCTCGTTGAACGGGTCCGGCAAGGCTGCCAGAGCATGATCGGCATAGCGGGCGATGTCGTCGAGATCCGAGGTGGTTTCCATCCGCGTATGAGCACGGGCCGACCCGGCGACGTCAAGCCACGATCGACCCGGCCACTCGACAAATCCCGCGCCATGTGGGAAAGCGCAGGCCAACAGGAGACACCCCATGACAACCACCCGTTTCGCGCCGTCGCCCACCGGTTTTATCCATGTTGGAAACCTGCGCACCGCGCTCTTCAACCATCTGATTGCCCGCAAGGCGGGCGGCACCTTCATCCTGCGCATCGACGACACCGATCCGGAGCGGTCGAAGGAGGAATATGTCGACGCGATCAAATGGGATCTTGAGTGGCTCGGCCTGACGTGGGATCGGGTCGAGCGGCAGTCGGACCGGCTTGACCTCTATCATGACGCGGCCGACAAGCTGCGCGAGATGGGCCGCTTCTACGAGGCGTTCGAGACACCGACAGAGCTTGACCTCAAGCGCAAGAAGCAGCTCAACATGGGCAAGCCGCCGGTCTATGATCGGGCGGCGCTGGCCCTGACGCAATCCGAGCGGGATGCGCTGCGGGCCGAGCGGGGGGACGGCGTCTGGCGGTTCAAGCTGGACCAGGAGCGGATCGAGTGGACCGACGGCATCCTTGGCGACATCTCGATTGATGCGGCCAGCGTCAGTGACCCGGTCCTGATCCGCACCGACGGGCAGATCCTCTATACGCTGGCGTCCGTGGTCGACGACACCGATATGGGGGTAACCCACGTGGTGCGCGGGTCGGACCATGTGACCAATACCGCGACGCAGATCCAGATCATCCGCGCGCTGGGTGGGGTGGTGCCCGACTTTGCGCATCATTCGCTGCTAACGGGACCGCAGGGCGAATCGCTGTCCAAGCGGCTTGGCACGCTGGCGCTGCGCGATCTGCGCGAGCAGGGCGTCGAGCCGGAGGCGCTGCTGAGCCTGATGGCGCGTTTGGGGTCGAGCCAGCCCGTCGAGCTGCGCCTGTCGATCGACGAGATCGCCAAGGGTTTCGAGCTTGACCAGTTCGGGTCTGCGCCGACCAAGTTCGACCATCAGGACCTTTATCCCTTGACCGCGCGCAAGTTGCATGGGCTGGACCTGGCCGAGGTGAAAGGCGATCTGGACGATCTGGGTGTGCCCGTGGAAAAGGCAGAGGCCTTTTGGACCGTGGCGCGCGAGAATATCACCACGCGGCGCGACCTTGCCGATTGGTGGGCACTTTGCCTCAACGGGGCCGAACCGCTGGTCGCGGAGGAAGACGCCGACTTCGTTGCCGAAGCCATGGCGCTCTTGCCCGAAGGGCCGCTTGGCCCCGAGGACTGGAGCAAGTGGACCGCATCCGTGAAGCAGGCGACGGGGCGCAAGGGCAAGGGGCTTTTCATGCCGCTTCGAAAGGCGCTGACGGGCCAGGAACGGGGGCCGGAGATGGCCGAGCTTTTGCCGCTGTTGCAGACAATCCCGGCACGAAAGCTTGCCAAAGGCTAAAGCCTATCGCGTGATTGCAAATTCACGCGACACTCGCAAGGCGCCAGAGCGGAGTCCGTCCCCGCTTTGGTCAAGTCGGGTTGCCAATATCGCGCAGCTTTTGCACCGCTTCCGGGTCTTCGACCCGGCGTGCGATGATCGACAGCGCCTTGGCGCGCATGTCTTTCGCGCTGCGGGCCAGGTCTGGCCATTCGCTCTGGCTGAGGTCGTTCAAGGCAAGGAGAATGGCCGTCATCACGTCGAACCTGTCGCCGCCATCGGCCATGATCGCTGCATAGGCATCGCCCAACAGGTCATCGGCGGACACGGTGCCGATGATGATGTGGTCGTAGTGGATTTCGGTGTCCTGCGCGTCATCCATCATCTGTTCGCCAAGGGTCCACAGGATGCGTTCGGTTCGGTGGATCACATCGATAGCCGTACCGGGATCGTTCACACCGGACGACAGCGCGCGCGACGCGATCTCGGACATGATGACAAGGCCGAAGCGGGCATCCTGTTCAAGGGTGCGTTCGTCGCCGATGGTGAAGTTTTCCAGAAGTTTGTCCGGATCGCTGTCACCTTCCACATAAGCCAGTGGCGTGTCCTTGAGCACCCAGCTGGCGGGCGGGGTTGCAATCCAGAGCGTTGCGCCGGACTGCGCCAGGTGTTCGTCGAGGCCGGCCAGCGAGATATGTTGCACAAATCCGGTGCGCGGCGAGCGCAGCGCTGTGCTGCCTTTCGGAGCCTTGCGGCTGCTCGAGGCGGCATGCGCACCGTGGTTCGGCATCTTGGCGAGCCTGTCCAGCGGCGGCTTGGCCGAGTTTTCGACCATGGACAGCGTGTGATGAAGGCTGCCCAGCTGGCTCAGATGAGCGATCCAGCGAAGAATGGCGATCACGATCAGGACGATGCAGATCATCGTCAGTCCAAAAATGATGACCGCGGCAGACTCGCTGTAAAAGCCTGCGCGGAACATCACGATGGACATGAGCGAAAAGAGGAAGGCCCCGACGAAGACGGACAAGACGTTGAGCGTGGTCATGTCCTGCATCAGGAGTTGGTAGACCCGCGGCGTGGCCTGACCTGCGGCAGAGCGGAAGGCCTGGACCATGTTGCCGAGGGAAAACGTGGTGACCGCCAGCATCGAGGACGCCAGAATGTTCAGGATGGGCAGCACGGCTTCGCGCGAAAAGCGGTCGACCATTGATTGCGGGATCAGGCCGTCCACGAGGGGCGCCATGAGCGCCACCAGAAGCGCTGCCGCGCCAAAGGACGAAATGCGGATGCCGGGCCGCCGCCAGAGCCGCGCGATCCAAAGCCAGATTTTATCGCGCATGATCCCGAGGTCCTTGTAACAACATGACGGCAGTGGTGTCGGGGTTACCAGGACGGTTCACGGACGCTTGCCAGTAGGTCGTCGACAATCCGGCGTTCCTTTTCGGTCAGGTGCTGGGCGCGGGGATAGACCGGATCGGCGCGGTCATTGTACAGCGGGGTGCCCCATCCATCGGTCGTGCGCAAAAAGCGGGCCGCGCCCTCCTTGCCGAATTCCTTCAAAAAGCCCTGCAGAACGGCGTCGACATAGCTGAGCAAGATCGGATGGTCCGAGTCGGCAGGCTCGGCCTGATCGGGGGAGATGGCATAGATCGAGATATCCCGCACATCCGGGGCGGCGTGTGTCACCTGATCGGTCACGGCGATTCGGTTGTAGGAAAACTCGCGCGCGTCCAGCGCGGCCCAATCGTCGTTGGGTACCGGGGCGATCACTCCGTCGATCGCCGCGCAAGGGTCGGCGATCACAGACAGGAATGCGGCGGGACGATTGGGCGCACGCTGCCATACGCGCCTCCAGCCCGAAATCACGCAGCGATGGACCGGCGTGAAGTCATGTGTCGCACGGTTGACCAGCGATCCGTAGCCAAAAAAATGGGGATGTTTCACAAGAGTGCCTGCTCCGACCCGGTTGATGTATATCAAAGACAGCTTTGCACGAACGGGTAGGTTTGGCCAACCGATCTGGAAGGATGCATGTTTTGCGTGTCACGAAACGAACCAACATCGCGATGCGTGTCCTCATGTTCTGCGCCGCGAATTCCGGGCGCCTTGTGACGAAGTCCGAAATTGCAGAGCGCTGCAATGCTTCGGAAAACCATCTGGCCCAGGTCATCAACCAACTGGCCCAACTGGGGTACCTGCACACACAGCGTGGCCGGAATGGCGGGCTGTCGCTGGGCCGGCCGCCCGAGCAGATCAATATCGGCGATGTGTTTCGTGTGCTTGAAGCTCCTGTGCCGCTGGCCGAATGTTTTGCCGATGTGGACAACACCTGTCCCCTGACAGAGGCGTGCCGCCTGCGCACCGCGCTGACCGACGCGGTCGAGGCGTTCTACTCGTCGCTTGATCCGATCACTCTTGATGCGCTGATTTGCCAGAACCATGATCTGCTGCGGATCCTGAACCCCGAGGGTGGCTGTGCCACCAAGAACGAGGCATTGGCGCTTTGACCTCTTGAGACGGGTCCGAAAACCGGTTACCAAAGCCACATCCATGATGGGAGAACCGGTTCAACCGGTGCCGAAGGAGCAACCGCCCCGGAAACTCTCAGGCAGACGGACCGTCATGGAGATGAACTCTGGAGAGAGCCCGGTCGAAACCCGGGACGCCGAAGGGATAACGATCTCAGGCGAAAGGACAGAGGGGGCATAGGACAACCGCGCATGATGCGCGGAGTGGAATATGCCGGCTGCCGCTGACCAAAGCATCCGGTTCCGACAGGAAGGGATGCCAGTGTGAGCGATCTGGAACGCACGCCGTTACACAACCTGCATGTCACGCTTGGCGCCAGGATGGTGCCGTTCGCGGGGTACGAAATGCCTGTGCAATACCCGATCGGCGTGATGAAAGAACACCAGCATTGCCGCGCGGCGGCCGGGCTGTTCGACGTGAGCCATATGGGTCAGGTGATCCTGCGCGCCGACGATCCCGACGTTGCGAAGCACGGGTTGGAGCGGTTGATCCCGCAGGATGTGGCGGGGTTGGCCGAGGGGCGCCAACGCTACGGTTTCTTTACAAACGAAGCGGGCGGCATCGACGATGATCTGATGTTTGCCAACCGGGGCGACCATCTTTTCCTCGTGGTGAATGCGGCGTGCAAGCAGAACGATATGGCCCGAATGCGGGCCGCTCTCGAGCCGGATGTGACGGTCAAGCTATTGGAAAACCGCGCGCTTCTGGCGCTGCAGGGACCTGAGGCCGAAAAGGTGCTGGCCGCGCATCATCCAGACGTGGCCGCGATGCGCTTCATGGATGTGGCCACCGTTGCGTTGGCGGGCGCGGAATGCTGGGTGTCACGCTCGGGCTATACCGGGGAGGACGGATATGAAATATCCGTACCCGTGGCGGCCGCCACGGATGTGGCACAAGCGCTGCTGTCGCACCCGGAGGTGGCGCCGATTGGCCTTGGCGCGCGCGATTCGCTGCGCCTTGAAGCGGGGCTGTGTCTTTACGGGCATGACATCGACGCCGGGACATCGCCGGTTGAAGCTGCTTTGACCTGGGCTATTCAAAAAGTGCGCCGAGCAGATGGGGATCGGGCCGGTGGATTTCCCGGTGCCGACCGCATCCTGTCCGAGATCACCGAAGGCGCGCCGCGCCGCAGGGTTGGCTTGCGCCCCGAAGGCCGCGCGCCGATGCGCGAAGGGACGCCGCTGTTTGCCAGCGAGTCGAGCGAGGCGCCGGTGGGCTCTGTCACGTCGGGGGGCTTTGGCCCCAGCGTGGGTGCGCCGGTTGCAATGGGCTACGTCGCGGCGGAGTTTGCCGGGACCGGCACCGCCCTTTACGGCGAGGTGCGTGGCAAGCGACTGCCGGTTCGTGTTGCATCTCTGCCGTTCGTGGCGGCAGGCTTCAAACGATAATCAGACCAAGAGGGATCACATGAAATTCACCGAAGAACATGAATGGCTGCGGGTCGAGGGCGACGAGGTGGTCGTGGGCATCACCACGCACGCGGCGGAGCAGCTTGGCGACGTGGTGTTCGTCGAACTGCCTGACGAAGGCATGACAGTCAGCAAGGATGACGAGATCGTGGTAATCGAATCGGTCAAGGCGGCGTCGGATATCCTGGCCCCCCTGGACGGCGAAATCACCGAGCTGAACAACGTGCTTGTGGAAGAACCGAGCAAGGTGAACGACGATCCCGAAGGCGAGGCCTGGTTCTTCAAGATGAAGATCGAGGACATGTCGGCGCTGGACGACATGATGGATGAGGCCGCCTACAAGAAATACATTGGGTGAGGCCCGATCCGCGTAGCGGCAAACCTTCCGGGGGAAGGTTTGAGGGCCGAACGGGCGGAGCCCCGGCCTGGCCCGATCCGCCCAGCGGCAAACCTTCCGGGGGAAGGTTTGAGGGCCGAACGGCCAATCGGCCAAGGACCCGCGATGTGATCAGCGTCGCCGGGCATATTTGAAAAGAGAAGAAGCAGCGGGCGGTCCGCCGGTCCCGACAGCAAGGAGAGCGACATGGGTTATGATGCCATAGACTATCTTCCGTATGATTTTGCCAATCGGCGGCATATCGGGCCGTCTCCTGCGGAGATGGCCGAGATGCTGTCCACCGTGGGGGTGTCCAAGCTTGATGACCTGATCACCCAGACGGTGCCGGAGAACATCCGGCAGGAGACGTCGCTCGACTTCGGCAAGGCCCTGTCGGAACGGGAACTGTTGAATCACATGCGCGAGGTGGCGCAGCGCAACGAGGTTCTGACCTCCCTGATCGGGATGGGTTATCACGGCACGGTCACGCCGCCTGCGATCCAGCGCAACATCTTTGAAAACCCGGCTTGGTACACGGCCTATACACCCTATCAGCCCGAGATTTCGCAGGGGCGGCTCGAGGCGCTCTTGAACTACCAGACCATGGTGAGTGACCTGACCGGGCTGGAGATCGCCAACGCGTCGCTTCTGGACGAGGCGACGGCCTGTGCGGAAGCGATGACGATGGCGCAGCGGGTGGCGAAGTCGAAGGCCACTGCTTTTTTCGTCGATGAGAATTGTCACCCGCAGAACATCGCGGTCATGAAAACGCGCGCGGCACCGCTGGGGATCGAGGTGATTGTCGGCGATGTGGCGGACATGGACCCGGACGCGGTGTTCGGTGCGATCTTCCAGTATCCGGGCACTTATGGGCATTTGCGGGATTTCACCGACGATATCGCACGGCTGCATGGCGCGAAGGCCATCGCGGTGATGTCCGCCGATCCGATGGCGCTGTGTTTGCTCAAGGAGCCGGGCGCGATGGGGGCCGATATTGCCGTTGGCTCGACCCAGCGCTTCGGCGTTCCTCTGGGCTATGGTGGTCCGCATGCCGCCTATATGGCCAGCAAGGACGCGTACAAGCGCGCGATGCCCGGACGGATCGTCGGGGTTTCCATCGACAGCCATGGCAACAAGGCGTATCGGCTTGCCCTTCAGACCCGCGAGCAACATATCCGCCGCGAAAAGGCGACATCGAATGTTTGTACCGCGCAGGCGCTCTTGGCGGTGATGGCCGGATTCTACGCGGTGTTCCATGGACCCAAGGGTCTGCGCGCCATCGCGCAGCGTATCCATCGCAAGACCGTGCGGTTGGCCAAGGGGCTGGAGGCGGCCGGGTTCAAGGTGGAGCCGGAGGCCTATTTCGACACCATCACCGTGGATGTCGGCCTGTTGCAACGCGGCGTGCTGCAGGCGGCGGTGCGCGAGGGGCTGAACCTGCGGCCGGTGGGCAAGACCAAGGTGGGCATCACGCTCGACGAGACATCGCGTCCGGCGACAATCGAGGCGGTGTGGCGCGCCTTTGGTCTGTTGCGCAAGGATGATGACCTGGCGCCGGAGTATCACCTGCCGGAGGCCTTGATCCGCCGCACGGCATATCTTGAGCATGACGTGTTCCACATGAACCGGGCCGAGACCGAGATGATGCGGTACATGCGGCGGCTTGCGGACCGGGATCTGGCTCTGGACCGGGCGATGATCCCATTGGGGTCCTGCACGATGAAGCTCAATTCGGCGGCCGAGATGATGCCGGTAAGCTGGCGCGAGTTCGCTGATATTCACCCATATGTGCCGGACGATCAGGTGCGCGGGTATCACGACATGATCGCGGACCTGAATGCCAAGCTTTGCACGATCACCGGATATGACGCGATCTCGATGCAACCGAACTCGGGCGCGCAGGGCGAGTATGCAGGGCTGCTGTCCATCGCCGGATATCACCATGCGAACGGGCAGGGACATCGGAACATCTGCCTGATCCCGGTGAACGCACACGGGACGAACCCGGCCTCGGCGCAGATGGTGGGCTGGACGGTGGTCGCAGTGAAATGTGATGAGAACGGCTCCATCGACCTGGACGATTTCCGGGCCAAGGCCGAGCAGCATTCCGACAATCTGGCAGGCACGATGATCACCTACCCGTCGACCCATGGCGTGTTCGAGGGGACCGTCAAGGAGGTCTGCCAGATCACGCATGATCATGGCGGGCAGGTCTATATCGACGGGGCCAACTTGAATGCCATGGTCGGACTCTCGCGGCCGGGCGATCTGGGTGGGGATGTCACCCACCTGAACCTGCACAAGACGTTCTGTATCCCGCATGGCGGCGGTGGGCCCGGCATGGGGCCGATCGGTGTGAAGGCGCATCTGATTCCGCATCTGCCGTCTGATCCTCTGGACGGGGAGGGGGCGGTCAGCGCGACGCGGTTCGGCTCGCCGTCGCTTTTGCCGATTTCCTGGGCCTATTGCCTGATGATGGGCGGCGAGGGTCTGACCCAGGCAACGCGGGTGGCAATCCTGAACGCGAATTATATTGCAACGCGGCTCGAAGGGGCGTTTGACGTGCTCTATCGCGGCGAAAACAGCAGGGTCGCGCATGAGTGTATCCTTGATGTGCGGCCGTTCGAGAAATCCGCCGGCGTCACTGTGGAGGATATCGCAAAGCGTTTGATGGATGCCGGGTTTCACGCGCCAACGATGAGCTGGCCCGTGGCGGGGACCTTGATGGTGGAGCCGACGGAGAGCGAGACGAAGGCCGAACTGGACCGGTTCTGCGATGCGATGTTGGCGATCCGGGCCGAGATCCGAGCCGTGGAGGATGGAAAATTCGACCGAGATGTGAACCCGCTCAAGCTGGCGCCGCACACGATGGAGGATCTCGTGAAGGAGTGGGACCGGCCCTATAGCCGTGAGCAGGGATGCTTTCCTCCGGGGGCGTTCCGGGTGGACAAGTATTGGCCACCGGTCAATCGGGTGGACAATGTCTATGGGGACCGGAACCTGGTCTGTACCTGCCCGCCAATGGAGGCGTATGCGGAAGCGGCAGAGTAGCGTCTCATCCGTGGGACGCCAATCCGTTCGTTTGATTTCAATGGCTTGCCGGGGCAGTTTTACCTTCTGTTAAGGTTTGGCGCGCTTTCGGTGCGCCGACCCGCCTCGACGATGTGCAAAAACCGTTTCGATGCCCTCGCGTCCATGAGGACCAATCGAAAAAAACCCTGCCGAATTCGGCAGGGTTATTGAAACCAACGGCGCAGCGCTACGTTACAAGGGTATGGAACAGATCATTCGCACAATCAAAACCCTGATGAAAAACCTCGGCGGCGGGCATGCCGGCGCTGAGCAAATGGCCATTCCGGTTGAAACCGTGTCGAAATATCGCGGCAGTCTTGCGCTTGGGCGGGATCGGTCGCAGCATCGGCGGTACACCGCGCATTTTGACGATCTGCAGAATTGAACGCTCCAATTCTGATCATGGGGGCAACCTCTGGTATCGGGCGCTGCGCGGTGGACGAAGCCGCGCGGCGCGGTATTCCCGTGCGGGCCTTCGGACGTAGCGCAGATCGCCTTGACCCCTCGGATCTGGTCGAACCCTTCGTGGGAGATGCCAAGTCTGCCGACGATGTCGCGCGGGCGCTGACCGGTGTCCGCGCCGTGATATACGCGCTTGGTATCCGGGAACGTCTGGCGATGCTGTGGGAAGAGGAAATCTTGTTTTCCGAAACCACCTCAGTCTTGTTGCAGGAAATGCGCAAAGCAGGCGTGTCGCGTCTGGTTGCCGTGACCGGGTTCGGGGCTGGACGCAGCAAGTCCGCCATGAGCTGGGTCGAAAAGACGGGACATCGAGCCGTTCTGGGTAAGCCATACGCCGACAAGGATCGGCAGGAAGCGCTGATCGAAGCGTCGGATTTGGCCTGGACCATCGTGCGTCCCGTGATCCTGACGAAAGGGGCGAAGTCCACGACCTATCGCGTTCTGCGAGAGCCGGATGAGTGGCGCAACGGCCTGATTTC
>JAWLGI010000124.1:0-2539 GCA_041685125.1 Marivita sp. | reverse complement strand
ACCCGGATCGACGGCGCGACCCACGAATGGGACATTGCCCACCACCTCAAGCTGGGCACCCGCGACATCGCACCGGCGCTCAATCCCAAGCCGGGTCAGCGTGTGGCGTGTTTCCATTCGATGGGGCTCGATATTCCCGAACTCGGGGTCTCGGCCCTGAAGGCCCTGATCGAGCCCGTGGCTGTCCGCGATGGTCAGGTCCTTCGATTCAAGGAGCCTGCCATTCGTCTTGCCGTTCCCGCCCTGACATGACGGGGTGCGAAAGAGACCTGAAGGCAGGGGACGTGGTGCAGCGTTCGAGCAAACGGCGCAGGACCAGCTTGTCTGCTCCTGCCGAGTGACACCTTACCGGCGCGTGATGATCATCGGTGGACCCGGGTCCGGCAAGAGCACGCTGGCCGGGCGCCTCGGCACGGCCCTGGACTTGCCGGTTTATCACATGGACCGCGAGGTGTTCTGGCTGCCCGGTTGGATCGAGCGGGCGAAGGACGATCAACTGCGGCAGATCGAACGGCTCGTGGCCCTGGACCGCTGGGTGTTCGAAGGCAATGGTCCGAGCAGCTTTCACATTCGCGAGGCACGGGCGGACGTCGTTGTCTGGCTGGATACCCCGCTCTGGCTCAGGCTGGTTCGCGTGATCCGGCGCAACCTGTGGCAACGGGGACAGACACGTGCGGACATGGCCGCAGAGTGCCCGGAACGCTTGGACATGCTTCCTGGATTCCTGTGGTTTATCCTGAGCACGGCGCGAGAGAACCACCGCAAGCAGCGCGCGTTTTTCGAGGCGACCCGATTGCCCCGGCACCGTCTTCGGTCCGTCGCCGAAACCACGGTTTTCCTCGAAGGATTGCAAAGGTGCCGCTAGCGCAAGCCAAGCCGTGCCAATGTGGCGCGCGAGACCGCACAAAGGGCCGGGTTGCGGCAGGGACGATCAGACGTTTCGCGGTAATACTCCAGTGCGATCACCGCCCCGTAAAGAGCCCAGCCGCGCGCCCTGACCCAGGCAGCGTCGGGTTGCACGCAGGCCGCGCGGAACGCCGCCTCGGCGGAGTCAGGCAGCCATGTCCAGGCGCAGGCCAGATCGACCGCCGGGTCACCCACGGCGGCCAGCCCCCAGTCCAGAACCGCCACCAGTTCCCCGTCGCGGACCAGCAGATTGTCCGCCTTCAGGTCGCCATGAAGCCAGACCGGGCTGTCCTGCGGATGGGGCACGGCGTTCAGCGCATGTGCCCAGATCTCGAAGGCAGCGCCGGCATCGATCTCGTCGGCCAGGGCGGCAATGCAACGGCGCGCCTGGTCGTCAAGCCGGATCAGCCCGACACCCCGGTTGTGGTTGGCGGGTCCAGCGCGGGGGCCATCCCGGCTGTCCAGCGCTTGAAGGGACGCCAGAAACGCAGCCAACTGGCGCGCGGCCGCGATCGGGTCATGCAGCCGGGTCATCTGGGCCGTGGTGCCCTCGATCCAGTCCACGATGGTGAACGGATAGGGAAATGCAGGGCTTGGCGCCCCAATGCCGCGCGGCACCGGCACCTGCAACGGCAGGGTACCAAGCCGGGGCAGGATCCGCGCTTCCTTTTCGAGCAGGACACAGGCCGAGGGGCGGCGCGGCAGTCGTGCAGCAAGCCGGTCTCCGACGCGGTACATCGCGTTGTCGGTGCCGCCGGATGGAACCGGCGCAACACGCATACCGGACAGTTCGGGCATCTGCTGCGCGATCAACGCGCGCACAAGGTCGGGGTCGGAGGCAATGTCATCGTCATGCATGAGGACGTGTTACCGGCCCTGCGCAACAGTTTTGCATAACAGGAGAGACCGATGAGCGGCGCAGGCGCAAAGAAACAGCTGAGCGAAGAACCAAATATCCACCCCGAGGCCAGCGTGGTCGAGTGTGAACTGGGCGCATGGACCGAAGTGGGCAAAGGCACCTCGATGCGGGCCTCGTCGATGGCGGACTGGTCCTATATCACCCAGCACTGCCACGTGGTCTGGACCAGTATCGGCAAGATGTGTTCCATCGCGAACGGCGCGCGGATCAATCCCGGCAACCATCCGACATGGCGGGCGGTGCAGCATCACAGCGTCTACCGGGCCGAAGCCTACGGGCTGGGCGAGGATGATCACGACTTCTTCGAATGGCGCAAGGCCGACTGGGTCTCCATCGGCCATGACGTCTGGATCGGGCACGGCGTGACCATCACGGCAGGGGTGACCATCGGCACCGGCGCCGTGATCGGTGCCGGCGCGGTTGTGACACGGGACGTGCCCCCCTATACCGTTGTCGGAGGTGTGCCCGCACGGTTTCTCAAGCCGCGCTTTTCGGAACAGCAGGCCGAGGCGCTGATGGAGATTGCGGTCTGGGACTGGTCCCATGACACCTACACGCGTGCACTGCCGGACATAAGGAGGCTCGACATCGATGCTTTCATTGAAAAATATCGGTGCTGATCCACCGCCCTTGCGCAAACCCCGCAAGGTGGTGGATGGCAGTCTTCTGGTTCTGCTGGCGTTCACCCTGGCCGGGGGAGTGGCCGTAGCGTGG
>JAWLGI010000123.1:0-2586 GCA_041685125.1 Marivita sp. | reverse complement strand
CCTGTGCACCAACAAGCCGGGTGGCCCGTTGCAGGCGGTGCTGGACGCGCTTGATCTGGGCCGCTGGTTCGATGCGATCATCGCGGGCGACACGTTGCCGATGCGCAAACCCGATCCGGCGCCCTTGCATCTCGGGTTCGAGCGGATGGGCGCGACCGAGGGCGTCTATGTCGGGGACAGTGACGTCGATGCCGAAACGGCACAAAGAGCGGGGATTCCGTTCCTGCTTTTTACCGAAGGAATTCGGACAAAGCCGGTATCGGATATCCCACATGATGCCCTTTTCGGGGATTTCAGCCACCTGCCGGACCTTTGCACGCGGCATATCCGCCGTTTCTGAGGCGGGTTTGCGTTCCGGTGTCTTGGCGTCGCGTCGCCGGGCGGGTTACCCCGCGCGGCGCTGGTCAAAGCTCATGGCGATGAACGAGGGCAGGTGGTCGCCCATGCCCACGACATTGTTGTCCCGCCCGCTGCGATCATTGCGGCGGTTGCGCGATTTGGTGTTTGTCGACTTCTCCGCCGGTTTGCCGGGGGATTTTTCATCCTGACTGACGGGTGTTTGCGCGTCAGCCTGCGGCACGGGCGTGTCGGGTTTGGAGACCTCGGTCTGCGGCTCTGCCGTGGTCTTGTCCGAGGCTTTGGATCGGCCACGCCCCCCGCGCGACCGGCGCGCTTTGCCGGCGCTGTCGTCCTTGGCGCTGGCCGTCTGGTTGTTGGTGTCATCCTCGGCGGCATCCGTGGAGGGCTGGCCCAGCGGATTGTCGACACGCGGGATATCCTTTTCCAGCAGACGTTCGATGGCGTCCAAATTCTTTTCATCCTTTGGCGCGCAGATCATCAACGCCTTGCCAGCGCGTCCGGCACGGCCGGTGCGGCCGATCCGGTGGACATAGTCTTCGGCATGGCTCGGGACATCGAAGTTGAACACGTGGCTCACGGCCGGAACGTCGAGCCCGCGCGCGGCCACGTCCGATGCGATCAGGAACTTGAGGCTGCCATCGCGGAACCCGTCGAGCGTTTTGGTGCGCTGCGACTGGTCCAGATCGCCATGGATCGGGGCCGCGTCATAGCCGTGTTTCTTCAGCGATTTGGCGACAATATCCACGTCTGACTTGCGATTGCAGAAGACGATGGCGTTGGTGCAACGATCGCCCTCGCCGTCGATCAATGCGCGCAGCAGGTTGCGTTTCTCGGTGCCTTCGCGGTCGCGGCGGGATGCCTTGAACTTGACAACGCCTTGTTCGATGGTTTCCGAAGCGCTGGCCTGACGGGCCACCTCGATCCGGGCGGGGTCCGACAGGAACGTGTTGGTGATACGCTCGATCTCGGAGGCCATGGTGGCGGAAAAGAACAGCGTCTGGCGCGTGAATGGGGTGAGCGAGAAGATGCGTTCGATGTCGGGAATGAACCCCATGTCGAGCATGCGGTCAGCCTCGTCGACCACCATGACCTGCACGCCGGTGAGCAAGAGCTTGCCGCGTTCGAAATGATCGAGCAGGCGGCCTGGCGTCGCGATCAGAACATCCACGCCCTTGTCGATCAAGGCGTCCTGTTCCTTGAAGCTGACGCCGCCGATGAGCAGGGCTTTCGTGAGCTTCACGTGCTTTGCGTAGGTGTCGAAGTTTTCCGCCACCTGGGCTGCGAGTTCGCGTGTCGGGCAGAGCACAAGGCTGCGCGGCATCCGTGCGCGGGCGCGTCCACGCGCGAGCAGTGTGATCATCGGCAAGGTGAAACCGGCGGTCTTGCCGGTGCCGGTCTGCGCGATACCCAGCACGTCGCGCCCTTCGAGCGCGGGCGGTATGGCGCCGGCCTGAATCGGGGTCGGCGTGTCGTAGCCGGCCTCTTCGACCGCTTTGAGAACTTTCGGGTTGAGGTTCAACTCAGAGAATTTTGTCATGTGTATCCGTTGTTCACGGACTGACTGTGCCCGTGCGTCTGTTGCGATCCGGCCCGTTTGGCCCCGTGTCTGTCCACGTTTCGATCTGGGCCGTGTTTACTCTGGCTTTCAAGGCGGGTCAATGCACCTGCATTTGACCGCGCAGATGTGCCGACAAAACGCGGTTTGGGGTAGCGTTCTCGCAACAATAACGGGTTACAGACCTGGATTGTTCCCGATCTGTCAATGTGAGCCCGGTTCGCCGAACACGCGTTTGACGGCGCTGTCGGGATCGAAGCGGGGTTCGAGCAACAGATCGTGCCGTTTCAGCCGTTTGCGCAAGGTGGGCGTGTCGAGGCACATTTCCTCGAAGAATTGGCGTAAACCGGCGTCTCCTTCTTCCTCGCGCAGATATTGCAGCAGATGACCGATGCTTTTTGCCGGGTCGTCGTCCTTCGGACGATAGGATCCTTTTGATTGGCGAAACTCGAGCTTGGACTGGAAACTGTCCCAATCGGGCGCGTGCAGATGGCCGATATGGGCCCCGTCCAGGACAGCCGTGTTGGCCACGTCCTCGTCCTTGACACGCAGCCGGTGAATGGCGAGCCGGATATCGCCGAGCCCGGTCCGGGCGAAAACCTTGCCAGCGAGATGGCTGAGAAAGCCGCCGCGCAGGTAGCTGCCGAAGGTGGGATACACGTCGTGGATGG
>JAWLGI010000122.1:0-2602 GCA_041685125.1 Marivita sp. | reverse complement strand
ATCTCACGGACATCCGCCGGTGACATGCCCCGTTCCTCGATCAGGTAGAGCACGATACCGGGATCGAGCGCGCCGCAGCGGCGCCCCATCGGCAGACCGTCCAGCGCCGTCATGCCCATCGTCGTGGCCACCGATCTTCCGCCATGCAGGGCGCACATGCTTGCGCCGTGTCCAAGATGAGCGATCACGATGCGCCCTTGCGCACTCTCGGGGGCTATGTCGTTGAGGGCGGAGGCGACATGATCGTAAGAAAGGCCGTGAAAGCCATAGCGCAGAATGCCGCTCTCGGCCATTTCCTTTGGCAGGGCGAAGACCCGGTCCTCATCCGGCAAATCCTTGTGAAAAGCGGTGTCGAAACAGGCGATCTGCGGGATATCCGGGAATCGTTCGGCAAGGTCGCGAATGGCGGCAAGGTTATGCGGCTGGTGGCTCGGTGCCATCGGTGAAAATGTGCCAAGGCGCTTCATCACCTCGGCGTTCACCTGCACCGGCGCGGTGAAATCCCGCCCGCCATGCACCACCCGGTGCGAGAACGCGGCGATCCGGGCGGCATCGATCTCGGTCAGCAGCCGGTCGGTCATTTCGGCCAATGCGGTCTCTTGCGCGTTTTCGGGGGCCTCGGGCGGGTCAAGTCGGGCCTCTTCCGTCTCTCCGGTCCTGGCGTCCTCGCGTTCCCAATGCATCGCGTCGGGCAAGCCCCGAAGGCTAAGGCGCAACCGGGCTTCAGGGTCGGTCTGGCCGCGTTCGAAAACGGCACAGCGCAGGCTGGATGACCCTGCGTTCAGGGTGACGATCAGATTCTTTTCCATCTCCGCGTTCACTCTTCCTGTCTGTTGCGTATCGCGACGAGAACGGCGAGCGCCGCCGAGGCGCGCCGCTCGCGGGCGTTGTCGGCTCGGCTGGTCAGCGCTATCGGGACACGCGCCCCAAGCGCGATCCCCGCCGCCTCGGCCCCTGCCAGATAATCGAGGCTCTTGGCGAGGATGTTGCCGGCCTCCAGATCCGGCGCGATCAGGATATCAGCCTGCCCGGCGACCGGAGACGTGATGCCCTTGATGCGCGCCGCGCCCTCGAATACCGCGTTGTCCATGGCGAACGGCCCGTCCACGTCGGCCCCGGTAAATTCGCCGCGTTCGGCCATGTCGCGGATGTTGCGGGCGGCAACGGTGGAGGGGATCTCCTCCGTTACCGTCTCGACCGCCGAGAGCAGCGCGACCCGTGGCCGCGCGATGCCGATCGCATGGGCGAGGTCGATGGCGTTCTGCACGATATCGCGCAACGTATCCAGATCGGGGCGGATGTTGACCGCGGCATCCGAGACAAGCAACAGCCGCGGATAGCCCGGCACATCTTCGACAAAGACATGGCTCATGCGGCGGGCGGTGCGCAGGTCCCTGATGTCGATCACCGCCCTGAGCAACGTGTCGGTATGAAGGCTGCCCTTCATCAGCGCCTCGCATCCGCCCTCGGCGGCAAGTTGCGCCGCCCTGCGCGCCGCTTGCTCCGGATCCGGCATATTGCGGATCTCGACCCCGGACAGGTCCACCCGCGCCTCTTCGGCGGCGGCGCGTATCTTCTTTTCCGCTCCGAACAGCACCGGCTCGATCAGGCTCGCGCGCGCGCTGCTGATCGCACCTTCGATGGATGGAGCATCGACGGGGTTGACCACGGCCATGCGGACCGGACCCGTTTCACGGGCAAGATCCTCGATATGCTCGAACCTGTCGGGCGCGTGCCCCGGCTCGAGCGCAACAGGGCGACCGAATGGTCGCGACACTTCCATGTCCGGCGCGATCACCCCGATCCGGCCCGCCAGGATGATCGTCCCGTCTTCGCGGCGACATTGGCAGTCGAGCTGCACTTTGCGCGACGCGGCATCGAGCGAGGCGACGGTTACCTCGGCAACCGCCATATCGCCTTGCTTGAGCACCCCGGGGCAGTCGAGCGACAGGGTGTCAAGCCGCGTGCCTGGGCCTGGAAACCGGGAAATGATCAGCGTGACCAGCAGTGTCACGGCAATCCCGCCCTGCGCGAGTGCTGCGCGAAAATCCGGGTCCGAGGCCAGCGCGCGGTCGATGCCGTGGCCCGTCATCTCGGCGGCGTAGGTTGTGAATCCGCGCATGTCGCCCACCGACACCCGGCGTTCGATCCTTGCCCCGTCACCCTGCTTCAGGCTGTCGAAAGGCCGGTTTGCAATCGTGTCGGGCGGGCTCATTTCTGCAACACATATGTGCCGGGCGCATCCTCGAGCGGCTGGTATTTGCCCTTGCCGGTGCCCATCTTCGGCGGCTTCGTCTGGCCGCCTGATCGTTCGTTCAACCACTCGACAAGCGCGGGCCACCACGACCCCTCACGCGGCTTGGCCACGGTTTCCCATGTCTCGGGCGGGATGTAAGGATCGTCCTCTTCTGTGGTGTGGATGTGGAACGACCGCCCCTTGTGCCCCGGTTCGCTGACGATCCCGGCATTGTGGCCGCCGCTGGTCAGCACGAAGGTGAGCGATGGCTCGGTCAGCAGGTGCAGCTTGTAGACCGACTGCCACGGCGCGATATGATCCGAGGTGGTCGAGACGCAGAAGAGCGGCACGTCGATCGCGTCGAGG
>JAWLGI010000071.1:0-10725 GCA_041685125.1 Marivita sp. | reverse complement strand
GTGCAGGCTGTGGCCGGCGTTGCGGGCTTCGCGGACGGCCATGTGACTGTCCTCGATGCCGTGCTGACCCTCGTAGTGGTCCAGGTCGTTGGGCTTGCCGTCGGTCAGCACGATCAGCAGCTTGCGCGCGCTCGGCTCTTCGGCCAGTTGCGCGCTGACATGGCGGATCGCGGCGCCGAGGCGGGTGTAGTGGCCGGGGGTCAGCGCGCCGATATTGGCGGTGATGTCGGGTGACATGGGGTCGGCGAAGGCCTTGCAGCGGCTCAGGAAGACCCGGTCGCGGCGCAGCGATGAAAACCCCCAGATGCCCAGCCGGTCGCCAGCCGCGTCGATGCCGCCGGCCAGTGCCGCCATGGTCTCGCGCGCCACGTCGATCACGCTGGTCTCGCCGATTGCAGACTCGGTCGAACGCGACGTGTCGATCAGGAACGCCACGGAGACATCCCGTTCGACCTGACGCGCCGATTGCCAGATGCGGTCGGACCCGCGTCCCGTGGCCATCAGATCGGCGCGGGCGGTCAGTACGGCGTCGAGATCCAGTTCGGTCCCGTCCACCTGGCGCGGTTGCAGGATGCGGCGCGGGCGCAGCGCCTCGAACTGGCGCCGCACCTCGCGCATCCGGCGTGCATCGGGCACGAAGGGCGCGCCGTCGTGCTGGACCGGCGCGTCGAGGACCCGACAATGCGCGTCCATGTAGCTCCGCGCGCGGTGGTTCCATTCAGGGTAGGTATGTGTGCCCGCCAGCGCCTCGTGATCGGCGTCGGCCGGCGACAGGTCCAGGTGCAGGCGCAGGCGGGTGGCGACCTTGCGGGCCTGTTTCGACAGGGTGATCCTGTCCTGGTCGTCGGCGGCCTTCTGGGCATTCTCGTCGTCGTCATCATCGACGCTGCGGTTGATGTTCATCGACTCGACCCAGGACAGGATCGACTCGAAGCGGTGGATGATGAAGCTGTCCTTGCGATCGTGCTGATCCTGGTCCTTGCGCTCGCCCAGTTTGCGGTTGGTCTGGGCGGCGGCCGGGGGCGGCGCGGCCGGATCGGGCGTCTCCTCTTCCGCCGCATCACCCCGGCCCGGCGCGGCGAAGCGCAACCAGATCGGCACGGGTGCGATAGGCATATAGCCGCGCGCGGCGGGGGAGATGGTGATGTCCGGCGTGCTGCCACAGAGCTGATCCCGGATCGCCGACTCCAAGGCCGCTTCCTGTGCCGGGCGCATCACCGTGGGGCGCGCCTCGACGCAATGCCGCGCCATGTCGTCATAGGCCAGGCGCAGACCGGGGCAGGCCGCATGGGCGGCGTCCGCGGCCCGGGCGTTGGCGCGGATCTGCGCGCAGTCATGCGCCGGCCCGGTCCGGTCGAAGTCCATCTGCCCGAGATCGGCGGTTGCCGCCAGCGCTGTCAGCCAGAAATAGGCGGCCCGGTTGAGGGCCGCGTCCGGGAAGGCGGCGATGACCGGCGGCAGGGTCAGCCGTTCGCTGTCGAAACGGGCGATCCATTCACGGTCGCGGTCCGCCCCCAGCTTGCGCCGCAAGGGGCGGCGATGTTGCACCAACGTCGCCGGTGCCTCGGCCAGTTCCACCCCCGGCGCACCACCCAGACCGCGAAACAGTACCGCCAGGCTCGGCCGGACAGAGGCGAGCGTCACGCCCGCCTCCGGATGGCTGACATCCGCCCCGATGCCGCTGGCCATGTCGTGCCAGAGGTTGCCAACGGTCTCTTCCGGGTCCATGAGGTCAAGCAGCTGCATGGCCTTTACCCGTAGATCGTCGAGACCAGGTCGCGCAGCGCCTGCTGCACGTCGGGCTCATCGCTGAGGGGTTCGATGACGGCAGCCTCAAGCGCCGGATCGACGCCCATGCCGCCGGCCATCAATGTCGCGGCATAGATCAGAAGGCGGGTCGAGACGCCCTCTTCGAGGTCCATGCCAGACAGGTTGCGGATATGCCCGGCCAGCCGCACCAGGGGGGCGACGCGCCCCGGCTCCAGCCCGCTTTCGGCCGCGACCACGTCGATTTCCGTCTGCGCCTTCGGGAAATCGAAAGAGATCGACAGGAACCGCTGGCGCGTCGAGGGCTTCAGCCGCTTGAGCACGTTCTGGTAGCCGGGGTTGTAGCTGGCCACCAGCATGAAGCCCGCAGGCGCCACCAGTTCCTCGCCCGTGCGGTCGATCATCAGGGTGCGGCGGGTGTCGGTCAGCGGGTGCAGGACGACGGTGACATCCTTGCGGGCCTCCACCACCTCGTCGAGATAGCAGATACCGCCCTCGCGCACCGCGCGGGTCAACGGCCCGTCGACCCAGACGGTCTCGCCACCCTTGAGCAGGTAGCGCCCGATCAGGTCGGCCGCCGACAGGTCGTCATGGCAGGCCACGGTATAGAGCGGCTTTTTCAGCTTCGCGGCCATATGCTCGACGAAGCGGGTTTTGCCGCAGCCGGTCGGCCCCTTCAAAAGAAGGGGCAAACCGTTGTCATGGGCCGTCTCGAACAGGTCGCATTCACGGCCCGTGGATTCGTAGAACGGCAAGGTCGGAGTGTTTTGCATGTTCATGGCTCATTCTCCGGGAACGGGGTTGGCGGCACCGGGCTTGATGACCTCGGATTTGCGCACCACGAGGATGGAATAGATGAACAGCAGCGCCCCGATCACCACCGCCGCTCCGGCACCGAAGCGCATCAGGTAAAAGATCGACAGGCTGTCCTGCACGCCCATGTAGTAGTCGCCCACTACGCGCTGCATGTGCGTCTGGATGGTGCCCGCGAAGGTTAGAACGAAGGTCATGAAGGCCATGCCACCGGTCATCAGCCAGAAAGACGCCATGTTGAGCACCTGGTTATACGGCGCACGTTCCCGCAGCAATGGCATTGCATAGGTAAAGACCGCGAGGTTCAGGGCGACATAGGCCCCGTAGAAGGCCAGGTGGCCATGGGCGGCGGTGATCTGCGTGCCGTGGCTGTAGAAGTTCACCCCGTGCAACGTGTGCAGGAAGCCCCAGACACCCGCGCCGAAGAAGGCAACGGTGGAGGACCCCAGCGACCATAGAAGTGCCGCCTTGTTGGGGTGGTTCTTGCGGCCCTTCCAGACCATGACGAAGGCAAAGGACATCATCAGGAAGAAGGGGATCACCTCGAAGGTCGAGAAGATCGAGCCGACCCATTGCCAGTAACCCGGCAGGCCGATCCAGTAGAAATGGTGTCCGGTGCCCAGGATGCCGGAAAACAGCGCGGTCGCGACGATGACATATAGCCATTTTTCCACCACTTCGCGGTCAACGCCGGTCAACTTGAGCAACAGGAAGGCCAGGATCGACGCCATCACCAGTTCCCAGGTCGCCTCGACCCAGAGGTGCACGACGAACCACCAGTACATTTTATCGAGCGACAGGTTGTCGGGGTTGATGAAGGCAAAAACCCACAGGAGCGACAACAGCCACATCCCCATCAGCAGGACGCCGGTGATCGCCGTTTTCTTGCCCGACAGCACCGTCATCGAGATGTTGAGCAGGAAGATCAGCGCAGCAACCAGAATGCCGAACTTGACCCACAAGGGCTGTTCCAGGAATTCGCGCCCGCCATGGATGCCGACAAGGTAGCTGCCCACCGCGCCCAGCGTGCCGACGACGAGAATGATCAGCTGGATATAAGCCAGCTTGGGTGACCAGATTTCCCGCTCCGATTCCTCGGGGATCAGGAAATAGGCTGCGCCGAAGAAGCCCAGCAGAAGCCAGACGATCAGCGCATTGGTGTGGATCATGCGGATCACGTTGAACGGCAGGATTTCCGAAAGGAAGTTGGGCGCAACATAAACCCAGCCTGCGAGCAACCCGCCAAGCACCTGTATGCCGAAAAGCGCGAGGGCTGCGAGGATATACCAGTAAGCGATTCTTTGTGTTTCGTATTTCATGGGTCTTGCCTCCTTAACCGGCGTCATTGGGCGGCCAGCCCTGGGTGTCCGTCTGATCGGCCCAACGCAGGAATTCCGCGAGGCCGCGAATGTCTTCGTCGGTCAGGTCATAGCCAGGCATCTGGCGGCGACCCTCGATCCCGCTGGGCTGTGCTTCAATCCAGCTCTTGAGGATTTCATAGGCGCCTTCCGGGTCGCCGAGCACACCCCATCGGGTCATCACGTTGCCGACCTCTGGCGCGAAATAGGCGCCTTCGCCGTGCAGACTGTGGCAATTGATGCAGGAGTTTTCCTCCCACACGTGCTTGCCAAGAATGACCTCGTCGCTCAGCGCCATGCCGGCGGTCGAGGTTTGCACCACGTATCGGTGCGAATGGACGGTCATCGCCACAAAGACCACGACAAAGAAAATCGAGCCTCCGTAGAAGATGTTGCGCGCCCGGGATTTCGTCAGGAATTCAGCCATGTTCGGGCCTCCTTGAGTGCGGGATGCCCGGTTCCTAGCCCCGCGGTCGGGGCCGGAGTTTGCGCCAGCGCAAAGTTTGGCGCGATGGCGCGCCTAGGCTGATCCCGAAAGGAGGCATCTCATGGCGCGTATCCGCATGGACGATCCGGACCTGCCGCTGGCCGACCTGATGACCGAGTGGCCGCAGACCATCCATGTCTTCCTGCGACACAGGATGCTCTGCGTCGGCTGCCTGATCAGCCCGTTCCACACTGTCACCGACGCCTGCGCCGAGTATCATCTGGATGAAGACCTGTTCCTGGCGGAGCTGATGCAGGCGGCCGGGCTGGCCTGACCGCGCTCAGCCTTGGCTCACGACCATCAGGGCATGCGGGTCACATACGGTGATGCGCTTGCGCTTGCTTTCGACAAGGCCGCGCTTTTCCCACCCGCTGAGCACCCGGCTGACGGTATGCAGCGTCGTGGCGGTCAGTTCCGACAGGTCCTGGCGGGTGATCGGAAAGTCGATCTCGATGCCGTCCTCGACCTTGCGGCCGGTCTGGTTGATGAGGCGCAAGAGCGCGTTGGCGACGCGTTGTTCGACCTGCTGGGTGGCCATTTCAATGACCCTGTTGTGCACCTCGCCCAGTCTGTGACCCACCGTCTTGTAAGTCTCGGTGGCAAAGCCATCGTAGTCCCTGATGAAAGTGTCCCACAGGTGCATTGGCCAGCTCAGGACAAGCGATTCAGAGGCCGTCATCGCCGTTGCAGGATAGGTGTCGCGCCCGATCGCACGGGCCATGCCCAGAAGCTGGCCGGCCGGGATGTGCAGAGCCGTGATCTGCTCGCCGTTCGGCGTGATACGGATGACCCGGACATAGCCATCCAGCAGCATGTAGAACCGCTCTGCCGGGTGTCCCTCTTCGAAGATCGCGACCCCCACGTCATAGCGCCGCGACGACGCCTGATCGAGGATCGTGCGGATCTGCCGTTTCTCGAGGCGCGAGAACGGCGGCAGGTGCGTCAGCAGGCTCTCGTCGAGCCGCGGCAGGGTTTTACGATCGGGTGCGTCAGCCATGAGTCGCGTAGTGCCACAGCTGCCCGGGCAACGCCATTGCGGGTTCATCGCCAAAAACGTTTCGGAGTTTGTTCCAGAGCAAATTCCGACTGCGGGAAATGCCTAATGTTGAGGTCAAGCACTCAAGCGATCTGAAAGGAACACATCATGATCCGCACATTGACAACCAGCCTCGCACTCGCCGCCCTGATGGGCACAGCCGCTTTCGCCGAAACCTTCGAAGTCCAGATGCTCAACAAGGGCAGCGATGGAGACCGAATGGTTTTCGAACCTGCCTTCGTGCAGGCCGCACCCGGCGACACGATCAAGTTCATCGCCGCCGACAGGAGCCACAATGCCGAGATCAACGCGGGCATGCTGCCCGAAGGGGCCGAGGCGTTTTCCGGCAAGATCAACGAGGAATTCGAAGTCACGCTGGATGTCGAAGGCGTCTACGGCGTCATCTGCAAGCCGCACTACGCCATGGGTATGGTGATGACCATCGCGGTAGGCGACGTGGACGCCCCCGAGGATTTCCTTGCCGGCCGTGTGCCGCCGAAAGCCAAGCAACGGTTTGAAGCCCAGCTCGACAACCTCTGATCCAATTCCGGTACGCGGGCAGATGCGCCCGCGGCCACTCTCAACCCCATGGAGGGAAACATGACCAAATTCATCAACCCAGGCCTCATGAAGACCAACCGGCGCAACGTTTTGCGCGGATCCGTTCTTGCCGGGGCCGCCGCGATGACCGGTGCCGGCGCGATGGCGGTGCCGCGTGCCCCGAAGCTTGACAAGGCCAACGCGACCTCTGCGCGGCTTTACAAGGCCGCCGGTGAGCAACCTGCCGACAGCACCGCGAAACCCGCCGACCTGTCGGGCTATACCCGCGTCAAGCAGGAGCTGGTCGCCCCGCCCTTTGCGCCCGAGCATGAGCAGGTCGCGACCGGCGGACCCAGGATCGTCGAGATCACGATGGAGACCACCGAGAGGCTCATGGTCGTCGACGAGGATACCGGCGCATCCGTCTGGGCGCTGACATTTAACGGATCTGTTCCCGGCCCGCTCATCATCGTGCACGAGGGCGACATGGTCGAACTGACCCTTCGCAACCCAGCCGACAGCATGATGGAGCACAACATCGATTTCCACGCCTCCACGGGGGCTCTTGGCGGCGGTGCGCTGACCCATGTCTACCCCGGCGAAGAGGCCGTCCTGCGCTGGAAGGCCACCAAGCCCGGTTGCTTCACCTACCACTGTGCGCCCGGTGGGGCCATGATCCCCTACCACGTCACGCATGGCATGAACGGTGCCGTCATGGTGCTGCCGCGCGACGGGCTCAAGGATGCCCAAGGCAACCCGCTGCGCTACGACAGCATCGCCTATGTCGGAGAGCAGGACTACTACCTGCCGATGGACGAGAACGGCGACTACAAGACCTACGAAGCCGCGGGCGACGACTATTCCGACAGCCTGGAAGCCATGCGCGGGCTGGTGCCGACGCACCAGGTGTTCAACGGCGCAGTTGGCGCGCTGACGGGTGACAAGGCGCTCAAGGCCAAGGTCGGCGAAACCGTCCTGATGGTGCACAACTCGTGCAACGTGGACAGCCGCCCGCACCTGATCGGCGGTCATGGCGACTATGTCTGGGAAAGCTCCTTCACCGACGCACCGTTGACCGGCATGGAAACATGGTTCGTCCGCGGCGGCAGCGCGGCGGCGGCGATGTATACCTTCGAGCAGCCGGGCGTCTACGCCTATGTGAACCACAACCTGATCATCGGCGCGATGCTTGGCGGAACCGCCCACTTCGTCGTCGACGGCGACTGGAACAACGACCTGATGGAACAGGTCGTCGCACCGCGCCCCTTCGCCACCTGACCCGAAAGGACCAGACAAATGACCGCCCCCCGGATAACAAGGCCCACCTCCAGGTTCGCCCTGATATCGGTTGCGCTGATCGCCGCGGGGGCGGCCCTTTTCGGCGCCGCGCTGGACTGGCGCGGCGCCGATCACGACCTCTCTGTTGTGCCAAACATGGCCGCCGTACCCGTTACCCTGTCGACCGGTGCGCGGCTTCATGTCCAGAAATACGAGGTGACCATTGCCGAATGGAACCTCTGCCACGATAAGGGCGGCTGCACGCTGCGCCTGCGCGCGCAGTCGGAGCAGGACCCATATGCGACACCCGCGACCGGGGTCAGCCACGCTGACGCGATGGAATACCTGCACTGGATCAACGATGAGACCGGGATGGATTTCCGCCTGCCCACCGCCGCGGAGTGGCGCGAGATCGCCCGACCGGTGCTACACGAAGATGCCGCGCCGACCTTTACGGATCCCTCTCTTGAATGGGCCTCGACCTACCTGACCGAAGACGCGGCGCCCCGCGGACTGAAACCGCAGGGCAGCTTTTCGACCTCGCCCGCGGGCATCTCGGACCTTGACGGCAGCGTCTGGGAATGGACGCAGGACTGCTATTCAGGGGCCGCGCAGGGGGTCGATCCGGCGCGCTGCCCCGCCTATTTCGTTGGCGGCGAACATGTCGCCGCGATGTCTTTCCTGATCCGGGACCCGGCCCGTGGCGGCTGCGCCGTCGGAACACCCCCGGCACATCTGGGCCTGCGTCTGGTGAGCGACCAGACAGCCCGGCAATCCTGAGTGCTGCACATGGCACTGTCATAGTCCGCGCATCGTCTGCTGAGGGTGCTGCTCTGGAACTCCTTGGCGGAATCGACGACGAGCTGCGTCGGGCGACCGTGCATCGGGCAGGCATGATCGATGCCACACTGTGCCAGCCAGGCAGTCGTGCAGCACATCGCTTGCGCAAGATAAAGCGCGACAGACAGTCCTGAGGTCCGCTCCAGGGTCAGGCAGAAGCCGATGATCGCGCTCGTCGCCACGTCGGCAGCGATGGTCAGGTAGGGCCGCCCGACGAAGACGTCGCAGTCATCAATCACCTCGATAGCGACAGAAGGGCCGCGCGTTCATCCGCGCTCAGCTTGTTCGCCGGTTCCGGGCGCGGCACGAGGGGCCGCTGATCGGGCTGAAACGTCTACACGACAGCCGCGTCCAGCGGAAGGCGTGCTTGCCTTCCCTGATGTACTGTTCGGCGGTGTCGCGCTGATTATAGAACCGGACCACCCAGTCCGGCTAGGTGAGTGGCCACGCGACATAGAAGGAGCTTCCCAGACCTGGGGCAGTTTCCAGCGCGATGGCCCCTCCAGTCTCACGCACGATCTCTGCAATGACCGGAAGCCCCAGTCCCGTCCCCATGTTCCCCTTCGTGGTGAAATGTGGCTCCCACAGACGGGATCTGACCTCTGGCGTGACGCCGGTTCCAGTGTCACTGATCCTGAAGAGTGCATAGGGTTTATCCGGAATCTCGCCGACCTCGAGGTCGGCGGTCTGTGGGATGCTATCCTTGCGTGACAACGACAGTGCAATCTCTTGCTCTCCGTCACCCAAGGCGTCCCGACCGTTGAGTGCGAGATTCAGCAGAACCTGCATCAGCTTGAGCGGATCAACCATTGTGATGATTGGCTCGTCAGGGAGGTTGGCCGTAATTTTGAGGTTGTGGGATGCGCCGAGTTTCAGAATGGTTGTGGCCTCATCGAGGAGTTCGGCCAGGTTGGTCTTTTCGCTCTCCCGGTTTCCGGTGCCCAGACACCGGATCGGCTCCAGCAGGGAGACCGCCTGTCGCGCAGTTTCATGAATACTTTTCAAGGCTTGGGGCAGCCTGATCCCCGCTTCTTCAAGGGTGGGATCGGAGAAGTGCGAAATGATCGTGATCAGGTTGGTCAGATCATGCGTCAGTCCTGCCGCCAGCAGGTTAATGATTTCCTGGCGCTGCGCCAACTCGATACGGTCGCGGATCTGAATCCGCTCACGCTCGATCGCGTTTCGCGCGCTCACGTCCCTGTTGATGCAGATGACCTTCCCATCGGGCATCTCGGTCAGGCTGAGCTCCTGCTCAAACGTCCCGCCGCCTGCTTGGAGAGCTTCGGCGTGCCCGGCCCAGTAGCCTTGATTTCTGAGCGTGGGGAGGGCCTCCGCCGCCAAGCCGGCCGCCACTTGGGGTGAATAGAGACTGCGCCAAGGCTGACCAGTCAGAGATTTGGGGTCGTCGTGTCCGAACATCGCAGCATGCGCCGGGTTCGTGTAGAGGATGGTTCCTGCTTCATTGGTGATTGTGATCCCTTCCTCGGTCGCTGTAATCGCAGCGGATTGCATCGCAAGCTCGGCCTCCAGCCGCTTTTGCCGAGAAATGTCCAGCAGAACACCCGAGATTCTGGCAGGACGCCCGTCTGCATGATGATCCGAGACCCCGCCTCGTCCCATCACCCAGACCCAGTGGCCAAGTCGATGACGCACGCGATACTCGGTCTCGAACGTGGCGGCGGTCCCGTCCGCACATTGCAGAAAGCCCGCCTCGGCTGCGGCAACGTCTTCCGGATGCACCAGCGCACGCCATCCCTTGAAGCCAAGGGTTGTAGCGATCTGCTGGTCGAGGCCGAGCATCTCGGCCCAGTGATCATTCACCTCGCTCTCACCGGTCTCGAGGCTGACTGTCCATGTGGCGGCCTGCGCACCGGATATCACCTGTTGAAGAGCGACCTGTGCGGTTTTGAGGTCTGTGATATCGACGAGTATGTGCACGCGTGACCCGCCTGCGGTTGACCGCTCCGTGACACGAAACCAGCGCCCATCGCACAAACGCATCTCCTGTTCGAACGTCTGGCGCTCCCTCTGCGAAAGACGAGCGCGCAGCCACTGCTCATGCTGCGCAACGGGGATATCGATAAGACCGTTGCGCAGATCACGGCGGAGGATTTCCTCGAAGTGCATACCGGCGATAATCTCGCCCTCACTGCTGCCATGTAGCTGGGCGTAGGCCTGATTAAAATGAACGAGACAGTCATGTTTGTCGTAATAGGCGAATGGATCCTGGACCGATCCCAAAGCATCGGCCAGATGCTTGCGAACCTGTGCGAGTTCCAACCGCTGAGCGGACATGCTTGGTTCGTAAGTGATGACCAATTCCTGCGCCTCCTCATCACCTGCGGCTCGCAGCATGATCCGGCGCAGGTAACCGTCACCCCCGGAAGGGGTGATTTCACGCACCACATTCGGCCCACCCCGCAGTACTGCTCGACAATCAAGGGAGAGACCCGGGTCAACCTCCATCAGACCCTCGGCAGCCTCGATCGGACGGTCCAGATGCGCTGGATGTGGTCGGAACGATGCAGTTGCATCAGGTGAGATGAAGCGTAGTTTTTTATCTTTCGACAGTATGAGGGTGAGCACTGTCCTTGTATTCCTTTTTG
>JAWLGI010000070.1:0-10756 GCA_041685125.1 Marivita sp. | reverse complement strand
CTAGAGCATGCCGGGCGAAAGGGAGCCGGTTCTGCGCTTCTCCGGCCTGCGTGATCACACGGTCAGCGGGCGGCGCCGCCGCTTTGACGGGGCTTCGAAGGTCCGCCTGAGAGCGGTCGGCTCAATCGCCCAGCTTGGCGTGCACCTCTTCGAGATCGATCTCGCCAATCGGCATCTTGTTGCCCGGGTTCTCGAAATCGTAGCGGAACAGTTGGAAGTCCTTTTTGTAAATCTCGTAGACCAGGTGCATTGACAGGTCATCGAAGTAGTCCTCGACCGGATGCGCGCGCTTGGGGCCATGCCCTTCGCTTTCGTTGAAACGCGGGATTTTGGCCAGATCGACCGGGTTCCTGGTCTCGACCGATTGCAGCACTTCGGCCATTCCGTCGTTGAAGTTCTCGGTCCAGAAGATGTGATCGTAGCGCCCGCCATTCACGATGAAGGTGCTGATATGCCCCGACATCGCGGACCAATGGATGTCCGGGTCCATCGGACGCCGCCAGCGGATCGTATCGCGCGCGAACAGCAGGAACCGGCGAAAGCTCTTGACCTGGTCGAACTCCTGCTTGCCGTCGTCGCCGCCCACTTCGATCCCGTATTTCTGGATCAAGAGCGGCACAAGATTGCCGCGGTAGCGTTTGCCGTTGCGCTGGATGCCGCATATCTTGTCGAAAAACGAACTCAGGATGCGGGTGTAGGGATTGCGCACGCAGGTGAAGGCATAGGTGTCGTGCGATTGGATCCGCTTCTTGATGGGTTCGCGGCTTGGGTCGAGCGCCCATTTGTGCAGCCCGCTCTGGGCGTCATGGATATCGCCGTCAAAGAATGTACCGTGATCCGAATAAAACATGATCTGACCGATGGTCGAACATGCGCATTTCGGAACCACGCGGTAGACCATGCTCTCGCTCTCGGTCATCCACGTTCCGGGAAACCCCATAATCTGCCGCCTCCAGCCTCGTCCCGGTTTGTTGTCTTCCGGAACGATTAACAAAAAAACAAAGAAATCCGGTTTATTCAATCGCTGAACGTGCTTATCAAGATGCAATGAGGTAAAGATAGGGCAGAAGAACCACTGAATGGCAAAAATTGCCTTCATATTGCTGTGCCACAAGGATCCCGATGCAATTATCCGGCAGGCGCTCAGCCTGACGGCGGTTGGCGATTTCATCTCCATCCATTTTGACGCGCGCGCCGATGCGGCCGCGTTCAAGACGATCCAGACGGCCCTGTCCGACAATCCCAACGTCACCTTTTCCAAAAAGCGCATCAAATGCGGTTGGGGGGAATGGTCGCTGGTGCAGGCGACGCTCCACGCGGTGGAGGCCGCGGTCGAGGCTTTTCCCCGCGCCACGCATTTCTACATGCTCTCGGGTGACTGCCAGGCAATCAAGACCGCCGAATACGCGCATGAATATCTTGACCGTCTGGATGCCGATTTCATCGAAAGTTTCGATTTCTTCAACTCCGACTGGATCAAGACGGGGATGAAGGAAGAGCGGCTGATCTACCGCCATTTCTTCAACGAGCGATCGCAGAAATGGATCTTCTACAAAAGCTACCGCCTGCAACAGCGCCTTGGGTTGACCCGCAAGATCCCGGAAGACCTGGAAATCCAGATCGGCAGCCAATGGTGGTGCCTGCGCCGCCGCACGGTTGAGTCAATCCTTGGGTTCCTGCGTCAACGCCCCGATGTCAAACGGTTTTTCAGCACCACATGGATCCCGGACGAGACGTTTTTCCAGACCCTTGTGCGCCATCTGGTGCCCGAGCAGGAAATCGAGTGTCGGACGCTCACCTTCCTGATGTTCTCGGATTACGGGATGCCGGTCACCTTCTACAATGACCATTACGATCTCCTGCTCAGCCAGGATTTCCTGTTCGCGCGCAAGATCAGCCCAGAGGCGCTGTACCTGAAGGAACGGCTGGGCTCGCTATATTCCGCGCGGGGCGTGAATTTCGAGATTTCCAACGAGGGCCGCTCGCTTTACAAATTCCTCACCGGCAAGGGCCGCATCGGCCGCCGGTTTGCGCCGCGGTTCTGGGAAACCGAAAGCACGCTGGGCCGCGAACGCGAATTGCTGATCGTGGTGTGCAAGAAATGGCATGTCGCGAAACGTCTTGTCTCCCGGATCAGCCAGCTGACAAACATCCCCTGCATCGAATACCTCTTCAACGAAGAGAACACCGACCTCCCGGATATGGGCGGCATCCAGACGACGCTGGGCAAACGGCACCGCCACCGCCGGTCCCTGATGCGGATGTTGTTCGATTATTACGATTCCGACCGCATGGTGGTGTGTATGGATCCCGGCAATCTCGACCTGCTCGAGGATTTCTGCCGCGACCGCGCCACGACCCGCCTGCTTGAGGTGGAATGCGCGTTTTCGGACGACTATCTCATCGGTCACGCCATGCGCGTTGGCTTGGCCGGAGACCGCACGCCACGTGAAACGCTTGAGCGGCTCTTGCCGACCATTCGCAACGATATCGTGCATGAAAGCGACTGCATCCGCGATGCCGAGTTCGAGAACCACACCCGCATCCGCGAGGATGACAGCATCGACGTCAACGCGGCCGCGCTCGCCGGCTTCTTGTCCATCGCGCCGAACCAAGCGCTCCAAATCGCGCAGACCGACCACCTTTTCGCTGACTGAGGATACCAGACATGAGCTATGTCTATGACGACCAGAACATTTTCGCCAAGATCCTGCGTGGCGAGATTCCGAACGACACCGTTCTGGAAACCGAACACACGCTGGCCTTCCGGGATATCCAGCCACAGGCGCCGGTGCATGTGCTGGTGATCCCGAAAGGGCCGTATGTCTGCTACGACCATTTCGCCCAAGACGCGAGCGATGCCGAGATTGTCGATTTCACCCGCACCGTGGGGGAGGTTTGCAAGAGCGAAGGCGTGCAGGAAAACGGCTACCGCATCATCTCGAACGCCGGCGAGGCCGGGGTGCAGGAAGTGCCGCATCTGCACATCCATGTGCTCGGCGGCCGCGGTCTTGGACGAATGTTGCAGCCCGCGCGGTAAAGGCCGCGCAGTCGGCCTTTACCGCAATTTCGAAATTGCGGTCCAAGCGTTTTCGAAAACGCTTCTCCGCTCACCCCGATCGGGTGAGCGACAGGAAGACATCCTCCAGATCGGCCTGCTCGGTGCGCACATCGCGAACCCGCACGCCATTGTCGCGCAAGAGCGCCAGAACATCTTCTGCCGAGGTCTGCCGTGCGCGGTAGCTCACCGCGAGCGTCCCATCCTCGCGCGGTATCACGCTGATCCCGTCAACGACCGGCAACGTCCCCACGGGTGCGTCGGGCTGGATCACCATCGTCTTGGCATCGAGCTGCCCCAGCAGGTTGCGCGTACTGTCCCGCGCCACCACCGCGCCGTGATTGATGATCGCGATCTCGTCGCACATCTCTTCCGCCTCTTCGAGGTAATGCGTCGTCAGGATGATCGTCATGCCTGATTCGCGATTGAGCTTGCGAACGTTCTCCCACAGCATCTGCCGCAGTTCGATATCCACCCCCGCCGTCGGCTCGTCCAGGACAAGAACATGGGGCCGGTGCACCAGCGCCTTGCCCAGCAGCAGACGTCGCCGCATCCCCCCTGACAGCGTGCGCGCATAGGCTTCGGCCTTGTCGCTGAGGCCAACCATCTCGAGGATCTCGTCCGAACGACGTTCCGACTTGGGCACGCCGTAAAGCCCGGCCTGAACCTCAAGCGCGCCGCGCGGTGTGAAGAACGGGTCGAGGTTCAGTTCCTGCGGCATCACCCCGATCGAGGCCCGCGACTGGCGCGGGTTCACGTCCTGATCCCAGCCCCAGATCGTCACCTGTCCCGAGGTTTTGGTGACCAGCCCTGCCAGGATGTTGATCAGCGTGGACTTGCCCGCGCCGTTCGGCCCCAAGAGCCCGAACACGGATCCCCGCGGTACCGCGAGGTCGATATCCGTCAGCGCCTCCTTGCCTCCCGCATAGACCTTGCGCAGCGCGTTTATCTCGATGGCGTCCTGTGTCATCGCTGTCCCTTGCCCCTTGAGCCGTGTCGTCTTAAACCGCACCTAGTGGAAAACACACACGAAGGAAACGCAGCAGATGGCCACGCAAGCGCCCGAAACAAAGATCGTGGACAGCTATCGCATCGCCTGTGATGGCGGCGGCGGAGCCTTGGGCCACCCGCGCGTCTGGCTGCAAATCCCTCCGGACACCGGCTGGGTCGAATGCGGATACTGCGACGCGAAGTTCATTCACAAGGATTTCGCAGACCAGCAAGACACGTGACCCTGCCCCGGGCCTGTGCCGCGATCATCGCGCTTGCTGTCATGGCGAGTCTCGCAACCCGGCTCTGGCTGCGCGTGCATGTCGACGGAGAAAACGTGGCAGAGGCGCTCTGGGGCATGTACCTGTTTTACACCATCTGGACCAACACTCTGATCGGGCTGGCCTGTGCGGCCCTCGCGACGGGACAGCGGGTCACGGCCCGGACGCTCAGCAACCTTCTGCTGTCCATCATCATCGTTGCGGCTGTGTACCACGCGCTTCTGGCGCAGATGAATGACTTCGCAGGCATCGACCGTCTTGTCGATACCATGTTTCACACCGCCATTCCCTTGGGCTTTGCGCTGTTCTGGCTGGCTTTCGTGCCGAAATCCGGTTTGCGTTTAGGGGATATCCCCTATTGGCTGATCCTGCCTCTGGTCTATTGCCTCTACGCCATGACCCGCGCGCAGGTCGATGGTGACTATCCGTATTTCTTCCTCGACCTGGCCGATCTGGGCCTGGCGCGCACCGCGGTCAACATCCTTGGCCTGCTGATTGCCTTTGCCGGCATTGGCGCGCTCATCGTTCTGCTGGCCCGTGTCTTGTCGCGCTTTGACCGCGCCGCGCAGATCACTTGACCGGGATCGCCGGCGCCGGCACATCCGCCCGATCTTCGCACTGGAACCGCCTTGCCGTCCGTGGCACACCGGAGCCAATCCAAGCAAAGGGACGCGCGACATGGCATTTGGCAAGGGACACCATCTTCACCTGATCGATGGCTCGGCCTTCATCTTTCGCGCCTATCACGCGCTGCCGCCGCTGACCCGGAAATCCGATGGCCTGCCCATCGGCGCGGTCTCGGGCTTTTGCAACATGCTGCAAAAATACGTGGAGGGGAATCACGGCCCCGACGCCCCGACGCATATCGCGGTGATCTTCGACAAGGGCAGTCACACGTTTCGCAACGACATGTACGATCAGTACAAGGCCAATCGCGAGGAGATGCCCGAAGACCTGCGGCCCCAGATTCCGCTGACCCGTCAAGCCACCGAGGCGTTCAATATCGCCTGCAAGGAAAAAGAGGGCTTTGAAGCCGACGACATCATCGCCACGCTGTCCGAACAGGCCCGCGAGGCTGGCGGGCGCGTGACGATCATTTCCTCGGACAAGGACCTGATGCAGCTTGTCGGCGGGGGTGTCGAAATGCTCGATGCAATGAAAAGCCGCCGCATCGACCGCGATGGCGTGTTCGAGAAATTCGGCGTCTGGCCCGAGCGTGTGGTCGATGTGCAGGCATTGGCGGGCGACAGCGTCGACAACGTGCCGGGCGCGCCGGGCATCGGGATCAAGACGGCGGCCATGCTCATCAATGAATTCGGCTCTCTGGAAGAGCTTCTGGACCGCGCCGAAGAGATTACGCAGCCAAAGCGCCGCCAGACGCTCATCGAAAAGCGGGACCAGATCGAGCTCAGCAAGAAACTTGTCCTGCTCGACGCCAACACGCCGCTCGATTTCACGCTGGATGATCTCGAAGTGCGTGATCCGGACCCGGAACGCCTGATGACGTTCCTGGCCGAAATGGAATTCCGCACCCTGACCAAGCGCATCGCCGACGCGCTCGAGGTCGAGGCCCCGGTGATCGAGGATACCACCCCCGAAGGCGCCAACCCGCCCGAGGGGGGCGCTCCGACGCTGCCCCCGATCAACCCGGACGGGTATGAGTGCATCCGCGATCTGGAAAGCCTGAAAAGCTGGATCGATGAGGCGACGGAGATCGGGCGCCTTGCCTTTGATACCGAAACCACCGGTCTCAACGACATGACAGCCGAGCTTGTTGGCCTGTCGCTTTGTGTCTCACCGGGCAAGGCGTGTTATGTCCCGCTTGGTCACAAGTCCGAAGGCGGCGACGGGCTCTTTGGCTCGGATGAGCTTGCTCAGGGTCAGATCCCGCTGCAAGAGGCGCTGGATGCGCTCAAGCCATTGCTCGTGGACCGGTCGGTCATGAAGATCGGCCAGAACATGAAATACGACACGAAGATCATGTCACGCTACGGGATCGACATCGATCCCATCGACGACACGATGCTCATGTCCTACGCGATGAACGCCGGCCTGCACGGCCATGGCATGGACACCCTCAGCGAACGCTACCTGGGTCACGTCCCGATCCCGATCAAGGAGTTGCTCGGCAGTGGCAAGAACCAGATCACCTTTGACCGTGTGCCAATCGAAACCGCCACCCGCTATGCCGCCGAGGATGCCGAGATCACGCTGCGCCTGTGGCTGATGTTCAAACCGCAATTGCACCAGGTCAAGGTCACCCGCGTCTATGAAGGGATGGAGCGCCCTCTGGTCCCCGTCCTGGCCGGGATGGAGCGGAACGGCATCAAGGTGGACCGCGACACGCTCAGCCGCATGTCCAACGCCTTCAGCCAGAAAATGGGCGGGCTGGAGGACGAGATTTACCAGCTTGCGGGCCGCAAATTCAATGTGGGCAGCCCCAAGCAGCTGGGGGAAATCCTGTTCGATGAAATGGGGATCGAAGGCGGCAAACGCGGCAAGACCGGGGCCTATGCGACCGGCGCGGATGTCCTCGAAGACCTGGCCACGGTACACGAATTGCCGCGCCGGGTGCTGGACTGGCGGCAGCTGTCCAAGCTGAAATCAACCTATACGGATGCCTTGCAGGATCATATCAACCCGGAAACGGGGCGCGTTCACACGTCCTATTCCATCGCCGGGGCCAATACGGGGCGTCTGGCCTCGACCGATCCGAACCTGCAAAACATCCCGATCCGCTCCGAGGAAGGCCGGCGCATTCGCGAGGCCTTTGTGGCGGAACAAGGCAAGACGCTTGTCGCGCTCGACTACTCGCAGATCGAGCTGCGCATCCTTGCCCATATCGCCGACATCCAGGCCCTCAAGGACGCGTTCAAGGAGGGCCAGGACATCCACGCCGCCACCGCGTCGGAAATGTTCAACGTGCCATTGGACGAAATGACACCGGATGTGCGCCGACAGGCCAAGGCGATCAATTTCGGCGTGATCTACGGCATCTCCGGGTTCGGCCTCGCCCGCAACCTGCGCATTCCAAGATCCGAGGCGCAGGGCTTCATCGACCGCTATTTCGAACGCTTCCCGGGCATCAAGGCCTACATGGACGAGACCACGAAGTTCGCCAAGGACCACAAACGCGTCGAAACCCTGTTCGGCCGCGTGATCCACACGCCCGAGATCACCGCCAAGGGTCCGCGCGCCGGCTTTGCCAAGCGCGCCGCGATCAACGCCCCGATCCAGGGCACCGCCGCCGACATCATCCGTCGCGCGATGGTCCGTATGCCGGAGGCAATCGCGGGACTGCCGGCTAAGATGCTGCTGCAGGTCCATGACGAATTGCTGTTCGAAGTGGATGAGGGTGCCGAGGATGTTCTGATCAAGGCGGCCCGCGACGTGATGGAGGGGGCCGCCGATCCGGTGATCAAGCTGGCCGTTCCCCTGGTCGCGGATGCGGGGCAGGGCGCCAACTGGGCACAAGCGCACTAGGATCGTCATACGCGTCCGGTAACCCTATCGACGCCGCTGGCACAGCACCGACCATGGCGCGCCCTGCGCGCGTAACATCTTTTGGAACGGTTCCCATCTTTCCCGGGTTGTCCCGTTGGAAACAGGAAGATGGGGAAACGACCATGGCAGATCAGGCGTCACCAAACCCGCAAACGTCGTCAAGGCAACACAGCAGCAGCCACGGGTCCGGCAACTACCTGCGATTCCTTGCCATGATCGCCACCTCGACGATTGTCATGTTCGGGTTGATGTATCTGAACACCTACGTTCTGGATCATGTCTTTTATTCCCAGACCCGCATGTGGATGGCGCTCTACATGGGGGGTGCAATGGCGATCATCATGCTGTCGTTCATGCTGGGCATGTATTCCAACCGCAGGGCGAACATCGCGATCTTTGTGGGCGGCCTGATCGCGATTGGCCTGGGTGTCGGGCTTGTCCGCTCGCAGGCCACTATTGGAGATGTCGCCTGGATGAAGGCCATGATCCCGCATCACTCCATCGCCGTTTTGACCAGCGAACGTGCCAACCTGTCTGACCCGCGGGTTCAGGCGTTGGCAGAAGCCATCATCGAGGCGCAGCGCAACGAGATTGCAGAAATGCAGGGCTATATCGCCGATATCGAGGCGAATGGAGATGCGCCCACGGGAACCGAACGCGCCCGTCCCGCGCAATAACTTCGCAGACCGGGGGCAAAGCCGACAGCCCCCGATTTCATCGACAGTCCTGACACCGCTCGTGGCAAAAGCGCCGACGATGCGCTTTGATCACCTCAGATGCGCGCGCAGCATCCATGCGAATTTCTCATGAGTCTGGCCGCGGGCAATGCACAGGTCTTCGGTCAGTGTATCACCATGCTCTGCCGCCAGTTCACCGGCGCCGGCAATGGTTTCTGCCAGCGTTTCTTCCGCCTCCTTCAGGATCCGGACCATCTCTTCGGCACTGGGCACACCATCGGCCTCGGATACTTTCGACCGGCTCAGCATTCCGGCAAGCGTGCCCTCGGCATGCGCATCAAGCGCCTTGATCCGCTCGGCCAGATCGTCTTGCCCGACAAAATGATCTTCGTAGATCTTCTGGAACAGGTCATGCAGCGGGCCAAAGGCCATGCCGGTGACGTTCCAATGAAAGTTCTGTGCCAGCATCGTGGTCACGGCTGTCTCTGCGACGCATTGATTGAGCGCCTCGGCGATCTGGGCGTTCGCATCTGTCGAAAGGGTCTGGGCGGATTGGGTCACGGGGGCCTCCTGCAACATTGGTAAGGGTCGTGCTGGCTGGCGTTTGGCTGGCTTGCCTGAATAGAATAGGCAACCGCGGCCTCCTGGGCAAGCCGATTTAGAATATTTCTAAATCGTGGAAAACCTGTCAACCACGCTGCGCAACAGGAACACGAGGGTCCGGCGCGCGTGCTTGGGAACGCGCGAATGCAGGAGGAAGGTGGCGCTGGTTTCATCTCCGCTCTTCAGGCTGCGGGCCAGCGCGATCAGCCACTTTTCATCGAACGAGGTCTCGCGCTCGGTCTCGCGATAAAAGACCGGTCGACGGCCCAGGGCCTGGGAAAGACATCGCATCAGCACGTCGGACGCGGCCTGCGCGGCGACATGGCGGTTCGCCGACAGCGCGGCACAGGCGCCGAACAGGTCCACGTAACTCTTGCAGCGATTGGCGCGGCCGACATGACGCAAGTGCTCCAGCAGGGACTGCCCGGCGACACTGTCACTCGGGCCAAGAGCGGTTTCATCTGACACATGACGCAGGGCTGCGGTCATTTCTTCACCTTCCTTTTCGCTCGGTCGCAGCAGGGCCGTCACGCGGCCTTGCCGCCATCCATGACCTTGAGGCTTACTTTCTTCTTGCGACACCGTTTTTCATACGCCTGTTGCCAGTGCTCGTACCGGCCCATGACGGATTGCTGCGCGACGACAAGTTCCACGAACGCCTCGCGATGTTTGTTCTTTTTCAGTTTCTTGAACGTGGATTTCTGGGCCTTGGTCATGGAGCAGCCGATGCAATGACCGTCGCGTTTGAACTTGCAGACACTGATGCACGGACTGGGAACTTTGGTCATGGTTTCCTCGCTGGGGCTCAGGGCCGGTCTGGCTTGGCGTGGTTCTGGTGGTGCAGGGTACTGTGTTCGAGCAGGGACGATTGCGGCAGGTCGGGCATCATGCCGGTCACGCTGGCTTTGTGAAAGCGTTGCCCGCCCGTCATTTGGTCAAGATCAATTTGCCGGCGCGGGTAATGCGCAGGGTATAGGTCTTGCCATCCAGCACGATCTTGGACTGAACCCCATCGGGAATCAGCTCGCGCGCGTCATGGGTGGCGGAGTCATCGGCCCGATCACGCGAACCGGGGCCGGGCAGGTTCTGCATCAGGCTCATCGACGCTCTCCGGATGGGTGTGCGCGTTCGCGCTGAAGGTCGATCAGATGCTCAAGGGCGAACCCTTCGATCTGGGCGATGTCCGCGCCGGTCTGCACGATTTCGCGCCAGCTGTTGCGGGCGGGCGCAGTTCTCTCGGTGGGGGCATGGTGCTCGGGTGTCGTCATGATCTGCTCCTTTTCTCTGACATCCGGGCTGCCGTGGGCGGTGGCTGGGACGGGCATCACGTCGATGCAATTATAAAGTCCGACGAATTGAGTCGGATACAAGGGCAGATATACATTAATCTTATCTTTTTAGTCAAGAATAGGGGCTGAGCTCCAACAAGTGAAATGCCGAGATCACGCGCGCCCGGTTTGGAACCGCAACCGTCGCACGTGCTCGAAACGTCTCGTACCCTCACCTCAATCCGCGGATGTGCATCGCGACTAGGATGGGATCGCATGACACGCCCGCGCGTTTGCGCAGCGGATCGAAACACCAAAAGCCTCTCTTTTCAGAGAGGTTGCAGACGATTCAGCTTCAAAAGGAAAAATGGTGGA
>JAWLGI010000069.1:0-10841 GCA_041685125.1 Marivita sp. | reverse complement strand
AGGATGCGGCTGCCGCCCGTCTCATAGAACACGCAGGCTTGCCCCGGTGACACACCTTCTTCGGGGGTCAGCAATTCGACCTCGGCCTCGGTCTCCGACAGCGGGCGAATGATCGCCTCACGTGGGGGACGCGTGGACCGGACCTTGACCGAGACGTGCCATTCGGGCTGGCTGGTGAAGGGCGCATCGCCCAGCCAGTTGATCTCGCGCACGGGCACAACGCGTGTCGACAGCATGTCTTTCGGGCCGACAATGACCTGCTTGGCATCCACATCCAGCCTGACCACGTAAAGCGGATCGCTCAGCCCGCCGATGCCCAGGCCCCGGCGCTGGCCGATGGTGTAATGGATCACGCCCTCATGCGTGCCCAGAACGCGGCCATCGGCATGCACGATCTCGCCCGGCTCGGCTGCACCGGGGCGCAATTTCTCGATGACACTGGCATAATTGCCATTGGGCACAAAGCAGATGTCTTGGCTGTCGGGCTTGTCGGCCACCTGCAGACCGTAGCGCGCCGCCAGTTCGCGGGTCGCGTCCTTGGACGGCAGGTGGCCCAGCGGAAAGCGCAGGTAATCCAGCTGTTCCGGTGTGGTCGAGAACAGGAAATAGCTCTGGTCGCGGTTGGCATCCTCGGCGCTGTGCAGCTCGGGGCCGTGTTCGCCCATCTTGCGCTGGATGTAATGCCCTGTCGCCATGCAGTCTGCTTCAAGGTCCTTGGCGGTCTCCAGCAGGTCCTTGAACTTGACCCGTTCGTTGCAACGGATGCAGGGCACAGGGGTCGCGCCCGCCAGATAGCTGTCGGCGAATTCGTCGATAACCGCATCCTTGAAGATGTTTTCGTAATCCAGAACATAATGCGGAAAGCCCATGTCCTCGGCCACACGGCGCGCATCGTGGATGTCCAGCCCGGCGCAACACGCGCCCTTCTTGGCCAGGGCCGCCCCGTGATCGTAAAGCTGCAGGGTCACGCCGACGACATCATAGCCTTCCTCGGCCAGTTGTGCCGCGACAACCGAACTGTCCACGCCGCCCGACATCGCCACGACGACGCGGGTCTCGGAAGGGGGCTTGGCAAATCCAAGCGAATTGAGCTTTGGCGCGTCGAGGGCCATCGGGGTGTCTCCGGTGCGGTCGGGGTGATCCCGCGAAATATAGGCAAATCCGACGCACTCTCAACCCTTTGCTTCACATCGCATTAAGGGGCGTCGCGCAAAGCTCTGGAGACGCAAGAACTCTGGGCTTGGAAAGGGCCGGAAAATGTACCTCAAGAAAGCCAGCGGTCCGCGCACCGTCACCCTGTCGGATGGCACGGTCCTGTCGCATGCGGATTTGCCGCCACCCAACACCTATCGCTGGGTCGCGTCGCGCAAGGCGGTGGTGGTTGATGCGGTGGTTCATCGCCTGATTTCAAAGACCGAAGCCCTGAGGCGCTATGAACTGAGCGAAGAAGAACTGGATGCCTGGATCGCGGCTGCTGCGCGACACGGGCGTGACGCCCTCAAAGCGACAAGTGTGCAACGATATAGGTGAATCTTTCGATATAATACAATCAAAAGTTGTGTTATATGTGCGATCGGTGATAACCTTGGGTTAACCTTTTTTGGTCAGTGTCCGTCTTGCCGGACGTTGACATTGCGGAGAAACTGGATGCGCGTACTCTTGGTCGAAGATGACCCGACGACTTCAAAGAGCATCGAACTGATGTTGGGCAATGCCAATCTGAACGTCTACTCTACCGATCTGGGGGAAGAGGGCGTCGATCTGGCCAAGCTTTATGACTATGATTTGATGCTTTTGGACCTGAACCTGCCGGACATGAATGGATTCGATGTGCTCCGGCAACTGCGCCTTGCGCGGATCGAGACGCCAATCCTGATCCTGTCGGGCAATGATGCCAGCGAGGACAAGATCAGGGGCTTCGGCTTTGGTGCCGATGACTACCTGACCAAACCGTTCCACCGCGACGAACTCGTTGCACGGATCCACGCCATAATCCGGCGATCCAAGGGGCATTCCCAGTCGATCATCCGCACCGGCAAGGTCGAGGTCAATCTCGATGCCAAGACGGTGCAGGTCGGGGGCACAACCGTGCATCTGACGGGCAAGGAATATCAAATGCTGGAATTGCTGAGCTTGCGCAAGGGCACGACGCTGACGAAGGAGATGTTCCTGAATCACCTATACGGCGGAATGGATGAACCGGAGCTGAAGATAATCGACGTGTTCATCTGCAAATTGCGCAAGAAACTGGCCGAAGCGACGGGCGACAGCAGCTATATCGAAACCGTCTGGGGGCGGGGCTATGTCCTGCGTGATCCCGAACTGGCGGAAACAGGGCGCATCGCGATTGGCGCCTGAAAGGACCTCTTGATTGTCGCGGCGAAGCTGCGATGCATCATGCCTGTCTTGCCCTTGAAGAGTTATTGCACATAAACTGGCCCTTGCCGTGTTTCAAATCTGGACGCTCTGCGGTCCCGGTCCTATCACTCTGTCCAGGAAAGCGGCCAAGGGGGGCATATGGCAGAGCAGAAAACACCGGTGCAGGACCTGTCCAAAGACGATGCCCGTGTTGAGCTTGAACGGTTGGCCATGCAGCTGGCCGAGGCGAACCGCGCCTATCATGCCGAAGACGCGCCGGACATTTCGGATGCGGAATATGACAGGCTCAGGCAGCGCAATGCCAAGATCGAGGCGGCGTTTCCCGATCTGAAGCGCGCGGACAGCCCGGCCGATCAGGTTGGCGCCCCGGTGGCCGAGGGGTTTGGAAAGGTCCGGCACGAAATCCGGATGATGTCGCTCTCCAACGCTTTTGACGATGTAGAGATAATCGCGTTTGATCAAAGCATCCGTCGATATCTGGGGCTGAAAGACGACGATCCACTGGCTTACACGGCCGAACCCAAGATCGATGGGCTTTCCCTGGCCCTGCGCTATGAAAATGGCGTGCTTGTGCAAGCCGCCACGCGCGGCGATGGTGTGGTGGGCGAAAACGTGACGGCCAATGCGCGCACCATTGGCGATATCCCGACGCGGCTGGACGGCGCGCCCGAGATCCTCGAAGTGCGCGGCGAAGTCTATATGAGCCACGCCGATTTCGCCGATCTGAACGAACGGCAATCCGCCAAGGCGGCCAAGACATTCGCCAACCCGCGCAACGCGGCTGCGGGATCGCTCCGGCAGCTGGATGCGTCGATCACCAAGGATCGACCGCTGCGCTTTTTTGCCTATTCATGGGGTGCGCTCAACGCGCCACTGGCCGAGACCCAAATGGGGGCCATTGCGCGGCTGGAACAGCTGGGATTTCAAACCAACCCGTTGACCCAACGCTGCGCCGGACCGGCAGAGATGATCGCGCATTACCAGATGATCGAGTCCAAGCGCGCCACGCTCGGCTACGATATCGATGGCGTTGTCTATAAAGTGGATGATCTGGACTACCAGTCGCGGCTCGGGTTCCGCTCAACCACGCCACGCTGGGCGATCGCGCATAAATTCCCCGCCGAACTGGCCTGGACCCGGCTCGAGTCCATCGACATTCAGGTGGGTCGCACCGGGGCGCTCAGCCCGGTGGCCCGGCTGACGCCGGTGACGGTCGGTGGCGTTGTCGTGTCGAACGCCACGTTGCACAACGAGGACTACATCGCCGGCCACGACGCAAGTGGTGCGCCAATCCGGGATGGCAAGGATATCCGGGTCGGTGATTGGGTACAGGTCTATCGCGCCGGGGACGTGATTCCGAAAGTGGCGGATGTGGATCTTGGCGAACGTCCGAAGGACGCAACGCCGTACCGATTCCCCACGCATTGTCCTGAATGTGGCTCTGACGCGATCCGTGAAGACGGTGACGCTGTGCGCCGGTGCAGCGGCGGTCTGATCTGTCCGGCGCAGGCTGTGGAAAAGCTCAAGCATTTCGTCTCGCGCGCCGCGTTCGACATCGAAGGGCTGGGCGCCAAGCAGGTCGAACAGTTCTATACTGACGGCTGGATTGCCGAGCCAGCGGATATCTTCACGCTCAAGGATCGCTATGGCAGCGGTGTTCAGCAGCTCAAGAACCGGGAAGGCTGGGGCGAAAAGTCGGCGCAGAACCTGTTCGACGCCATTGATGACAAACGCGCGATTCCGCTGGGGCGGCTTATCTTTTCGCTCGGGATCCGCCATGTGGGAGAGGTGGTCGCGAACCTGCTCGCCCGGTCCTATGGCACATGGGATGCGTTTGTTGCCGCGATCGACGCCGCGCAGGACCGGGAGGGCGAACACTGGGCCGGACTCACGGGGGTCGACGGGATCGGCACGGTGGTCGCGAATTCGCTCGTCAACAGCTTTGCACAAGAGGCGGAGCGCGCCTCGATTGACCGGCTTGTGGCGCATCTGGACGTGCAAGAGGCCGAGCGCCCGCAAACCCAAGGCAGCCCGGTCGTCGGCAAGACCGTGGTCTTTACCGGATCCCTCGAACGCATGACACGGGCCGAAGCCAAGGCGCGCGCAGAAGCCCTGGGCGCCAAGGTGTCGGGCTCTGTGTCTGCAAAGACCGATCTGCTGGTCGCCGGGCCGGGATCCGGATCGAAAGAGACCAAGGCGCGTGATCTGGGGGTCGAGATCGTCGACGAAGACGGCTGGTTCGACCTGATCGAGGGCGCATGAGCGGCAGGCCGGAAATCCTGTTTCCGCTCTTTGGCGATCTGGGCGGGCTCACGGGCATCGGCCCAAAGACTGCGGATGCGTTGCAGCACATAGGTGTCGGATCGCCGCGCGACTTGCTTTTTACGTTGCCCCATTCCGTGGTGGATCGCCGCCTGCGCGACACGGTTCAGGGCGCCGAGCTTCCCGGTACGCTGACGGTGGAGGTGCAGGTTGGCCAGCACCGCATGCCGCGCAACAAGGCGGGCGCGTATCGCGTCACGGTCGAAGATGCCAGGACCGCGTTCCAGATCGTGTTCTTTCACGCGCGCGGCGATTATGTCGCACGGATTTTGCCACCTGGCGCGCGGCGGATCGTGTCTGGCAAGGTCGAGCTCTTCGATGGCATGGCACAGATGGTGCATCCCGATCATGTCCTGTTGCCGGATGAGGCCGATACCCTGCCAGAGTTCGAGCCGGTCTATCCGCTGACGGCAGGGGTCACCCAGAAAACCATGGTGAAGGCGGCGGCGGACGCGCTGGCCCGTGCGCCCGACCTGATGGAATGGGCAGATGCACAGTTGGTCGCACGCGAGGGCTGGCCCGCCTGGCAGGCCGCGCTGCACTTGGCCCATGCCCCGCAGGGAGCCGGCGCGCTGTCGCTGGACAGCCCGGCGCGACGGCGGCTGGCTTATGATGAACTCTTTGCGCATCAATTGACGCTGGCCCTGGCGCGGGCGCAAAAACGCGCCAAACCGGGGGTTGAGACCACGGGTGGCGGCGCTTTGCGCAACAAGGTGCTGTCGGCTTTGCCGTACCGACCCACCAGCGCACAGAACCGCGCGATAGACGAGATCACCGGCGACATGGCCAGTCGGTCCCGCATGAACCGTTTGCTGCAGGGGGATGTGGGGTCGGGAAAAACACTCGTGGCGTTCATGGCGCTGCTGACAGCGGTGGAAGCGGGTGGGCAGGGGGTCATGATGGCGCCGACGGAAATCCTCGCGCGGCAGCATCTGGAAGGGCTGCAACCGCTGGCCGAGGAAGCCGGTGTGGTGCTCGAACTTCTGACCGGCCGCGACAAAGGACCCGAACGTCGGGCCAAATTGGCGGCGCTGGCGCGGGGGGATATCCAGATCCTCGTGGGCACGCACGCGGTGTTCCAGAAAGACGTGGAGTTTGCCGATCTGCGACTGGCCATCATTGATGAACAGCACCGGTTCGGTGTGCGCCAGCGGTTCGAACTGGGCCGCAAGGGTGAGGCGGTCGATGTGCTCGTGATGACGGCGACACCGATTCCGCGATCCCTCGCGCTTGCACAATACGGGGATATGGACGTCTCCGTGCTGGATGAAAAACCGCCAGGCCGCACGCCGGTCAAAACCGCAATGTTGTCGAACGAGCAAATGGATGGCGTGGTCGACCGTCTGCGGCAAGCCGTGGCCGAGGGGCGGCAGGCCTACTGGGTCTGCCCGCTGGTCGATGAAAGCGAAGTCTCGGACCTGACCGCGGCAGAGGACCGGTTCAAACGGCTGCGCGCTGCCTTGGGAGAAGGCGTCGTCGGGCTGGTGCATGGGCAGATGCCGCCGGCAGACAAGGACGCTGCGATGGCACGCTTCGTCGCCGGGCAGACCGGTGTTCTGGTGGCCACCACCGTGATCGAAGTGGGCGTCAACGTGCCCAACGCATCCATCATGGTGATCGAGCGTGCGGAAACCTTCGGTTTGGCGCAGCTTCATCAGCTGCGCGGGCGCGTCGGGCGGGGGGCGGCGGCGTCGACCTGTTTGCTGATGTACCAGCCACCGCTGGGCGAGACGGGGTTGAAACGCTTGACCACCCTGCGGGAGACCGAGGATGGATTCCGCATATCCGAAGTCGATCTGGAGATGCGCGGCGCGGGCGATGTCCTGGGCACCGCGCAATCCGGGCTCCCGCGTTTCCAGATCGCCGATCTGGAGCGGCAGGCGGGCCTGATGAAGGTGGCACAAGACGATGCGCGACGGCTTTTGCACGAGGATCCAACGCTGACATCAACGCGCGGTACGGCGGCACGCATCTTGCTGTACCTGATGAAACAGGATCAGGCGATTCAGCTGATCTCGGTGGGTTAACCGCCTTTGTTCTCAAATGTTCTCAAAAAGTTCTTTACAGAACGGGGTGATTGTGAGAACAAAGTGGCAACAAGGAGGATATCATCATGATGCAGCGGTTCACGACCTCGCCTCACACCACCAAGGCCCACGTGAGTACAGGGCTTCTCCAGGATGCCTTGGGGGCCATATCGTTGGTCGTGTTACTGGTCGCGGCCTTGCATCTGCCGGTGCTTGTCTGAGTTTGTTACTTTTTTCTGCCTGCGTGTTTGCCTGAACGCTCATATGCATCCTGTCCCAATCGATGCACCTGTCCCGGAAGGTTGCCTGCCTTCAGAGCCGTGATGGTCTCAACAAACGCGCACCTTATCCGCCGCCTTCATTTTTTGAAGTGCGGCGGTTTTTTTTACGGTTCACGTCAGGCTGGCTGGGTTTCCGCAAGATGGGCCGCGGCCTCGGACGCCGCGTCCAGCGTCAGAAGGATTGACGCGTGGCGGTTCTTGAACGCGGCAGCGGGACGCAACACTTCCAGACCGTCAAAGGGTGCGGCCGGGACGGGGCCGTCTTCCTTGAGCATGGCGCGCAATTCATCCCGCGCCGCGCTGATCTGCTGTGATGTGCAGCCGATGATCGCACCGCCGACGACAGCCGCCGCCGCCTGGCCCAAGGCGCAGGCTTTGACGTCCTGGCCAAAGGCGGTGACCACCCCATCCTCCAGCACCATATCCACGGTGACTGTCGATCCGCAAAGTGGCGAACGTTTCTTCACCGTGGCACTTGGCGCGTCGAGCCGGACATGACACGGGATGTCGGTTGCCAGCTCGAGAATGCGGGCGGAATAAAGCTTAATGAGATCGGTATCGCCAGACATGGCTTTCCCCTTCGCCGTTTCCCTTCTAGATAGGCGACGACGCGATGGATGCAAAAAGGTTTTTCCGCATGACGTTTGATCCTGCGACTTTGGTCTATAACGATGCGGGCCTCATCCCGGCGATTGCTCAGGATGCAACCTCTGGCGAGGTTCTGATGATGGCATGGATGAATGCCGAGGCGGTGACCAAAACGCTTGAAACCGGGCGCGTCACCTATTGGTCGCGATCGCGGGCGGCGTTCTGGGTCAAGGGCGAAACGTCAGGCCATGTTCAGGACTTGGTCGCTTTGCGGGTCGATTGCGACCGGGACTGCCTGTTGCTCAGTGTGAATCAGGCCGGGCCAGCCTGTCACACCAATCGGCGCTCATGCTTTTACATCGAAATCCAGGATGGTGCGGAAGTCGAAATCATGGCGCCATTGCAAGCGTAGGATTTGCATATTTGGAAAGAGAAGAAGCTGCGGGACGAGTCTATGCTCCGAGCATCTCCCTGAGGTCTTGTGGTGTTGCGCCCTGCGCACGGTAGAACGCAATCGCGCGCGCGTCGTCCCGCTTGGCAAGGCGTTTGCCCGCGTCATCACGGATCAGCCGGTGGTGGTGGTAGATCGGCGTCGGCAGATCGAGCAGCATTTGCAGCAGCACATGAATGGGTGTGGCGCTGGCCAGATCGGCGCCACGGATCACATGCGTGATCGCCTGCGCGGCGTCATCGACAACGACACTCAGGTGATAGGCGGCCTGTCCCGTGTCGCGGCGCGCGAGTACGACATCACCGACCTCCTCTATAAGCTCGGCGCGCGTTAACCTTAATGCCGGGTGAACGCCGGTTTCGGTGTAACGCGGCAGGTTCGGGACGTGATCCAGTGCCTTGATCATGTTCAGGCGAATGGCATCGGTTGCGGTTCGATCTTTCCAGTCGCGTTGGCGGCATGTGCCGGGATAGACAAGCCCGTCGGGTCCGTGCATCGGCGCGCCTTCTTGCGGCGCGGAGGCGGCGCTCCGGATGTCGCCCCGGGTACAGGCGCAGGGGAAAAGCAGGCCGCGCGCGCCGAGACGGGCGAGGGCGCGGTCATAGGCGGCCGCGTTTTCGGATTGGCGCAGGACCGGATAGTCCCATGTCAGCCCGAGCCATGACAGGTCGTCGTAAATCTGCGCTTCGAACGCGGCGCGGCTGCGCGCGGTGTCGGTGTCCTCGATCCGGAGCAGGAAGCGGCCCTGTTCGGCCTGGGCCATGTCATAGGCGAGACGTGCCGAATAGGCGTGTCCGAGATGCAAGGGCCCGGTCGGGCTGGGCGCGAAGCGGGTGGTAAACGTCATTCGACGGCCCTGTCAGCCATCGCGACGGTGGCGCAGCGCGGGCCCCAGGATGATGCAGGCCGCGATTTGGGCAAAAACCTTGCCGATCAGGAGGATCGCCAGCGGCGGCAGAAAGAGGCCACGCAGATAGCTCATGCCGGCTCCAGTTGCGTCTCCAGCCAATGTGACCATGCCGTCTTGGCCCGGTCCGTATAGGCCTTGTAGCGGTCGCGGCGGCCCCGGCGTCCCCCCTTGAGGCCTTCGACCGGACGGAAAAGGCCGAAATTGACGTTCATAGGCTGGAAGGTCTTGGCGTCGGCGCCGCCGGTGATGTGGTGTATCAATGCGCCATGCGCGCTGTCTTGCGGCACGGTCGGTATGGGCTGGCCAAGGATATCGGCGGCGGCCATGCGGCCTGCCAGCAGACCCATCGCGGCGGATTCGACATAGCCCTCAACACCCGTGATCTGACCGGCGAAGCGAATATTTGGTTTGGATCGCAGGCGCATCTGATCGTCGAGCAAGCTGGGGCTGTTGAGAAACGTGTTGCGGTGGATGCCGCCAAGGCGTGCGAAGCTGGCATTCTCAAGTCCCGGAATCATCCTGAAAACAGAAGTTTGCGCGCCGTACTTCATCTTTGTCTGAAAGCCCACGATATTATATATCGTGCCGAGCGCGTTGTCGCGGCGAAGCTGAACAACCGCCCAGGGCTTCACGTCTGGCTGGTGCGGGTTGGTCAGGCCCACGGGTTTCATCGGGCCATGCCGCAAGGTTTCGCGCCCGCGTTCGGACATGACTTCGATGGGCAGGCAGCCATCGAAATACCCGGCGGTTTCACCCTCGTGAAAGGCGGTCTTGTCTGCGCCGAGAAGCGCATCGATGAACGCCTCGTATTGGTCGCGATCCATCGGGCAGTTGATATAGGCGCGCTGTTCTTCGACGGTGTCGCCCTTGTCATAGCGCGATTGCATCCATGCCTTGGACATGTCGATGCTGTCGAAATAGACGATGGGGGCGATGGCGTCGAAAAAGGCCAGCCGATCCGTGCCCGTTTCCTTCTGGATCGCCTGGCCCAGGGCGCTGCTTGTCAGCGGACCGGTGGCGAAAATCCAATGGCCGCTGTCGGGCAGGTTCGGGACTTCCTCGTGGCTGACCGTCACGTTGGGATGGGCATGGAGCCGGGCGGTGATGTCAGCGCTGAACGCATCACGGTCGACGGCCAAGGCGCCGCCCGCGGGCAGACGGTGCTGATGGGCCGTGTCGATGATCAGACCGTTCGCCGCGCGCATTTCCCAATGCAGAAGGCCCACCGCGTTCTGTTCGTGATCATCCGAGCGGAAGGAATTCGAACACACCATTTCGCCCAGGTCGCCGGTCTTGTGAGCGAAGGTTTCGACCTTGGGGCGCATTTCATGAATCACCACGCGCACGCCCGAATTGGCAGCCTGCCACGCGGCTTCCGATCCGGCCATGCCGCCGCCGACGATGTGAAGTTCCTGTGTCATGGGGTGGATGTAATCCTTGTCATTGTGTTTGTCACGTCACTGATCCGGCTCGATCAGGCCCAAACCGCGCAGGTAGACGCCGATGCCGGTTTCCAGCAATTCCTCGGGGGGGAACGGCGCGGTTGTGCCGGGAGAGTTTCGCGCGAAGAGCTCTACAACCCCGTGGCTGAGCGCCCAGATATGGGCTGAGAACATCGAGGCGGGCGGCCGCTTTTCCGGCGGTATATGCTGCGACAAGTCATCGGCGGCGCGTTCCAGCACCGAGCGCGCGCGGGTCGACAGAGCCGCAAGCTCGGGCGTGCGATTGACGGAAATGCCGCTTTCGAACATCGCGATGTAATGGCCGGGGTGCTTGCGCGCGAAGGCGAGATAGGCGCGGCCGGTCGCTTCAAAGGCGGCAAGTGCGGAGGGCTGGCCGCTGTCATAGGCGTATTGCATCACGTCGGCGAAGATTTCATAGCC
>JAWLGI010000020.1:0-40415 GCA_041685125.1 Marivita sp. | reverse complement strand
ACCGTCCGGTCCTGCGGAAAACTCGGGTTTTTCAGTGAAATGGCGGAGAGACAGGGATTCGAACCCTGGGACCCCGTGAAGGGTCAACGGTTTTCGAGACCGCCCCGTTCGACCACTCCGGCACCTCTCCGCGGGGGTCTGGTGGCAGCGCGTTTAGCTTTTGAGCCAGACGGGTGCAACCTCTATTTCATCGCCAACCGATCAAAGCGATCACGCAGGGTCGGGTTGGAATAGTGCCGTCTTCGACATAGATAGCACAATGGAAACGACGGAGAGTTCGATGATCCGACACTTGATGGCAGCAGCGGCAATCGGGCTTGGCACATTTGGCGCCACGTTGCCCGCGATGGCCGCCCCGACCGATGACCTGCTGGACGCATTGGGTGTGCCGGAGATCGTCGACATCATGCGCGACGAGGGCGTTGCCTATGGCGAAACGCTTGCACAGGACATGGTTCCCGGCGGGGCAACCGAAAACTGGCAGGCCACGGTCGAACGGATTTACGACGAAGACCGGATGTTGGCCACGGTCGGCGAGGGTTTCGCCGAGGAATTCGGAGACGCCGACACCGCGCCATTGCTGGAGTTCTTTGGGTCTGAAACCGGCCAGCAGATCGTCAATCTCGAATTGAGCGCGCGGGACGCCATGCGCGACGAAGAGACCGAGGATGCGGCGCGCGCCGCGTTTCGCGATCTTGAGGGCAGCGGGTCTGATACGTTGGCGGCAATCTCGGACTTCGTCGACACAAATGACCTGGTCGAGGCGAATCTCGTCGGGTCGCTGAATGCCAATTTCATGTTCTACCGTGGCATGGTGGATGGCGGTGCCTTGCAGATGACCGAATCCGATATCCTTGCACAGGTGTGGTCCTCCGAAGAGGAAACACGCGCGGACACGCGTGAATGGGTCTATGCGTTTCTCTTGATGGCGTATCGTCCCCTCGATGACGGTGTGGTCGAAGAGTATACCGACCTGTCGCGCACGGATGCCGGAAGCGCGCTGAACCGGGCGCTTTTTGCCGGGTTCAACAAGATGTATGACGACATTTCATATGCGCTTGGCATGGCCGTGGCGCGGGAAATGCAGGTTCAGGAGCTTTGAGCGCCAAAGCCGTTGACAATTCCCGCGACACACCTCATAAGCCGCCCTGCAATGGCGGGGCTTCGGTCCCGTATTTTGTTTTGATACACCAACGTCCCGTGCGGGACGCGCCGTTCGAGGCGGGGATACCCCAGAAAACACCGGGTTGCCGGGGCCACAGGACGCGGATGACAAAGGAAAAGACACGATGTTCGCGGTGATGAAAACCGGCGGCAAGCAGTACAGGGTCCAATCGGGCGATATGCTGCGCGTCGAAAAGCTGGCGGCTGATGCCGGCGAAAAGGTACAATTCAATGATATCCTGATGGTCGGTGGCGACCAGGTCGTGGTTGGCGCGCCCTTGGTTGACGGCGCGGCCGTTCAGGCCGAGGTGGTTGACCAGATCAAGGGTGAAAAGGTCATCAACTTCGTCAAGCGTCGCCGCAAGCACAGCTCCAAGCGGACCGTGGGTCACCGTCAGAAGCTGACGCTGCTGCGTGTGACCGACATCCTGGACTCCGGCGCGGACAAGTCGGGCGTCAAGGCCGCTGTCGGTGCAGGGTCCGTCGCCGCGCCTGCCGCGGCCCCGAAAAAGACCGCGGCACCCAAGGCCGAAAAGAAAGCCGACGCGCCGCAAGCCGCTGCCGGCTCTGACGACCTCAAGCTGCTGTCGGGTGTCGGCCCGGCGCTGGAGAAGAAGCTGCAGGAGGCGGGAGTGACCTCCTTTGCCCAGATCGCAGCATGGACGGATGCAGATGTCGAAGAATTCGGCGAGAAGTTGTCGTTCAAGGGCCGGATCGAGCGTGAAGGCTGGATCGAACAGGCCAAAGAACTGGCATCGAAGTAAGGAGACCTGACCAATGGCACATAAAAAAGCAGGCGGTTCATCCCGCAACGGTCGCGACTCTGCCGGACGCCGTCTTGGCGTCAAACTCTACGGTGGCCAGTCCGCGATCCCCGGCAACATCATCGTGCGCCAGCGCGGAACAAAGTTCTGGCCGGGCGATGGCGTCGGCATGGGAAAGGATCACACGATCTTTGCAACTGTCGACGGGAACGTGACCTTTCACAAGGGTCTCAAGGGCCGCACATTCATTTCGGTTCTCCCTATGGCCGAGGCCGCAGAGTAAGCCGACCTAAAGGTTTTTCGGAAAATCAAGAGGGGGATCGGCAAACCGTCGGTCCCCTTTCCCGTTTGGGGCAGGTTGCCCTGTTCGGACTCTGCGATGAGGAGAGAGCAGATGGTCCTTGATACACCACCAGCCGGGCAACAAGCCGCGATACAGACCAACCGGTTCGCGCTGCGGCCGGTCCGCAAATCTGACGTCGGTTTGATCACCCATTATGCAAGCGAACAACGTGTGGCGACCATGACATCCACCTTGCCGCATCCGTATCCACCCGGGGCGGCGCAGGGGTTTGTCGACCGCGTCACCGGCGACAATCGGGATGAGGACGCATGGGCCATGGATGGCACCGCGCAGGACGCGCCGGAACTGATGGGGGTCATCACGCTCAAGCGGCTGGACCGCGACCAGTCCGAAATCGGCTACTGGGTTGCGCCGCCGTTCTGGAACACCGGCGTTGCCTCCGAGGCGGTCCAGGCGCTGGTGCAGGCCAACCCCTTGGGCAACAAGACGATCTTTGCCAGCGTGCTTCAGGACAACCCGGCCTCCGCCCGCGTTCTGACGCATTGCGGCTTTGAATATATCGGCGATGCGGAAACCTATTCCGTGGCGCGCAACGCAACGGTCCCGACATGGACCTATCTGAAACGAATGGGCTGACGCGCCAGGGCAAACCCGGTAGACGGCGCAAAGGTCCAACCAAAGGCTGACACATGAAGTTCCTCGACCTCAGCAAAGTCTACATCCGCTCCGGCGCTGGTGGGAACGGCTGCATAAGTTTCCGCCGCGAGAAGTATATCGAATTCGGCGGACCCGACGGCGGCGATGGCGGCCGGGGCGGTGATGTCTGGGCCGAAGCGGTGGACGGGCTGAACACGCTGATCGACTTCCGCTACCAGCAGCATTTCTTCGCGGAAAACGGACGCCACGGCGCGGGTCGGCAGCGAACGGGTGCCGATGGGGATGACATCGTGCTGCGTGTGCCGGTCGGGACCGAACTGCTTGACGAGGACGAAGAGACGGTGATTGCCGATCTGACCGAGCTGGGTCAGCGCGTGCTGCTTGCCAAGGGTGGCAATGGCGGTTGGGGCAATCTTCGGTTCAAGACCTCGACCAATCAGGCCCCGCGCCGTGCCAATTCCGGGCAAGAGGGCGTGGAGCGCACGATCTGGCTGCGGCTCAAGCTGATTGCCGATGTCGGGCTTCTGGGTTTGCCGAATGCCGGCAAATCCACCTTTCTTGCGGCCACGTCAAACGCGCGACCCAAGGTTGCGGATTACCCCTTCACCACGGTGCACCCCAACCTGGGCGTGGTCGGCGTGGACGATGCCGAATTCGTGGTCGCGGACATTCCCGGCCTGATCGAAGGGGCGCATGAGGGCAGGGGACTGGGCGACCTGTTCCTTGGCCATGTCGAACGGTGTGCCGCGCTGCTGCATCTCGTGGATGGCACCTCCGGCACGCTGCTCGACGACTACCAGACCATCATCAACGAGATCGACGCCTATGGCGAAGGGCTGGCCGACAAACCGCGGGTGACCGTGCTCAACAAGATAGACGCGCTGGATGACGAGGAACGCGCCTTTCTCAAAGAAGAGCTGGAGCGCAAATCGGGACTGCAGGTCATGCTCATGTCCGGCGTGTCCGGCGAGGGGTTGACCGATGTGCTGCGCGCGCTGCGTCAGCATGTCAGGATCACCCGCACCCGCGAACAGGCGACCGAGGAAACCGAGCCGTGGCAACCCTGAGCGATGCGCGCCGGCTGGTCGTCAAGATCGGTTCGGCGCTTCTTGTGGACAAGACAAACAGCACATTGCGGGGCGACTGGTTGATGTCGCTGGCGCAGGACGTGGCCCGGATCAAGGCGCGGGGCACCGATGTGATTCTCGTCTCCTCCGGCTCTATTGCCCTGGGGCGCGGCGTGCTGGGCCTGCCGCCCCGCGTGTTGCCTCTGGAACAATCGCAGGCGGCGGCGGCGGTGGGCCAAATCCGGCTCGCCCGCGCCTATGAAGAGGCGTTTGTCCCGCATGGTCTGACGACCGCGCAGGTGCTTGTCACGCTCGAGGACAGCACCGACCGTCGCCGCTATCTCAACAGCCGCGCGACACTGGAAACGCTTGTCGGCTTTGGTGTCATTCCCATCGTCAACGAGAACGACACGGTGGCCACGGACGAAATCCGCTATGGCGACAATGACCGTCTCGCCGCGCAAGTCGCCGCCACGGTCGGTGCGGACCAGCTGATCCTGCTGTCGGATGTGGATGGTTTTTACAGCGCCAACCCGGTGCAGGATCCCACCGCGCGACACTTTCCCATCATCGACGCAATCACCCCCGAGATCGAGGCGATGGCGGGCGATGCGGGCTCGGGCCTGTCGAAAGGCGGCATGAAGACCAAGGTGATGGCGGCGCGCACAGCCACCGCCTCCGGCTGCGCCCTGGCAATCACCGAAGGATCGCGTCTGCATCCGCTCAAGGCGCTGGAAGAGGGCGCGCGGGCCACGTGGTTCACACCGCAACTGGACCCGCATACCGCGCGCAAACGCTGGATTCTGGCAATGAAACCGCAAGGTGTGCTTCGCATCGATGACGGGGCGGCCCAGGCGCTTCGGCGCGGCACATCGCTTTTGCCGCCGGGCATCATTGGTGTCTCGGGGCGCTTCGAACGGGGCGACCCGGTCCTCATCAAGGATGCGCAAAACCGCGAGCTGGGCCTTGGCCTGAGCCGTTATACAGGCGCCGAGGCCGATGCGATCAAAGGACACAAATCGGCCGATATCGAGGAAATCCTGGGCTATCCCGGCCGCGCCGTGGTAATACATCGCGACGATATGGCGATTTAGGCGTCTTCTCTTTCCAAATATGCAAACCCGATCTTTGCAAAGGCGACACCGATGAAAGACCTCACAGATATTCCCGCAGTCATGCAAGAGATCGGCGCCCGCGCCAAGGCGGCGTCGCAGGAATTGGCCTATGCCTCGGCAGAGCGCAAACACGCCGCCCTGATCGGCGCGGCCGATGCGGTGTGGACAAACCGCGCGGAGATCATGGAGGCAAACGCCAAGGACATGGCGTTTGGCCGCGACAAGGGACTGTCGGCCGCGATGATGGACCGGCTCATGCTGGACGAGGGACGCATTCGCGGCATCGTCGACGGGTTGCGCGCTGTCGCCGAACAGGCCGACCCGGTCGGCGCGGTGATGGCGGAATGGGACCGTCCCACCGGTCTGCATATCAAGCGGGTGCGCACGCCTTTGGGAGTTGTCGGTGTGATCTACGAATCCCGCCCCAACGTGACGGCGGATGCCGGTGCCCTGTGTCTCAAGGCCGGCAATGCCGTGATCCTGCGTGGCGGATCGGAGAGCTTTCACTCCTCCGGGGCGATCCATGCCTGCCTTGCCCAAGGTCTGCGACAGGCCGGGCTGGCCGAGGACGCGATCCAGCTTGTGCCGACACGCGACCGCGCCGCGGTGACTGAAATGCTCACCATGGTCGACTTCATTGACGTGATCGTACCGCGCGGCGGCAAGGGGCTCGTGGCGCTTGTGCAGCGCGAGGCGCGTGTGCCGGTCTTTGCCCATCTCGAAGGCATTGTGCATATCTATGTGGATAAAGAGGCCGATCCGGTCAAGGCTCTCGACATTATCCTGAACGCCAAGACGCGGCGCACGGGGATCTGCGGGGCGGCCGAATGCCTGTTGATCCACAAGGGTGCGGTCGAAACCATTGGCCAAGGGGTCATTCGTGCGCTCGTCGATGCCGGGGTGGAGGTGCGGGCGGATGAAACGCTTCGCACCATCGAAGGCACAGTGGCGGCGAGCGAGGACGATTGGGGGCGCGAATATCTCGACAGCATCATCGCCGCGCGCGTGGTCGATGATCTGGATGCAGCGATTGATCACATCAACCGCCATAGTTCGAACCATACCGACTGCATCCTCACCGAGGACGATGCCGCAGCCAACCGGTTCTTTGACCGCATCGACAGCGCCATCCTGATGCGCAACGCGTCGACCCAGTTTGCGGATGGCGGAGAGTTCGGCATGGGGGCCGAGATCGGCATCGCCACCGGCAAGCTGCACGCGCGCGGCCCTGTTGGGGCCGAGCAGTTGACCAGTTTCAAATACATCGTTGTCGGCGATGGTACGACGCGTGCCTGAGGGGTTGTCGCCATGCCGCTGGACTGCTAACTGACCAAAGCTTATCCGATACTTTTACTCGGAAACCCTCGCGAGGCAGCAGTGACCGGCACCCAACCCCGGCTTGAAATCCGCAACATCACGCGTGACTACGATGGTAAGCGCGTGGTGGATGACGTGTCCCTGGCGATCCAGCCTGGCCACGTGACCTGCCTGTTGGGGCCATCCGGCTGCGGCAAATCCACCACCCTGCGGATCATCGCCGGTGTCGATATGCAGACCAGCGGCACGATCCATGTGGACGGGCAATTGGTCTGCGACACGGTGTATCGTGTCCCGCCGGAACGGCGGTCCATCGGGTTGATTTTTCAGGATTTTGCGTTGTTCCCACATTTGACCGTGGGGGACAATGTGGGCTTTGGCCTGACCGGGTCCCGCAAGGACAAGCTGCCCCGTGTGAGCGAATTGCTCGAGCGGGTGGGGCTGTCCCATTTCATCAACGAATACCCGCACCAGCTTTCGGGTGGGGAGCAACAGCGCGTCGCCCTGGCGCGCGCCATTGCGCCGCGCCCGTCGATCATGCTGATGGACGAGCCGTTTTCCGGCCTCGACAATCGGCTGCGCGATGGCATCCGGGACGAAACCCTGGCACTGCTGAAAGAGGAGGGCACATCGGTCCTTCTGGTCACGCATGAGCCGGAAGAGGCGATGCGCATGGCGGATGAAATCGCACTCATGCGCGACGGCCAGATCGTGCAGCGTGGCGCGCCCTACAACATCTACAACGCGCCTGCCGACAAAGCAGCGGTTGCGTTCTTTTCCGATGTCAATCTGCTTTCTGGCACGGTGCGCGGCGCGCTGACCGACACGCCGTTCGGACAGTTCCTGGCCCCCGGTGTGCCTGACGGGGAAGAGGTCGAAATCGTGTTTCGCCCGCAGCATGTCGGCATTGATTTTGACCGGCACGGGCGCGGTCCAAACCCGACCCCGCTGGCCGGTGCGCCGGCGCGGGGCACGGTTGAAAGGGCGCGGTTCATGGGGTCGGAGAGCCTTGTCGAGTTTCGCATGGATCACGACCAGAGCCTGATCCGCGCCACGGTGCCGAACGTGTTCCTTCCCATGAAGGGCACGGTGATGTGGCTGACCGTGCGGCGCGATCGATGTTTCGTGTTTCGCAAGGACAGCGGATCGGTGATCCGGCCCTAAGCCTCCTCGTCTTCCGACGGGGTGATGAGCGTGATCTCTCCGCTGTCTGCCAGATCGCGGATCACACGCACCACGGCATTCATGGCAGCCTCGGCCTCTTTCGGTTTGACGGTGCCCAAGTCCTCTGCCGCTTCGCGGAGTGAATCGCCCATGCGTTTGGAGATGTTGGACAATATGAACTCCACGCTGGCCGTGTCCGTTTCTGCCACAGCCCCGGCGATCACTTGGGCCAGGGTGTCCTGGTCCAGGTCGCGGGTCAATTTCGGCACATCGATGGCGTTCATCCGGTCGGGGATATGCGCGAAGGTAAAGATGGATTTGCGCACCTCTTCGGCGAACCCCTTGTCCTCTTCATCGAGTGCGCTGAGCAAGTCGTCCCGTGTCGCCGCGCGCGAGAAGTTGAGGATCGCGCCCACCCGTTCCGAGGGTTGCACACGAAACGCCTTGAGAGGTTCGGCGTCAAGCTGGCTGGCCAGGCTGATGCCAATGCGGTCCACGGCGTCCGGGGTGACGGCATCGGTCATTGACATGGCGTAGGTGATCCGCCGGGCGACATCGCCGGGCAGGCTGCTGAGCAATTCGGCCGCCTTGGACACGTCGAGTTTGGACACCATGACGGCAGCCACCTGAACGGATTCGGACTTCACGAAGGTTTGCAACCGCGGGGTCGGGAGGTCCGCAATCCGCTTCCACGGGTCGCCGATCTGGCGCACACCCGATTCCTTGCGCAGGCGATTGGCGGTTTGTTCACTGATCTTGCCATCCAGCACGGACAGCGCGCCCGCGATATCACCCGGGAAGGAGAGGCCGACCGCTTCAAGCTCTTCCGCGAATTCGGTTATCACCGCGTTCATCGTCGACCGGTCGACATAGCGCATTTCACCCAAGAGCTGGGTCAACTGCATCTGAAGGTCCTCTGGCAGCGCAGTCAGCGGGACATCCGCGCCTTCCTTCAGGATAAACTGCACCACGATAGCCGCCTTGGCCCGCCGCGACAGCCGTTTGACAGGGGCTGTTCGCGCGGCATCCGCAGGCACATCGGATCGTGTTGTCAGCTGTGTCATCCACCTTGCTCCGTCCTGTATGACCGGGGATAGGCAAGGAACGTTAAGAAAGCGTCAGCGTGTGCCGACGGGGTGCACTGGCGCATGAAAAAGGCGGCCAAGCCGGCCGCCCATCAAGTGCAATCTGCATGGGTCAGTTTCAGCCGCTGACAACCTTGCAGGAATTTGTATCCGCGTCGTAAACCATGCCGTCGGCACAGCTCATCTTGGCTTCCTCGTGGCCCCATTGGCAGGCCGCGACGCTGGACGTGGCGCTGGCCAATGTCAGGGCGGCTGTGGTCAGAAGTGTCTTGATGGTCATCAGTCGGTCTCCTGTTTTGGACAACACAACGGTAGCATGGAACGCCGATAAGGCAAAACCTTCACATGTCATTTTGCGGCAGGCTGGTACAGATTGGTCATTTGGTAATCTTTTCGCGGACCGATGACCGTCCAGACACTGCACCAACGCGGCCAGCAGGCAAAATCATACCGCACATCATACTGATCGGGGGCGCACCAGTGGGCCGCTTCGGGTTTGGATGGATCGAAGTGATGAAACGGCTGTCCGGTCTCGAAATCGACGACAATGACCGCGCCGTCCTGCCGCCAGCGATAACGGCGCTCTGCCTGAAACGGCGGATGGCCCGGCAGGGACAGCACGCCCGTTTCAATATAGGCCAGCCCGTCCGCATCTGCCGAGAATGCGGCGGTCCCCACGAACCGTCCGGTCGAGCCCGCACGATGGTCCGTGATTGCACGCTCAAGATGCCATGTGCCGCGAAAATCATCCAGCGTCAGAGGGAGAGCGGCCGTCAATGCGCACTCCGATCCGACCCGCACCGGGCAAAGCGTCTCATGGCAGTTGGCCTCTCTTGTCGCGCACCGGTCCCCAGTTTAGGACTGCGCCAGATTTCCGCAAGCCAGCCGATGAAAGGATCGCCCACATGATCCCCCGTTATTCCCGCCCCGACATGGTCGCCATTTGGGAGCCCGCCACGAAGTTCCGCATCTGGTACGAGATCGAGGCGCATGCCTGCGACGCGATGGCCGATCTGGGTGTGATCCCGCGCGAAAACGCCGAAGCCGTGTGGAAAGCCAAGGATGTTGAGTTCGACGTGGCCCGCATCGACGAGATCGAGGCCGAAACCAGGCATGACGTGATCGCCTTCCTGACCCATCTGGCCGAGCATGTCGGCCCTGACGAAGCCCGCTTCGTGCATCAGGGCATGACCTCGTCCGACGTTCTGGATACCTGTTTCAACATACAACTGACGCGCGCGGCGGATCTTCTGATTGCCGATCTGGAAGCGCTGCTCGACGCGCTGAAGCGCCGCGCCTATGAGCACAAGGACACGCTGCGTATCGGCAGGTCGCACGGCATCCATGCCGAGCCCACCACGATGGGCCTGACCTTTGCCCGCTTTTATGCCGAGATGGATCGCAACCTGAGCCGGATGCGCGACGCGCGCGCCGAGGTGGCGACGGGCGCCATCTCGGGGGCGGTCGGCACCTTCGCCAATATCGACCCGGCGGTCGAAGACCACGTTTGCAAGGAACTTGGTCTCGTGCCCGAGCCAATCAGCACACAGGTCATCCCGCGCGACCGGCATGCGGCGTTCTTTGCAACGCTGGGTGTCATCGCCTCGTCTGTGGAGAATGTCGCGATCGAGATCCGCCACATGCAGCGCACCGAGGTGCTGGAAGCGGCCGAGTTTTTCTCAATGGGCCAGAAAGGCTCTTCGGCGATGCCGCACAAGAAGAACCCGGTCCTCACGGAAAACCTTACCGGCCTTGCGCGCATGGTGCGCTCCGCCGTGGTCCCCGCGATGGAGAACGTGGCGCTCTGGCACGAACGTGACATCTCCCATTCCTCGGTTGAACGGATGATCGGGCCGGACGCCACGATCACGCTTGATTTTGCTCTGGCGCGGCTGACCGGAGTTGTGGACAAGCTCTTGGTCTATCCCGAGAACATGATGGAAAACATGAATAAATTTCCCGGCCTCGTCATGTCACAACGCGTGCTTCTGGCGCTAACGCAGGCTGGCGTGTCGCGCGAGGATGCCTACCGGCTTGTGCAGCGCAACGCGATGAAGGTCTGGGATCATCGCACCGACTTCCGCGAGGAACTTCTTGCCGACGACGAGGTGCGCGCGGCCCTGTCCGAGGACGAAATCAACGAGAAATTCGACCTGGGCTACCACACCAAACATGTCGACACGATTTTCGACCGGGTCTTCGGACCCTAGGGTCCGGGCGCAAAGCCCGTTCGAACGGGCTTTGCGCTTTTTCAAAGCGCAGGCAAGGTTCTTCGAAGAACCTTGCCGCCTAGCTCAAATGGTCCACCACCATCAGGTGTTGCGCCAAGGTCTGCACTTCGTCCAGCCAGCGCGATACAAGCTTCGGATCGCTCGGGGCCGGGGTCACGCCCGGCGCGATCTCGCGTTGTAGCACTGCCTCGATGGCCAACGAGACCGGCACCGACACCAGTCGTGCCATTGCGGTGCCGCGCGCGTCGCCCCAGGCATCCATGACATAGGTCTTGTGCCAGACCGGATTGCCGTCACGCTCGGCCAGAAGATCGACGCAAAGCACCACGCGATCCGCTTCACCCTCGGCATAAGCGTTCTTGGCGAGCAACTCTTCTGCCAACTCGGTCAACCGGGCATCATCCGCGGTGCCCACTTCGGCAAAGATGTCCGACCACGCCTCCGCCCAGCCGTTGAGGCGCAGCGTGCCGCGCACGAATTCCTTGACCTGCCAGCGCGGTTCGAACCCGTAATCCGCCATGAAGGGCAGGCTGTCGCGGTTGGGATAGACCTCGAACGCCTCGGGCTGTGGCAGCGGCGCGTCATAGCGGCTGATCGCGTCCCAGGGGCGTTTGACCTCCAGTTCCGTGAAATGCCGAATGGATCTCGATGGCGAGCGCAGCGCCTTGAGAACACCAACCGGCGCCCAGCTGAACTTGTAGCGGAACGCGTTCGGAACCTTGGGTACACCGCCGCAGTAGGATTTGAAGGATAATGTGTTTTCAACATCATAGGCAGCGCTCTTGCGGTAGTCTGCCACAAGCTGATGCGCCATCAGGTGGTCGATGCCGGGATCCAGCCCGACCTCGTTGACCAGCGCCACACCGGCCTGTCGCGCGGCACTGTCCAGCGCGCGCATCTCGGGCGCGATATAGGAGGACGACACGAAATGCGCGCCGGTGTCGATGGCCATCTGGGCCAACTGCACATGCCAATCGCCCGGCAGCATCGACACGATCACGTCGCCTTCGGCAACCGCGTCGGCCAAATCGGCCGGATCGAAGGCCCTGATATCGTCGGTCAGGTCGCCTACCGCGTCGCGCGCCTTGTCCGGCGTGCGATTCCACACGGTCACGGACTGACCGTGCTCGATCAGACGCCGCAAACCGGGGATCGCGGAAAGCCCTGTGCCGCACCAATGTACCGTCATGTTGTCACCTTCTGGATATGCGTGTCGAAATAGGTCTTGGCCCGGCCCCAAACGCCACTGTCCAGCCTGTCGAGCGTTTCTAGATGTGGCAGCAATTGTGCCGCGAAATCCTCGGACGATTCGCGCGGCAGGAGCGAGGGCAGGTTGTCGATCGCCATCACGTCGAGCGGTGGGTCCTGGCAGGCGCGGGTCACCGGCGCGTCCCAGCTCGTGACGTGATCATATACCTTTATGGGAGAGTAATCGCTGTCCGGATCGCAGGCGATATCACCGATCATCCGCAGCGCGCGCGGGGTTTTGCACGCATCGGCGGGCACAAAGACCGGAGTGCCGGGACGGGCAAGGATGCAGTTGAAAAACACATCATGATCAAGAACTTCCGGGAACGGCCCGCCATGAGAGGTTTCCGGCATATCCCACTTGGTCACCTCGAGGCCGAGCTCTTCGCACAGGTCACTGGCCCCTTTGCCGACCCGTCCGAGCGCACCAATGACAAGCGTCGACGGCATGGCCCCGTCCAATGCCGCCTTCACATCCTCGCGCATGACCCTAGAGGACGGCCATGCGCCGACGGGCGGGCAGGGCGCGCCGCCATCAAGCGCCGCGAGCGCCAGAAGTGACACCGCGGCGCCGGCATACCCCGCCCAGTATCCAAAGGCGGCAACACGGCGCCCCTCGACATCCTCGAGATATTCGAGATCATAGAGCGTGCCGCCGCCCGCTTTGAACCGCGCCAACAACCGCTGTCCGGCCGGCTGGCCCTTATAGGCATGGCCGAACATGATGTGGCGGTGGCGCAATGGGGCGTCGGTGTCCGGCAATTCCTTCAAGCCGAAAACGATCACGTCGTCTGGCGCATTCATCCAACTGCCCTCATCCGCGATCCGGGCACCAACCTTGGCATACTCCTCGATGGCGATCACGCGGGTCGGGCTTTGTTCCACCGTGACCTGCAGGCCATTGGCGATCAGCGCCGCAACGCCGCCCGGCAATATACCGACACGGTCTTCATTCTCACGGCTTTCTGCGCGCACCCAGAGATGGGTCATGGCACCCCCCAAATTTCGACTCCCGCCACCTTAGCCAGCGCATCCGCCAGACAAAACCCCGAGCAGGCCGCTTCTTTGGGCCGACAATACCTCCGCCAGAGGCAAACCCGAGACCCCAGCGCGCTCCGTTCCATCGGCATCGACTCAAATATGGGTCTGGGCAAACAGCCGGTTCGGCGTGTCGAGATGCGGCAGGGCGTTGAACTGGGTCAGCGCCAATTGCCCCTCGAGGGGCAACCATGAACTGACCGAAGTGTTCTGGATCGACAGGCAAATATTGCAGAAGGCCGACATCTTCAGCCCCAATGTCAGGCGCATCGCCATGCCGATCAAGCCACCCGAGGTGACGACCAGCGATCGTCCCTTGGCCGCGCCGATCTCGGCCAGCGCGTCTTGTACGCGCGCTTCGAACTGGTCGAAGGTCTCGGGCGCCCCTTCCAGCCTGCCATCGCGCCAATGGGTGAAAAGCCTCGGCAGGTGCCGTACGAAGCCTTCGCGATCCCGGGGCAGATCAATGCCGTGCTGGCTGGCCAGAAGCTGCGACAGGGTGAAGTATTCAAGCTCGTTGAGCCGCGCGTCGCGGGTGACGGCGTCGGGCGTTTCCACCCCGATACTGTCGGCGGTTTCGACATGGCGGCGCAGGGTGCCGGTCCAGACATGCGCAAAAACCTCCCCCTTGTCGCGGAAATGATCGCCGAGCCAGCCGGCCTGACGGTGACCCAGCGGGCTGAGCCGATCATAGGCGGCTTCCTCGCGGGCGCCGGTATTGGCTTGCCCATGACGGACCAGAACGATGTGCGACATGGGGCCTCAAGCGGGATGCGTCGGACAACAACGCGTCCGGATGGCACGGGCGCGTTTCCGGCAGGGGAATCGGGCGGATCAGACCTCGTCGAGGATCTGCGCCTTGGCGACCGTCATCAACTCGGCCATCTTGGCGCGAATCTCGTCATCCGTGGCTTTGCCATCCAGATCGCCGGACACCTTGCGGACAACGTCCTCGTGACCGGCTTCCTCGAAATCGGCCTTGACGACTTCCTTGGCGTATTCCGCCGCCGCGTCGCCTGTTTTCCCCATCAGCTCGGCCGCCCAGAGACCAAGCAGCTTGTTGCGGCGCGCTTCGGCCTTGAACTGCATTTCCGCGTCATGGGCATACTTGTTCTCGAATGCGTTTTCGCGATCTTCGAATGTCGACATGGAGCTCTCCGGCAAATGGGTTTGTGCTGACCCTGATATGACCTGCCGCGCGGTTTGGTTCAAGTGGAACGCGGACCCCCAGTGCCGGGTTTGGCACGCGTGTCGCTTGCGGCAGGGGGCTGGTTGCACTAAGAGGCACCCGAACGTGTCCGATCAGCCCACCTGATCGGTGCACAACGGTGTTTTCGCGCCGCCCGGTGCATATGACAGAAAGTTTCCCAATGGCCCGTCGCAAGAAGATCTATGAAGGCAAAGCCAAGATCCTGTACGAAGGCCCGGAACCCGGAACAATGGTGCAGTATTTCAAGGATGACGCCACAGCCAACAACGCGGAAAAGCGCGATGTGATCGACGGCAAGGGCGTGCTCAACAACCGGCTGAGCGAATTCTTCATGGTGGGGCTCAATTCCATTGGCGTGCCGACGCATTTTCTCAAGCGGTTGAACATGCGCGAGCAACTGGTGCGCCAGTGCGAGATCATTCCGCTCGAGGTGATCGTGCGAAATTTCGCGGCCGGAACGATGGCCAAACGTCTGGGCATCGAGGAAGGCACGCCGCTGCCCAGGCCGATCGTGGAATATTGCTACAAGGATGACAAGCTGGGGGATCCGCTGGTCACCGAGGAACATATCGCCGCCTTCGGCTGGGCCAGCCAGCAGGACATGGACGACATCCTGAGCCTCGCGCTGCGCGTGAACGACTTCATGTCCGGGCTGATGTACGGCGTCGGGATCAAACTCGTGGATTTCAAGATCGAGATCGGCCGCGTCTATGACGGTGATTTCCAGCGCCTCATCGTTGCGGATGAAATCAGCCCGGACAGCTGCCGGCTTTGGGACATGGAAACAGGGCGCAAGCTCGACAAGGACGTGTTCCGGCGCGATCTGGGCAATCTGGCCGATGCCTATACCGAGGTGGCCCGGCGTCTGGGCGTGATGCCGCAGAACGCGACGCCGATGGAAAAGCCGAAGCTGATCAACTGACGCAGCGCCCGGTGGCGGGCGGCGCGTTTGCATATTTGAAAAGAGAAGAAGGGGGACGGTCGCGCCCCCGCACAAGGCGGAGACGATCATGAAGGCACGTGTGCATGTCATGCTGAAGGACGGGGTTCTGGACCCGCAGGGAGAGGCGGTGCGCCATGCCCTTGGCGGGCTGGGCTTTGGCGGGGTGCAACAGGTACGGCAAGGCAAGGTGATCGAGCTTGACCTGGCCGATGGCACCACCGAAGACACGGTGCGCGAGATGTGCGAAAAGCTGCTGGCCAACACCGTGATCGAAAGCTACCGGATCGAGATGCCGTGATGCGCGCGGCGGTTATCGTTTTCCCTGGATCGAACTGTGACCGGGATCTGGCTGTCGCGTTCCGCGAGGCCGGCTGCACGGTCGAGATGGTCTGGCACAAGGACACATCCCTGCCCGACGGTATCGACATCATCGGTATTCCCGGCGGGTTTTCCTTCGGAGACTACCTGCGTTGCGGCGCGATTGCCGCCAATTCTCCGATCTGCACCGAGGTCAAGGCCCATGCCGATCGCGGCGGCTATGTTCTTGGTATCTGCAATGGCTTCCAGGTGCTGACAGAAACGGGATTGTTGCCCGGCGCATTGCTGCGCAATGGCGGGGTCAAGTACATTTGCCGCACCGTGCCGCTGATCGTCGGAACCTCTGACAGTGTCTACACCAATGGCTATGACGCAGGGCAGGAGATCGAAATTCCGATTGCGCATCACGATGGCAATTACACCGCATCGGATGATGTGATCGCGGAACTGACCGATTCCGACCGGATCGCGTTCCGGTATGGGGCGAACCCGAACGGATCGACCGCGGATATCGCCGGGATCCTGTCGTCCAACCGCCGGGTGCTGGGCATGATGCCCCATCCCGAGCGCGCGGCAGATGAACAGCATGGCGGGACCGATGGAAAAGCGCTTTTCGCGAGCCTTGCCAGCGCCCTGACAGCGGCATAGCGCCAAGTGAACCGTGACACTGCGCGACGCCGCTTGAGCGGGGTGCCGTATTTGCCTATCGTCTTGCAATGAAAACGGGCACGTCATTGATGCGCAGCTCTCCCCGGACAGGATCGCTGTCCTGGCGCGTGCGTAGTGCGCTGGTCTTGCTGACGGCGGTGGCGATTGCCGTGGTTTTCGTGACAAACCGCTACCTGACCGACCGGTTCACCGAAAGCACCCGCAACCGGGCCGAGCTGCGTCTGGCGCTTTATTCCGGCAACCTGGTGTCCGAGCTGCGCCGCAACGCGATCGTGCCACAGCTCCTGGCGCGGGACGCGGCGCTGATCGGGGCGCTCAATTCCGGCGATTTCAGCCAAAGCTCGCAACGCCTGATTTCCTTCGTGGACGAAATCGGCGCGGCCTCGCTGATGTTGCTTGACGACCAAGGGCGCACCGTTGCTGCAACCAACCGCGAACGGCTGGGCGAACAGCACCGCAGCGCGGGCTATTTCGTGGAAGCTCTGCGCTCCAATGCAACAGTCTTCACCGCGCAGCGCGAAGAGGTGGGCAGCTTCAGCTTCAGCTATTCGCGCCGTGTCGAAAGCCAGGGTCAGAACATCGGCGTGATCGTGGTCGAGGTTGATCTGGCCAAGTTCGAACGCGCCTGGGCGGGGATTTCCGACGCGGTTCTGGTCACCAATAGCGAGGGCGAAATCATCCTCGCGACCGAACCGCGCTGGCGCGGGCAGACGGTGGACACCGCGCTGGAGCGGCAACCGGCGGAGGGAGCCATCGAACGGGCGATCCGCGCCACGGCGGATTGGACAGCGCTGCCGGCGGATGCCTATTTTCAGGGCGAGGCGGTCATGCAGATCGCCGGGCGCATTCCGTTCCGCGGCTGGAACATGACCACCTTCACGACCTATGCCAGCGTCCGCGAACGGGTGAACGCGGTCCTGGCGCTCGAAATCATGGGGTTTGCGATTCTTCTGGCGCTGGCATTCTATGCGTTGAGCCGCAAGACGGCGCTGCGCATGGCGTTGTTCCAGCGCGAATCGGCAGAGCTTCGCGCATTGAACCAGCGCTTGCAGCGGGAAATCGCCGAGCGGGAGCGGGTGCAGGAAACGCTTGCGGTGGCGGAACAGACGCTGGCCCAAAGTTCCAAGCTTGCCGCTCTGGGCGAGATGTCGGCGGCGGTCAGCCACGAGCTGAACCAGCCGTTGGCGGCGATGAAGACCTATCTTGCCGGGGCCAAGCTTCTGATGCGGCGCAACCGGCCGGACGAGGCCTTTGCCGCCTTCAGCCGGATCGACGATCTGATCGAACGGATGGGCGGTATCACGCGGCAGCTCAAGAGCTATGCGCGCAAGGGGCAAGAGGCGTTTTCCCCCGTGGATATGGGCGATGCGCTGGCGTCCAGCCTGTCGATGATGGAGCCCCAGCTGAAGTCCCGGAAGGTCAAGATCACCAAGATCTTGCCCGAGGAGAAGGTGCTTGTCATGGGGGACCGGATGCGGATCGAGCAAGTCATGGTCAACCTGCTGCGCAACGCGCTGGACGCCACCAAGACGGTCGCGGACCCGCAGCTTGATATCATTCTGGCCAGCGGTGAGACAGCGACGCTCACCGTGCGCGACAACGGGTACGGGATCGAGGATCTCGATGCGCTGTTCGAGCCGTTCTATACAACCAAGCAACCGGGTGACGGCGTCGGGCTGGGTCTTGCCATTTCCTCGGGGATCGTGAACGAGCTTGGTGGGCGCCTGATTGCGCGCAATGCGCAAGAGGGTGGGGCTGTATTCGAGATGCAACTGCCCATATTGAACGAGAAGACACAGGCGGCGGAGTAGGACCATGGGAAAGACCATGAAGATTGCCATAGTCGATGACGAAAAGGATATGCGCCAATCGATCAGCCAGTGGCTGGCGCTGTCGGGTTATGACACCGAAAGCTATGCCAGCGCGGAAGACGCGCTGGGCAGTGTCGGGGCGGATTATCCGGGCATCGTGATTTCCGACATCAAGATGCCGGGCATGGATGGCATCCAGTTCCTGCGCAAGCTGATGGGAACCGACTCGGCGCTGCCAGTGATCATGATCACCGGCCATGGCGACGTGCCGATGGCCGTCGAGGCGATGCGCATCGGGGCCTTCGATTTCCTGGAAAAGCCGTTTAATCCGGACCGGATGTCCGATCTGGCCAAGAAAGCCACCAATGCGCGTCGCCTGACCCTCGACAATCGTGCCCTGCGGCGCGAATTGGGAGATGGCGGCCAGATGATGCGTAAACTGATCGGGGCAAGCCTCGCGATGGAGCGTTTGCGCGAAGATATCCTGGACCTGGGGCAGGCAGATGGCCACATCCTGATCGACGGGGAAACCGGCACCGGCAAAACGCTGGTGGCGCATGCCTTGCATGCCGTGGGCAGCCGGGCTGGCAAGAAATTCGTTCTCATCTCCTGCGCCGCGATGGACGAGGATTCGTTGATCCGTCGCCTGTTTGGCCCGATGATGCCGGAAGAGGCGCGTCTGCCTGCCGTCGAAGAGGCCCGCGGCGGAACACTTGTGCTCGAAGATGTCGAAGCCCTGTCGGATGCCGCACAAGCGCGGCTGCTCACGATGATCAACGATCAGGGCACCCCGCCGGAAACGCGGATCGTGGCGATTTGCAACCTGCAGGACGAGGGCCGCACCTGTGAAGATGCGCTGCGCTCTGACCTGTATTACCGGCTTGCCGCGCTCAAGATCACGGCGCCGCCCTTGCGCAACCGTGGCGAAGACATCCTGACGATGTTCACCGCCCTTGCGGACAAGTTCGCCGATGAATACGGCTGCGAAGCCCCGCAGGTCAGCGCGCAGGAAGCGGCGCAGCTGTTGCAGGCCCCTTGGCCGGGCAATGTGCGCCAACTGATCAACCTGGCCGAACGCGCGGTGCTGCAATCGCGGCGCGGCACCGGCACGATCGCCTCGCTGCTCATGTCTGACCACGAAGACATGCAGCCGGTGATGACCACCGAAGGCAAGCCGCTCAAGGAATATGTCGAAGCGTTCGAGCGCATGTTGATTGATAACACGATGCGGCGTCATCGGGGATCGATTTCATCGGTGATGGAAGAACTGTGCCTGCCGCGCCGGACCTTGAACGAGAAGATGGCCAAGTACGCGTTGCAGCGCTCCGATTATCTATAGGCGGGGCAAGCGCCTTCGAAGGCGCTTGAGACGCGGTTTGCAAACCGCGTGAGGAAGGCTTTTCGAAAAGCCTTCGCCCCTTACCTGACCGCGCGCATCAGCATCCCGTAAAGGTCGCGCGGATCGTCCGGATCGGCCAACAGGTCCAATGGCAGGTTCAGACCCGTCTCGCGCGTCAGGTCATGCACCACCCGCAGCGCCGAGAAATCCTCGATGGCAAAGCCCACGCTGTCGAACAGCGTGATCTCGCGCGCGTCGCGGCGGCCCCTCGCGGTGCCGGCGATTACCTGCCACAACTCGGTCACCGGGTGATCGCTGTCCAATTGCTGGATCTCGCCCTCGATCCGGGTCTGCGGCGGATATTCCACGAAGATCGCCGACCGATGCAGAATCGCGCGGGCCAGTTCCGTCTTGCCGGGGCAGTCGCCGCCGATGGCGTTGATGTGGACGCCGCTGCCGACCATGTTGTCGGTCAGGATCGTCGCGTATTGCTTGTCCGCGGTGCAGGTCGTGAGGATCTGCGCACCCTCGATGGCCGCTTCGGCACTGTCGCAGGGCACCACGGTCAGGCCGGTCCCGGCAAGGTTCGCGGCGCACTTCGCCGTTGCCTTCGGGTCCTTGTCGTAAAGTCGCACGGTGTCGATGCCGCAGATCGCCTGCATCGCGATGCTCTGGAATTCGGCCTGCGCGCCGTTGCCGATCATGGCCATGGTCCTGGCACCGGTCGGAGCCAGGTGTTTCGCCGCAACCGCCGACATGGCCGCGGTCCGCAGCGCGGTCAGCATCGTCATCTCGGACAGCAACAACGGATAGCCGGTGTCCATATCGGCCAGCAGACCGAAAGCGGTCACTGTTTGCAGACCATCCGCGGTGTTCTTCGGATGGCCGTTGACATATTTGAAGGCGTAGTGGCGGTCATTGGCGGTGGGCATCAGTTCGATCACACCCACCGGGCTGTGCGCCGCGACGCGCGGCGTCTTGTCGAACGACTCCCAGCGGCGAAAATCCTCCTCGATGGCATCGGCGATGCGGCGGATCATGTCGGGCAAGCCCACGCGATGCACGATCTGCATCATGTGATCGACCGAGACGAAGGGCACAAGGGCCTTGTCTGAGGGTTGCATGGGCAATTTCCTTACATCAGTCTCGGTGTCGGTCGGTCGAAGATGCGGCGGCCCATGGCCGAGGCTGCGAGATCGACCATGAGGTGGGCGGTGCGCCCCCGTTCGTCCAGCATCGGGTTCAGCTCCACGAGGTCGAGTGAGGTCATCAGCCCACTGTCGCAGAGCATCTCCATCACCAGATGCGCCTCGCGCACCGTCGCCCCGCCGGGCACCGTGGTGCCGACCGCCGGGGCGTGCGCCGGATCAAGGAAATCGACGTCCAGCGACACATGCAGCGCGCCACCCGCGCGGGCCACGTCGTCAAGAAAGGGGCTCAACAGCGCCGCGACGCCGCTTTCGTCGATGGCACGCATGTCGTAGCCGCGAATCTCGGTCTGTCGCATCAGCGCGCGCTCGGGACCGTCGACGGACCGCAGTCCGATGATACAGGTCCGGCCGGGTGCGACGGCGGCGGGCAAGTCGGGAAATCCATGAAAGCCCGGTTGGCCGGTGGCATAGGCCAGCGGCGTGCCGTGCAGGTTGCCCGAGCCGGTCGTCTCGAGAGTGTTGAAATCGCTATGGGCGTCGAGCCAAAGAACGAATTGCGGGCGCCCTTGCTCCGCCGCGTGCGCTGCGACACCCGGAATCGTGCCGAGCGACAAGGCATGGTCACCGCCCATGAAGATCGGCACCCCGTCTTTCATCGCCGCGCGGGCGCTGCGCATCAGGGCGGTTGTCCAGCCAATGGTTTCGGAGAGGTTTTCCAGCCCGTCACGTTCTGCCACGTCATTCGTGTCCGGGGTAACATCCCCCATGTCGCGCACGCGGTGACCCAGAGTTGTCAGCGCATCGGAAATCCCCGCAATGCGATAGGCGTTCGGTCCCATAAGGCAGCCCTTGCGCGCTTTTCCGCAATCGAGCGGCGCGCCCACCAAAACGATATCCATTGGGTGCATCCCTTTTGTCCTTTTCCGGCCTTGTCTTGATCTATCCCGCAGAATGGGCTTCAAGTAACCGTACAATTCGATCAAACTGCGTTGTGCGTGCGCCGACAGAAATGGCCGGCCCTGACGACCTGACAGAGACAACAGAGGCAAAAGGGTTCGAAACCTTGGAGCGTGCCGCGTTCGTTTTCAGTCACGCGTCCTCCTGTCACCTTTTGATCAGCCACGTTCGGGGACGGCAAAACCGGTGCCCGCTTTCGCGCGACGTGCCTTAAGCCGCCCGCCGCGCGGCGGCGATCCACAGCAGCGCAAGCACCAGCGATGCAATTGCATTCCAGCTGGCCATCGACAGGCCCAGCATGTCCCACGGGACCTCGTCACACCGCACCAGTGGCGCGTTCATGATCTCGTCGAAGAGTTCGTCCGTGGACAGCCCGCTGATTTCCCCGGCGCTGCAGGTGCTTGGTCCGTCCCACCAACCGCGCTCGACCCCGGTGTGATAGACGCCGATGCCGCCTGATGTCAGCGCCGCCAAAGCGCCCAGCCACGCCAAGGCCGGGGTGCCAAATCGCAGCGCGACCAGACCGATCACAACCGCAACAGCATGTGGATACCGCTGCCAGATGCAGAGCGCGCAGGGGGCCATCCCGCCGATATGCTGAAAGGCAAAGGCGCCGAGCAACAGCGCCAATGACCCTCCGGCGGCCAGCACGACAATGAATTGGCGTTCCGAGATCATATGAATTTCACCACGTAGAACCCTCCAAGCAGAAGCAGGACAAACAGCGTAAACATCATCCCGAGATGCTTTTCAATGAAGCCGCGCACAGGCGCCCCGAACGCGCGCAAGAGACCCGCAACCACGAAGAAACGCAAGGCGCGTGCGATCACGGATGTGACAAGAAAGATTGCCAAAGGCATCGCCGTCCAGCCCGACATGATGGTGATGACCTTGTAGGGGAAGGGCGTCACCCCGGCGATCAGCACTGCCCAGAACCCCACACCGTTGAAGCGGTCGTTGAACTCGGCCATCGAGTCAGCCTTGCCAAGCGCGTTCAGGATGGGCGCGCCGATGGCCTCGTAGAAGAAATAGCCGATGCCGTAGCCCAGAATTCCGCCCAGCACCGACGACGTTGTCGCCACGAGCGCGATCAGCCACGCCCGGGAGGGGCGCGCGAGGATCATCGGGATCATCAGGACATCGGGGGGGATCGGAAAAACGGAGCTTTCGATGAACGCGACAAAGGCCAGCACCCAAAGGGCGCGCGGATGGTCGGCCAGTGACATGGTCCAATGATAAAGGCGCTGTAGCATGACGGCTCCGCGAAGGTCTCGGGGCTAAGACCATGAGGGGCGAAGCCGGTCAAGGCCGCAGGGGGCTTTTCGATTTCGCGCCGGACAACGTGTTGCTGTCGGGATCGCGCGGGCTCGCATGCAAGCGGAATCCGGTCGCGGCAAAGGTGCCAAAACCCGTGACGGTCACCCTGGGTGGCCGGCTGCTTCTAACGTGGCCGCCCGCGTTTGTCGGCGGGCGTCGCAGGGCATTTACCACCGGCGCGCGGAAGTCAGGTTTGATCGAATCCCGCGAACCGTGTAGAGTAACGGCAAAAGGGTATTTAGACGCTTTCAGGAGATTTTCATGGCGCGATTTGAAGCAAGCCAGGCCGCGAATATGCTCGGGTTCACCGTGGTTTACGGAACGTTTACGGAACAGACAGCGACGCGCATGGTTCTTGAACAAGCCGAACCTGTGGACTCGACCCTGATTTTCACCGGGTCCTTCACCTACGAGGATCCGGACCCTGTGACAGACCCCGGCGAATTGCCGGACGGCTTTGACCCAAGCGATCTGCCGGACGGTTTCGATCCCGACGACTTCACCATCCCCGACGAAATTCAAGACCTTCTGGATCAGTTCGAGGGGCAAATTCCCGATATCGCGACCTTGGAAAATTTTGACGTCTGGGGCACCCTCACGGGGGTCGAGCTGGTGCAGGATGGAGCGTCGGCATGGACCGCGTCCGAAATGGCGGTGCCGCTCGGGGATGACGAAGATGAGTTCGGCATCATTGATTTGTTCGGTATTTTCGAGTTCGGATTTGCCGGTGCCGACCGCATCTCCGGCAGCAATTTTGATGATTGGCTGCGTGGATATTCAGGGAATGATACGATGATCGGAAGCCAGGGCGACGACATACTCGATGGGGGCGCGGGACAGGACACGGTCAGGTATTCCGGCAACCAGGACAGCTATACGCTTTCGCTCAACCTCTCTGGCATGACGCTGGAAGATCGGCGCGAGGATGGGAACGGGACCGACCAGTTGGATGGAGTCGACTTTCTGGATTTCGACACGGAAGCGTTCGATTTCATTGACGCGGATGTCGGGCTGGAATTGGCCCAGTTTACAGGGACCACAGACCTCTCGGCCGAGGAATTCGAAAGCTTCATCGAGCTTTACATCGCCTATTTCAATCGCGCCCCGGATGCCATCGGGCTGAATTTCTGGGGGACAGCTTTTGCAGATGGAACCAGCCTGGAGGATATTGCAACGCTCTTTGCAGACCAGCCAGAAACGGTCGAGGCGTATCCGGACGGAACCTCGAACGAAGATTTCGTGACCACTGTCTACAACAATGTTCTTGGTCGGATCCCTGACCAAGCCGGGTTCGATTTCTGGGTCGATAAACTCAACAGAAGTGACGTGACAGGCGTGACCCGCGATCAGTTCATTCTCGACGCCCTGGGAGGGGTCGAGGAGGGGTCCGCAGATCGCGCCTATCTCGATGACAAGGTGGATATCGGGGCGTATTTCGCTGTGACCAATGGCATGTCCGATGTGGACAACGCGTCCGCAGCAATGGACCTGTTCAATGGGTCAGAATCGAGTAGAGACGATGCCGTGGCTGCCATTGATGGGTATTATCAAGACGCTCTTGATCCGAACAGTGGGGAATTCCTCATGCCGGTTGTCGGGGTGCTGGACAATCCGATCTTCTAAGCCGCCCGGAAGGGCGATTCGGCCTTTGCCTGCGCGTCGCATGAGAACCCATCCACGCCTTGCGCGTCACCGGTGTCTTATTCGCGTGTTCAGACATTATGTGCCTTTACCCCCTGCCGAGATTTCGCTAAGCAAACCACGAGTTTCGATGTCGCGGACACGCCTGTGCTTTCTGCGGCCTCGAAGCTCGCCGAGGTTTGGGGTGACGGCTTGTTTGCCTGTCGCCTCTGTCAGATAAAACCTTGGTGTTTCAAAGGTGCCCAAGTGGCGGAACGGTAGACGCAGGGGATTCAAAATCCCCCGCCTTTACGGGCGTGTGGGTTCGACTCCCACCTTGGGCACCAATCGCTTGGCTTTGTTTCCAATTGTATCGCGTGAGCGGCCTTTGCACCCCTGTGGTGTCGTCCGCGGGCATCCGAGCCGGACATGTTTCGATTTGGCGGAACCGCGTTTTTGGTGCGACGCGGGTGCAGTGTTGGTTTTTGCCCTGTTCGGGCTTTCCATTGCTGACCGGTGCGATAGCTCTCAGACATGATGTTGACTGTTCAAGATGTGACGAAGACCTTCGCGGGCGGCGAAGGCGATCTGCCGGTGTTGCGCGGCGTATCGCTTTCGCTTGATCGTGGCGCGACGCTGGCGCTGACCGGGGAATCGGGGTCGGGGAAAAGCACGCTTCTGCATCTGATTGGCGGGCTCGATACGGTGGACAGCGGAGCGATCGAAATCGACGGGCGCGACATAACCGGTATGACGGATTCGGACCGCGCGGCGCTGCGGCGTATGGATGTCGGTGTGGTCTTTCAGCAGTTCAACCTGATCCCGTCGCTCACCGTCGCGGCGAACATGGCGTTCCAGGCGCGGCTTGCAGACAGCTATGATGCAGATCAGGCCGCGCGCATGTCTGATGCGCTTGGCCTGACGCCGCATCTCCACAAGTATCCCGAAACCCTGTCTGGTGGCCAACAGCAGCGTGTGGCCATTGGCCGAACGCTAATCGCGCGGCCCAAGCTTGTGCTCGCGGATGAGCCGACCGGCAACCTGGACGAGGCGACCGCAAGCCAGGTGTTGGACCAGATGCTTGAACTGGTCAGGGAGACCGGTGCAGCGCTTCTGATGGTGACCCATTCGCAGACCGTCGCGCGCCGCATGGAACGGCAGGTCCACCTGAGCCAGGGACGCGTGGTGTGACCTGGACGACCCTGACGGCGCTTCTGTCGCATTGGCGGCGCAATGGCTTGCAGTTCTTTGCGCTGATCGGTGGCCTGGCCCTCGCCACTGCGCTGTGGTCGGGCGTGCAGGCGATCAACGCCGAGGCGCGCGCGAGCTATGACGCGGCTGCGGCAACGCTGGGCGAGGGGCAGTTCGACCAGCTTTTGCCCCGTGCTGGCAACCGGATCGACCAAGCGACCTATATCGCGCTGCGTCGGTCGGGGTGGCAGGTCTCGCCGGTGCTCGAAGGCCGGATCGACACGGCCCAGGGCCGCGTGCGCATCGTCGGGCTGGACCCGCTCACCGCGCCCGGCAATGTTGCGCCCGTGGGCATGCAAGAGGGGACAACGCTGGACGACTTCCTGACGCGCGGCGTGCTTTTTGCAGCGGCCGACGTGGCCGATCAGCTCGAGTCTGCGGTCTCCCAGCGGATCGTTACCGATCCCTCCGCCGCGCCGGGTGTGGCGCTGACCGATATTGGCGTGGCGCAAGATCTGCTTGACGCGGACGGCACGCTGAGCCGCCTGATCGTTGCGCCGGGGCAGCCGATGGGGCGGCCCGATCTGGCCACGATCGCCCCGGACCTCATTCTGCAACCGGCGCAGGACGCGGGTGCGGACCGGCTCACGGACAGTTTTCACCTGAACCTGACCGCCTTCGGCCTGCTCAGCTTTGCCGTGGGCATCTTCATCGTCCACGGCACCATCAGCCTCGCCTTCGAGCAACGGCGCGGCATGGTGCGGACCTTGCGCGCGCTGGGGGTGCCGCTGGGCAGGTTGATCGGCCTCATGATCGCGGAGCTGGTTCTATTCGCCTTGATCGCCGGCGCGATTGGCGTCGCATTGGGATACGTCATTGCCGCGGTTCTCTTGCCCAATGTCGCGGCCACCTTGCAGGGGCTCTACGGCGCCTCCGTCGCAGGCACCTTGCAATTGCGCGCGGAGTGGTGGCTGTCCGGCATGGCCATCGCAGTGGTCGGCACAGGGCTGGCCGCTGCGGGCGCGCTGTGGAAAATCGCGCATATGCCGCTTTTGTCCAGCGCGCGGCCCCGCGCCTGGACAGTGGCTTCGGGCGCAACGGCCCGGTGGCTGGGGGCGTTTGCCGGGCTGCTGTTTTTGGTCGGCATCGGGATTGCGATCTGGGGGCAGGGGCTGGCGCTGGGCTTCGTGCTGCTTGCCTGCCTGCTGATCGGTGCCGCGTTGATCCTGCCGCTCGTTCTGCGCGGCGCGGTGACGCTGGCGGACCGGCAAGCGCGGAGTGTTGTCTGGCAGTGGTTCTGGGCTGACACCCGCCAGCAGGTGCCGGGGATGAGTCTTGCGCTGATGGCCCTGCTGCTGGCCACGGCGGCCAATGTCGGCGTTACCACCATGGTCTCGAGCTTTCGCGTGACCTTCGTCGATTTCCTCGACCAGCGGTTGGCGCCAGAGCTTTTCATCAGCACGGAAGACGCCGCGCAAAGCCCGGATCTGGAGGCGTTCCTGATCGAGAACGCCCGCGAGGTGCTGCCGCTTCTGTCGGTCGAGACCGAGATCGCGGCTGTGCCTTCGGACCTGTTCGGGGCGCGTATCGGACCAACATATCGCGACAATTGGGTCTTTGTCGCCGAGACACCGGATGTCTGGGACCGCGTTGCCCAAGGTGAGGCGGCGGTCGTCAGCGAACAACTGGCCCGCCGCGCAGGGCTCTGGACCGGGGATCCTGTCACGGTCGCGCCCGGTCTGTCATTGCCGATCGCTGCCGTCGTGGCCGATTACGGCAATCCGCTGGGGCAGGCGTTGATCGCCGAGGATGTCTTTTCGGACCTTTATCCTGACCGCGTTCCGACCCAATTCGGCGTGCGCACGGATGACGCGACCGGTCTGAGGGAAAAACTGGTCGAAGGGTTCGGGCTGTCCGACGCGGCGATCATCGATCAGGCGCGGATCAAGGCCTTCTCGCTCGAGGTGTTCGAGCGCACCTTCACTGTCACCGGGGCGCTGAATGTGCTGACATTGGCGGTCGCCGCCTTTGCCATCCTGATGAGCCTGCTCACGCTCGCCTCTCTGCGCATTCCGCAACTCGCGCCCGCCTGGGCGCTTGGCATGACACGGCGCAGGCTCGGGCGGCTCGAGCTGCTGCGCGCGGTGGTGTTGGCGTTCGTGACAACCATACTTGCGATCCCGCTGGGCCTGCTGCTCGCCTGGGTGCTGCTGTCTTATGTGAATGTGGAGGCGTTTGGTTGGAAGCTGCCGATGTATGTCTTCCCCGGTCACTACGCCCTGCTGACCGTCTTTGCTCTGCTCGCGGCGGCGCTTGCGGCGCTCTGGCCCGCGCTCAGGCTGGCGCGCACGCCGCCCTCCGATTTGCTGAAGGTGTTTGCCAATGATCGCTAGGATGCTCTTTCTGATGGTTGTTTTGCCCTGTCAGGCGGCGGCGCAAGGGTTTGCCGGGCTGGGGTCGGACGCAGACGGCTTCGCCGTTCCCCGACCGGATTACGCCTTCGACTTCCCGCAAGATCACGGGCCGCATCCCGATTTCCGGATCGAATGGTGGTATCTGACGGCCAATCTGGAAGGCCCGGACGGCACCGCCTACGGTGTTCAATGGACACTGTTCCGCTCCGCCCTCGCGCCCGAAACCCGCGAGGGCTGGACCGACCCGCAGATCTGGTTCGCGCATGCCGCACTCACGACGTCGCGGCGCCACTGGGTCGCGGAACGCATCGCGCGTGGCGGGATCGGGCAGGCGGGAGTCACGGTGGACCCGTTCGATGCGTGGATCGACGATTGGCAGATGGCGGGGCCGGGTATCGATGACCTGACATTGACGGCGACCGGTGCGGAATTCGCCTATGACCTGTCCCTTCAAGCCACGGGGCCGTTGGTCTTTCACGGGCAGGACGGATTTTCCGTCAAATCCGCACAGGGGCAGGCCAGCTACTATTATTCGCAGCCCTTCTACGACGTGTCGGGCACGCTGAGCCTGCCGCAAGGACCGGTACAGGTGACAGGGACCGCGTGGCTCGATCGCGAATGGTCCTCGCAACCCTTGGCCGAGACGCAATCGGGGTGGGATTGGTTTTCCCTGTCTTTCGACGGTGGCGAAAAGTTGATGGGCTTCCGGCTGCGCGAAGAAGAAGGCGCGTTTTATACATCGGCCACCTGGATCGCGCCGGACGGCACGACCACCGCCTATTCCGATGGCGCGTTTACTGCGCAACCGCTGAACACGCACATGGTGGCAGGGCGACAGGTCCCGGTGGATTGGGCGGTGAAACTGCCTGCCAAGGGGGTGGATGTCACGGTCAAGGCTATGAACCCCGATGCATGGATGTCGGTCTCGGTGCCCTATTGGGAAGGGCCGGTGAATGTCGACGGGTCCCATGGCGGGCGCGGCTATCTGGAGATGACGGGATATGAGTGATCCGAACGATCTTTCGGCTTTTCTCGACCTGGGCTGGCAGCGCCTGACCCGCGGCGTGGCAGACAAGCGGGCGGCAGCGCGGCATCCGGTCCTTGCCACGGTTTCGCCCGCAGGCCGCCCCGAGGCGCGCACGGTGGTCCTGCGGGCCGCCTGTCGCAGCGCCGCCACGGTCGAAGTGCATACAGACGGCGGATCCGACAAGATCGCATCCTTGACGGCACATCCCTTCGCGCAATTGCATGTCTGGGATGAGAAGGCCAAGCTTCAGATCAGGTTGTCCACAACCGTCCAGATCGCCCAGGGACCGGACGTGGCGCATAAATGGCAGGATGTGCCGGATGGCGCGCGCATGGCCTATGGCGCATCACCGCCCCCCGGTACGGCGATCCCACAGGCCCACGCCTACCGGAAACTCGCCAGCCGCGACTGGTTCACGGTGCTGACCCTCGAAATCGAATCAATCGAACTGATGCAGTTGATCGACCCGCACAGACGCGCTGTTTTCAAGGCGTTTGACGGGTGGGCCGGTGCATGGCGGGTGCCCTAGCGTCAATTTTTGCGCTAACGCAGGCACTTGTGGTCATAAATTGTTCATTTTGGCCTTGCCATGTCGCGACACTTGCGCAATCAATCCTCTACTCGAGGAAACGGATCACGAAACACATCCGATCGCGCCCCCACGTGGCAGCGATCGAAAGGAATGGGGCGGAAGGGGAGAGCCGCCCCATTTTTTTGTCCGCAAGATTATCTAAAAGCTAACGAGGCGGGTTATTCGCCCGCCATAGCGCCCACGCCTCCGGTGTGTCGAGATCGGTCGTCGCATGTGCGGCGGGCAGGGCAACGCGGATCAGACGCCTCCGGTTGGCGGCAAGAATGGCGCGTGCGCCGGTGTCTCCGGTCAGGGTTTGAAACTGCGCGATCAGGTCTGCGGGAAAGATAACCGGATGACCGGGGGTTTCATCCGAACCTGTCGCCTGTACCAGGAACGCGCCGCTTGCATCCTCGAAGGCCTTCATGACCTGGCGCAAATCGTCTTCCGTCAGGTCCGGCATGTCGGCAGGCAGGATCATGACCCCCGAGCAGGTGTCCGGCACGGCCAGTGCCGCCCGGCGCAAAGAGGCCGACATGCCCCCCGACGCATCGGGGACCGGGATCTGCCGGACAGGCACGTTTTCCAGAACCTCGGCGCGCGGATGAGACAGGTCGGGCAGTGTGACGATCACATCATCGCTCACCGCCAGCGCCCGTTCGGCCACACCACGCAGCAGGGGAGTCCCATCCACGGACTCCAGTAATTTATCGAGGTCGCCCATGCGGCGGCTGGCACCGGCGGCGGGAATCACAATCGTTATCCGGGTCATGCCCGCAGACTAGCCGCGCATTTGCGCGCCGTCAGCGTCGTAAAGCGGGGTGGTGATGAGCGTGGCATCGCACATCTCGCCCAGGATCTCGATCTGCGCCGTCATTCCGTCCCGGGCCGTCGCCCGCGGGATCAAGCCAAGCGCGATGGATTTGCCAGCGTGGTGAGAATAGCCGCCAGAGGTACAAAAGCCGCGCACGGCGCCATCGATCCAGATCGGCTCATAGCCATGCACGTCCGCATCATGGGTGAGGACCTCGAACGCACATAAAAGCCGATCCGGTGGCGCAGCCCGTTCCGCCTCGGCCGCCGCACGTCCGATGAAATCCACGTTCTTCGACCAAGCGATGAATCGGTCCATACCGGTTTCGGCCGGTGTGTAATCTGGCGAAAACTCCGACAGCCACGCGCCGAAGAACTTGTCCAGCCGCAGGCTCATCATCGCGCGCATGCCGAAGGGGCGCATTCCGTGCGCCTGTCCGGCCTCCCAGAGCGTGTGCCACAATTGCCGCTGCGCCACCGGCTCGCAGTAGATCTCGTATCCCAGCCCGCCGGTAAAGCTGACCCGCTGGACAAGGCAGGGCACCATGCCGATGGTCATCGTCCGCACATCGAGGAATGTCAGGTCTGTCGCGTCGCGCGTCACAGCCTCCAGCACGCGGCGCGCGTTCGGCCCGGCGATCTGGAAACCGGTCAGCTGGTCCGACAGGTTGCGCACTGTTACGCCATCGCCTGAGTTCTGTTCGAACCAACGCATGTGATAGGCTTGCGCGCCATAGCTGGCGGTCAGTTGGAAATGCGTGTCCGAGAGACATGAGATTGTGAAATCCCCGATCAGCCGCCCTTGGTGCGACAGCATCGGTGTCAACGACAGCCGCCCGGGTTTCGGCACGCGCCCCGCCATGATCCGGTCCAGCCAGTCGCGGGCATTGGGGCCTGTGACCTCGTACTTGCCGAAGTTCTGAACTTCATTGATTCCAACGGCTTGCCGGACGGCTTTCACCTCGCGTGCGGTGGCGTCCCACGCGTTCGAGCGGCGGAAGCTTGGGGTTTCATAGCGTGGCTCATCCCGGTGGGCGAAGTAATTGACCACCTCCAGCCCGTATTGCGCGCCCCAGACGGCCCCCATGCCATCAAAGATGTCATACATCGGGGTTGTGCGGTTGGGCCGCGCGGCGGGCAGTTCCTCGTTTGGATAGCTGACGGAAAACCTTTTCTGATAGTTTTCAATGACTTTCGGCAGCGTATATCCGGGGCTGATCCAGTCGCCGAACCGCGCCACATCCATCGCCGAGACGTCGCGTTCGCATTCGCCTTGGGTCATCCATTGCGCCAGCATCAGCCCGACGCCGCCGCCCTGGCTGAACCCGGCCATCACGCCACAGGCCGACCAGTAGTTGCGCAGCCCCGGCACAGGGCCAACCAACGGGTTGCCATCGGGCGCAAAGGTAAAGGGGCCATGAATGACCGACTTGACGCCCGCGCGCTCCAACACCGGGAAGCGTTTGTAAGCAAATTCAATGCTTTCCTCGATCTTGTCAAAGTCATCTGGTAAGAGTTCATGGCCGAAATCCCACGGCGTGCCATCCACCGCCCAGGGCCGGCAGGGCTGTTCGTAGAACCCGATACACAGCCCGCGCCCTTCCTGCCGCAGATAGCTTTCCCCCGCCGGGTCCATCACATGCGGATGCTCGGTCTCGCGCTCGTAAATCTCGGGGGTGTCGTCGGTGACGATATACTGGTGCTCCATCGGGTGCAGCGGCAGGTAGACCCCCGCCATCGCGCCCACTTCACGTGCCCAGAGACCGCCTGCGTTGACCACATGTTCCGCATGGATCGTGCCCTTGTCAGTGACGATATTCCATGTGCCATCAGGGCGCTGCGTGGTCTCGTTGACCATCACATGGGTCTCGATCGTGGCCCCGCCCATCCGCGCCGCCTTGGCATAGGCATGGGTCGTGCCCGACGGATCAAGATGCCCATCGAGCGGATCGTACAGCGCTCCGAGAATACCATCGGTATTCGTGATCGGCGCGATCTTCGCGATTTCCTCGGGACCCACGATATGCGTGTCGAGCCCCATGTAACGATGCTTTGCCCGTTCGGCGAGCAGCATGTCGAACCGGTCCCGGTTGTCGGCCAGCGTGATGCCGCCCACGTGGTGCAATCCGCAGGACAGGCCGGTGATCTCTTCCAGTTCCTTGTAGAGCCGGATCGTATAGCCCTGAAGCGCCGCCATATTGGTGTCGCCGTTCAGCGTGTGAAAGCCACCGGCGGCGTGCCATGTCGACCCGGAGGTGAGATCTGACCGCTCCACCAGCATCACGTCCGACCAGCCCAGCTTGGTCAGATGGTAAAGCACTGAAACGCCGACGACACCGCCGCCGATCACGCAAACGCGGGTGGTGGTTTTCATCCGTGGCTCCCTTGCTGTGTTGCTGGAACCATGTCGCCAAGCCGTTGCGCTTTTCCTGCCCGAAAACGACATCACGTGTCGGCAGAGGGCAACCTCTTTTCGTCGACTGCGCGAAGGGTGGGCCAAATCAGATGGGAGTGTGCCACGATGAAAACCCATGCCCAGGCCGTTGTGATCGGAGGCGGCGTGATTGGCTGTTCGATCCTTTACCATCTGGCAAAAGCTGGCTGGAGCGATGTTGTCCTCCTGGAGCGCGATGAACTGACAAGCGGCAGCACATGGCACGCCGCCGCCAATATTCACGGACTGCACGACAGTACCAATATCAGCCGCATCCAGCACTACACGATGCGCCTGTATAAAGAGTTGGAGGCGGAGACCGGCCAAAGCTGCGGTGTGTTCCAGCCGGGGTCTCTCTACCTGGCCCAAACCGAAGAGCGCGAACATCAGCTGCGCCTGCAAGCGGCGAAAGCGCGGCTATACGGGATGAATTTTCAAGAGATCTCGCGCACCGAGGCCGAAAGGCTGCATCCGTTGGTAGATTTCGACCGGGTCCGCTGCATCATGTATGAACCCGATGGCGGCAACGTGGATCCTTCGGGCGTGACAGCAGCCTATGCCGCAGGCGCACGGCAGAAAGGTGCGGAGATACATCGCTTCACCCCGGTGACTGGCACGGAACAGCAGCCCGATGGCATATGGATCGTGCGCACCGCCAAGGGCGACATCCACACGCCATGGGTGGTCAACGCCGCCGGTCTGTGGGGCCGTGAAGTGGCGGCTTTGGCCGGGATCAATCTGCCGCTCCTGCCCACCGAACACCAGTATTTCGTGACCGAGGCGATTGCCGAGCTCGAAACGATGGACCGGCGCCTGCCCTCGGTTGCAGACCGCGACGGCGAATATTACCTGCGGCAAGAGGGCCAGGGCCTGCTGGTGGGCGCCTATGAAAAGGACGTGCGCTTCTGGGCCGAGGACGGCACGCCGCAGGGCTTTGGCCACGAGCTTTTCGCGGATGATCTCGAACGGATCGAAGACAACATGATGCGCGCCATCGAGCGCGTGCCCGCATTGGGCACCGCCGGGATCAAGCGGGTCATCAACGGCCCGATGATCTGGTCGCCCGATGCCAATGTGCTGATGGGAACGGTGCCGGAAAAACCGGGCTATTTCTGCTGCAACGGCATCATCCCCGGCTTTTCGCAATCGGGCGGCATGGGCCTGATGGTGGCGCAATGGATCACCCGCGGCGAGACGCAATACGATATGTTCGCCTGGGACATGGCCCGGTTCGGTGACTGGGCGGATGCGGCCTTCACCAAGGCGCGGGTTGGCGACCAATACGCGCATCGCTTCAAGATTCACTTCCCCGGAGAGGAACGCGACGCGGGCCGCCCGGTGCGGACGCGCCCTGCCTACGAGATGCAGAAAGACATGGGCGCGGTGTTTGGCCTCAACTATGGCTGGGAACACCCGCTCTATTTCTCGAAAGACGTGGCGGACAGCGCGGGCTTCACCCGCCAGCCGTGGTGGGATGTGGTGGGGCAGGAGGCCTGCACCCTCCGAGACAAGGCAGGCATCATCGACATCTCGAACTTCGCCAGATGCCAAGTGAAAGGGCCGGGGGCCGAGGATTGGCTCAACGCTGTCTTCGCCAACCGCATGCCGCAAAAGGTGGGCCGGTCCTGCCTCACGCCGCTGATCGGCAAACGCGGCGGGATTGCCGGGGATGCCACGGTGACACGGCTGGCAGAAGATGAATTCTGGATCATCAGCTCGGGCATGGCGGAACGCTACCAAAAGCGCTTTTACGATTTGGTGCCGCTGCCCGAAGGGACAAGCTTCCAGTCACTGACAGCGGATTGGTGCGGCTTCAACGTCGCGGGACCGGACAGCCGAGCGCTGTTGCAACGCCTGACCAACACCTCGCTGGACACGGTCAATTGGCCCTTCATGCGCTCCAGACACATCGAGATCGCGGGTCTCCGCGTGATGGCGCTGCGCGTGTCCTTTACCGGGGACCTGGGGTGGGAGCTACATTGCCGCGCCGAGGATCAGGGTCCGCTTTATGCAGCGCTTCTCGAGGCTGGCCAAGAGGTCGGCGCGGTGCCGGTGGGCAGCCGCGCCTTGATGAGCCTGCGCATGGAAAAGGGCTACGGGTCTTGGGGGCGCGAATACAGCCCGGAATACTGGCCGCAGGAATGCGGGCTGGACCGGCTGTGCCGGCGCGACAAGGATTACCTGAATGGCGATGCGGCGCTTGCCAACATGGCCAAGGCCCCGCGCGAAAACCTGGTGCTGCTCGCCTTGGATGAGACCGATACCGCACGCTCCAACGCGGATGCGACCGGCGGAGAGCCGATCTTCAAAGAGGGCCAAGGCATCGGTCGGGTCACCTCTGGCGCCTATGGCTACCATGTTGGCAAGTCACTGGCGCTGGCCTATGTGACCCACGCCGCAGCCGGTGACGAGGTCGAGGTGATGGTGCTGGGCCGACCGCACCGGGCCACGATCCTGGCCCAGCCACCCTTTGATCCGGATAGCACAAGACTGCGTGGCTGAGCGTCTTTTGGCTCCAAATATCTCGGGCGCGTTCATCCTGGCGCACTTTGGTCAAGCCCGATGGACGGCGGGCGGTGTCGCGGCGTTTCCGTCAACGGAAACGGCAAAATGCGTCAACGCATTTTGCGCGCGCTTGGCTACTCGCCCGAGAGAGGCCGAATCTTGAGCGCGGTGATCCGGTTGTTGTCGCGCGATACGACTTCGAAGCGGAAACTGTGAAAACTGAAGCACTGTCCGGTGGTCGGGATCATCTGCGCCTCGTGGATGACCAGACCCGCGACCGTGTTTGCCTCGTCATCGGGCAGCGACCAGTCCAGCTTGCGGTTGACGTCACGAATCGTCATCGCGCCGTCGATCCAGTAGTTGCCGTCCTCGTCCGCCTTCACCGGGTGGTCACCGTCGGGATCGAATTCATCCGTGATCTCGCCAACGATTTCCTCGAGGATATCCTCGAGCGTGATCAACCCTTGCAATGCCCCGTATTCATCGACCACGAGTGCAAAATGCGTGCGGCGGCGCAGGAACTGGCGCATCTGGTCGTCAAGCGAGGTGCTTTCGGGAATAAAATATGGCTTCATCGCCACATCGGCGAACTTGAAGCTTTCCATTGCGTCGACGGGGCGCTCGCCTTCCTGCATGAACTGGTACATGGCCCGGAACAGGTCCTTGGCGTGGACCACGCCGATGATGTTTTCCGGATCCCCCCGGTACACGGGCAGCCGCGTGTGGTTGGATTCAAGGCATTGCTTCAGGATCGACTGGGGGTCGCACTCCGCGTCGATCATCTCGATCCCCGAGCGATGCAGCATGACCTCTTCGACGCTGCGATCACTCAGGTCCAGTGCGCCCAGAATGCGGTCGCGGTCTTCTTTCTCGACCACACCTTCGGAATGGCCCAGATGCAGCGCCCCGGCGATTTCCTCGCGCACGGCAAGGATGTGGCTGTCCGGATCTGTCTGAACGCCGAACAGCCCCAGCACGCCGCGGACCAGAACCCGCACCGCCGAGACAATCGGCGAGAAAACCCTGATCACAAGGGCGATGACCGGGGACACGCGGCTGGCGGCGGTTTCGGCATTGGTGATGGCATAGGTCTTGGGCAGGACCTCGGCGAAGACCAGCACCAGCACCGTCATCACAAGGGTGGCCAGCGCCACGCCGGATTCGCCGAACATCCGGGTGAACAAGGCGGTGGCCAGCGATGTGGCAAGGATGTTGACCAGGTTGTTGCCCAGCAGCACCGACCCGATCAGACGTTCATTGTCGTCGGTGATCAAAAGCGCACGGTTGGCCCCTTTCGATCCCTTGTCCGACATCGACCGGAGCTTGCCACGCGACGCGGCTGTCAGGGCGGTTTCCGACCCGCTGAAAAACGCGGACAGGACCAACAGGCCGATAATGGCAAATGACGTGATCCAGAAGGCGGCATCGGCAGCAGACGTTGCAGGTTCCATCGGGTCCAGCTTTTTAAAACATGTCGGGGAGTTATGGGGCCAGCCGCTGTCACGTTCAAGACCGTGTCGCGGGGTCCCGTGCCATCGGGTGGTGATCCAGCACCAGTTCCTTCAGCCGCTCTTCCAGAACATGGGTGTAAATTTCGGTTGTCGACACATCGGCATGGCCCAGGAAGGTCTGGATCGCGCGCAGGTCGGCGCCATTGGCCAGAAGATGCGTTGCAAAGGCGTGGCGCAGCGTGTGCGGCGTGACCTTGGCCGGAGACACGCCGCCTTCGACTGCCAGCTCCTTGATCAGGATATAAAATGAATGACGCGTCAGATGACCCGATTTGCCCCGCGAGGGGAACAGGTGAGGCGAGGCGGGCTTGCCCTCGGCGCGGGCGCTGTCCTCCATCGATTCGCGGGTCTTCAACCAAATGCGCAGCGCGCTGCGCGCCGGAGGCGATAGCGGCACCATCCGTTCCTTTCCGCCTTTGCCCCGAATCAGGAGCATCCGCGGATCGCCCCTCGCTGACGACAGCGGCAGCGACACCAATTCGCTGACCCGCATCCCGGTGGCGTAAAGAAGCTGCATCAGGCAGGTGTTGCGTTCCTTGTCGGCCTCCGTGCGGCCGCGCCGTGTCGCGGCGTCCAGCAGCCTGTCCACTTCCTCGGTCGACAGTGTTTTCGGCAGCCGTTTGTCGCGGCCTGGGCCGTTGATCTGTACCGCTGGATTGTCGGCCCGGAACCCTTCTTCGAAACAGAAACGATAAAGCTGCTTGATGGCCGACAGGCGGCGCGCGCGGGTGGACCTGGCCAGGCCCTGCACGTCGCAATGAACCAGGTAGGCTTCAACATCGTCGCGATGCGCGCTGGTCAGAGACTGGTTGCGGCCGTCAAGCCAATCGGTGAAATCCGCCAGATCGCGGGCATAGGCCAGTTGCGTGTTGTTGGCGGTCCCGCGTTCTGCCGCCTGCGCGTCGAGAAACGCCGCGATCCAGTGACGGTCGCTCATTGTCGTGCGCCTTCCATGTCGAGGATCGCCAGTTGCAGCGCGGCACGGCGAGCCACGTCTTCAAGCCCGAAGGCCCGGAACGCGCGCAGAGCCTCGGTCAGGGCTAGGTTATTGCCCGCGGCGCCGATGTCAAATTGGCCGATCGCGATCAGGAGCGCCTCACCCAGCCGGTCATGGCCGGGCAGATCGGCAAGATCATCCGTGGCTTCGGGCGCTTCGCTCCAGGCAGCCGACAGTGCAGCGGCATGCGGTACATCCGTGGCGACCGCATCTGGCGATTTGCCCATGGCGATGTCCGACAGGAAATCGAGCGCGTCGTTGTCGTTGTCGCTGTTGGACAGGGATTGCGCGACGGCTTCGTAATCCTCGGAAAGCAGGCCGGCGAGTCCCGCGATCCGATTGGCGCGGGTGGTCAAGGACAGGCGTTGCAAGTCTTGTGCAAAAAGGTTCGAGAAGGATACCAGCAATCCCGCACTGCGCATCCTTGGCCAAACCTCGACCAATGACGCGCCCACGGCTTCTGGGTCGCCTTTGATGAGCGCCCTGTCAAACCGTTGCAGCGCATCGACCCGGTCCCATATACCGCCCGATGCCGCGGGCTTTTGCGCGCTGTAGATGCCCAGGAGCTGATTGCCATCCAGCGCCCCGGCCCGCGCCAGCCTTTCTGCCGCCCGGATTTGCGCGCGCCAACCGGAATCGCCGCTCAGATCCACCACCGCGAAGGGACGCGGAAGGCGCGTCGTGGGCAGCGTCTCGCCAATCGCTTCGAACAGGCGGAACTGGAGCGGGGTCGGGCGCACCGGTGCGCGCAGCGGCGATGTCTCTTCGGCATATTCAGGATCGAGAAACCGCAGCAACAATTCGCGATCCAGCTCCGACAATTGCCCCAATGCCTTGCCTGTCTGGTAGATCGTCATGGCACGTGGGTAGTCGCCGCTGCGCGTGGCGCACCAGATGCGCGTTGCCAGATCGGTGCTGAGTGCCGGTGTCACGTCCAGTCTCTGGCACAGCGCCGCGTCCGACCCGGTGAGCAGCGCAAGATCAAAGGCCTGCTCGAACAGATCCGGGGTCAGGTCACTGACCCGTTCCACCAACGCTTCGGCCGGGGCCACGAGGCCATGATCGTACAGAACCCGCAACCGGGTTTGCAAAAAGGCCGTGTCATCGGTCCCGATCGGCATCTCCGCCTCGGCCAACAGCAAGGTATGCAGCAGCGACTCCAGTGCCGGAACCGACGGCTTGCGTGCCTCCAGCGCCTCGATCGCAGCAATCACGTCCGCTTGGCGGCTGCCCTGCCAAAGCGTGGCGGGAAGGCCTGTCACTGCCGTAGGCAACAGTCCCACCCCGCCAGACGTGGGCGCGTCCAGGGGTTGTACGTCGACATCCGGGACAGCGGCGCTTTGCACCACGGGGGTCTGGTCGGCTTTCGGAAGCGTGTGCGGCACGACGTCGATCACCGGCGGCGCGCTGCGTTGCGTCGCCAGCCAGTCAATGGCGGACAGAGGTGCGTCCTGTGCGGCCACGGGTCCGGCGGCCAGAGCGGCTATCAGGGCAAGCGGTCTAGTCGGCATCCAACGTCACTGGTTGTCTGACTTCGGTTTGCGGCGGCGAAAAATCGGCGCCGAAATAGGGCCCGAGATAGGCATAGGCCAATAATGCCAACGCCCCCAATATCAAAAGATATATCAGCCATTTTACAATGCGCCCCATGACAATCCCAGCCCCGCCTCGATTATTTTCCCCAACTTATAACTGGCCTTTTGGACAAGATCACGTCATTCAGCACCCGGTGTTGAACTTTAGCGGGACTTGGCTGGGATAAGAAAGCCAAAACCGGGGCTTTGCAGGGGACGATGCAGGCAAGATTGAAGAAAACGGTGGTGTTGGTCGGCATGATGGGTGCCGGAAAAACCGCTGTTGGCAAGGCCTTGGCCGCCGCGTTGAACGTCCCGTTCCTTGATTCGGATGCCGAGATCGAGAGAGCCGCAAATTTGACGATCCCCGAGATTTTCGACCGTGATGGAGAGGCGTTTTTCCGCCTCAAGGAGCGGCAGGTGATTGCGCGCCTTCTAGGGACGGAACGCGGCGTTCTGTCGACCGGTGGCGGCGCGTATATGTCTGCGGAAAATCGTGCGGTGATTTCCCAACAGGGCGTTGCGGTATGGCTCAATGCCGATCTTGATCTGTTGTGGGGCCGGGTGAAGCACAAGGACACGCGCCCCTTGCTCCGGGTCCCGAACCCCTATGCCGCGTTGCGCGATCTTTATGAGGCGCGCGTGCCCATCTATGCCAAGGCCGAGCTGGACGTCCGGTCCGAACCGGGCCTGTCCATCGACGATATGGCGGACCGGGTGATCACGGCGTTGCGCACGCGCCCCGACGTGCTGGAGGTAGAGCAATGAAACAGACCGTTCATGTCCCGCTGGAGGGGCGCGCCTATGATGTGCGAATCGGGCCAAACCTGCTGCACAGCGCCGGGGCCGAGATTGCACCGCTTCTTGCGCGACCGCGCGTCGCCATCGT
>JAWLGI010000121.1:0-2760 GCA_041685125.1 Marivita sp. | reverse complement strand
GCAAAGCTCAGATCCTCGATCAAAAGCTTGTCGCCCATGTGTTTCTTCAGATTCTCGACCTCGATCACCTTGGAGCCGAGACGCGGCCCGTTGGGAATGACGATCTGGGCGCGCGCCAGCTTCTCGCGCTCTGACTGGTTGGCCATCTCGTTATAGGCGTTGATCCGGGCCTTCTGCTTGGCCTGCCGCGCCTTCTGACCCTGCCGCATCCATTCAAGTTCGCGTTGCAGGGTCTTCTGCTTGGACTTGTCCTCCTTTGCCTCGCGCTCCAGCCGCTTGGCCTTCTGTTCAAGCCAGCTTGAGTAATTGCCCTCGTAGGGGATGCCGCGCCCGCGGTCGAGTTCGAGGATCCAGCCGGTGATGTTGTCGAGAAAATAGCGGTCATGGGTGACGATCAGGATGGTGCCCTTGTAGTCGATCAGGTGCTGTTGCAGCCATGCGATCGTCTCGGCGTCGAGGTGGTTCGTGGGCTCGTCCAGAAGCAGCATGTCGGGGGCTTCCAGCAGCAGCTTGCACAGCGCCACGCGGCGCTTCTCGCCGCCCGAAAGGCTTGTGACATCGGCCGCGTCGGGCGGGCAGCGCAGCGCCTCGAGCGCCACGTCGATCTGGCTGTCGAGATCCCACAGGTTGTCGCTGTCGATCTCGTCCTGCAGCGCCGCCATCTCGTCTGCGGTCTCGTCGGAATAGTTCATCGCGAGCTCGTTGAACCGCTCCAGCTTGGCCTGCTTTTCGGCCACGCCCAGCATCACGTTGTCACGCACGTTCAGGGTCTCGTCCAGTTGCGGCTCCTGCGGGAGGTAGCCGACGCGCGCGCCCTCGGCGCGCCACGCCTCGCCGGTGAAATCGGTGTCGAGCCCCGCCATGATCCGCATCAGGGTCGATTTGCCCGAGCCGTTGACGCCCACGACACCGATCTTGACGCCGGGCAGGAAGTTCAGGTGGATGTCCTCGAAGCACTTCTTGCCGCCCGGATACGCCTTGGAGACGCCCTGCATGTGATACACGTATTGATAGGCTGCCATGTCTGTGCCGCTCCGCTCCGGTGGATTTGGGTTGAGCGGGGTGATAGCTGTCTTGTCCCCCATGGACAATGCGTTGTTTCTTCACGCGCCGCGCGAAATGGCGGCGGCGTGAAGAAACACCCGCTCAGGCGGCCGTCGCCGTCACGCAGCGCGGACAGACCGCGCCATCAGCACCGGGCAGCACATCGCCCTTGCCGAGGATGAAGCGCTGCCACGACCTTCCGCGACGTGGCCTTTTCGTTCATCCCAGGTGATGCGTTTCGGGGATGCCATAGACCGGCGTGTCGATCCCTTCCATGCGCGCCTTGAGCTGCAGCGACAGGAATTGCGAGTAGTGACGCGACTGGTGCAGGTTGCCGCCGTGGAACCAGAGCGCCTCCTGTCTAGTCGGCTTCCACATGTTGCGTTCCTCGCCGACCCAGGGCCCCGGATCCTTGGGGGTGTCCGATCCCAGCCCCCAGCACTTGCCGACCTTGTCGGCCACCTCCTGACCGATCAGGTCCGCGGCCCAGCCGTTCATGGACCCGTACCCCGTCGCGTAGACGATCAGGTCGGCCTCAAGGTGCGTGCCGTCCTCCAGCACCAGCCCGTCCGCGACCACCTCGGCGACATTGCCGTGGGCCAGCTTGATCTTGCCGTCGATCACCAGCTGGCAGGCGCCCACATCGATGTAATAGCCGCCGCCCCGGCGCAGGTATTTCATGAACAGACCGGACCCGTCGGCACCCCAGTCGAGCCAGAATCCGGCCTTTTCCAGACCCGCATAGAATTCCGCGTCGCGCTCTGCCATCTGCTCGTAAAGCGGGATCTGAAACTCGTGCATGATCGCGTAGGGCAGAGAGGCGAAGGTCAGGTCGGCCTTTTCGGTGGTCATGCCACCGCGCACCGCCTCTTCGGAATAAAGCGCGCCCAGCCCGATCTCCATCAGCGTGTCGGATTTCACGATATGCGTGGACGAACGCTGCACCATCGTCACGTCGACATCGTTCTCCCACAGCGCCGCGCAGATATCATGGGCCGAGTTGTTGGACCCCACGACGACCGCCTTCTTGCCCCGATAGGCGTCGGGTCCGGGATGCTTGCTGGAATGGTGCTGATCGCCCTCGAAGCGGTCCATGCCGGGAAAGTCCGGCACGTTGGGCTTGCCCGACATGCCGGTGGCCAGCACAAGCTGTTTGGGCCTCAGCGTCACCTCCTCGCCGTCGCGGTCCAGCACGACCGTCCATTCGCCCGCCGCGTCGTCATAGGTCGCCGATTTGCAGGTGGTCCGCGTCCAGAAGTTCAGCTCCATGATGTTGGTATACATCTCCATCCAGTCGCCAAGCTTGTCCTTGGGGGTGAAGACCGGCCAGTTCGGCGGGAACTTGAGATAGGGGAAATGGTCGTACCAGACCGGATCATGCAGGGCGAGCGACTTGTAGCGGTTGCGCCAGCTGTCGCCGGGGCGGTCGTTCTTCTCGGCAATGATCGTCGGCACGCCAAGCTGGCGCAGCCGCGCGCCTAGAGCGATGCCGCCCTGCCCGCCGCCGACGATCAGCACGTAAGGCTGATCTGTATACCCAAGCGTGGCCAGTTCGCGCTCGCGGTCCTCCTTCCATGTCGGCTGATTCTTGGCGGCACCGTGCTTGGCCCCCAGCGGACGGGCGAATCCCAGAGGTTCCTCATGGCCCTTGAGCTCCACCATGGTGGTCAGCAGCGTCCAGATCCGCCCGTCGCGCAGCCGGATCAGGCCATAGCC
>JAWLGI010000019.1:26904-43137 GCA_041685125.1 Marivita sp. | reverse complement strand
CATCGACTGGGCCAAATGCCTTCTGGCGCTGGATGTGATCGACCTGTCTCCCGAGGTGATCTCGGACACGCTGGGCGCGATCCTGAAATACCAGGACGACATCCAGAAACTGCAAGGTTCTGAAGCCAAACGCCTTCTGGACGAAGCCAAGGCCAGCCTGGAACCGGCCTGATGCTTCTTTGTTTCAAAAATATCCCGGGGGTCCGGGGGCAGCGCCCCCGGTCGGCCATGTAATGGCCGAATACATCCCTCTGGAACTGCCGGATAACCCCCGTCTGGCGCAGAACGTCATCCACTTTGCCCGCGCCCTGCGGCGGGCTGGTCTACCCATCGGGCCGGGCCGGGTGATCGACGCCATCCGCGCCGTGGAGGCGGCGGGGTTCTCCGAGCGGATGGATTTCTACTGGACTCTCCATGCCTGTTTCGTGAACCGCCCCGAACACCGGGTGATTTTCGCGCAGGTCTTCCGGCTCTACTGGCGTGATCCTCGGTATCTTGAGCACATGATGTCGATGATGCTTCCGGCCATCCGCGGCGTGCAGGAAGAAAAATCCGCCGCCTCGGGCGAAAAACGCGCGGCACAGGCGCTTCTGGACGATCTGGTGCCGGATGTGCCGGAGGCCGAGCAGTCCGAAGAGGGCACCGAGATCGAGATCAAGTCGACCCTCACCATGTCCGCGGAGGAAAAGCTGCGCACGCTGGATTTCGAGCAGATGTCGACGGCGGAGGTGGCTGCGGCGAAACGGATGCTGGCGCGGATGACGCTGCCGGTGAAACCGATCCCGTCGCGGCGCGGCACCGCGGCGGTGCTGGGGCGGCAGGCAGATTACCGGCGCACGTTGATGAAATCCATGCGGCAGGGCGGCGAGATCCGCGCCATCGCCCGCAAGACGCCGCGTCCGCGTTGGCCGAACCTGGTTGTGCTCTGCGACATTTCCGGGTCGATGAGCCAGTATTCCCGCATGGTGCTGCATTTCCTGCATGCGGTCGCCAATGAGAAAGGCGCGGGCTGGGCCAGGGTCCATGCGTTCACGTTCGGCACGCGCCTGACCAATATCACCCGCCACCTGGCGACGCGGGACGTGGACGCCGCCCTGCGCGCCGCGGGAGCGCAGGCGCAGGATTGGGAGGGCGGCACGCGGATCGGGCAATGTCTGCACGCATTCAACCGCGACTGGTCGCGCCGGGTCATGGGGCAGGGTGCGGTGGTTCTGTTGATCACGGACGGGCTGGACCGGGACGATGCAGGTGCACTCGAAAAGGAGATGGAGCGGCTGCACCTGTCGAGCCGCCGGCTGATCTGGCTCAATCCGCTTTTGCGCTGGGACGGGTTCGCCCCCAAGGCGACGGGCATCCGCGCGATGCTGCCCCATGTCGACAGTTTCCGCGCGGGCCATTCGATCCAGTCGCTGGAAGAGCTTGCGCTGGCGATATCGCGCCCGGACGATCCGGGCGAGAAGGCACGCTTGATGGGCATGCTCTGACAGGCCGTCTCACTGTTCCCGTCCGGGGTCACGGAAAAGTGCGATTTCCGATATGTCTCTTTATTCCAATCGGGTCGGTCGTGCGGGGCAGGGGCTTTCCCTGCCTGCGTTCGATGACGGATCGGGCCGCACATCCCCCCTTGCCCTTTTGCGCCAGGCCAAGGGGCAAGTCATCATCCAGACGGACAAGTGACCCGTGGTGCGGGTCAAGCGGCGAAATGACCTGCGAAGGCCGATTGGTGCAGGTCTGTCAGCTCGGACAAGGGGGCCTGGCTGCGACCGAACTTGACGGTGTCGCCGGTAAATCGTCCAACGCTCTGGATCGGCACGCCCGCCTGACCTGCGGCGATCATCAGGGCTTCGGCCTGATCGAAGTTGCAGGCGACCAGATACCGTCCCTGATCTTCGCCATAAAGCCGCGCCTGATCTGTCTCGTCGATCAGGACGCCCACGCCAGAGGCGCTGGCCATCTCGAAGGCGGCCAATGCGAGCCCGCCATCCGACAGATCGGTACAGGCCTTGATCAAATCGCGCTGCGCGCGGATGAATTCGCCGTTGCGGCGTTCGGCGATCAGGTCCACCGCCGGGGCGTCCCCCTCTTCGCGGTTGAAAACCTCGTAGAGCAGGGCCGACTGGCCCAGGTGCCCCTGGGTCTCACCGATCAAAAGCGCCACATGCCCGTCGCGGGCACGGCCGAGGATCGGCTCTTCGTCCGCGGCGATCAGCCCGACCGCGCCGATGGTGGGCGTCGGCAGGATCGCCTGGCCGTCGGTTTCATTGTAGAGCGAGACGTTGCCGGACACGATCGGTGTGCCAAGCGCTTCGCAGGCGCGACCGATGCCCTGGATCGCTCCGACGAATTGCCCCATGATCTCGGGCTTTTCGGGGTTGCCGAAATTCAGGTTGTCGGTTGTGGCCAGAGGCTGCGCACCCACCGCGCACAGGTTGCGGAAGGCTTCGGCCACGGCTTGTTTGCCGCCTTCGACCGGGTTTGCGCGGACATAGCGCGGGGTCACGTCCGAGGTGAAAGCCAGCTTCTTGTCGGTGCCATGCACGCGGATCACGCCCGCGCCCCAGCCCGGCCCCTGGACCGTGTCGGCCATGACCATCGTGTCATATTGTTCGAACACCCAGTTGCGGGCGCAGTAATTCGGACTGCCGATCAGCGCCTTGAGCGCGTCGACGGGATCGACCGCAGGAACATCGTCGAGCGGCGCGGGCGGCTCGGACGGTTCCCATGGGCGGTCATATTCGGGGGCGGAGGAGGAGAGGCGCGACAGTGGCACGTCAGCCTTGGTTTCGCCGTCATGGACGACGAGGAACCGATCCTCGGCGATGGTTTCGCCGACGATGGCGAAGTCGAGATCCCATTTGTCGAACACCGCGCGGGCCTCGGCCTCTTTCGCGGGGTCGAGCACCATGAGCATGCGTTCCTGGGATTCCGACAGCATCATCTCGTAGGCGGTCATTCTATCTTCGCGCTGCGGCACCTTTTCCAGATCGAGGCGGATGCCAAGCTGACCCTTGTCGCCCATTTCCACCGCCGAACAGGTCAGGCCCGCGGCGCCCATATCCTGTATGGAAACGACTGCGCCCGTCTGCATCAGTTCGAGGCACGCCTCCATCAGGCGTTTTTCGGTGAACGGATCGCCTACTTGAACGGTGGGGCGCTTTTCCTCGATCGTGTCGTCGAATTCAGCCGAAGCCATCGTTGCACCGCCGACACCGTCGCGGCCGGTTTTCGCGCCAAGATAGACCACCGGGCGGCCGACGCCGCTGGCCGCCGAGTAGAAAATACTGTCCGCATCCGCCAATCCGGCGGCGAACGCATTCACGAGGCAATTGCCGTTATAGGCCGCGTGAAACCGGACTTCGCCGCCAATGGTGGGCACGCCAAAGCAATTGCCGTAGCTCCCGATACCTTCGACCACGCCATGCACAAGCTGGCGCGTCCTGGGATGGTCTTTTTCCCCGAAGCTGAGCGCATTCATCGCGGCCACAGGGCGCGCACCCATGGTGAACACGTCGCGCAGGATGCCGCCGACACCTGTCGCCGCCCCCTGATGGGGTTCGATGTAGGAGGGATGGTTGTGGCTTTCCATCTTGAACACCACGGCCTGACCGTCGCCGATATCCACAACGCCCGCGTTCTCGCCGGGTCCGCAGATCACCTGTGGGGCGGTGGTGGGCAAGGTCTTGAGGTGAATCTTGGACGATTTGTAGGAACAATGCTCGTTCCACATGGCCGAGAAGATGCCGAGTTCGGTGAAGGTGGGTTCGCGGTTCAGGATCCGCAGAATTTCCGCATATTCATCGGCATTGACGCCGTGGGCGGAGATCAGGTCTTCGGTGATGGCGGGGTCTTGCATATGTCAGGTCCTGTCGGCGCGCGTCTCGGAGCTTCTTATGACATGACCTCGGTCAGCACAACGACATCGGACCGAGGGCATCGGGTGGTGCGCCCAGCCCTCGTGGTCAGACCGACGGACGGCTGAGAACATATATTGCGGCGCCGCCAAGGCAGACGGCCTGGATGATCAGAACATGGCCGGGCATGGCCAGAATCAGGCTCACGAGAAAGGTCGCCGCCATCATCGTGACGCCTATGGCCTTGTGTCGTGTCGCGATGGCGCCGCGGCTTTCCCAGTCGCGGATCGGTCCACCGAAAGCCGGATGGTTCTGCAACCAGGCGCGCAGACGGGGTGAGCTTTTACCGAATGCAAAGGCCGCCAGAAGGATGAACGGAGTCGTTGGCAGAACCGGCAGCACGACCCCGATCAGACCCAAGCCAAGCGCCATGGTGCCGAGCGTCATCCAGAACGGACGCACGAGGAGGTCCCAGCGAATTCTGATGCGCCCCATGCGACGATCCTTTTTGCGCTTCACGCCATTTGAGGCGAAAAAAAAGGCCGAGCCAAAGGCTCGGCCGTAGTCCAACAGGGAGGTATGAAGATGACGCTCAAATCAGCGTATCATCTCATATTTGCTGAATATGTCAGCAATCCTGTGTCTGGCAAGAGAAGTTGCCTTCCGCTATTGTCATTCCCGCTATGCTTGAGGCGCATGGGTCACACTTTATCCGCGCGACCGACCTCCAGCGCCTTGCGTGTCTGGCGGTGCGCAAAGATCTCCTCCTGGACGAAATCGCGAAAGGCCGCGATGCGTTTGGATTGGCGGAGCTCTTCAGGAAAGGCAAGGAAAACAGGGACTTCGCCTGATTCCAGATCCGGGATGACGCGCCGGACGCTCGGGAAATCCTCGATGATGTAGTCGGGCAGAACACCGATTCCGAGGCCCGACAAAACGCTTTGCAGGACGCCAAAATAGTTGTTGACCGTCAGGGTCGACCGGATGTCGTGTGTGAGCAACTGTTGCACAAGTGTCATACCCGCACTGACCTGTGCCGCACGCGGATTCTGGCAGATCAGACGGTGCTGAGCGATATCCTCGATCGTCAAGGGCTCGCCATGTTCGGCGATGTACTCGGGGGTCGCGTAAAGCCGCATTCGGATCGACATGAGTTTCTTGCGGATCAGGTCAGCCTGGCTTGGCTCTTTCATGCGGACGGCGACATCAGCCTCGCGCATGGGCAGGTCGAGCACGCGTTCCTCGAGCATCAGGTCGATATTGAGATCAGGGTATTTCTCGTAAAGCTTGGGCAGGCGCGGGGCGAGCCAGAGTGAGCCGAACCCGATGGTGGTGGTGACGCGCAATTCGCCGAACACCTCTTCCTCGCTGTCGCGGATGCGGGCGGTGGCCGCCTCGATTCGTTTGTTCATGGAGCGCGTGGCGTCGAACAGCAATTCACCTTGTTCGGTGAGAATCAGCCCGCGGGCATGGCGGTGAAACAACACGGTATTGAGCGCGTCTTCGAGCGCCCGAACCTGCCGGGACACCGCGGATTGCGACAGGTGCAGCATGTCGCCCGCATGCGTGAGGCTTCCGGCGGCGGCAACCGCGTGGAATATTCTAAGCTTGTCCCAATCCATCTTTTACTCTTTTTGCCGTTCGTGCCCGTCTATAGGGCATAAATTGATTATTGCACGACTTCTTATCGAAACACGTAAATTTCAACAGAAATTGGTAGCAAGGTCAGCATATGTGACCTAAATTTGCACCATGACAAGGCACCATTTCACGCAGGGAGGCGTAAAATGACCAAAGCCGAGATTACGTTGAATGACCGTTTCGATCTTTCCAAATCGCCTGTTCTGCTGAACGGGACGCAGGCGTTGGTGCGGTTGATGCTGACGCAAAAAGCGCGCGATGTGGCGGCGGGGCTGAATACCGCCGGCTATGTCACGGGCTACCGCGGCTCGCCGCTCGGCGCGGTCGATATGCAGATGACCCGCGCGGCAAAATTCCTGAGCGCCGCCGATGTGACCTTCAAGGAAGGGCTGAACGAGGATTTGGCCGTGACCGCGCTTTGGGGCGCGCAGCAGGCCGAATTGCGCGGCGAGGGCACCCATGACGGGGTGTTCGGGCTTTGGTACGGCAAGGGGCCGGGCGTGGACCGGTCCGGCGATGCGATGCGCCATGCCAACATGGCTGGCACGTCGCCACATGGCGGTGTCTTGATGGCCATGGGGGACGACCATACTGGCGAATCCTCGACGGTGCTGCACCAGTCCGAATGGGCGATGGTGGATGCGTATATGCCCGTCGTGTCGCCTGCGGGTGTGCAGGAAATCCTTGATTACGGTCTTTACGGCTTTGCCCTGTCGCGGTTTTCCGGGCTTTGGGTCGGGCTCAAGACGATGAAGGACACGGTCGAGGCGACAGCGGTGGTTGATGGCCGCCCGGACCGCATGTCCTTCGTGGTGCCGCAATTCGACATGCCCGAAGGTGGGCTGAACATCCGTCTGGGTGACACGCCGCACGACCAGGAAACGCGGATGATCGACCACAAGCGATTCGCGGCAGAGGCGTTCTCGCACGCCAATAAGATGGACAAGCGGGTCTGGGGCAAGCCTGGCGCCAAGATCGGCTTTGTCGCGGCGGGCAAGAACTGGCTCGACCTGGTGCATGCGCTGTCGCTGCTTGGGATCGACGCGGTAGAGGCGGACCGGCTGGGCATCACCACCTACAAGGTGGGCCAGACATGGCCGCTCGACATGAAAGGCTTTCACGACTGGGCCGAAGGGCTGGAGCTGATTGTCGTGGTCGAGGAAAAGCGCAAGCTGATCGAGGTGCAGATCAAGGAGGCCATCTTTGACGACCGGCGCGGACGGCGCGTCTGGGGCTGGCACAAGGGCGGCGGCGCGGGGTCGATGCACGGTCCGGAACTGTTCCCGACGCGCGGCGCGCTCGACCCGATCCTGATCGCGGAAAAGCTGGGACAGATCCTGATTGACGAAGGCCGCGACACGGATCGCATCAAGGCCGGCATGCAAAGCCTTGATGACGCACGCAAAGCCGACAACGCCGAAGAGATCGCCGCGCGTCTGCCGTATTTCTGTTCCGGCTGTCCGCACAACTCCTCGACCAAGGTGCCCGAGGGCAGCCGCGCCTATGCCGGGATCGGCTGTCACTACATGGTTCAGTGGATGGACCGCGAAACGCTGGGCTTTACCCATATGGGGGCCGAGGGCGCGAACTGGATCGGCGAATCGCTGTTTTCCAAAACTCCCCATGTTTTTCAAAACATCGGAGACGGAACCTACAACCATTCCGGGGTGCAGGCGATCCGTGCCGCCTTGGCTGCCGGCACGACGATCACCTACAAGATCCTCTACAACGACGCCGTTGCCATGACCGGCGGGCAGAAGAACGATGGCGGGCTGAGCCCGCAACAGATCGCCGCGGAACTGCGCGCGATGGGGGTGAAACATCTTGCGGTCGTCTATGACGAGAAGGAGGAGATCGACCTCAAGTCTTTCCCGCAAGACATTGAATTTGCAGAACGCGCGGATTTGCAAACCGTGCAGGACAACTTTGCAAAAACGCAAGGCGTCAGCGCCATCGTCTATATCCAGACCTGTGCCGCCGAAAAGCGCCGCCGCCGCAAGCGTGGGCAGTTTTCGGACCCGGACAAGCGTGTGTTCATCAACACCGATGTCTGCGAAGGCTGCGGCGATTGCGGTGTGCAGTCCAACTGCGTCTCCATCGTGCCGAAGGATACCGAACTGGGCCGCAAGCGGGCGATCGACCAGTCGTCGTGCAACAAGGATTTTTCCTGCCTCAAGGGGTTTTGTCCGTCTTTCGTGACGCTGGAAGGCGCGCAGGTGAAAAAGGCTGCAACGGCGGATGTGACCCTGCCGGACATGCCGGAGCCGCGTTTACCGGACATTGACGGGACCTGGAACATGGTGATCACCGGTGTCGGCGGAACCGGCGTTGTGACAATCGGCGCCGTGCTGGCGCAGGCGGCGCACATCGATGGCAAGGGGGCCGGCATGATGGAAATGGCAGGTCTCGCCCAGAAGGGCGGTGCGGTGCATATCCACCTGCGCCTCGCGGACGCGCCCGGCGATATCAGCGCCATTCGCGTGGCGACCGGGGAAACCGATGCGCTTATCGGCGGGGACCTTGTGGTCAGCGCCGGGGCAAAGACCCTGGGCTTGATGCGCACGGGGCGTACGGGCGGCGTGGTGAACAACCACGAGATCATGACGGGGGATTTCACACGCGACACGGAATTCGCCCTGCCAAGCGACCGGCTGCAAGTCGCCTTGCAAGCGCGGCTGCGCGACAGGCTGGACTTGTTCGATGCGTCCGAACTGGCGCAAGCCACATTGGGGGATTCGATCTTTTCGAACATGATGCTGCTCGGGGCGGCATGGCAACGTGGATTGGTGCCGCTGTCCCGCGCTGCCATTGTCCGGTCGATCGAATTGAACGGGGCCGCGGCTGACAAGAACATTCGCGCCTTCGAAATTGGCCGCTGGGCGGTGTTGTTTCCCGACGATGCGCAGCAGGCGGTCGCGCCGAAGGTGGTGTCACTGCCCAAGACGCTGGAAGATCGCATCGCGTACCGGGCCGATCATCTGGTGAAATTCCAGGGCAAACGGCTGGCCAAGCGGTATCGCAAGCTGGTCGATCAGGCGCAGGATCCGCGGCTGAAAGAGGCGGTCGCGCTGGGATATCACAAGCTCTTGGCGTACAAGGATGAATACGAGGTGGCCCGCCTGCATCTGGAAACGCGTGACAAGGCGCGGGAGCAGTTCGACGGCGAGTTCAAGATGTCCTTCCACCTGGCGCCGCCGGGGCTGAGCAAGACAGGACCGGACGGACGGCCGGTCAAAAAGACCTATGGCGAAAGCATGCTCAAGGGTTTCGGGCTTTTGGCAAAGCTGAAATGGCTGCGCGGCACGCCGTTCGACCCGTTTGGTCGGACCGAGGAACGCCGCATGGAGCGCGCCTTGATCCGGCAATACGAGGCGGACCTGGCGGACTGGCTGCCCAAGGCGGATGCGGCCCGCATGGACGCGCTGGTCTCGCTGGCCGAATTGCCGCTTCAGATCAAGGGCTTCGGGCCGGTGAAAGAGGCAAATGCCGGCAAGGCCGAAAAGCGGAGGGAAGAGCTGTTGGCCGCCTTGCGTCAGGACGGATCGGGGATGCGGCAGGCGGCGGAGTGAGCGTGGCGCGGGCGCGCCTGCGTCACAAAGGCTTTAAACGCCTGTTACATCTTTCCGGCTATGACAGGGGGCGTTATCACGCCCTGACCCTGTCCTGATCGGAGTTGCATTGGTGCCAGCATCCGCCGCACGCGATATATCCTACGCCTATTCCGCCCGGTCCAAGCCCGGTCGCGCCATGATCCGCCTGATGGAAAACGCAACCGGCCGATTGGGCCTGATCAAGCGCGCGGCGGGCTATGAGCACGAGGTCGCGCAGGGCCGTGATTTCTGGGAAGTGATGGTCGCGCGTTATGGGCTGAGCCTTGATGTGGTGGGCGGCGCCCTGGACAATATCCCCAAGGACGGGCCGTTGATCGTGATCGGCAACCATCCTTACGGCATCCTCGACGGTCTGATCCTCGGTCATATCCTGTCGGTCCGGCGGGGCGATTTTCGCATTCTGGCGCACCAGGTGTTCCGCAAGGCGCAGGAACTCGACAAGATCATTCTGCCGGTGAATTTCGATGACACGCGCGAGGCGGTTGCGCGCAACGTGGCGACCCGGAAAGAGGCGCTGGGCTATCTGGACGAGGGTGGGTGTATCGGCGTGTTTCCGGGCGGAACGGTCTCCACGGCCGTGACCCCCTTTGCCAAACCGATGGATCCCGGCTGGCGCGGCTTTACCGCCCGGATGATCGCCAAGTCCAACGCCACCGTGGTGCCGATCTATTTCGACGGGCACACCAGCCGGCTGTTCCAGCTGGCCAGTCATTTGCACTACACGCTGCGCATGGGGCTGCTGATCAAGGAGTTCCGCAAACGGGTGGATACCCCCGTGCGGGTGGTGATCGGCCAGCCGATCCCGGCGCAAGAGCTCGACAGCCGCAAAAAAGACGCGCGCGAGCTGATGGATTTCCTGCGCAAAGCGACGTATGAGCTATCTCCGACGCCGTTTGCATCTTACGATTACGGCTTCGAGTTTGAAGAGCGGCATCGGGGGCGCGGATAGGCGCACGCCCGGGCCGATGTGGCGAGGGCGCGATGGCAGTAGGCATTTTTGACAGTGGTCTTGGCGGGCTGACAGTGCTGGACGCCGTGTCCAGACGCTTGCCTGACGTGCCGTTCGTCTATCTGGGTGATAACAAGCACGCGCCTTACGGCGTGCGCGATGCGGATGATGTCTACACGCTGACCTGCGCCGCCACGGAGCGGCTTTGGGGCGCCGGGTGTGACCTTGTGATCCTTGCGTGCAACACCGCCTCGGCGGCGGCGCTGCGGCGGATGCAGGAAAGCTGGGTTCCGCGCGACAAGCGGGTGTTGGGCGTATTTGTGCCATTGATCGAAGCATTGACCGAACGGCAATGGGGCGACAATTCCCCGCCGCGCGAAGTGGCGGTTCAGCATGTGGCCCTGTTTGCAACGCCCGCCACGGTCCGCAGTCGCGCCTTCCAGCGTGAACTGGCGTTCCGGGCGATCGGTGTCGATGTGGAGGCGCAGGCCTGTGGCGGTCTTGTCGACGCCATCGAGGAGGGTGACATGATCCTGGCCGAGGCGCTGGTGCGCAGCCATGTCGACGCGCTCAAGCGCAAGATGCCGACCCCGCAGGCGGCGATCCTGGGCTGTACGCATTACCCGTTGTTGCAAGATATCTTCCAGGACGCGCTGGGCCCGGATGTGGCGGTCTATTCGCAGGCGGATCTTGTCGCCGCCTCCTTGGCCGATTATCTGGCCCGGCATCCCGGCATGGCCGGCCCGGGCGCGAAGGCGATGTATCTCACCACTGGCGATGCAAAGCGGGTGTCCGATCACGCGACGCAATTCCTGCGACGCAAGATCACCTTCGAGACTGCCTGAGCCCGACCCCAAGCCCCGTATTTCCTGTCGTCACCGGAGTGACCCCATGACCTGCAAAATCGCCATCATCGGTGCCAGCGGCTATACCGGAGCCGAATTGCTCCGCCTTACCGCCACGCATCCCGACATCGAGATCGCCGCCTTGGCCGCCAATTCCAAGGCCGGCCAGACCATCGCGCAGGTGTTTCCGTTCCTGCGCCATCTCGACCTGCCACAGCTGGTGACCTGGGAAGAGATCGATTTTTCGCAGATCGACCTGTGCTTCTGCGCGCTGCCGCACAAGACAAGCCAGGAGGTGATCTCGAAATTGCCGACGCATCTCAAGATCGTCGACCTGTCGGCGGATTTCCGGCTGCGCGATCCTGAGGATTACGAAAAATGGTACGGTACTCCGCACGCGGCGGTGCAGATGCAAAAAGAGGCGGTCTATGGCCTGACCGAGTTTTACCGCGACGATATCAGGGATGCACGGCTGGTCGCTGGCACCGGCTGCAACGCGGCGACGGGGCAATACATGCTGCGCCCGCTGATCGCAGACCGGGTGATCGGGCTCAAGGACATTATCCTCGACCTGAAATGCGCCGTGTCGGGGGCAGGCCGGTCGCTCAAGGAAAATCTTCTACACGCGGAATTGTCCGAAGGCGCCAATGCCTATGCGGTCGGTGGCACGCATCGCCACCTGGGCGAATTCGATCAGGAATTCAGCGCCCTTGCGGGTGAAGAGGTGCGGGTGCAGTTCACGCCGCACCTGATCCCGGCGAATCGGGGTATCCTTGCCACCGGTTATGTCAGCGGCGACGCGCAGGCGGTGCATGGCTCTTTGAGCCGCGCCTATGCCGACGAGCCGTTCCTCGAGGTGCTGCCGTTTGGAGAAACGCCCTCGACCCATCATGTGCGCGGATCGAACCTGTGCCATATCGGCGTGACCGGAGACCGTATCCCGGGGCGCGCGATTGTCGTGGCGGCGCTCGACAACCTGACCAAGGGATCGTCGGGGCAGGCGCTCCAGAATGCGAACCTGATGCTTGGGCTGGAGGAAACGACGGGACTGTTGCTCGCGCCCTGTTTCCCGTAAATTCTGTTCACCAAACTGCGGCATTTTGATCTGCCTCAGTTTGCGCGCAGCGATTCGGTGTATATATTTGGATAGCTACACTCGAGAGGTCCCGATGGCTCTGAAATCACTCAAGAAGCAACGCCGTATTCAGGTCATCGCATTGGCGACGGTCGCGCTGGTGTTGTCCACCGCACTCGTCGGGTACGGGATGCGCGACGGAATAAACTTTTTTCGCTCTCCCAGCCAGGTGATGGCAGAGCCGCCCGCGCCCAACGAAACGTTCCGCATTGGCGGGCTGGTCGAGGAAGGGTCCATCCTGCGCGGACAGGGGTCCACCGTGTCCTTCAGCGTCACCGATGGTGGTGCGACCGTGCCGGTGACCTATTCGGGTGTCTTGCCCGATCTCTTTTCGGAAAACGAAGGCATGGTCGGCACGGGGAAATACGTGAACGGCGTGTTCGAGGCCTCTGAAATCCTTGCCAAACACGACGAGGAATACATGCCGGCCGAAGTCGTGGATGCTCTCAAGGAGCAGGGCACCTACAAGGACCCCGAAGCAGGAAGCTGACGCACCGCGCCCCTTCTTCTCTTTTCAAATATGCAAAAAGCCGGGCGCGCAGCGCCCGGCCCGTCGGATTTTCCGAAGGAAAATTCGAAATCAGCTTCTGAGGATCGACCGGCCCGCATATTCTGCCGTCTCGGCCAGCATTTCCTCGATACGGATCAACTGGTTGTACTTGGCCAACCGGTCGGAGCGGGCCAGTGACCCGGTCTTGATCTGCCCGCAATTCGTCGCCACGGCCAGATCGGCGATCGTGGCATCCTCGGTCTCGCCCGAGCGGTGCGACATCACGTTGGTGAACCGCGCGCGGTGGGCCATGTCGACCGCCTTGAGCGTTTCGGTGAGGGTGCCGATCTGGTTCACCTTGACAAGCATGGAATTGCCGCAGCCGCGCGCGATGCCGTCGGCCAAACGCGTCGGATTGGTCACGAAGAGATCGTCGCCCACCAGCTGCACGGTGTCGCCCAGCACTTCGGTCAGCATCGCCCAGCCGTCCCAGTCGTCTTCGGACATGCCATCCTCGATCGACAGGATCGGGTAGTCGTTCACCAGCGCCTGAAGATAGGACACGTTTTCATCCGAGGTGAGGGTTTTGCCTTCGCCCGAATAGACGTATTTGCCGTCCTTGTAGTACTCGGTCGCGGCGCAATCGAGGGCGAGCATCATGTCGTCGCCGGGTGTGTAGCCTGCTTTTTCAATGGATTTCAGGATGAAATCCAGCGCCTCGCGAGTCGATCCAAGCTCGGGCGCAAAGCCGCCCTCGTCGCCCAGCCCGGTGGACAGGCCCTTGGCCGACAGTTCTTTCTTCAGCGTGTGGAACACTTCGGACCCCATGCGCACCGCGTCGCGGATGTTGTCCGCGGCCACCGGCATGATCATGAATTCCTGGATGTCGATCGGGTTGTCGGCATGTTCGCCGCCATTGATGATGTTCATCATCGGCACCGGCAGCACGCGCGCCGAGGTGCCGCCGATATAGCGGAACAGCGGCTGGGTGGAAAAATCGGCAGCGGCCTTGGCGGCGGCGAGGCTGACGCCGAGGATCGCGTTGGCGCCAAGACGGCCCTTGTTGTCGGTGCCGTCAAGTTCGATCATCGTCATGTCGATGCCGACCTGTTCGGTGGCATCCAGTCCGACGATCTCGTCTGCTATTTCTCCGTTCACGGCGGCCACCGCCTCGAGCACGCCCTTGCCCATGTAACGGCTGGTGTCGCCGTCACGCTTTTCGACCGCCTCGTAGGCGCCGGTCGACGCACCCGATGGCACAGCAGCGCGGCCGATGGTGCCGTCTTCGAGGGTGACGTCGACTTCGACGGTCGGGTTGCCCCGGCTGTCAAGGATTTCGCGGGCGTGGATGTCGATGATGGTGCTCATGGCGTAGGTGTCCCGAAGCAGATACGTTTGGGCGTCGGTATATCAGGGCCGGACGTAAAGTAAACGGGTCCGTGATAGCGCTAACGGGGTTGCTGAAGTCCTGATATCGCTTGCCGGTGCAATCTGTGTTCGCGCAGAACGGTATAGATGCCAGAGGCCACGACAAGCGCACCGCCAATGGCCATCCACAGGTCCACCGTTTCGCCGAAGAACACGATGCCCAGAACGACACCGAAAAGCAGCCGGGTATAGCGGAACGGTGTGACGACCGAGATATCGCCGACCCGCATGGCGGCGGTGATGGCATAATAGGCGGCGATCGTCGGGCAGACGGCGAGCGCCAGAAGCCCGGCTTGTGCCGGTGTTGGCACCTGCCACGGGGGTGTGAAGGGCATCAGCAGCAGTGCTGCGACGAGGAAAGATGCAAAGCCGACTGTCGCGAGCTGCAGGTTGCTGAGTGTCTTGGGGGCGGCGCGGGTGGACAGATCGCGCATCGCCAGCGCCAGTGTCGCGCCAACCGCCAGCAGGGCCAGGATGTTGAAATCGGCCGTGCCGGGGCGCAGCACGATCATCACGCCGGTCAGCCCCACGAGGATCGCGGACCAGCGCCGCCAGCCGACCTTTTCCCCGAACACCAGAACCGCGCCGATGGCCACCAGCAGCGGACCGGCCTGCGTCACGCTGGTCACCAGCGACAGCGGGGTCAGGGCGAGCGCGTTGACCATGAAGAGCGCCGCGAAGACCTCGGCCAGGCCCCGCGTGGCGACCGCCGGGTGGCGCAGGCCGCGGGTCAGCACCGGCTGGCCCCTGGCACGGCAGAGCAGAAGGAAAAAGCTTGTGCCGCAGACCCCCATCGTCATCACAATCTGGCTGAGCGACAGGCTGCCCGAGAGCGTCTTGATCCCGACATCGCCAAGCGCAAATCCCGCCATGGCCAGGATCATGAGGATGATACCCTGAAGATTCTGCATCCCTGCGTGCTAGGCGCATTTGCCGGGGGCCACCAGCCCTGATTCACAAAAGGATCGGCCGGGCGGGTGAAACCGGTGGTGTCGCTGGCGCCGTATCCCTTGACTGCGCAACGACAATCTGCGGACCGGCGTGGTCATTTCTTCATCGGCACGCCGTAGAGTTCGAGCTTGTGTCCCTTGAGCTTGTAGCCCAGCTTGGCGGCGATCTTTTCCTGAAGCGCCTCGATCTCGGGGTCGACGAATTCGATGACCTTGCCGGTGTGGAGGTCGATCAGGTGGTCATGGTGATCGCGCTCGGCGTCTTCATAGCGCGCGCGGCCATCGCCGAAATCGACCTTTTCGAGGATTCCGGCCTCTTCAAACAGCTTGACCGTTCGGTACACCGTAGCGAGCGAGATGTTCGGGTCGACGCCGGACGCGCGGGCATAGAGCTCTTCGACATCGGGGTGGTCGTCGGAGTTTTGCAGAACCTGCGCGATGGTGCGCCGTTGGTCCGTCAGTCGCAGCCCCCGGGCTTCGCAGCGCAAGATGATCGTATCGGACATCGCCCAAGCCTCGTGTCGTGGTGCGACGCGTTTTAGCCAACTGTGCCCGTCATGACCATAAGCGGGCGGCGAAAAATCCAACCGGATCAGGCCGGGGCAGGCGGCCACGCGCGTCGTCGCAGATGCCTGAGATAAAGGGCCAGCGTCGTGATCACGATCGCCCCGCCCGTGATCATGTTGATATTGGGCGTCTCGGCCAGAAACCACCAGACCCAGAGCGGGCCAAGCACTGTTTCGAGCAGAAGCACAAGGCTCACATTGACCGAGGCGGTGTGCCGTGAGGCTTCGGACATCAGGTAAAAGGACAGCGGCAGAACGAGAAAGCTGGCAGCGGCGATGGCCCAAGTGGTGCCCGCACCCATCGCGGCGGGTGATGTGACGCTGAAGGCCGTCAGCCCTGCCAGCATCGAGCCCGTGCCAATGGCGGGCAGAAGCGGAATATCCGGGTTGTGGCGCAGCAGCGTGAAGCTGAGCGCGAGACTGAGCGCCACCCCCAGACCGCAGGCCACGCCGATCAAGGCCAGGGGCGAAATCGCCATGTCCCCCTTGCCGGTCATGGCGAGGACGATCCCTGCGCAGACGACGACGATGGTGACCCATGTCGCAGGGCGGGTCGGCTGGCGGTAGAGCAGCCATGACAGGACCGCGGCCCAGATCGGGACCGTGGCCACCGCGATCAGCACAAGCGCAACCGGGGCCATTGCGATGGCGGGAGCAAAGAGCGCGGCATTCGCGGCCTGCGCCAGCACCAGCCCGACCCCGACTTTCGAGGCAAGGCGCGCGTAGTGTCGCATCTGTCCAGCCAGCGTGGCCGCGACAAGAAAACA
>JAWLGI010000019.1:0-26804 GCA_041685125.1 Marivita sp. | reverse complement strand
AGGGACGCGGTTTCCTCGGCCTGGGGGGCGGCGCCCCCGGATTTGTTGATCTGGTCGAGCATGTCGCCCGTGCTTTTGCCGCTTGCCGTGGCCGCGCCGCCCGCTGCGGCAAGAATACCGGCAAGGCCTGCACCGCCCTTGCCCCCCATCTGGGACAGCAGGCCGCCGTCATTGCCGGTGTCCTGCGTCTGGCCAGAGCCGCCGCCGCCCATCATCGCGGCAAGGTCGAGACCGCCGCTCTGGAACTTTTCCATGATCCCGGAGAGCGGATTGTCGCCGCCGCTGCTGCCACCGCCGAGCATCTGTCCCATCTGCGCCTGCATCTTGGCCATCGGGTTGTCGCCTTCGATTTGCGCGCCACCCGACAGGCCGCTCATCCCCGTGCTGCCGGAAAATTTGTCGACGCCGCGCGCCGCGGCATACCCGATGGCCATCTTGGCCAGTGTTCCCATGAGACTCATGACGCTCCTCCGAAATTGATTCCGTCCACGATGACAGATTCTCCATTCGGACGCGACTGTTATGGCCGCGCGCGGGTCAGGTGCCGCAGAACGTGGCGTGAACCACTTCGTTCGATCTGGGGGGGAGACGCAGATCGTTATACGACTCGTCATCCCGGTATGGGTTGGCATAGGCCGCATTGAGACGGTGGAACGCGGCATCGTCGCCGGCAATTGCAGCGGTGATCATGTCTTCGATACGGTGATTGCGCGGGATCAGCGCGGGGTTGGCCGATCTCATCCGTCCTTGCGGGTCGTCTTCGCTCTCGATCCTGGCTTTCCAGCCCTCGGTCCATTGGTCAAACCCGGTGGGGTCCGCAAACTGGTCGCGTGCGGTGCCGTCGATCAGGCCCCGGAACGTGTTGGTGAAATCTGTCTCCGAGATCTGCATGAGTGTCAGCAGATCGGTAACAAGCTGCGCATCCTCGGGCTTGGGGTCGGAAATGCCGATCTTGGCGGCAAAGCGGGTCAGCCATTCGGCGCGGATCATCTCGGGCATGGTGTGGATCTGCGCCGTGACCGGCTCGACCGCCGCTTCGGGGTCGGGCAGCAGGTTCAGGAGTGCCGTTGCCAGTTGCGCCATGTTCCACACGATGATGTCGGCCTGCGCGGCATAGCTGTAGCGCCCGAACCGGTCGATCGAAGAATAGACGGTTTCGGGGTGGTAGATGTCCATGAAGGCGCAGGGGCCATAGTCGATGGTTTCGCCGGAGATGCTGCAATTGTCGGTGTTCATCACGCCGTGGATGAAGCCGAGGCTGAGCCACTGCGCGACCAAGGCCGCCTGTTTGCGCATCACGGCATCGAGGAAACCCGCAGGGTCGGTGGCATCTGGATAGTGACGGTCCACGGCATAGTCGAACAGCGTTTGCAAGGCGGTGGTGTCGCCACGCGCGGCAAAGACCTGGAACGTGCCGACGCGCAGGTGGCTTTGCGCGACGCGGGTCAGCACGGCACCGGGCAGGGGCTGTTCCCGGACGACCCGTTCGCCGGTCCGTACGGCAGCAAGCGCGCGGGTGGTCGGCACGCCCAATGCGTGCATGGCTTCGCTGACCACGTATTCGCGCAGCACTGGCCCTAGCCAGGCGCGCCCGTCGCCCATGCGGGAATAGGGCGTGCGGCCCGATCCCTTGAGCTGAATGTCGCGTCGGATACCGTCTGCTCCGACCGTTTCGCCCAACAGAACGGCGCGGCCGTCGCCCAATTGCGGATTGTATTGGCCGAACTGGTGACCGGCATAAAGCTGTGCCAGCGGCGACGCACCCTCGGGAAGGGCGTTACCGGCGAACACGGCGGCGAGGTTCGGATCATCCAGCCCGTCCATGCCGAGATCGCGGGCCAAGGGCTCGTTCATCGCGATCAGCGATGGCGCCTTGACGGGTTCGGGTTTGACACGGGCGAAAAAGCCGTCGGGCAGGGCAGCATAGCTGTTGTCGAAGGGGATATGTAGGGTCATGCGCACAATATAGGGTCTGGCGGGTCGCGTCTCCAGTGGCTTGTCTTGGCGAAATCGGCGCTATGATCACACAGAGTGAACTTAAAGGAGTATCCCGCATGGTTGCCTCGACGACGTATGGCATGAGTCTCAAGGATCGGCCCGAATTCGCATCGAAACCGAAACCGCTGTGTTTTCCGCCAACGGCGAGCGTGGCCGAGGCGGTGACCGAGATGAGTGCGAATAATTTCGGTTCCGTCGTTGTCGTTGATGACGATGAGAAGGTGATCGGGATCGCCACCGAACGCGATGTGATGAAAAAGCTGGTCAATCTCGGGAAAGATGCGAAAACCACGACGCTTGCCGATATCATGACGCGCGATCCGAAACTCGCAAAGGCGACGGATGACGTGGTGGATTGGTTGCGGATCATGTCGAACGAACGCTTCCGCCGCTTGCCGGTGGTGGATGACGAAGGCCGCATCGAGGTGATCTTCACGCAGGGCGATTTTGTCAGCTATACATGGCCGGACCTGCTCTATCAGGCCAAGGAGCTGGCCAAGGCCAGTGTCGGTCGCAACTACCCGATCTGGCTGATCGGCGGGGGCATCATGCTGTATTCGCTGCTGATGATCATCGTCGTGTCGTCGATCTGACACTCAGAGCGTGCGGGTCATGTAGGCATAGCCGTGTCGGGTGATGAACTTGGCGCGGTGATAAAAGCTCTTGAGGGCGTCATCGCTTTGCTTTGCTTCAAGGTGCAAGGCGCGGATGCCGCCATCGCGCAGGGCCTTGGCCAGCGCATTGAGCGCTTCGGACCCCATGCCGCGCTTGCGCACGGCGCTGCGCACGAAAAGTTCGTCCACGATGGCGTGCATGCCGCCATATTCAACGGACCACCCGAAAGAGACCACGACATAGCCCACCGGCGCGCGGCGCGGCCCGATGAGCCAGACAGCGCCGTGCGGGCTGCCTTGCAGCAGTGGCAGGATGGCGTCGTGCTGGTGCTCGGCCGTGGTGGCAAAGCCTTTGTGTTCGTGAAAAGCGGCGACCAGCGGCAGCAGCTTTGGCAGATCCTCGGGCTTGGCAAGGTGCAGGGATCTCATAGCCGGGACAACCGGTTTGTCAGCAATTCGAAGAAACCGTCGGCGTCGATATCGCCCATGAAGGTCGCGTTGGGTGTGCGCCCGCTCACGCCCCACCAATCGGCAACGGTCATCCCGAGGGTGAGATCGGACTGCGTTTCGATCTCGACATTGATGTGCCGTCCCGTGAACAACTCCGGCTTTACGAGGTAGGCGGTCACGCATGGATCGTGCAGTGGTGCGGCGTCGCTGCCGTATTTTTCCTTGTCGAACCGTTCGAAGAAATCCGTCATCTCGGCCACCGCAACGCCGACCGGGCTGCCCAAGGCGCGGAAGGCGTCGTTGCGCGGAGCGGTGACAAGCGCCTTGTGCGTCACGTCCAGTGGCATCACCGTGATGGGGGCTCCGCAGGCAAAGACAATCCTGGCCGCTTCGGGATCGACATGGATGTTGAATTCCGCCGCCGGGGTGATGTTGCCCACTTCGAAATAGGCCCCGCCCATCAGCACAATCTCCTGGATGCGCCCGGAAATGTCGGGTGCACGGTCCAGGGCGGTGGCGATATTGGTCAGCGGGCCAATCGCGCAGAGCGTGACGGACCCTGCGGGTTCGGCGCGCAGCGTGTCGATGATGAACTCGACGCCGTGCTGGTCCTGAAGCGGCATGGTCGGGTCGGGAAGTGTCGGACCGTCGAGGCCGGTTTTGCCGTGCACATGCTCTGCCGTGACCAGCGTGCGCGCGAATGGCGCGTCGCACCCGGCAAAGACCCTTGTGTCAGGTTTGCCCGCCAATTCGCAGACGATCCGCGCGTTCCGTTCCGTCAGTGTCAGCGGTACATTGCCCGCCACGGCTGTGATGCCGAGAACCTCGATCTCCTCGGGCGAGGCCAGCGCAAGCAGTATGGCGATGGCATCGTCCTGGCCCGGATCGGTGTCGATGATGATTTTGCGGGGTGGCATCGGAACCTCCTTGGCTGGGCGGGTGGTGGCACGGGGCAGAGGCGGGATCAAGCGCGTTGATGACGTGCGGGCGGCTGCTTGCCGCTGCCATGAGATCCCGGCTGGCATCGGTCATTGCAGCGCCGCTTCGGGATGATAGAGTCTGTTATTACAGACAGAAATACGTTTACATCTGGTCCGTTAGCGCTAACAAGATCGCAAACCAACCAGAATCGGAAGGACCTTGCCATGGTGTCCCGCGTTATTCCCGTTGATCCGTTCGACCTTGTCATTTTTGGCGGCACAGGCGATCTGGCCCGCCGCAAGATCCTGCCGGGGCTCTTCCGTCGCTTCTGTTCGGGGCAAATGCCCGAAGGATCACAGATCATCGGCGCCGCGCGTTCGGACATGGACGATACGGAATATCGCAACATGGTGTCCGACGCCGTCGAGGAATTCGGCGGTGGCCGGACATGCGAACGCGGCACGCTGGAGGCGTTTCTGGACACGATCCATTTCGTCACCACCGATGCAAAGGGTGATGGCGGCTGGGAAGAGTTGAATGGCAAGATGCGCCCGGATTGTGTGCGTGCGTTCTATTTCTCGGTGGGACCGTCGCTCTTCGGTGATCTGGCCGAACGGCTGCATCGCTTTGGCCTGGCCACAGCCGACAGCCGCATCGTGGTGGAAAAGCCGTTCGGCCATGACCTGAAGTCGGCCAAGGCACTCAACGCCACGTTGGCGCAACATTTCGACGAGGCGCAGATTTACCGGATCGACCATTATCTTGGCAAAGAGACGGTGCAGAACCTCATGGCTGTGCGCTTTGGCAATATGCTCTTCGAGCCGCTGTGGAACGCGCAATATGTCGATCACATCCAGATCACCGTGGCCGAGACCGTGGGTGTCGGTGGCCGCGGGAGCTATTACGACAAGTCTGGCGCGATGCGGGACATGGTACAGAACCACCTGATGCAGCTTTTATGTCTCATCGCGATGGAGCCTCCGGCGAAGTTCGATCCGGATGCGGTGCGGGACGAGAAGCTCAAGGTCATCCGCGCGCTGGAGCCGGTGGACTGGCACCACATCGTGCGTGGCCAGTATGGCGCGGCCAGGGACGCGCCAGGTTATCGCGAGGATGTGGAGGATCCGAAGTCCCGCACCGAGAGCTTTGTCGCCATGAAGTGCCACGTCTCCAACTGGCGCTGGGCCGGCACGCCCTTCTACCTGCGCACGGGCAAGCGGCTCAAGGCGCGCACCTCCGAAATTGCAGTGGTGTTCAAGGACGCACCGCATTCGATCTTTGGCGTGGATGCCGGCCGGCACCGCAACGTGCTGGCGATCCGGTTGCAGCCGAACGAAGGAATGACGCTGGATGTGACGATCAAGGAACCGGGCCCGGGGGGGATGCGTCTTCTGGATGTGCCGCTTGACATGAGCTTTGCCGAGACGCTGGGCGCGGAGGCCGAGGAGGCGCCGGACGCTTACGAGCGGCTGATCATGGACGTGATCCGGGGGGACCAGACGCTTTTCATGCGCGGTGACGAGGTCGAAGCGGCCTGGGCCTGGACCGATCCGCTCATCGCGGATTGGGTGATGCGCAACGACGTGCCAAAGGAATACGAACCGGCGAGCTCCGGACCCGAAGACGCCCTGATGCTGATGCATCGGGATGGACGCAAATGGCGGGAGGTGAAGGCATGAGCTTTGATTTTCAATCTTACCCCGATCGCGAAATGTTGGCGATCAATCTTGCCAACCGGATCGCGGGAGATCTGCGCTCGATCCTGAGCCATGAGGACCGCGCGGTGCTGGCGGTGCCCGGTGGCACCTCGCCGGGCCCCGTGTTCGACGATCTTTGCGCCGCCGATCTGGATTGGAACCGGGTCGACGTCATGTTGACCGATGAACGCTGGGTGCCCGAGGAGAGCGACCGCTCGAACACAAGGCTGATCCGCGAACGGTTGCTGGTGGATCGCGCGGCGGCGGCGCATCTCTTGCCCCTCTACACGCGGGCTGACACCCCCGAGGAGGTTCTCAGCGGCCTGGAATTGCAGATCGAAAGCGCATTGCCGCTGGCGGTGCTGTTGCTCGGCATGGGGACTGACATGCACACCGCGTCGATCTTTCCGGGCGCTGACAAGCTGGAGCTCGCGCTGTCACCAAAAGCGCCCATCCTTGTGCCGATGCGCGCCCCCGGTGCGCCCGAGCCGCGCATCACGCTGAGCGCGCGGGTGCTGAATGATGCCATCCGCAAGCATGTGCTGATTTTCGGCTCTGAAAAGAAAGACGCGCTGGACAACGCGAAGGGCAAGCTGCCCAAGGATGCGCCAATCAACGCGGTGATCGAGGAGGCGACGGTCCATTGGGCGGAGTGACGCATACATGGCAGGACTTGCGAAACGCGGCCGAGGCGGGTCGCGACCGGTCGATACTTGGCCTGTTCGAAGCGGATCTTGACCGGGCAAAGGGCTTCAGCGTATCGGCGCTCGACCTGCTGTTCGACTATTCCAAGACGCAGATTGATACCGCCACGCGTGACATTCTGATCGCGCTGGCCGAAGCCGCGAATGTCCCGGCGCGGCGTGACGCGATGTTCACAGGCGAGAAGATCAACGAAACCGAGGACCGTGCGGTGCTGCATACGGCACTGCGCAACCTGGACGGGGATGCGGTTCTGGTGGACGGGCAGGATGTCATGCCCGGTGTTTACCGCACGCTTGCCCGGATGGAGGTTGTTGCAAACGAGGTGCGCGGGTCCGCGATCACCGATGTGGTCAATATCGGCATAGGCGGCTCTGACCTTGGTCCTGCGATGGCCTATCTGGCGCTGTCACCCTATCGCGACGGGCCGCGCTGCCATTTCGTGTCGAACGTGGATGCGGCGGATATCGCGGATACGCTTCGCGGGTGCGAGCCTGAAACGACACTGTTCATCGTCGCCTCCAAGACCTTTACCACGATCGAGACCATGACCAATGCGCGCACGGCGCGGGCCTGGTTGCAGGATCATGGTGTGTCCACCGACGGGCGTTTCATCGCGCTGTCCTCCAATGCCGACGCCGCGAGCGAGTGGGGTATCCCGCCAGAGCGTGTGCTTGGCTTCGAGGACTGGGTTGGCGGGCGTTATTCGTTGTGGGGGCCGATCGGCCTGTCGCTGATGATCGCAATCGGGCCGGAGGGCTTCCGCGCGTTTCTGCGCGGCGGGCAGGCGATGGACCGGCATTTCCGGGCCGCGGATTTGCGTGAAAACATGCCGGTGCTGCTCGCGCTGGTTGGGATTTGGCACAATCAAGGACTGGGCCATGCGACACGCGCGGTTCTGCCCTATGACAACCGGCTGTCGCGGCTGCCCGCCTATCTCCAGCAGCTGGAGATGGAGAGCAACGGCAAATCCGTGGCGATGGACGGCACCAACCTGCCCGTGGAGTCAGGGCCCGTGGTTTGGGGGGAGCCGGGCACGAACGGTCAGCACGCGTTCTACCAGTTGATCCATCAGGGCACGCGGGTGATCCCGTGCGAGTTCATGGTCGCCGCCGAGGGGCACGAGAGCGATCTGCGCCATCACCATGAATTGCTGATCGCCAATTGCCTTGCCCAATCCGAGGCGTTGATGCGCGGCCGGTCCCTTAATGAGGCGCGCGCGCGCATGGCGGCCAAAGGGCTGAGCGGGGATGACCTGGAGCGGCAGGCGCGGCACCGGGTGTTCCCGGGCAACCGTCCGTCCACCACGCTGATGATGCCCAGGCTGACACCCGAAGTGCTGGGCCAGGTCATCGCGCTTTATGAACACCGGGTTTTCGTCGAAGGGGTGATCCTTGGCATCAATTCGTTCGATCAATGGGGTGTCGAGCTTGGCAAGGAACTGGCCACATCGCTTGGCCCGGTGGTCAGCGGTGCGGCCTCGGCCGAAGACAAGGACGCAAGCACGCAAGCGCTTGTCGAGTATGTCAAACGCTTTGGATGAGCGGGCGTCGGGCTGAAGACCGAACTAAGCTTTTGCGGGCGGTTCGGGAACGCCGTCGACGGTGTGAAACCGGGCGCGGATGTCTTCCGGTATCGGCATTCGTCCACTGCCATCGGGATAGAGCAGGACGATGACGCAGGTAAAGGCGGCCCGTTTGCTGCCGCCGGCCCAGATTTCCTGTTCCATGGTAAAACTGGTGGTGCGATAGGCGATCGTGCGGGAAAGAACCACGTAATCTTCGCCCGCGCGCATTTCCCGAAGCCAGTCGATCTCGCCCCGGCGGATGACGATACGGGGTTCGCGGTCGGGATTTTCGTAGCGCGACAATCCAATCTGCTTGAAATACGTAACCCGTGCGGTTTCGAACCATGTCAGATAGGCCACGTTGTTCACATGGTTCAGCGGATCGATCTCTCCAAACCGGACACGGTCCGCAAGCGCGAGCGGCCATGGCTTGGTTATACCGAAGGCGCGTTGGGCCTCAGCGGCCAGCGGGGTCAAGTAGGGAATGGTCATGCAGGTGATTTTTCAATCCGCGCGGGGAATGTCAAATCCTGGTGCCGCCAGGGTGAAACCGTCGAAACGGAAGCCGGGGCTCACAGTACAGCCAACCAGGGTCCAGTCACCGAAGCTGCGTGCGGCCTGCCAGTGCTGCGGTGGCACGATCAACTGAGGAGACTGGCCGGAAAACAGGTCCGGACCCAGAACGAGATCGCGTGCGGGACCGTCATCTGTCGCGGCAATCGACAGGATGAGCGGCGCACCGGCGTAGTAATGCCAGATCTCCGTCGCATCGACATGATGCCAATGGCTGTGCTCTCCGGCGGCCAGAAGGAAAAAGATGCAGGTTCCGGAGGCGCGGCCGGGCCCGTCCGCCTCCCATGTCTGGCGGAAATGCCCGCCCTCGGGATGTGGGGAAAGGTCCAGGTGGCGGATGATGTCCTGTGCTGTTTTCCCCTCCAGATCAGAGGGATATCCGTTGGCCATGGTCTTGCGTACGCCCCTTTGTGACTCTGTTAACCCGTAACTTTGCAGTCTTTGCGCAGCAGGGCAATCGGGTGAGGGCTATGGACGGGCAAAACAGCGATGTGTACCGGATCGCGCAGGAGATCGTCGCGAGAGAGGGCGGATACGTGAATGACCCGGATGATCCGGGAGGTGCCACCAAGCATGGCGTCACAATCCACACGATGCGGCGGCTGGGATTGGACCTGACCGGCGACGGGCGGGTGAACGAGACGGATGTACGGCGACTCACGGCAGCGCAGGCGGCCGAGATCTTTGTCGCGCACTATTTCACGCGCCCGCGTATCGCCGAATTGCCCGAACCGTTGCAAGCCACTGTCTTTGATATGTACGTGAATTCCGGGGCCAATGCGGTGAAGATCCTGCAACGGTTGCTGGGCAAGATGGGCTTCAAGGTACAGGTCGATGGCGTGATCGGGCCAAAGACCATCGCGGCCACCGCGCGTGCCCACGCAGCGGCGCCGGATCACATCGTGGATGCCTACGGGATCGAGCGGCGCAATTACTACTTTGCGCTGGCCGACCGCCGCCCGGCCAGCCGCAAATACGCGCGAAACCAGGCCGGTGGCAAAGGGGGCTGGATCACACGTGCCGAGGCCTTTTTGGCCGCACGGTATCATCTGACGGCAGAGGCGTTTCAGCAAAGGGTGGCAGCATGGGATTGATCGAACAGGTGTTTTCACTGGTCTTCGGATCGGGGCGCAACCTTGTCCGCGACACGGCCGAGGTGTTTCGCCCCAATGCCGAGGCACAGGCACAACGGGATCTTGACCGCTACGGGGCATCACTTGCGCAATATGCGCAGGAATTTTACGCGCCGCAGCGTGGATGGTTCGACCGTCTGATGGACGCGCTCAACCGCGTGCCGCGCCCGGCGATGGCGCTGGGCACATTGGGCTTGTTCGTGTCCGCGATGGTCGATCCCGCGTGGTTTTCTGCGCGCATGTCCGGGCTCGCGCTGGTGCCGGATCCGCTTTGGTGGCTTCTGGGCGCCATCGTCAGCTTTTATTTTGGCGCGCGCCACCAGGCCAAGGGGCAGGAATTCCAACGCGATCTGGTGGCCCGCATGGCATCGATGCCAACGCGCCCGGCGTCGCGGTCCGAGCCGGCCGCTGACCCGCCTGGGCCGGTCCAGACCGATGGAAACGCGGCGCTGGAAGACTGGAAGCGGAGTCGCAGGACCCGCTGATCCCGGCACTTGCGACAATGTGAACCGCTCTGACACACGAAATGGATTGGCCCATGGCTGCGCGATCCCTATAGTGTTGAGTATGGTTACAGAACTCGGTCACTTCGCCCTCATTCTCGCGTTTCTTGTCGCGATCGTGCAATCCGTGGTCCCGATGGTGGGCGCGCATAAACGCTGGCCGGGATGGATGGCCGTGGCCGAACCCGCGGCCACGGTGCAATTCCTGTTGACCGGTTTTTCCTTTGTCGCGCTGACCTATGCCTTCGTGACCTCGGATTTCTCTCTCAAGCTTGTCTGGCAAAACAGCCATTCGGCAAAACCGATGATCTACAAGATCAGCGGCGTATGGGGGAATCACGAGGGATCGATGCTGCTCTGGGTGCTGATCCTGACGCTGTTCGGCGCGATGGCAGCGTGGTTCGGCAATGGTTTACCGCCGACGCTGCGGGCACGGGTTCTCGCGGTACAATCCTCCGTGGCCGTGGCGTTTTTCGCCTTCATCCTGTTCACCTCCAACCCGTTCCTGCGCCTTGCGGTGCCACCTTTCGACGGGCAGGATCTCAATCCCTTGTTGCAGGATCCCGGTTTGGCGTTTCACCCGCCGTTCCTGTATCTTGGCTATGTCGGGCTGAGCATCTGTTTCAGCTTTGCGGTCGCCGCCCTGATCGAAGGGCGTGTCGATGCGGCATGGGGCCGGTGGGTGCGGCCCTGGACCCTGGCGGCGTGGGTGTTCCTGACCATCGGCATCGCGCTTGGCTCGTGGTGGGCCTATTACGAGCTGGGCTGGGGCGGCTTCTGGTTTTGGGACCCGGTCGAGAACGCGTCCTTCATGCCATGGCTCTTGGCGGCGGCGCTATTGCACTCGGCCATCGTGGTCGAGAAACGCGAGGCGCTGAAAAGCTGGACCATCCTGCTGGCAATCCTCGCATTCGGATTCTCGCTGATCGGCACGTTCATCGTCCGCTCTGGCCTGCTGACCTCTGTTCATGCGTTCGCCAATGATCCCGAACGTGGGGTGTTCATCCTGATGATCATGATCTTCTTCACCGGCGGCGCGCTGACGCTCTTTGCGGCGCGGGCCAGCACGATGGAGGCCAAGGGCGTCTTTGGCGTGGCCAGCCGGGAAAGCGCGCTGGTGGCCAACAATATCCTGCTGGCGGTGAGTTGCTTCGTGGTTTTCATCGGCACCATGTGGCCGGTCGTCTCCGAGATGTTCTTCGACACCAAGCTGAGCGTCGGTGCGCCGTTCTTCAACATGGCGTTCACTCCGTTCATGGTGGTGCTTGGCCTGCTTTTGCCGCTGGGCTCCATGCTGAGCTGGAAGCGTGCCAAGCTGGGCCGGGCGTTCAAGCAGCTGCTTCCCGGCTTCATCCTGAGCGTGTTGGTGCTGGGCTTGTTCTGGACCATCCAGACGGGCAACAGCCTGCTGGGTCCGGTCGGCATGTTCCTTGGCACATGGATCGTGTCGGGCGCGGTTCTGGACCTTGTTAACAGGCTGGGTCAAACGCGTGACTGGTCACGCCTGTTCCGGCTGCCGCGTTCTGACTGGGGCAAGGCGACAGCACATATCGGATTTGGCATCACCATTGTCGGGATTGCAGGTCTGATGGCATGGGAACAAGAAGACATCCGCGTGGCCCAGATCGGAGAGTCATTCCAGGTCGGTGATTTCGAACTGGAACTGACGGCCGTCAACGAGGTGCGTGGACCCAACTATTTCTCGACCATGGGCGACGTCCTCGTGCGCCAGGACGGAGAGCAGATTGCCGTGCTGAACCCGGAAAAGCGCAACTATCCCGTGGCGCAGATGCCGACGACCGAGGCGGCGATCGACTACCGCTTCCTGCGCGATCTTTACGTTGTGATCGGCGATGAACAGGACAATGGCGGCTGGGTCATGCGCACCTATATCAAGCCGCTGGCGAACTGGATCTGGGGTGGCGCGATCTTGATGGCTCTTGGTGGGTTCCTGTCCTTGTCCGACCGCCGCTATCGTGTGGCCGCAGGGGCGCGCAAACAAGCTACGCCTCAAGGGGTGCCGGCAGAATGACTGGATTGCGCGCATGCTGGCCACTGCGGCCAGCCTATCTTTTGATCCTTTGCCTTGTGTTGGCGATCCCGATGGCCTCTGCGGCCGTTGCGGTGCAGCCAGACGAGGTGCTGGAAGACCCCGTGCTGGAAGAACGTGCGCGGGAACTTTCCAAGGGTCTGCGCTGCGTCGTGTGCCAGAATGAAAGCATCGACGAATCCAACGCCGATCTGGCGCGCGAGCTGCGCCTCGTGGTGCGGGAACGCCTGGTCGAGGGCGACAGCAATGAGCAGGTGCTGGATTACCTCGTCGCACGCTACGGCGAATTTGTTCTGCTCAAACCGCGCACCGATGGATGGAACATCATTCTCTGGCTCGCGGCCCCGGCTTTGTTCCTGATCGCGCTTGGCGTCGGTGTCTACTATGTGCGCAACCGCGCAGCCGCGACCGAGCCGACAGAGATGCGCCTGTCCGAAGATGAGGAAAAACGGTTGAACGAGTTGCTCCGGGACTCGTGACGCCGCGTTGACCTTTGCCAAAGCGGCCCGTTCGGTGTTTCATGCCCCGGATTGGCGCAACAAGGGCAGGGCAGATGAACTACGAGACGATCACATTCGACATTACCGATGATATCGCAACGGTCACCCTGAACCGGCCCGATGTGATGAACGCGCTCAACACCCAGATGCGCGCCGAGATCACGGATGCGGTACAGGAGGGCGGACGCGCTGCCCGCGTCGTTGTGCTGACCGGGGCGGGCAAGTCTTTTTGCTCGGGTCAGGATCTTGGAGATCGGAGCAGTGCAGCAAATCTCGATCTGGAGCGTACGCTGCGTGATGAATACGTCCCGATGCTGCGCGCGATTTTCGATTGTCCGGTGCCGACGATCAGCGCCGTGAACGGGGCTGCGGCCGGGGCCGGCGCCAATCTTGCGCTGGCGGCGGATGTCGTGATCGCAACCGACTCGGCGTTCTTCCTGCAAGCCTTCACCCGCATCGGCCTGATCCCGGATGCCGGCGGCACCTATTACCTGCCGCGCCAGATGGGGCTGGCCAAGGCGATGGGCGCGGCGCTTTTTGCCGAAAAGATCACGGCAAGACAGGCGGATGACTGGGGCATGATCTGGGAAGCGGTGCCAGATGCCGCCTTCGAGAAGCACTGGCAAAACCGCGCGGCGCATTTGGCCAATGGCCCGACAGCCGCCTATCAGCGCGTCAAACAAGCCATCCGCGGGTCGTTCGACAATACGCTTGAAGAGCAACTGGCGTTGGAAGCCAAGCTACAGGGCCAGTGTGGCCAGACCCGAGACTTCAAGGAAGGCGTTGTGGCGTTTCTCGAAAAGCGCCCTGCAGAGTACGAAGGGCGCTAACCGCCTGCCAGTTTTACAAACCGGCACTCCCGAGAGCCTAAAAGTCAAAAGGCCGCCCGAAGGCGACCTTTCATTGCATCTCAGCGGTTTTCGATATCCACATAATCGCGCAGCGTTTCGCCACGGTAAAGCTGGCGCGGACGGCCGATTTTCATCTGCGGATCGGCAAGTTGTTCTTTCCACTGGGAAATCCATCCCACGGTCCGGCTCAGCGCGAAGATCGGGGTGAACATCGCTGTCGGAAACCCCATCGCTTCGAGGATGATGCCGGAATAGAAATCCACATTCGGGAACAGCTTCTTGTCCGAGAAGTAGGGATCGTCAAGCGCGGCCTTTTCCAGTTCTTTGGCGGTTGCCAGCACCGGGTTGTTTTCCACGCCCAGCAGATCAAGCACCTCGTCCGCAGACTGTTTCATCACCGTCGCGCGGGGATCAAAGTTCTTGTAGACGCGGTGGCCAAAGCCCATGAGACGGAAGGGATCATCCTTGTCCTTGGCGCGGGCGATATATTCCGGGATGTTGTCCGGCGATCCGATTTCCTTGAGCATTTCCAGGCAGGCCTGGTTCGCGCCACCATGCGCCGGGCCCCAAAGGCAGGCTATGCCCGCCGCGATACAGGCAAACGGGTTGGCCCCGGAAGACGACGCCAGGCGCACCGTGGATGTCGAGGCATTCTGTTCGTGATCGGCATGCAACGTGAAGATGCGGTCCATCGCGCGGGCGAGGATCGGGTCCACCACGTATTCCTCGGCCGGGACGGCAAAGCACATGTGCAGGAAGTTCGCCGCGTAGTCCAGATCGTTGCGCGGATAGACGAAGGGCTGACCGACGGAATATTTGTAGGCCATCGCGGCGATCGTCGGCACCTTGGCGATCAGGCGGTGCGAGGCCACTTCGCGCTGACGCGGATCATTGATGTCGGTGCTGTCGTGATAGAACGCGGCCATCGCGCCAACCACACCCACCATCGTGGCCATCGGATGCGCATCGCGCCGGAACCCACGGAAGAAATTGTGCATCTGCTCGTGGATCATCGTGTGATGGGTGATCGTGGTCTCGAATTCCTCGAGTTTCGCCGCCGAGGGCAATTCGCCATACAGCAACAGGTAACACACTTCGAGGTAATGCGATTTCGCGGCAAGCTGATCGATCGGATAGCCGCGATGCAGCAATTCACCCTTGTCGCCATCGATGAAGGTGATGGTGCTGTCACAGGCCGCAGTCGAGGTGAAACCGGGATCGTAGGTGAACACACCCGCTTGTCCGTAAAGTTTTCGTATGTCGATCACATCCGGTCCTGCGGTGGGGGAATGGATCGGCAGTTCGTAGGAGGAGTCGCCAATCTTCAGCGTCGCGTTTTTAGAGGTGTCAGACATACGTGGTCCCTTCGTCTCGTTGCCTTGAACAGAGGTTCAAAGCCAGCTTCCCCAAGCTACGGCAACATACACCAATCGGTGTCAATTGTCGCTCGCAGCGGCTGCTTCTTCCAGGCGGGCAATGGTTTCGTCCCGCCCCAGAACCAGCATCATATCGAACACACTCGGCGTCACTGTTCGGCCTGCAAGAGCGGCCCGCATCGGGCCGGCCAGCTTGCCGAATTTTGTCCCGTGCTCTTCGGCTATCCGGGATGTGACGGCTTCAAGATCGTCGCGCGTCCAGCTAGCATTTTGCAACTGCGGCGTCAACGATCTCAGTATACCACGGGATACCGCATCCAGGTTCTTGGACGCTTTCCCATCCGGCTCAACCGGGCGTGTGACCAGAACAAAATAAGCCTTTTCAATCAGTTCCGGGAAGGTGCGCGCCCGGTCCTTGAGGCAATACATCGCATCACGCATCCCGGCGGCTTGTGCGTCGGTCAAGGCAGGTTTCCCTGCTGCCGCAAGGTAAGCCTGCAATTCATGCAGCAGTGCAGCATCGTCGGCCGCGGCAATGTGCTGTCCACTCAGATTCTCCAGCTTCTTGAAATCGAACCGCGCCGGGGATTTGCCGATGCCGTTCAGGTCGAACCACTCTTTTGCCTGATCATCGGTAAAGAATTCGTCATCGCCGTGGCTCCAGCCCAACCGCGCAAGGTAATTTCGCATCCCCGCCGCCGGATAGCCCATCACCTGGTATTCATCGACCCCCAGCGCGCCGTGGCGCTTCGACAGCTTCTTGCCATCGGGGCCGTGAATCAGCGGGATGTGTGCCCAGACCGGCACGTCCCAGCCCATCGCGGTGTAGATCCCCATTTGGCGCGCGGCATTGTTCAGGTGGTCATCCCCCCGGATCACATGGGTCACGCCCATATCATGGTCATCGACAACAACCGCCAGCATGTAGACCGGTGTGCCGTCCGAGCGTAACAGTACCATGTCATCGAGCTGATCGTTGCGGATGGTGACATCGCCCTGCACCTCGTCGCGGATCACGGTTGCTCCTTCGGTCGGGGTCTTGAGCCGGATCACGAAAGGCGCGTCCGGATGCGTCGCCGGGTCGGCATCGCGCCAAGGGCTCTGGAACAACGTCGATCTGCCCTCGGCACGCGCCGCCTCTCTGAACGCCTCGATCTCGTCCTGGGTGGAAAAACACTTGTAGGCCGCGCCTTTTGCCAGCAGCTCAATCGCCACCTCGGCATGCCGGTCGGCCCCTGCGGCCTGGCTCACAACCTCGCCATCATGATCCAGCCCAAGCCAATCCAGCCCTTGCAGGATCGCCTTGGTGGCCTCGGGGGTCGAGCGCGCCCGGTCCGTATCCTCGATTCGCAGCAGAAACTTTCCTGCGCGCCCGCGCGCATACAGCCAGTTGAACAGCGCCGTGCGCGCCCCGCCGATATGCAGGAAACCGGTGGGCGAGGGGGCGAAACGGGTGACGATCTGGCCGGACATTGGGCGCGTTTACCTTTCGATAACTGTCTAGGAGATAACTTGAGGCTCTCTTAACCAGCACCATCCACGGGGGCAAGTATGGCGCGGGTCCGGTCTGTCATCCCCGACCTGCTTCTGGCGCAGCGGGGCGGGCTGTTTCCGTTCGTTCCGGTGTGCCTTGGGCTGGGTATCGGGCTGTTCTTCGCGCTGCGGATCGAGCCGCCGAACTGGGCTCTGATCGCCAGCGGCTCGGGCAGTGGCGTGCTGCTCCTGCTTTACCTGCGCAGTCGCTCGGCCCTTGCGCCGCTGATCTGCGCCGTGTCGATGGTGGCGCTGGGGTTTGCGCTGGCGGGAACGCGGGCGCACATGGTGGCGGGACCGGTGCTGGATTGGCGGTATTACGGGCCGGTGACGGGCCGCGTGGTGGCTATCGACCGCTCTGCCTCGGACGCGCTGCGAATCACGCTGGACCGCGTCTGGCTGTCCAATGTGCCGCTGACCGAAACGCCGACACGTGTGCGCCTGTCGATGCACATCACGTCCGAAAGCCTGACACCGCGACCGGGCATGACCATCATGACGACTGCACATCTGGGCCCGCCGGGCGGTGCGGTGGAACCGGGCGGTTTCGATTTCCGGCGCCATGCCTGGTTTCTGAGGCTGGGCGCGGTGGGGTATACCCGTGTTCCGCTCGTTCTGTGGGAGGCGGCGGGGCGGAACCGCCCGATGTTTCAAGTCCGGATGGCAATCTCGGCGCGCGTTCAGGCGGCGCTGGCCGGGGAGACCGGGGCATTCGCCACCGCCATCATCACCGGCGACCGAAGCGCGATCCCGCAACCCGTTTTGCAGGCTCTGCGCGATACCAACCTTGCGCATCTGCTGGCCATCTCTGGCCTGCATATGGGGCTGGTCAGCGCCTTTGCCTTCGCATTGTTGCGGCTTGGCCTGTTGCTCACCCCCATTGGCCTGCGCTGGCCGGTCAAGAAGATCGCGGCGGGGGGCGCTCTGGGCGTTGCCGCCACCTATCTTGCGCTGTCGGGCGGCAATGTCGCGACCGAACGGGCTTTTGTCATGGTGGCGGTGATGTTGCTTGCGGTGATGGTGGACCGGCGTGCCATCTCCTTGCGGGCGGTGGCGCTGGCTGCGGTGATCGTTCTGGTCCTGCGGCCAGAGGCGATGATGGGACCGGGGTTCCAGATGTCTTTCGCAGCAACCACGGCGCTGGTCGCGGTGTTTGGAGCGATCCGTGACAGCCCGCACGAGCTGCCGCGTCACCGCCTGCTGCGCGGCGTGGCCTCGGTTGTGCTGTCTTCTGCGATTGCGGGGGCGGCCACGGCTCCGGTCGCCATGGCGCATTTCAACCAGGTGGCGCAATACGGCCTGGTCGCGAACCTGCTCACGGTGCCTTTGATGGGCCTCGTGGTGATCCCGGCGGCGGTGCTGGGCGTGCTGTTGATGCCCTTGGGGTTCGAGAGCCTGGGTCTCGGCATGATGGGTCTCGGCCTCGACTGGATTTTGACGGTGGCACAGCACATGGCGGAACTGGACGGGGCCGTGCGCCCCGTGATGACGCCGGGCGTCTCTGTGCTCCCGTTGATCACGCTGGGGTGTCTGTTCGTCATTGTCTGGCAGGGGCGCGGGCGATGGGTCGGACTGGCCCCGGTGGCCCTTGCCGTGCTGCTGTGGAGCGGGGCAGATCGTCCACCCATCCTCGTCGCTGAAGGCGGTACGCTCGTGGGGGTGATGACCGATCAGGGCCGCGCCCTGTCGCGCCCGAAAGGCTCGGGCTTTGTCGCCCGCGTCTGGTTGGAGAATGACGGCCACGGGTTGAACCAACCGGCGGCCGCAGACCTTTGGGCGGCGGCACGTGGCCAGGTGCGTCACATCCACGGCAAACGCAACGCGGCGAAATTCGACGGGTGCGAGCTGGGCGAACTGGTCATCGCCAGCGCCGAACTGCCAGCCCTCCCAGCGGCGGCGCGTTGCACGGTGATCGATGCACCCATGCTGGGCCCCCTTGGCAGCCTCGCCATCACGCGCGGGACGGATGACAGCTGGATCATCGAAAAGGCGCGCGACCGATCCGGCGCGCGCCTGTGGAACAATCCAGCGCTGCGCAAGGCTCAGTAAGTGCGGATCAGCCCGACCAGGCGCCCCTGCACCTTGACGGCGCCCACTGGAAGGATGCGCGGATCATGCGCCGGGTTTGCCGCCTCGAGGATGATGCTTTCACCCTTGCGTTTATAGCGTTTCAGCGTCGCTTCGTAGCCTTCGATCTGGGCAACGACGATATCGCCGTTATCCGCGGAAGAGGTTTCGCGGATCACCACGACATCGCCATCGTTGATCCCGGCGTCGATCATCGAATCGCCTTTCACCTCGAGCGCATAATGCCGCCCATTGCTGGACAGCATGGTGCCGGGAACCGCCATCTTTGGCGGGACATCGTTGATTTCCTGGATCGGTACACCGGCGGCGATCCGGCCCATGACGTCGAGATCGACCGACCCGGTGGCTTCAACCTCCAGGGTGTTGGCCGGACCCGGTCCATCCGGCAGATCGCCTTCGATCACCTGGGGGGTGAAGCCGGGTTGTTTCGGCATGAGCGAATCCGGCAGCTTCACGATCTCGATCGCGCGGGCGCGATGGGCAAGGCGGCGGATGAATCCACGTTCCTCGAGCGCCGTTATCAGACGGTGAATTCCTGATTTCGAACGCAGATCAAGCGCTTCTTTCATTTCATCGAAACTGGGCGGCACGCCGTCGCGCGCCACGCGTTTGCTGATGAATTCCAGCAGGTCGAGTTGTTTTTTGGTGAGCATGCTCTGCCTCCGCTCGGGTGATCCTCGCGCTTTGTTCTAATAATGTTCCTGTTTTGTGTCAAGAATTTGTGAACACGACGCGATCATCTAGCGGATTGGCAGGTATTGGACCGTGTCACCCGCCATGCGCGGCGGATCGTTCGGTGCCCGCACGATCAGCGCGTCCGCTTCGCCAAGAACGCTCAGCAGCGAACTGTCCTGCGCGCCGAAGGCGACAAGCCCCGCGTCGGCAAAGCGGGCGCGCATGTAGTGTTCGCGCGGGCCATTGGCGGTCAGGGCCCGAGCAAGAACACCCGATTTGCGCGGCGCAGGCGCGGCGGGCAGGCCGAGCAACGCGCGGATGACGGGCGCGAGGAAGACATGCCCGCAGACCATCGCCGACACCGGGTTGCCGGGCAGGCCGATCATCATGGCGTCGCCAAATCGCCCGGCCATCAACGGCTTACCGGGGCGCATGGCCACCTTGTAGAAGGTCTGCTCAAATCCCAATTGAGGAGCGAGGTTGGCCACCACATCATGATCGCCCACTGACGCGCCTCCGATGGTCACGATCACATCCGCCCCTTGCGCCAGGTCGAATGCGGCGCGCAAAGATGCCTCGTTGTCCCGAGCGATTGGCAAAAGGCGTGGTTCTGCCCCCAAATCGCGCATCAGCGCATGGAGCCCGAGCGTGTTCGACGCGATGATTTGGTCGGGGCCGGGGGTCTCTCCCGGCATGACAAGCTCATCCCCGGTGGAGATGAGCGCCACCACGGGCCGCCGGGTCACCGGCAGCTCGGCCACGTTCATGGCGGCCAGAAGTGCAATATCGTTTGGCCCGATAACACGGCCCGCGCCAACCGTGTCCCCGATTTGAAAATCGCCGCCCGCCGGCCGGATATGGGAGCCCTCCCCCAGCCGGTCGCCAAGCGTGATCGTGTCACCCTCGCGCGTGACATCTTCCTGGATCACGACCGTTTTCGCCCCTTCGGGGACCGGAGCGCCGGTAAAGATGCGGACCGCTTCGCCGGATTTCACAGGGTGCGCAAACCCGTGGCCCGCGGCGGAATCGCCGATCACGCGCAGCCTGGCTCCGGGCTTTGCCTCGACGACCGCGTAGCCATCCATCGCGGAGCCATTGAAGGGCGGCTGATCGCGTGTCGCCGCAACATCCCTGGCCAACACCCGGCCATGCGCCTGCAGGAGCGGGACCGTCTCGGCCTTGAGCGGGCAGGCCAGTGCGAATAGCTGTTCCAGCGCTTCTGCGACCGAGATCATACCGCCTCGTACCGCCCGGATTTGCCACCATCCTTCAGCACGACGCGGATGCCGGTGATTTCCATCCCCTTGTCCACCGCCTTGGCCATATCATAGACAGTGAGCGCGGCCGTGGACACGGCGGTGAGCGCTTCCATCTCGACGCCGGTCTGGCCCGTGGTCTTGACCGTCGCCTCGATCCGGAAACCGGGCAGATCGGGCGCCGGGGTCAGCTCGACCGACACCTTGGTCAGCGGCAGGGGATGGCAAAGCGGAACGAGGTCGGCAGTCTTCTTGGCCCCCATGATCCCGGCAAGTCGCGCAACACCGAGCACGTCCCCCTTCTTGGCGCGGCCTTCGCGAATGATATCAAGGGTCTGCGGCGCCATCTTGATGTAACCTTCGGCCACCGCGATCCGCGCCGTGCTGGCCTTGTCGGAGACATCGACCATGTGGGCGTCGCCCTTGGCATCGAAATGCGACAACCCGCTCATGCCGCCACCGGGTCGGCCAGCAGCGCGCGCGTTGCCTCGGCCACGTTGGCCTGCCGCATCAGGCTTTCCCCGATCAGGAAGCTGCGCGCGCCATGGCTGGCCATGTCGGCGAGGTTGGCCGGGGTCGACAGCCCGGATTCGGAGATCAGCACCCGGTCAGGCGGCAGGTGCTTCGACAGGTCACGTGTTGTCTCAAGGCTTGTCTCGAAGGTCTTGAGATTGCGATTGTTCACGCCAATCAATGGGGACTTCAACGCCAGCGCCCTGTCCAGTTCGCTGCGGTCATGCACCTCGATCAGCACGTCCATTCCCCACGAGGTCGCGGCATCTTCCAGATCCGCCGCCTGCGCATCGCTGACGCTGGCCATGATGATCAGGATACAATCCGCGCCAAGGCTGCGGGCCTCGGCCACCTGGTAGGTGTCGTACATGAAATCCTTGCGCAAGACGGGGAGCGATGTGGCCTGCCGCGCGGCCACCAAGTAGGACTTGTCGCCCTGAAAACTGGGCGTGTCCGTCAGCACCGAAAGGCAGGATGCGCCGCCCGCCTGGTATGCCTGGGCCAGCGTGGCCGGTTCGAAATCGGCCCGGATGAGACCCTTGGACGGGGACGCCTTCTTGACTTCGGCAATCAGGCCATAGCCCGTCGCCTGCGCGCTGCGCAGGGCCGCGCCAAAGGGCCGAATAGTGTCGGCGGCCTTTGCCGCGGCTTCGATCTCCGAGAGCGGCACGCGCGATTTGTCGGCAGCGATTTCCTCAAGCTTGTAAGCCTTGATGCGGTCTAGGATGGTGGCACTCATGGCGTTGTCCAGTTGATCGGGGCGTGTCCGTGTTGTCTAAGCCAAGCGTTCACGGTGGAAAAGGGGCGCGATCCGAAAAACCCGCGCCGCGCCGACAGCGGCGAGGGATGGGCGCTTTGCTGAACGAAGTGGCCATGGCCTTGCAACCGTGCCGCATGGCCACGCGCATCATTGCCCCACAGCACGAAGGCGCGCGGCCGGTCCGACAGCGCGTCGAGCACCTGCGGCACGAGGCGCTGCCAGCCCAGCCGCCGGTGCCCGCGCGCCGCCCCGGCGGGCACGGTCAACACGTCATTGAGCAGGAGCACACCCTGATCGGCCCAGAAGTGCAGATCTCCATCGCATGGCGCGTCCCCCAGATCATCGCGCAATTCCTTGAAGATATTGGCCAAAGACCGCGGCAGCGGCGCGACATCCGGCGCGACAGAAAACGCTAGTCCATGCGCGTGACCGGGCGTCGGATAGGGATCCTGGCCCAGGATCACCACCTTCACATCGGCCGGCGCGCAGGCGTCGAGGGCGGCAAAGACCTGATTGGTCGGTGGCAGAACCTGGCGGTCTTCGGCCTCCAGGGCTGTTCGGATCGCTGGCAAGCTTTCCCGGAAAAACGGCAGATGATCCCAATGTCGGGGGGCCGTCAGCATGCGACGTATCCGTGGTGTCCTTGGGCTGACATTACCGCGGGCTCTGGGGCAGCGCCCCAGGATTTTCCGACATCGGAAAATCGACGATGCGTCACCGCATCGTCCGCCGCCCGGATACACCGCGTCACGCCGACTGCGTGACCCGCGCCAGTGCCTCGACGCGGGCTTTCGCGGCGCCGCTGTCCACGCTCTCGGCGGCCATTTCCGCGCCGGATTTCAGGTCCGTGACCTTGTCCGCCACCATCAGCGCCGCCGCCGCGTTGAGCAGCACCGCGTCGCGATAGGCGCTCTTGGTCCCGTCGAGCAACGCGCGGAAGGCCGCGGCGTTTTCGGCAGGGGTGCCGCCGAGGATGTCGCGGAAGGGATGCACCGGAAGCCCTGCGTCCTCGGGATGCACTTCGCGCCCCCGGATCTTGCCATCCTCCAGAACGGCCACCTGGGTCGGTTCCGCGATCGAGATTTCGTCCGTCCCGTCGCCGCCATGCACCAACCACGCTTTTTCGGACCCCAGATCCTTGAGCGTTTCTGCCATGGGAAAGATCAAGTCTATGGCAAAGGCCCCGGACAGCTGCCGCTTGACCCCGGCGGGATTGGTCAGCGGGCCAAGGATATTGAAGATCGTCTTTGATCCCAGTTCCTGGCGCACCGGCATGACGTGTTTCATCGCCGGATGGTGCATGGGCGCCATCATGAAGCCAATGCCGGCCTGTTCCAGCGCGCGCTCCACCACGTCGGGCCCGACCATGACGTCGATTCCCATTTCGGTCAGAGCATCCGCAGCACCGGATTTTGAGGACAGGTTGCGGTTCCCGTGCTTGGCGACTGTCACTCCCGCACCTGCGACGACAAAGGCCGCCGCGGTCGAGATATTCAATGTGCCCATCCCGTCGCCGCCCGTGCCGACGATGTCCATCGCGCCCTCCGGTGCGGTCACGGGCGTGCATTTGGCGCGCATCACCGATGCGGCTGCAGCGTATTCGGACACAGCCTCGCCCCGCGCTCGCAGCGCCATCAACAGGCCCCCGATCTGCGCCGGGGTCGCCGCGCCGTCAAACAGAAGCTCGAACGCCTGTTCGGCCTGCGACCGGCTCAGGGGGCCTTCCGAGGCCGCGTAGATCAGGGGCTTCATCAGATCACTCATGCGGGCACCTTCATGTCGGTCACGAAATTCCGGAGCAGCGCGTGCCCATGTTCGGAGGCGATGGATTCGGGGTGGAACTGCACGCCTTGCAGGGGCAGTGCGCGATGGCGCAGCCCCATGACCGTGCCATCGTCGAGCCATGCCGTGACCTCAAGGCACTCCGGCACGCTGTCGCGCGCAACCACCAAAGAGTGATAGCGCGTTGCCTTGAACGGAGAGGTCAGCCCGGCGAACACGCCCGCTTCTTCGTGATGCACCACCCCCATCTTGCCGTGGACAATGTCCGAATGGCGCACCACGCGCCCCCCGAACGCCTGCCCCAGCGTCTGGTGGCCCAGGCAAACGCCCAGGAGCGGGGTGCTGGTTTCGGCCGCTGCTTGGGTCAGGTCAAGGCAGATGCCCGCTTGATCCGGGTCGCAGGGTCCGGGTGACAGAAGAATGCCCGCCGGGTGCATCGCCATTGCTTCCTGCACGGAAATCGCGTCATTGCGCGCGACCCGGACATCGGCGCCAAGCTCGCCCAGGTAGTGCACGAGGTTGTAGGTAAAACTGTCGTAATTGTCGATAAGCAGCAGCATTCGGTTTCTTCTTCGTCGGGGCTGGCATGGCATGCGCCAATCGCGGTATACATGCGCAGGCCGACCAAGGCGCGTCAAGGGCGTGGATGGGTCCACTGGCACAACAGAGATGCCGGGGATGCGGCAGAGGTCAAGACGAGGGCAAAGAGCATGGCACGAGGGTTTTTGTCAGGCGCCATCTGGGGCACGGTGCTGTCCCTGGGCGGCTTGGGCGCGGTTTCGGTGTTGGCACCGGAAGCCGACGACCGCCCGCAACCGGCACTGGCGTCAAGCGGTGAGAATTCGGATGAAGAGGGCACCCAAGCGCCTATTGCATCCGAGCCGATCCCGGAAACGCCGGTCGAGACCACCGCTGCGGCCGGCCTCGAACCCGAGACACCCGTCGAAACGCTTGCGCCGGACATAGCGGAGCGGAATGTCGCAGAGGTCGGGCGGGACAATCCAGCCGCCGCCACGTCGGAGGTCGACACGACCGAGGAACCCGACGCGCCGGAGCCGCCCGCGCGCCGTCCCTCCGGCGAAACTGTCGTTTCACCGGACGCCACGGCGCCGGCGCTTGATACCCCGGCAGGCATGTCTGACAGCACGCCCGGCGACACGACTGCCGCGCCGTCGCCCAAGACCGGCGAGGAGATCGCCGCATTGGAAGACCCGGTTGCGTCGGAGAGAGCGGTTGCGCCGCCGCCGCTGAGCGATGACGCAGGGCCGGACACCCCGGCAGCCCCGACGCTGGACGCTCCCGATGTCGAGACCGGGCTGAATGTCCCGACCGATCCGGCACAGCCGCCTGCGCCGCAGGTGCCCGAGGTCGAGCCCTCGCTGGCTCCGGACACCCAAGGCACGGCGCAACCCGATGCGACAGAGCCCGATGCAGCCGGGAATGACGCCACCGATGACGACAAGCCCAAGGTGCGCCGCCTGATCCCTGACGCCCCAGCCGAGGCGCCAGAGGGGACAGAGCAGACCGCCCGGAACGGCACCGATCTACGCCCCTCCATCGGCACACCAGCGGTGTCCTTGACAGACCGCAACCCCGGCAGCTCTTCCCGTTTGCCTTCGATCAACGGGGAGGGCGGTGATGCGGACGCATCCGCCGCAGGGGGCCAAGCCGGGCAGGCGGCGGAGCCCAGCGCGCCACCTCTTGAACGGTATGCAGCACAGGTCGACGCCGATCCCGCCTTGCCGAAAATGTCGATTGTCATGATCGACGATGGCACCGGCCCGCTCGGACCGAACACGTTGAACGATCTGCCTTTTCCGGTGACCTTCGCGATTGATCCGGGCATCGCGGGTGCGTCCGACCGGATGGCCGCCTATCGCGCGCTTGGATACGAGGTTGCCGTGCTTGTCGCGCTGCCCGAAGCGGCCCAGCCCTCGGATGTGGAACAGAACCTCGCCGGGGCGCTTGTCTCGGTGCCCGAAGCGGTGGCGATGATCGAAGCGCCGGGCGGCAACCTGCAGGGCGCGCGCGGTGTGACGGAACAGGCCACGCGCTTTGCCGCCGAGAGCGGCCACGGTCTGGTGTTCCTGCCGAACGGTCTCAACACCGCCGAAGCGATTGCCCGCCGCGCCGATGTGCCGGCGATCAGCATCCTGCGCGATTTCGATGGGGCCGGTCAGGACGCCCGCACCCAGCGCCGGTTCCTCGATGGGGCGGCGTTTCGCGCGCGACAGGACGGATCAGTTGTGATGTTGGGGCGTTTGAGGCCCGAGACGCTGTCGGCGCTGGTGCTCTGGAGCCTTCAGGACCGTGCGTCCAGCGTGTCGATCGTGCCGATCTCGGCCGTGCTGAACGAAGATTCAGAGTAGAGCGGTCCCGGTTACCGCGCTGCCCAGTTCTGGAGATGGGTGGCCAGATCGCCGTAGCCTGTGAACCGGCGCTCGAACGCAAGACCCAACCGGTCGGCGCAAGTGCGTGCAATCTTGGTCAGGGCGGGATCATCGGTCTGCGCCTGATAGACCAGCCGATCGTAATGTCCGAAATACATGTCCCGCAGTTCAGGATGCCGGTCAAGGCCAAGCGGTTTCCAGACAAAGGCATCGAATTGCCGGACCAGAAAGTCCGTGAGGTAGAAGGCCGTTATCTCGTCGCGCGCGTCGAATGCCGCATTGCCTTCGAAAAAGCTGTAGCAATGTGGCCCGGCGAGCATCTCGACCCGCATTTCGGCACAGGCCGCCTCCAGCAGCCCGCCGGTGCCGCAATCGCCATAGGCGACATAGATCTGCGTATAGGCGGCTCGATGGGCGGCGACGGTGTCGCGCACCGCTGTCACGATCTTTTCCGGGTGGTTGTGGTATATCGCAGGAAGGCAGGTCAGGTCCAGGTGGGTCCAGCCATTCGCGTCGCGCAATGTCAGGATTTCCCGCGCGAGCGCGCCGCAAGCGATGATCAGCACGCGACCAGAGCCGCGCACATCCAGTCCGGTTTGCGTTAAGGCACTGTCGTCAGGCAGGCTCGTCATCGCCCGGCACATGCTCCATGCCCCACCGGGCCGCAAGCCCCACGGCAATCAGCAACGGCAGCACGGTCAGAATGCCGAATTTGGTCATCGCCCAAACCGTCAGCCCCGATGCCGCTATCACTGCAAGGATCATTGAAATGAACGTGGTCACTGGCATGGATGTCTCCTTCCGTTGATACAAAGATAGGGCTTATACTGTCGTAGTGAAACCCCAAGTTCAGCGAGACTTTCAAAATTTGC
>JAWLGI010000068.1:0-12000 GCA_041685125.1 Marivita sp. | reverse complement strand
CCAGTTCGCGTGATCGAAGAGTTGCGGATCGGTTTGACCGTACAGGAAAGGATAGCGGTATTGCGCCCAATCATCGGGTTTGACGAGGCTCGTCCCGCCGGTGAATTTCCGACCCAGCGCGCGGGACCAATCCACGGCGTCCTCCGCGTGGGGCGGGGTGTCGAAACTTGGCGGTTCCGGCGCGTCGGGTGAGACGTAATAGCCGGACCGGCCTTTGGAGGTCAGGTAATCATTTGCCAGCAGCTCGGTATAGGCGAGCGTGACGGTGATCCGGCTGACCCCGAGATGCACCGCCAGTTTTCGGCTGGAGGGAAGTTTTTCACCGCGCCGGAATCGGCCGGACAGGATGCCCTCGGCCACCATTTGCTGGATACGCGATTGAAGCGTGCCCTTGGTGTCTGGCTTGAGAAAGAAGGTTTCGACCGGTATTGCCATAAAGCAAGCCTAGTTTGGACTTATGGTCTTGGCAATCTGGTCTTAAAGACTCGTCTGATCCGCTTTGGGAGGTTTGGCCGGAATGCGTGATTGCCCCCGGCCAAGGCTTGTCGCGCGCGGTTACTCCGACCAGCTTACGCCGGTCAGGTCTGTCGCCTGTGTCGGGGCGTTTTTCCAAAGCCCGTCGATCCGCGCATCTGCGATCGTTGGAAAGGCCAATTGGAACAGGTACCCGTTGACATAGTCATCCGCGATCATGGTCTGTGCCCGCGCCAGCATCTCGGACCGTTGCTCCGGATCGCTGGTTTCGGCCAGGTCGCCGATCAGCGTCTGGAACTCGGGATTGTCGTACTGGAAATAGTAATCGGGGCGCGCATAGATGCCGATGTCGAACGGTTCGGTATGGCTGACGATGGTCAGGCCGAAATTCTTGCCGCGGAACACTTCCTCCAGCCATTGCGCCCATTCGAGATTGGTGATCTCGGTCTCGATCCCCACCGCGCGCAGTTGCGACGCGATGATCTCGCCGCCACGACGGGCATAGGAGGGCGGCGGCAGTTTCAGAGTGGTCGTGAAGCCATCGGCATACCCGGCTTCTTCCAAAAGCGCCCTGGCTTGCTCCGGGTCATGGGCTGACTGCGCGGTCAGATCGACGTAATCGGGATTGTGCGGTGCGAAATGCGTGCCGATGGGGGTGCCAAGACCGAACATCGCACCGTCGATGACGGTCTGCCGGTCAATGGCATGGGCCACCGCCTTGCGCACCTTGACGTTGTCGAAGGGGGCCTGCTTGTTGTTCATGGCAAGGATCGTCTCGCCTTCGGTTGAACCGACAAGCACCTGAAAGCGCGGATCGGCTTCGAATTGGGGCAGGTTTTCCGGCGCCGGGAAGCCCGCGAAGGCGTCGATATCCTGTGCCATCATCGCAGCAAAGGCGGCGGTTGGATCGGAGATGAACTTGAACGTCGCCGCTTCGAGCGCCGGAGCGTCGCCCCAGTAATCGGGGTTGCGGCTGATCTCGATGCGGTCCCCCTGTACCCATTCCTCGAACGTGAAGGGGCCAGTGCCGATCGGGGTCTGCTTGATCCCCTCGATGCTTTCGGGCGCGACGATCACCGCATCGCCCCATGCCATGTTGAACAGGAAATTGCCGTCCGGCGCCGAAAGCGTGACCTCGACCGTTTGCGGATCGATGACCGTGACCTCATCGATGCCGTCGAACAGGGATTTCTGCGCGTTGGCGCTGTCTTCCGCGCGGGCGCGGTCGAGGGTGAACTTGACATCCTCGGCCTCCATTGCGCTGCCGTCATGGAATGTCACGCCGTCGCGCAGATTGAAGATGTAGGTGGTGCCGTCCTCGTCGATCTCCCAGCTCTGGGCGAGACCGGCCACGACCGACCCGTCCGACATGAAGCGCGTCAGCCCTTCGAAAACGTTCGAATAAAGCACCGAATCGATCGCCCCCGCTGCCGCGCTCGTTGGATCGAGATGCGGTGGCTCAAGTTGAAGCGCGATGGTGAGGTCGGTTTGCTGGGCCAGTGCAGGCCCGCCAAGCAGCGTGGCAAGCGCGGCGCCGCGAAGAAAATATCGTGTCATTCTGTCCCTCCGGTTGTTGCACGAAGTGTCATGCCAAAACCGCCTGCAATCAAGCCTCCGGTTTTTTTATGGGCTGTCCAGACCTTAGGGCAACAGCAGGCTTTCGAGGCTGCGCCCCATGACCTTGGCGCTGTCGAGCATGTCGGTGATACCGATCCACTCATCCGGTTTGTGCGCAAGTTCGAGCACGCCGGGGCCGTAAGCGATGCAGTTTTTCAGCTTGCCAATTCGATCGATATGTTTCTGGTCATAGCTTCCGGGGGAGGCAACATAGGTCGGCACTTGTCCCAAAACATCGTGGATGGCGCCGTGAACGGTGGAAACGATCGGGGCGGCCTTGTCGGTCATCGACGGGATCACGCGATTGATTTCCCGAATTTCGTAATCGAAATTGTCCCGCCGTGCCTTGAGCTCCTCGAGAAGGTCGATCACCTCTTGCCGCACCGCGTCGATAGGCTCTTCCATCAGGAAGCGGCGGTCGATCACGATACGACAGCTGTCTGGCACACAATGCGCAGGCAGGCCGGTGTCCTCGTCGGTCTGTTCGAGTTGACCGCCGTGAATCGAGTTGATGTTCATTGTCGATTGCCGCGCGCCGTCGGGGACGACAGGCATTTCCGTCCAGCGCGATGCCATGGCGGGGAACAGCGTCTCTTCGAAAGCGTGCAGCACAGCCCCCATGTGGCGCACGGCGCAATCGCCCAAAAAGGGCATGGAGCCATGCGCGATTTCGCCCTTTGTTTCTATCTCGGCCCACCAGCCGCCGCGATGCCCCAGGCAGATGCGGTCCTTGTTCAAAGGTTCGGGGATGATCACATGTTGCACACGGTCTGGCGCGAACCAGCCTTGTCCGGCCAGATAAGCCACACCGCCGTAGCCGCCGGATTCCTCGTCCGCGGTACCGCTGATCTCGATGGAGCCGGCGTATCCGGGATGCTCTGCGATGAAGGCCTCGGCGGCGATGATCGACGCGGCGAGACCGCCTTTCATATCACAGGCGCCGCGCCCATAGATCCTGTCGCCTTCGACATCCGCGTTGAAGGGATCGCGCGTCCAGCCGTGGCCAACCTCAACGACATCGGTGTGTGAATTGAAATGAACGCAAGGACCCGGCCGTTTACCTTCATGGCGCGCGATCAGGTTCCAGCGCGGATACCGGTCGCTGTCACCGGGCGCGTCCTGGGCGCGGACCCATGTTGTCTCGAACCCGGCTCTGGTGAGCCGACTGTCGAGATAATCGCAGATCGCGACATAGTTTTCGCCCGGCGGGTTCAACGTGGGAATCGCGATAAGATCTTGTGTCAGCGCGATCAGGTCCTCGCGCGCGGCATCAATTCTCTGGAACAGGCTTTCTGGCATGGCGGACCTCTTTCTTCGCCGAGTGTTGCGGGGCATGGCCGGATTGGCAAGGGTCAGGGCCAGCGCAGCGGCGGGATGCGCCCAACCGGGACCGGCCCCAAAAGCAGAGTGCCACCATTGATGCCGAGGGTGACATCAAGGCTGTCGCGCGTGCCGTTGAAGGTAGACAGCATCGCGAGCAGATCGATCAGCCCATCCGAGATTTCGGCCGGCAAATCGCCGTTTTCGCGCGCCGCGTCGATCCCCTTGCGCCAGTTCTCGGCCGAGATTGACATGTCGCCGGTCAAAACACCCTGCCGATCGATGCTGGCGGCAAGGGACACCCGGAACGTCACTTCGCCATATGTGAGTGCGGATCTTTTCAAGTTGACCCGCGTGGGTCTTGGCGGGCTCTCTGAGTGCGTGTCGAGGCGCAAAGGCTGGTCGAACTCAATGTCCATATCGGCGCGCAGCGAGGCGAGCGCGTCGGGTCCGATGCCGGAGGCTGCGTTTGGAAGGGATGTGGCAATGCGGCCTGCGGAGACAGCAACGCGGTAGGTGGCATCCGTGGTGGCGAATTTTTCCAGCGCGAAAATCGCATCTGCCACCGCAACAGAGACTTCGGGACCGGCAATGTTCAAAACCGGAGCCTCGGCATTGCTGCGCAGGATCTTCTGGTCCTCGAAAACGACGCTGGCGCGCAGGCCATCCGAAGAGACTGCCATCTCGCCATCCGGCATTGTGAGCGTCTGCGTGTCAGGCCACACCACGATCACATGGCCGGGTTTGTAGCTGAGCGCGAGGATTTGAAGGAAAGGCGCGCGCCATGCAAATCCCTCCTCAGGCCCGGTGATGTCAGGGTTGCTGATCGTCAAATCGGTACGGCTGGGAAAGCCGCGCATGGACAAGTCTGTATACGTCGCCGTCCAGCCCTCGGCGCGTTGCGCGGCGAACCAGTCTTCGACATCAGATCGCAGGTCCTGGGCGGCGTAGAACCACCAGCCGCAATAGGCCAGTGTTGCAACGATTATCACGGCAAATAGGCGTTTCACCCGGGCATCCTCTTTCGTTCGTGGCTTGTTTGGTGTTTACCGCGCGCAATTGGGCAGGACCAGCAACATGACGCTTTGGGTATTCGGATACGGATCGCTTTTGTGGAATCCCGGCTTCACGCCAGTGGAGTCGGTTCATGCGCGGCTTTGTGGCTACGCGCGCAGCTTTTGCATGCGGTCGATCCATCATCGTGGGACGGATGATCTGCCGGGCCTTGTTCTGGCGCTTGACGCGCAAAACGGCAGTGCCTGCGACGGTTTGGCCTTGAAAATGCATGAGGCCGAATATGATGCCACCATGGCGTATCTGCGTGAGCGCGAACTGGTCTCTGCTGCCTATATCGAAAAAATGCTTCCGCTACAGCTGGGCGATGGGCGCAAGGTCACCGCAGTCACGTACGTGATCGACGCAGACCATAAACAATATTGCGGATCGCTCACCCTTGAGGAGCAGGCGCAAATCATTGCGCGGGCCGTTGGCGGACGCGGACCGAACAGCGAATACCTGTTCAATACGGCAACGCATCTTGCGGAATTGGGCATTCCTGATGCAGACTTGAACTGGTTGTATGATCGTGTACGTGAGTTGATCGCTTAACGTCTTGGAGATTGGTGGCGAACCGCCTAGGGTGCGTCGAGACGAACAAGAAACGCGTCAGGAACCGTCCGAATGGACCAGCCCGACATCGAGGCCGAGCCACATTTCTCCCAGCCTGTCCGCCAGGTGCTGTTGATGCTCATTGTGTTGGGCCTCACAGGGTTCGGCGCGTTTTTCGCATTGCCGCGTGTGTTGCCCGTGTTCCAAGCGAACCCGTATCTGAACGGGTTTATCATCTTCGTGTTCGTGATCGGCGTGTTGGCCTGTTTCTGGCAGGTCTGGCAACTGATCCAATCTGTCCGGTGGATCGAGCATTTCGCGCGGGATCTTGGACGCGGGTTCCAGGAAAAGCCGCCGCTTCTGCTGGCGCCGATGGCCACTCTGTTGCGGTCGCGTGGCAAGCGGATGCAGATCAACACCGCCTCGACCCGGTCGATCCTTGATTCCGTGGCGACCCGGATCGACGAGGCGCGAGAGATCACGCGCTATATCGTGAGCCTTCTGATATTCCTTGGCCTTTTGGGCACATTCTACGGTCTAGCCACCACGATCCCCGCCTTGGTTGATACGATCCGGGGGCTGGCCCCAGAGGAAGGCGAGACGGGAACCGAGGTGTTCGCGCGCCTCATGGTCGGGTTGGACAGTCAGTTGTCCGGGATGGGCGTCGCGTTCGCGTCGTCGCTTCTCGGATTGGCCGGGTCGCTTGTCGTGGGCCTGTTGGAGCTTTTCGCCGGGCATGGGCAGAACCGGTTTTACCGCGAACTCGAGGAATGGCTCAGCTCAATCACCAAGCTCGGGTTTTCCAGCGGCGATGCCGAGGGTGGCGGCGAATTGGGCGCTGCGGGTGTCGTGCTCGACCAGATGATCGAGCAGATGGAGACGATGCAGCATCTCTTTGCCCGCTCCGAAGAAAGCCGCTCCGAGATCGAGAACCGGCTGGGCCAGTTGAGCGACACGCTGGAGCGGATGACCGAACGCATGGAAGCCACGGCACCAAGCGCTGCGTCCTTCGCCCGGATCGCGGAGACCCAGGAACGCTTGATCGATGTGCTGAGCCAGACATCGGAAAACGAGGGGCTGGATGCTGAAAGCCGGATGCGGCTTCGCTCCATCGACGTTCAGATGTTGCGCATCCTCGAAGAGGTGGCGGCCGGGCGTCAGGAGACAATGGCGGAACTGCGCACCGATCTGTCGGCGATCAACCGCGGATTGGATCGGCTCGCCCGGACAACGGGGCGCAAGACCGACAAAGGCGAGGGCTAGCCCATGGCCCTTTCGCGGCGCACCGGGACGCGGTTTCAGGCCTCGATCTGGCCGGGTTTCGTCGACGCGATGACTGGGCTTTTGCTTGTGTTGATGTTTGTCCTGACCATTTTCATGGTGGTGCAGGCGGTCCTGCGGGACACGATCACCGGTCAGGAGAACGAACTCAACACCCTGACCTCGGAAATCGAGGAATTGTCCCGCGCACTCGGTGTTGCACAGCGACGCAACACCGCGCTGAGCAACGAGTTGGGAGAGTTGACCTCCACGCTGGACGACACGCAGGCGCGTCTGAGCGAGCAGGAGGCGATCATCGCATCGCTTTCGGCTACACGTGACCGTCAGTCGGCGGCGCTCGACGCGGCGAACGACCGCATAGCGTCCTTCGAAGAGCAGGTGGCCGGTCTCTTGTCAGAACGCGACGCGGCCCGCGACCGGGCTGAAGGGCTTTTGTCAGAACGCGAGGCGGCGCGGGACAGGATCGCCGAGCTGACCGAAACGCGGGATGACCTGATCTCCGAGCAAGAGGCGCTGAACCTCGCGCTTGCCAGCGCGCGCGACGAGATCGACGCACAGACCGAGGCCGCCCGCCTTGCCGCGTCGCGTCGCGAGGCCCTTGAGGCCTTGGTGGCCGATCTGCGTTCGAGGACCGCCGAAGCGACGGAGCAGGCCAGTACGTTGCGCGCCGAAGTCGAGAGCCTCGAGACCGAATTGAGCGAGGAGGAAGCCGCAAAACTGGCAGAGGCTGCGGCAGCCGAGACGTTGCGCGACCGGTTGAAAGATGCCGATGCGGAACTCACGGCGATGACACTGGCGCTGGAGGAACAGCGCGCGAAAGCCGAGGAAACGCTGACCCTGCTGGCAGCCGCGCGCGCCGCCGAGGACGAGTTGAACACACAACTGGCGGCGGCCTTGCTGGAAGGTGAGGAGACCGCGAAGACCCTGCAATCCCGTCTGGAGTCGCAAGCTGACGAGATCGAACGCCTTGAAACCGAACTGGACGTCGCGTCGGTCGAGCAATCAACATTGACGTCGCTGGAGGCGCAATTGTCCGATGCCTTGGCGCGCGTGACCGAGGCCGAAGCACTGGAAGACCGGCTCGAAGACTTGCGCGCCGAAAACGCGGCCTTGTCGCAAGACCTGAGCGTGTCTGAACAGTCCACCGCCGAGATGCAAGCCACTCTCGAGACCCTGCGCGCTGCTCTGGCCGAGGCGAAGGCGGAGGCGGCAACGCGGTCGGACACTGCGCAAACGCTGGAAAGACAGTTGGCGGCCGCTCTTGCAGAGCAATCGTCCACAGACGCCACGCTGGAGGACACGCGTGCCCAATTGGCAGCGGCTGTCGCGGCCAAGGTGGCGGCGGAAACCGCCCTGCAGGATCGCCTGTCCGAAGCAGAGCAGCGCCAGGCGCTTTTGGCACAGGCGCGTGACCGTCTTGCGGCGGAACAGGACCGCGCCAGTGAGGCGCAGCGCCGGACCGAGGTATTGAACCAGCAGGTCAGCGCGCTGCGGCGTCAGCTTTCGTCGTTGCAAGCCCTTCTCGACGAGGCCGAGGCGCGGGATGCCGAGGCCCAGATCCAGCTGGACAGCCTTGGCAGCGAACTCAACGCGGCCCTGGCGCGGGTGGCGGCGGAAGAACGGCGCCGCCGTCAATTGGAAGAGGCGGAACGCCAGCGTCTGGAAGAAGAGCGCAAGCGGCTCGAGGAGGAAAGGCAGCGGCTTGCCGGGCAAAATCAAGATTTGGAACGGTACCGCTCGGAATTTTTCGGCCGTCTGCGCGAGGTGCTGGGGGACCGCGATGGCGTGCGAATCGAGGGCGACCGCTTCGTGTTTTCCTCGGAAGTCCTGTTTCCTCCGGCAGAGGCCAGCCTGTCGCCCGAGGGCCGCGCACAGATCGCAAATGTCGCATCGATCCTGCGGGATGTGGCGCAAGAGATCCCCGCCGGCATCGACTGGATTCTCCGCGTGGATGGGCATACCGATAGCCTGCCCTTGTCCGGACGGGGCGAATTCGCCGACAATTGGGAACTGTCGCAGGGCCGGGCGCTGTCGGTGGTTCGCTACATGATCGACGATCTGGGAATCCCGCCGCAACGCCTTTCAGCCAACGCCTTCGGGGAATATCAACCGGTCAACACCGAAAACACGCCAGAGGCGCGGGCACAGAATCGGCGTATCGAATTGAAGCTGACCGAACCATAGCCGCTATTGTACGGACACGTCGGCGTGGCGCACGGCAATGATCCTGTCGCCCCGTATCATGCGGGCATAACCACGGTAATCGCCCTTGGGCCATCCCGCGCCTGGCGCACGTCGTCCATAGGCCCGCATCAGTTCGGGTTGATCATCATCGAGCCGCGCGGTGTGTTCGAAAATCATGCCCTCGGGGCCGGTCATGGTGAAGGTGATCCGATCGTATTTGTTGCCGTGAAAGGCATGGGCATAGAGCACCATCGCATCTCCTGGTGTCAGGGCCGCATGGCTTGCATCGCCGCTCTTCACGTCGATCAGGTCCGGAACGGCGTCCGAGACACCGACGGTGAACAGCCCCGCATCCGTATACTTCGGCGTGTCGATCCAGAGTGTCTGCAGCGGGGTGTTGCAGGCGTTGTCCTGTTTCGGTGCAAACGGATCCACGACCTCTGTGCCTTGGGTGACTGTCAGGTGCAGATGCGGATAGTTGGTAAGCCCGCTTAGCCCCACTTCGCCCAGAAACTGCCCGCGCAAAACGCGCTGGCCCGGGGTCACTCGCACGGAGCCGAGTTTCATGTGGCAGTAAACCGATTGGTAGCCGTTGCCATGGTCGATCCGCACGGCGTTGCCGCATTCCTGGCCATTCAAGTCGGTACCGGGGACATATGGTTGATCGGGCCGGGTGTTGCGGATCGCCTGAACACGGCCGTCAGCCGCCGCGATCACGCGCACGCCCGCGTCCATTTGTTCAAAGCTGAGAAGAGCGAAATCCGTGCCGCTATGGCCATCGCTGGTCTTTGGGCCGCACCGGTAATCAGCGATGTCCTCGCTCGGGGCCACATCGGGGTAATTCTCGATCACGCAGGTTTCACCCAACACGCAATCAATCGGCGGCCCCAGAAAAGAGACGTCCGCCACAGAGTGTGTGGCGGACGCGAGAAATATTGCAAAAGCGGTCCGGATCACTCCGCCGTCAGAAGCGGGGGCTTCTTGCTGGACAGCCGGGGATCATCGGGGCCGGAAAGGTCAAGCGTGAGCTTGTCATCCTTGACCGACACCTTGACGACACCGCCCTTGGCAAGCTTGCCGAACAGGAGTTCTTCTGCCAGCGGTTTCTTGATCTCTTCCTGAATGACACGACCGAGCGGACGTGCGCCCATCTTGTCGTCGTAGCCCTTTTCGGCAAGCCATTCGGCGGCCGGTTTCGTCAGCTCTATGGTCACGTTGCGGTCCATCAGCTGCGCCTCGAGTTGCAGCACGAACTTTTCGACCACGCGCAGGATCACGGATTTCGGAAGCGGTCCGAAGGAGATGACCGCATCCAGACGGTTGCGGAATTCCGGCGTGAACGTGCGTTCGATGGCCGCAGTATCCTCGCCCTCGCGGCGGTCGCGCCCAAAGCCGATGGCTGCCTTTGCCTGTTCCGTGGCCCCGGCATTCGAGGTCATGATCAGGATCACGTTCCGGAAGCTGATCGTGCGCCCGTTGTGGTCGGTGAGAGACCCGTGGTCCATCACTTGCAACAGGATGTTGTAGACATCCGGGTGCGCCTTTTCGATCTCGTCGAGAAGAAGCACGCAATGCGGGTGTTGATCGACCCCATCGGTGAGCTGCCCGCCCTGGTCGAACCCGACATAGCCCGGGGGTGCGCCGATCAGGCGGCTGACCGCGTGCTTCTCCATGTATTCCGACATGTCGAAGCGCAGCAGCTCTACACCGAGCGTGTCCGCCAATTGCTTGGCCACTTCGGTCTTGCCAACGCCTGTTGGCCCGGCAAAGAGATAGTTGCCGATGGGCTTTTCAGGCTCACGCAGACCGGCGCGGGCCAGTTTGATCGCGGAGGACAACGCATCGATCGCGGCATCCTGCCCGAAGACCACGCGCTTGAGGCTGCCTTCGAGATCCTTGAGCACCTCGGCATCGTCCTTGGAGACGTTCTTGGGCGGGATGCGTGCGATCTTGGCGACAACTGCCTCGATCTCTTTTGCGCCCAGCGATTTGCGTCGCTTCGACTCGGCGACCAAATGCTGCGCAGCCCCGGCCTCGTCGATCACGTCGATGGCCTTGTCAGGCAGCTTGCGGTCGTTGATGTAGCGGGCTGAAAGCTCGACGGCCGACTTGATCGCGTCAGCGGTATATTTCACGCTGTGGTGCTTTTCAAAATAGGGCTTGAGGCCCTTCAGGATCTTGACCGCGTCCTCGACCGTGGGTTCGTTCACATCGATCTTCTGGAACCGGCGGCTCAACGCGCGGTCCTTTTCGAAATGTTGACGGAACTCCTTGTAGGTCGTGGACCCCATTGTACGAAGCTTGCCGCCCTGCAAGGCGGGTTTGAGCAGGTTGGACGCATCCATGGCACCGCCAGAGGTGGCTCCGGCGCCGATCACGGTGTGAATCTCGTCAATGAACAGCACCGCGTCGGGGTGTTCTTCCAGTTCGGTCACAACGGCCTTGAGCCGTTCCTCGAAATCGCCGCGATACCGGGTGCCTGCCAGAAGCGCACCCATATCAAGCGAATAGATTGTCGCGTTGCGCAGAACTTCGGGTGTTTCGCCTGCGACGATCTTCCGTGCAAGACCTTCGGCAATGGCTGTTTTGCCAACGCCGGGATCCCCCACCAAAAGCGGGTTGTTCTTGCGGCGGCGGCAAAGCACCTGGATGCAGCGTTCCACTTCGGAGCTGCGACCAATCAGGGGGTCGATATCGCCTTCGCGCGACTTCGCGTTCAGATCGACACAGTATTTTGCCAGCGCCGATTCCTTTTGTTCGCCTTGCGGCTCCTGGGCCTGCGCTTCTTCCTCGGGCTCCGACGCGCCGGAAACGGGGCGGCTTTCTCCGTAAGCCGGGTTCTTTGCCACACCATGCGCAATGAAATTCACCGCGTCATAGCGGGTCATATCCTGATCCTGCAGGAAGTAGGCGGCATTGCTTTCACGCTCAGCGAAGATCGCGACCAGCACGTTGGCGCCGGTGACTTCGGAGCGTCCCGAGCTTTGGACGTGGATCGCGGCCCGCTGAATCACGCGCTGGAACGCGGCTGTTGGCACCGCTTCGGATCCTTCGATGTCTGTCACCAGATTGGACAGATCATCGTCGATATAATCGACCAGCGTGGTGCGGAGTTCCTCGGTATCAACCGAGCATGCTTTCATCACACGCACCGCATCGGGTTCATCGACCAGCGCCAGCAGCAAATGCTCCAGCGTGGCGAATTCGTGTGATCGGGAGTTGGCCAGAGCCAGCGCCGAGTGGATTGCCTGCTCAAGAGTGTTCGAAAATGAAGGCACGGGTGAGTGCTCCTTCTGTCTTTGCTTTGCGCCGCAGGGTACGGAACAACTGTGATCTTCTTCTTAAAGTTTGGTCGTTGGAGACAAAGCTTCAAGTTTTTTCTTCGGCTTGACACGACACAAATGTCGGATTGCGCACAAGTTCGTGTGATTTTGCCTCAGTACCGGTCTTTGCGGGCCCGAATTTCGGCGAACACGTCCACCGGTTCTGACCCGGTCATATCAAGATGTGCTTGAA
>JAWLGI010000067.1:0-12124 GCA_041685125.1 Marivita sp. | reverse complement strand
AAAAGGGCTCCTGCCAAAAGACAAGAGCCCCCGACTGCTCAGATCCCGATAACCTTAGTCGTCATCGTCGTCGTCGTCATCATCATCGTCGCTGTCGTCATCATCACCGTCGTCATCGTCGTCCTCGTCGTCACGGGAGTCGTCCCGACCACGATCATCGTCGTCATTGTCATCACGGCCACCACGATCATCGTCCCGGTCGTCCCGATCATCGTCCCGGTCGTCCCGATCATCGTCATCGTCGTCCCGGCCCCCGCGGCGGTCGTCGTCATCATCGTCGTCCCGATCATCGACGAAATCCCGGTTGCGGTCGCGGATCTCGACGCCCGGGCGGGTGTCTTCGCCGGAGCGGACGCGTTCGACCTCCTGTTTCAGGATGCCGCCGGTCGCGCGGTCATAGACCACTTCGAGCTTCTGCGTGCCGCGGATCGCCTCGGCCTTGATCTGGTTGATGCCATTGTCGATCTCGATACGCTCGAACCCCTGCCCGCGCAGATCGTTGATGATCTGGTCGGCGGCGGATTGCGCCATTGCCATCGTGCCGGCGAAGGTCGCCACTGCTGCGGAAATCAATGTCTTTTTCACTGGTCCAGTCCTTTCATGTCCCGTTCGGTCTGCGGTGCTGCAGATGCCCCGACGGTGACGGAAAGGCGCTGGATCGACCATGTGCAGATGGTTTAATCGCCGGTGCATAAACCCCTGCTGCATGAGCGTAAACCTGGGTTTATTCGGACCCTAGGGGGTTTTGCGGATATGCAAAACCCCTCGCACCGAACGGCACGAGGGGACAAAAGAGCGATCCATACCGCCGGTTCAGGCACAGGGGCATCAGCCCATGTCGAAGCCCAGATGTTGCGCGACGGTGAAGATATCCTTGTCGCCACGGCCACACATGTTCATGCAGATGATATGATCCTTCGGCAGATCGGGGGCGATTTTCGCCACATGGGCCAGCGCGTGCGACGGCTCCAGGGCGGGGATGATACCTTCCATCTCGCAACACAGCTGGAATGCCTCAAGCGCTTCGGCATCGGTGATCGAGACATATTTCGCGCGGCCGCTGTCGTGTAGCCACGAATGTTCCGGGCCGATGCCGGGATAGTCGAGACCGGCAGAGATGCTGAAGCCCTCCAGGATTTGTCCATCATCATCCTGAAGCAGGTAGGTGCGGTTGCCATGCAGTACGCCGGGGCGGCCACCGGTGAGCGAGGCGCAATGCTCCATCTTCTCGTTCACACCCTTGCCGCCCGCTTCGACGCCGATGATATTGACATCCTTGTCGTCAAGGAAAGGGTAGAACAGGCCCATGGCGTTCGACCCACCGCCGATCGCGGCGATGATCGTGTCGGGCAAACGGCCCTCGGCCGCCTGCATCTGTTCGCGGGTTTCCTTGCCGATGATCGATTGGAAATCGCGGACCATTGCCGGGTACGGGTGTGGCCCGGCGACGGTGCCGATGCAGTAGAACGTGTCGCGCACATTGGTCACCCAGTCGCGCAATGCGTCGTTCATCGCGTCTTTGAGGGTACCGCGCCCGGAGGTCACGGGGATCACCTCCGCCCCCAACAGCTTCATGCGGAACACGTTCGGGGCCTGTCGTTCCACGTCATGCGCGCCCATGTAGACGACGCATTGCAGGCCGAACTTGGCGCAGACCGTGGCTGTGGCGACGCCGTGCTGGCCCGCGCCGGTTTCGGCGATGATACGGGTCTTGCCCATGCGGCGGGCGAGGATGATCTGGCCCAGCACGTTGTTGATCTTGTGCGCACCGGTGTGGTTCAGCTCATCGCGCTTCATGTAGACCTTGGCTCCGCCAAGGCGGTCGGTCAGGCGCTCGGCGAAATAGAGCGGGCTGGGGCGGCCGACATAATGGGTCCAGAGATGGTGCATCTCGTCCCAGAAGCTGTCATCGGTCTTGGCGCGCTCGTATTGCTCTTCCAATTCGAGAATGAGCGGCATCAGGGTTTCCGAGACGAAGCGTCCCCCGAAGATACCGAAGCGGCCCTTTTCGTCGGGGCCTGTCATGAAGCTGTTGAATAGATCGTTCATCGCGCGCGCCTCTTATATCGAACGGGACACAGGTAGCGGTCTGTCGGGCGTTGGGCAAGGGCAAGCGCCTTCGAAGGCGCTTGGGACCGCGTTTCGAAACGCGGTTTTCAAGCCAATTCGAATTGGCTTGGGCAAGCGGCTTCAAAGCCGCTTTGGCTAAGCGATTTCGAAATCGCTTCTACCGGACCCGCCGGATCGGCTGATCGTTGCCGAACACCACGTAGTGTCGCCCGTTGCGCACCGCCTGGAAGCCACGTTCCTCCACCGCGGCGACAAAGGCGTCGCGACCCACAAGCCGTTCGACATCGCGGATCTGCCGTTTCACCACGCCGCCCTTCTGCGCCTCTGCCGAGGACAGCATCTGGGTCAGCCAAATCTCGGGGGTCAGATGATCTGGTAGCTGTGTCATGCGCCCGGTCTGCCAAACCAGGGTAAAGGCCCGGTTAACGCCCCACCGACCGCTCCAGTGCCGGATATCGCGCAGCAAGCGTCAGACCGCGCGCGACGAAAGAGATCAGCAGCGCCATCCACAGACCGTGATTGCCGTAGACCGGCACCAGCAGGACGGCGGCGGCGGCGTAGATCAGCGCCGAGACAAGCATCATGTTACGCATGTCCGCCGTCCGGGTGGCACCGATGAAGATGCCGTCGAACATGAACGACGCCAGCGCCAGCACCGGGGCAGCGGCCATCCAGGGCAGGTAGAGCCGCGCGGCCTCCTGCACGTCGGCGTTCTTGGCCATCACGTCGACACTCATCGCCCCGAACGCCAGAAAGCCCAGCGACAGCAGCACCGACGCGCCCAGCCCCCAGAGGCTCGCCACCACGCTGGCCCGGCGCAGGACCGGAACGGCGCGCGCACCCACCGCCTGACCGACCAATGCCTCGGCGGAAAAGGCAAACCCGTCCAGGGCATAAGCGGTGATGTGCAGGAATTGCAGCAGCACCTGGTTGGCCGCCAGCGTGACGTCGCCGAAATCCGCCCCGAGGAACATGAAGGACAGGAAGATCATCTCGAGCAGCAGCGACCGGATCAGGATATCGGTGTTGACCCGGGCCATCCGCACCAGCTTGGCCTGCTCGAAAACCCGCGCCCAGTCGCGCCAGTCCGGCACACGGAAGGCGGCCCGGCACAGGTAGAGCCCCATCGCCAGTCCGCTCCATTCCGCAAGGAAGGTGGCAAAGGCCACGCCGTTCACGCCCCAGCCAAACCCCAGAACGAAAAGAATGCTCAGCAGGACATTCACGCCATTCATCCAGACCTGCAGCACCAGCACGGCGCGCGTGCGCTCCTGCGCGATGAGCCAGCCGATGATACCGAAGATCGCGATGGCCGCCGGGGCCGACCAGACGCGGATCTGCATGTAGCTGCGCGCGAGGCTTTCGACCTCGTCACTGGCCGGTGCGATTTGGAGCGCGGCCCACACAACCGGGACCTGCAACAATATCAGGATGACCCCGGCACTGAATCCGATCATCAGGACGCGGGTCAGGATCGCGGCAACCTCGGCACGGTTGCCCTGCCCGATCGCCTGCGCGGCAAGCCCGGTGGTGCCCATGCGCAGGAAGCCGAAGATCCAGTAGATGGCCGACAGGACAATCGCGCCGATGCCCACCGCCCCGATCGGGGCCGCGTCGCCCATCTGGCCGACGACGCCGGTGTCGACCGCGCCCAGGATCGGGATCGTGACGTTTGACAGCACGATGGGCAGCGCGATCTTGAGAACGCGGCCATTGGTGATCTCGCGCGGTGCGGCGACCGCGTCACTCACAGGAGGGATCGTGGCGCGGCATCAGGAAATGCGCGGTGGCTTGCGCGAAGGGGCGGTCTTTGTTGTCCTGCCAGGCCTCGGCCTGCACGGAGGCATAGCGCCGGCCCGCCCGCGTTATCGTGGCGCGCGCATAGGCGTCGCGCGGCAGGCCGGAGCGCAGGTAATCGACTGTAAAGTCGATGGTCTTGGGCAGGCGCGGCAAATCCCCGGCCGCCAACGCCTCGACATCCAACGCACCGCTTTCGAAATCTTCCCAGATAAAGGCCCAGCTGAGCGAAATCACCGCCGTGACTTCGAGAAAGGCCGCCGTCACGCCGCCGTGGATCGCGGGCAGGACCGGGTTGCCGATCAGCTTGTCCTCGAAGGACAGAACGCCGGTCAATTCGTCTCCGCGCCGGTCAAATCTGATGCCCATGAAACTGATATAGGGGACCCCGCTCACCAGCGCATGCAGCGCCGCATCGCGGCGCTGTTTCACCACCTGAACGGGTTCCGGGGCCGTGCGTCCCATGTCAGTGTCCTTCCACGGTAAAGGCGCCGGTGGCCGTGGCGACAGGGCGGTCGCTGTCCTCGTCACAGGCGGTCGCACGAACGAACGCGACAGACCGGGTGATATGATAAACCTCGGCGCGCGCAGTGATCGCCTGTTCCGGCGTGGCGGCGCGCATGTAGTCGATGCGCAGGTCGATCGTGGCGGTGCCTGCGGGTGCGTCAGGGTGGCTCATCACCGCCGCGCCGCCGCATGTGTCCATCAGCGCCGATACCGCGCCACCATGGATCACCCGTGTTTCGGGATCCCCGATAAAGCGGTCGTCATAAGGCATCATGATCTCGGCCATGCCATCGTCAATCGCGATGATTTCCATGCCCAGTGCGGTGGCATGCGGAATGGTCTGGATGAACTGTCTTGCAATATCGGCTTTGTCCGCAGTCATGTTTGCACCTTGTCTGTCGTCCCCGTTTACGCCGGATCGCGGCCCGAGGCCAGCCATGCGCGGCAACGGTTGTCCTTGCGTCAGGTGGCTTTTATGGTCGGGGCCTGAGAAGGAGACAAAATGGCCAACCCGCGTCTGAGTTTCAAGGAAATGTGTGCGAAATTCGATGTGACGCCGCGCACGTTGCGCTACTACGAATATATCGAGTTGATCCAGCCGGACCGCGAAGGCCGCTCGCGCTGGTACGGGCCCAAAGAGATCGCGCGCATGACTCTGATCCTGCGCGGGCGCAAGTTCGGCTTTCAGCTTGAAGATATCCGCCAGTGGCTGCTCATTTATGAGCAAGAAGGCACGGATGCACAGATGCGCGCGTGGATCGACCTGGCCGACCGGCAGCTGGCCGAACTGGATGACCAGCGCAAGCAACTGGACGACGCGATAGCAGAGCTGAAAAACCTGCGGGACGAGACTGCGGCCAACCTCGAAAACTGAGGTATTCCGGCCCCGGCACGAAGGGTCCAAAGTTCAAATCACCAGATGGACCCGCGGCAACAGCCGGCCTTGCAGTCCCCGATATCCAAAACGCTTTGAAAGAAAATTTCAGCGCAATGCGGCTGACCTTGGCTGATCTTACGTCAACTCGAAAGTGACGCGGCGTTTGAGTTACGTCAACGTGAATTCCCGTTGTAAGACTGTGCCAACCTTCGCATTTCGAGGCTAACCAAGCATCGAAAAGGATTGAAGAATGACTGATGACCGGATCATGACCATAAGGGAGATGTGCGACGCATTCGACGTGACACCGCGCACCCTGCGGTTTTACGAATCCAAGGAACTGATCTTCCCGATCCGGGAAGGCCAGAAGCGCCTGTTCACAAAGCGCGACCGCGCGCGGCTCAAACTGATTTTGCGTGGCAAGCGGTTTGGCTTCAGCCTCGAGGAAATTCGCCAGTTGCTCGACCTCTATCACATGGGCGACCAGCAAAGGACCCAGATCGCCCGCAGCCATGAAATCGCGCAAAAGCGGCTTTCGAACATGGAAATGGAGCGCGACGAGTTGAACAAGGCGATCGACGACCTGAGGGAACAGATGCGTTGGGGCGAGAAAATGCTGGCCTCGATGGATCAGACGAAAAAGGCGGCTGAATAAGCCGATTTGCAGTTAGGGAGACCGCAATGCCAAGCTATACCGCACCCGTGAAAGACATGCAGTTCATCCTGCACGATGTTCTGGAGGCCGCGTCGCAGGACATCCCGGGCTATGACGAGCTGGACCGCGGTTTCACCGGCGCCGTGATCGAGGAAGCGGGCAAGCTGGCCTCAGAGGTGCTGATGCCGCTGAACACGATCGGCGACACGCAAGGCTGCGTTCTGGAAAACGGCGTGGTCCGCACGCCGGACGGCTTCAAGGAAGCCTTCGACCAGATGCGCGACGGCGGCTGGACGGCGCTGGACTGCGATCCCGAATATGGCGGGCAAGGCCTGCCCTACCTGATGCACACAGCCGCGCAAGAGCCGTTCGTGTCGGCCAACATGGCCTTCAACATGTACCAGGGCCTGACCCATGGTGCATACACCGCGATCCACATGCACGGCTCGGAGGCCCAGAAGCAGACCTTCCTGCCCAGGATGACCACTTGCGAATGGACCGGCACCATGAACCTGACGGAACCGCATTGCGGCACCGATTTGGGGCTCATGCGCACCAAGGCCGTGCCGCAGGACGATGGCAGCTACAAGCTGACGGGTCAGAAGATCTTCATCTCCGCCGGAGATCACGACATGGCCGAGAATGTCATCCACCTTGTGCTGGCGAAAATCCCCGGCGGGCCGGATGGCATCAAGGGCGTGTCGCTTTTCATCGTGCCGAAATTCCTCGTGAACGAGGACGGATCGCTGGGTGACCGCAACGGCGTGTCGGTGGGCAAGATCGAAGAAAAGATGGGCATTCACGGCAATGCCACCTGCGTCATGAATTACGACGACGCGACAGGGTATCTTGTTGGCGAGATGCACAAGGGCATGCGCCCCATGTTCACCATGATGAACGAAGCGCGCCTCGGTGTTGGCCTTCAGGGCTATGCGCAGGCCGAAATCGCCTATCAGAACGCGGTGGATTACGCCAATGACCGCCTTCAGGGCCGTGACGTGACCGGCGCGAAAGCTCCCGACAAGCCGGCAGACCCGATCATCGTGCACCCGGACATCCGCCGCAACCTGATGGACCAGAAATCCTTCACCGAAGGGGCGCGCGCCTTTACCTATTGGGGTGCGTATCTGATCGACCGGGCACATCGGAACAACGACGAGACTGCAGATGGCCTGATCTCGCTTCTGACCCCGGTCATCAAGGGATTCCTGACCGACAAGGGCTTCGAGATGGCGATCAACGCCCAGCAGGTCTATGGCGGACATGGATATATCGAGGAATGGGGCATGTCCCAATTCGCCCGAGATGCACGGATCGCCATGATCTACGAAGGCGCCAATGGCATTCAGGCGCTCGACCTCGTCGGTCGGAAACTGGCGCAGGATGGCGGCAAGCATGTCATGGCGTTCTTCGACATGATCAAGACCTTCGCCTCCGAGACCAAGGGCCAGGACGAAGCCTTCGACCGCGACTTCCTCGAACCGCTCAAGGCCGCGTCGAAGGACCTGCAGGCGGCCGGGATGTATTTCATGCAAAATGGCACGAAGAACCCGAACAACGCGCTCGCCGGATCCTATGACTTCATGCACATGTTTGGCCATGTCTGCCTTGGCTACATGTGGGCGCGGATGGGGCTTGCAGCGTCCAAGGCTTTGAAGGACGGTGCGACCGACACCGACCTCTTCGAGACAAAGCTGGCCACCGGGCGCTACTACATGGCCCGCCAGCTTCCGGCGACGAAAATGCACCTTGCGCGCATCGAAACCGGCGCCGAGCCCGTGATGGCGCTGGAGGCGGCCAATTTCTAAGCCAGCGGTGCCTGCCAGCCCGCATCCCATGGAGGACCGATGCCGAAACGCTTTCGCCTGACCCGCCGCTTTCCAGTCGCCATGACCGAGGATGGCTACCGCCGGCTCAAGCGGTTTGCCAAGGAGGCAGGTCTGGACGAAGGGGAAGCCCTGTCCTTCCTGTTCGAAAATTTCGACAGCGTCACGGATGATGAGGCGCTGGGACATCGGCTGCGGCTGTTCAACGCCGAGCTTGAGGCACGCAAACGATAATGCAGGGTCTGGGGGGAGCCATGCGAGCAGGCCGGATGAGTGACGCGCACGAGATGCTTGCCGAGATGACGGCCAAATTCATCGAGACCGAATGGCAGCCGCTCTGTGACAAATGGCGCAAGCCGGCCCAGATGGACCGCGAGACATGGGCGCAGACCGGTGGGATGGGCCTGCCCTGCCCCCCGGCGGCCCCGGAATCTGGCGGCGCGGGGCGCTATTTCGGCCAAGAGGCGGTGATCCTGATGGACGCGGGCCGCGCCAACATGGCAAGCTGTGGTCACGGCATCCATTCCGGCATCGTCGCGCACCTGCGCGGCGCGCTATCGGTCGAAAAGGCCGCGATGGCAAAATACGGGTTGTCGCGCATGCAGGGCGAGGGTCTGGATGACTGCGTACAACTGCGTGGCGGCTATGGCGACATGCAGGCCGACACCGTGGCCGAGATGTGGCCCGATGCGCGCGTGCAGCGGATTTGCGGCGGCACCAACGAGATCAGGAAAAAGCTGATTGCGAGGGCGTTGTGAGACAGTCCAAGCCAGCGCGCGTGTCAACTCCGGAATGCCTCCGGCGGGAGTTTATCTGGCAAGATGAAGGAGCGGGGCAAGCTCCACCCCGCCGGTCGGCCTCTTTACCACGCGGTGTCAGGCACTGTCGGCGGGGCTTCACCTTGCACATGGCTCGGCTCTCCAGCCTGCCATGCACTGCGTTGATACACCCATTAACCTTAACGGAAAATGAACAAGAAACGGGCTCCAGCTTCATCTTGCCAGACAAACTCCACGGGGGTGTGGGGGTGTGAAACCCCCACATCTTCCCCCGACATTTTCACAACAGGAGACTTCACCCATGACCATGCAGCTCTATTGCTTCGGCGAAAGCGGGCATTCCTACAAAGCCGCGCTCGCGCTTGAACTTGGGGGGATGGATTGGACCCCCGTGAAAGTCGATTTCTTTGCCGGCGAGACGCGCAGTTCGCAATATCGTGCCAAGGTGAATGAAATGGGCGAAGCGCCGGTGCTGGTGGATGGCGATGTAAAGCTGTCACAATCCGGTGTGATCCAGACCTACCTGTCTGACACATACGGCAAGTTTGGTGGCAAGGACGCGATGGAGAAACTCGAGATCCTGCGTTGGATCATCTGGGACAACCAGAAATTCAGCGGCACGTCCGGCGCGTTGCGGTTCCTCATGAACTTCCTGCCCGAAGACAAACGCCCGGCCGAAGTGATTGCCTTCATGCAAGGCCGGATGAAATCTGCCTACGGGGTACTCGACGCGCATCTGGCGGGCCGTGACTGGATTGTCGGCGATGCTGTCACCAATGCCGACTTTAGCTGCTGCGGCTATCTCTATTACCCCGAGCCCTTCGGCTTTGACCGCGCGGAGTGGCCCAATATCGACCGGTGGATGTCCAACATCCAAGCCCTGCCCGGCTGGAAACATCCTTATGACCTGATGCCCGGATCCCCTGAGGACCGGGCCCGAGACGGAGAGCCGAATGACTGACGTATATATCTACGACGCCCTGCGCACCCCGCGGGGCAAGGGCCGCAAGGAGGGCAGCCTGCACGAGGTGACAAGTATGCGCCTGTCGGCACAGGTGCTGAACGCCGTCAAGGAGCGCAACGGGCTGGAGGGTCACGCCGTAGAGGACGTGATCTGGGGCAATGTCACGCAGGTGGGCGAACAGGGTGGCTGCCTTGCGCGGACCGCCGTGCTGGCCTCGGATCTGGACCAGTCGATCCCGGGTCTTGCGATCAACCGCTTCTGTGCGTCTGGCATGGAGGCCGTCAACCTTGCCGCGAACCAGGTGCGCGGCGGCGCGGGCGAGGCTTATATCGCCGGTGGCGTGGAAATGATGGGCCGGGTGGCCATGGGCAGCGATGGCGCGGCCATTGCTGTCGATCCGTCGGTCGCGATGGAGAGCTACTTCGTGCCACAGGGCATCTCTGCCGACATCATCGCAACGGAATACGGGTTCAGCCGCGACGAGGCCGATGGCCTGGCCGTGGAAAGCCAGCGTCGGGCCGCAGCGGCATGGGAGGATCAGCGCTTTGCCAAATCGGTTATTCCCGTGACTGACCAGAATGGCCTGACGATCCTGGATCGGGATGAACATCTGCGACCCGGCACCGACATGCAATCGCTTGGCGCGCTCAACCCGTCGTTCCAGCAGATGGGTGAGGCGATGCCGGGCTTCGACGCGGTGGCGCTGATGAAATATCCGCATCTGGAGCGGATCAACCACATCCATCACGCGGGCAATTCCTCGGGCATCGTGGACGGGGCCGCAGGTGTTCTGATCGGCAACAAGGCATTCGGTGAGAAATGGGGTCTGAAGCCCCGCGCCCGGATCAAGGCCACGGCCAAGATCGGCACCGATCCGACCATCATGCTGACCGGGCCGGTTCCGGTGACAGAAAAGATCCTGGCCGACAACGGCATGAGCATCAGCGACATCGACCTTTTCGAGGTGAACGAGGCGTTTGCGTCGGTCGTGTTGCGCTTCATGCAGGCGTTTGATGTCGATGCGGACAGGGTCAACGTCAATGGCGGCGCCATTGCGATGGGGCATCCGCTGGGCGCGACCGGCGCGATCATCATCGGCACGCTGCTTGACGAGCTGGAGCGCACTGGCAAGGGCACGGGTCTGGCGACGCTCTGCATCGCGTCGGGCATGGGTGCGGCAACCATCATCGAGCGCGTGTGATCGGAAGGATTATGACCATGACAGACTTCACAATGACCACGGACGCCGAGGGCGTCGCGACGATCACCTGGGACGTTCCGGAAAAATCCATGAACGTGCTGAGCTTCGAAGGCTTGCAGGTGCTGAACAACCTGGTGGAGGGCGCGCTGGCGGATGACGCCGTCAAGGGCATCATCATCACCAGCACAAAGCCGGATTTCGCCGCCGGCATGGACCTCAATGTGCTCGCCAGCCTGCGCGAGGCCGGGGCCGAGGCGGTGTTCGACGGCATCATGAAGATGCACGGTGTGCTGCGCAAGATCGAGCTGGCGGGCATGGATGCCAAGACCCAGAAGGGCGGCAAGCCGGTGGCGGCGGTGCTGCCGGGCACGGCGCTGGGCATCGGGCTGGAGATCCCGCTGGCCTGTCACCGCGTCTTTGCCGCCGACAATCCCAAGGCCAAGATCGGCCTGCCGGAAATCATGGTCGGCATCTTCCCCGGTGCGGGCGGCACGACCCGCGTGGCGCGCAAGATGGGCGCGATGGCGGCTTCGCCCTTCCTGCTGGAAGGCAAACTGTCCGACCCGACAAAAGCCAAGGCCGCGGGCCTGATCGACGAGGTCTCGGATGACCCGATGGCGGCGGCACGCGACTGGGTGCTGAACGCCAAGGATGCCGATCTGGTCAAGCCGTGGGATGCCAAGGGCTACAAGATGCCCGGCGGCGCGCCCTATCATCCGGCGGGCTTCATGACCTTCGTCGGCGCATCGGCGATGGTCAACGGCAAGACCAAGGGCGTCTATCCTGCGGCCAAGGCGCTGCTGTCTGCGGTCTATGAGGGCGCGCTTGTGCCATTCGATACCGCGCTGAAGATCGAGGCGCGGTGGTTCACCAACATCATCATGAACCCGTCTTCCGGCGCGATGATCCGGTCGCTGTTCGTCAACAAGCAGGCGCTGGAAAAGGGCGCGGTGCGGCCCGAGGGCGTGGACGACCAGAAGGTCCGCAAGGTCGGTGTTCTGGGCGCCGGCATGATGGGCGCGGGCATCGCGCTGGTGTCGGCGCAGGCAGGCATCGAGGTTGTGCTGCTCGACCGCGAACAAGCGGCGGCGGACAAGGGCAAGGCCTATTCCGCCGACTATGCCGCCAAAGGTGTGTCGCGCAAGAAGATCACGCAGGACAAGGCGGATGCGATGCTGGCGCGCATCACGGCCACGACAGATTACAACGATCTGGCGGGCTGTGACCTGATCGTGGAGGCGGTGTTCGAGGACCCCAAGATCAAGGCCGAGGTCACGGCGGAGGTGGAAAAGGTGATCGGTGAGGACTGCATCTTTGCCACCAACACCTCGACCCTGCCGATCAGCGATCTGGCCAAGGCCAGCACGCGGCCCGAGCAGTTCATCGGTATCCACTTCTTCAGCCCGGTGGAAAAGATGATGCTGGTCGAGATCATCAAGGGCAAGCAG
>JAWLGI010000066.1:0-12166 GCA_041685125.1 Marivita sp. | reverse complement strand
CTCATTCACCCGATTGCCCTGCACCCTTGGCCTGGATCCTTGACAAGGGTATCGACGTTGAGGATGAGCTGCACAACGGTTACACTCTGTCCGAGATCGAAAGCTCATATGACGACCCGATACTGGCCAAGCCCCGCACAAGCGGTTGGATCATCCGAATGAAACTCGACGACATATATCCACGCGATCTGTCCATGGCTGTCCTCGTTCTTCGCACCACGGCATTTGTGGTGACGGCGGTTATCCTGTGGGGAACACTTTGGCCGAATGCGTCAACGCCAAGTGTGAACATCGTTTTTGCCGACAAGCTGTGGCACGTGCTGGCTTTCTGGATCTGGACGGGGATTGTCGCTTGGGGATGGCCGTCACTGGGCTGGAAAGCGTTTGCCGCTGCCGCGTTCATTGGAGCAATGATTGAATTGATCCAGCCTCTCCTTGGACGTGAGGCTGAACTGGCGGATCTGATAGCCGATTTTCTGGGCGCGGCTCTGGGGGTTTGGAGCGCCCGTCTATTGCTGCTGTACACTGCTTCCCGTCGACCAGGCAAGAACATGCCACCACAGATTGCAGCTGAATGACACTCTCGAAAAAGGCCCTCATGCGAGGTTTATTCCCATTCATGATGGGTCGCGTTGCGATGGCGGATCCACCGGATGCTGAGCCAATGAGGACCCCGATCGAACCGGATCAGCCATTCGTGGCCATCGGCGACATACATGGCTGTGCCGATCTACTGCGGGAGCTCGATCGGTTGATCGAGGCCCATTGTGCGAGCTGGCCGGTGGTCTTTCTCGGCGATTATGTTGATCGTGGCGAACAGAGCCGCGAAGTTCTTGAGCTATTGATGTCGGTTTCTCCTGAGAGCACACCTTCGGTGACCTGCTTGATGGGCAATCACGAACGGATGCTTCTGGAATTCCTGAATGATCCAGCAGCCAATGGACCACGATGGCTCCGAAATGGCGGGCTGCAGACGCTGGCGAGTTTTGGTGTTGCGCTGAAGGGTGGTGATACCAAGGACCCGGCTGTCTTTAAAGATTTGCGCAACCGGCTTTCGGATGCCATGGGCGAAATGGCGATTGCCTGGCTGAGTACCCTTCCACTCAAGTGGCGAAGCGGGAATGTCTGGGCCGTGCATGCCGGTGCCGATCCTGCCCTGCCAATGACCGAGCAGCCAGAGGACGTACTGCTCTGGGGCCATTCTGCATTCCGATACACACCGCGGAGCGACGGCCAGTGGGTTGTTCATGGGCACACCATCGTCGACGCAGCACAGATCCAGAGTGGCCGCATCGCGCTCGATACCGGCGCCTATGCCACGGGACGGCTAAGTGCGGCGGGGATTTCCGCTGATGGCGTCGATTTTATGCGAACAGGGGCGGCATAAAGCGGGTCATGCGCCGCTGGGTGCTTTCAAAGCACGAATAACCCTGTCATTGTTTTCCAGATGAAGATAATCAAACTAAATCTCAGCCTGAAATATAAGTGTGCCGAATGAAAGAAAGCAGGATCACTCAGTCAGATCACAAGGAGGCGCGCGCATCCGAACCTCCTGTGGCTGATGATGAAATCGACCTGATGGAGCTGTCTCGCGCCTTGTGGCGTGGCAAGTGGCTGATCATGCTCGCAGCGACCGCGGCTCTCTTCGTGGGAGGCTATTATGCGTTCAGCGTGGCCGAGCCCGAATACCAGTCCAGCGCGACGCTTACGGTCGAGATGCGCACCAACCAGGTCGTGGACATTGAAAGCGTTATTTCCGGGGCCTCCACCGAAACAGCGGCGCTCAATACCGAGATCGAGATCATCTTGTCGCGCCGTGTGCTGGGCAAGCTGGTCGATGAGCTGAACCTGATCGAGGATCCTGAATTCAACTCGGCACTGCGCACCACATCGGGTCCGTCGCAAGTGGTCGGATCGGTCAAAGGCCTGCTGCGCAGCTTGATCGGCAGCAGTGGCGAGGCAACCGAAACTGCCGAAACCAAATCGGCGCGCGATGCGACCATTGATGCCGTGCGCAAAGCGCTTTCGGCTTCGGTTCAACGCGATACCTACGTCTTCAGCATAAGCGCCACGACCGGGAACGCCGGAAAATCGGCGCGGATCGTCAATACCCTCGCGGAGCAATACATCGAAGATCAGATCGCGGTGAAGTTCGAAGCGACAGAACAGGCAGCAGAATGGCTTTCAACCCGTGTGTCTGAAATCGAGGAGAACCTGCGGGAACGAGAAGACGCACTCACCGTGGCGCGGGCAGAGACCGATCTGGTCAGCGCCGAGGCCCTGGAAGGGCTCAATCTGCAGGCCAAGGATCTGCGCTCGCGGTTGGCGGAAATGCGAGAGCGTGCTGCTACAGCCCAAAACGAGGCGAACCGCCTGCGCGACCTGCGTGGGTCCGGCGACCGCGCAACCCTCGTCGATGAAACCAACGATCAGGAGCTGCGCCGGCTCCTCGGGGCCATTCGCAGTGGCGACGGCGATGCCGAAGCGATGTTTGATCAGCGGCTCGGCACGCTCGTCTCAAATGCGGAAAATCAATATGATCGCCTGCGCGGGCAAGTTGCGACATTGGCGGAATCCTATCGCAACATGCAAAACCGTATTGACCGGCAATCCGAAGACCTGGTGCGCATCGAGCAGCTCACGCGCGAGGTTGCAGCGACGAGCACGCTCTATGAAACATTTCTGACGCGGCTGAAGGAAACCAATATCCAGCGCGGCCTGCAGCGCGGCGACAGCCGGGTCTTGTCCGAAGCCATCCCGGGTGCGCAGATCGCGCCGCGCACGTCGCGCATTCTGGCGCTGTCGCTGATACTGGGCGCCATGGGCGGAGCCGCCATCGTGCTGTTACGTCAGTTCATGCATAATACTTTCCGCACCGCCGAGGATCTGGAGGCGGAAACCGGCCTGCCGGTGTTCGGGCAGATACCGCGTATGCCGATCAAGGCACGCAAGGACCTGATCAGCTATCTTCGAAACAAACCGACCTCGGCGTCTGCCGAGGCCATCCGGAACTTGCGTACTTCGCTGCTGTTGTCGAATATCGACCATCCCCCCAAAGTGATCATGTCCACGTCTGCGGTACCCAGGGAGGGCAAGACGACCCAGGCGATCTCTCTTGCGCTGAATCTCGCCGGCCTGGACAAGAAAGTGCTGTTGATCGAGGGCGATATTCGCCGTCGGACCCTGGGTGAATATTTTGGCGATGTGCCAAAAGGTGGAATCCTGACGGCGCTGTCGGGTGAGGTGCCGCTGGATGAGGTGGTGTTTCATGACGACCAGCTCGGGGCCGATGTGTTGATGGGCGAGGAGTCCAGCGCCAACGCGGCCGATCTGTTTTCGTCCGATCGCTTCGCCACGTTCCTGGAACGGGCGCGTCAGGCTTATGATTTCGTCATCATCGACACCCCACCGGTTCTCGTGGTGCCGGACGCTCGGGTGATCGGCCAGAATGTCGACGCGATCCTGTTTTCTGTGGCCTGGGACCGCACACAGCGTGGACAGGTCAGCGCAGCTCTGCGCGAGTTTCAATCTGTCAACCTGCGCGTCACCGGGATCGCGTTGGGGCAAATAGACTCCAAGGGCATGCGGCGCTATGGCCACGGGGGTAAATACGGAGCTTACGGGGCCTATGGAAAGGGCTATTACGATGCCGGATGAAATGGTGCGGTCTCGATTCAGTTATTTCATTTCATCACACGTTTAAGTATAGTAGTGTATAAATGATCGAAGAAAGGGAGTATGATGAAGGCATTTACAATTTCGACGGCGGCCCTCGTGACCGGGTTGGCCATCAGCACATCAGCCAATGCTCAGCAAACGGCTGTTCGCACAGGTGGTGAAACCGCTATTGAGTTGGCAAGAAGCATCACTCCCAACCCCTGCGGTGAGGCGAGCATTCAAGGCGCACGGTACACCGATGGCGGAAACAACTTGCGCGTGACATGTAACCCTGGTGGCGCCGGCACCGATGGCATGGCAGGTGGTCTGGGCGCTGGAGCGGCTGCTGCGGGAGTCGTTGCTGTCATTGCCGTCGTTGCTTTGGCAATGGACGGCGACTCGACAACAAGCACAACGAGTACGCCTGGCACGAACTGATCCATCGCGCATCTGCCCTTTTGGCGACGCCTTTGCGTCGTCGAACGGACCGAGGGGGCGATCCAGCGCAAGGTGTAGACAGAGCCACAAGGAAAAGGCGGCCTTTGAAAAGGCCGCCTTTTTGCATGGGTTTCTCCAGATGGTCCGTTTGCCGTTTTGAGAGGCGAGGCCGACCCGTCAGCGCGTCGCGATATTCGCGGGCGTCGTGAGCAAGGATGGAACAAACTGCTGTATGACACGATTCCACTTCGTGATCGGCTGCTCCTCGACAAACACAATGTCGTTTGGCCGCATCTCCATCCGCGTGGCGAGCGTTATGTTGACTGCGTTACGCGCATCGAGATGCCATGCGGTTATGGCTCCGAATTCGGCCGGATCCTGTGATGGGCGCAGAACATATATGTTGGAGGTGTTCCCGGTGCGTGTCGGGACTCCACCGCCACCATAGAGGACATCGGCCAGTGTCGCCTGTTGCTCGTAAGGCAGTGGCACACGCCCCTGCGCGTCAACCTCGCCCGCCAAGTATATGTAGTCGCGGGCTTCGGCGCCAAGCTCTTCCCGCGCGCTGAAATTTTCCCGGCGCTCTGCAAGCATACCGCGGCGCAACTGCATCTCCGCGTTCATCACTGACAACGTGTCCAAGCGCGCCTGGCTGCGCAAGCGGATCACATCCACTTCCTGGCGGTAAAATTCAAACGCGCGATCGATATTGTATGTGGTGTCCACGTAGACGGCGTCTCCGTTTCTGAGAGGCAGTTCCCGCAAATCCGGCTGTTCGAGGTAAGCCTCATACGGGATCTGGTAGAGCGTGCCATCGCGATAAATGCGGATGGAGGCAAACTGCTCATCCTCGACCAGGACGCCGCCGGTGGCGGTCAGGGCATCCCCAAGCCTGAGCGGCTGCAACGTGATGGGAACGCGCGCCGCCTGACGCACCGCGCCACCGACGGTCACCCGTTGCGAGTTGAAATCGGTCACTTCAAGCGAGAAGGCCGGATCGACCTGGTTCTCCAGCAAGAACTCGAAGATCCGATCCTGTGCCTCTCGCAGGGTCAGGCCACCGATCTCAACCCGGCCAATATCGGGTATCGAAATCGCGCCATCATCGGATACGACATAGCCCTGCCGTTGGGTTTGTGCCGCAAGAAGCCCGCTCAGCTCCTCGACCGAACTGCCGGCTTGCCGGGTTGCGAGCAGGACCACATCGCCCACCCCGATACGATAGGGAGGCACCTGGAAATTTTCAGGCGGCCGCAACTCGAGCTGACCGGGGCGCTCATCGGGCGAGTCCGGCGCTGCCGGCAAGGCTCCCAGACCTTGCGCCTGCCTCGCGGAGGCCGTGGAAAAGAACTCCTGTGGCAAGCTGCGCGGACTGTAAGGCGTCCGGTTGGCCATGATCACCGATTGCGAGGTCAGCGCGATCTCGCGCACATCCACATCCCCCCCTGTCGCACGGCTGACCTGGGGACTGGTGTACACGACACCGCAGCCGGTGGGCAATATCACGGCGGCTGCAAGCGCCATTGCGATCGCTGTTCGCGCTCCCGGCGAGGCCTTGCCATATTTCATAATAGTACTCCGAAATGTGAGGGGTTTTTCTAGCGTGATACGCGCTCGGTTTCCATGTACTGCACCGCCTTGCTGACCCATTGTCGCGACTTGATAACGCGCCCCATCCCATCCAGCCAGAAGATATTGGTGAACTCCTGTTCCGGTGAGATACAGCGCATCTCGATGCGTCGAGCAGACCGTGCCCGGTCGGCCCGCTCCATGCTCCTGACGCTCGTGGCGGCCTGGCCGGTCCTTCGGCACTGATAACTTTGAAACACGGTCTGGTCCTCCCCATCGAGATAGGACCGGATATGCGGGTGGTAGCCGTCCCCGCCTGTCGCATGCAGAAGATCGATACCTGCCGCGACATCGGTCGACATCAGATCATCGCCGAGGCCGCGCGTTGCCACCAGCACGCCGCGCCGGAACGACAGGGTGATACCGTCCAGCGTTTGCCACACCGTCACGTCGCGGTTCCGGGCCACAGGCGCAAGCACCGCGACGGCCCCGGTGTCTGGTAACGACACGCGAAGCCTGTCGGGACTTATGGGCTGCGGCGTGATCGCGGAGACATTTCCGGTCAACTCCAAGGCTTCATTCACACGAGCCACACGGTCGCAGCCGGTGAGCAGCAAGACCGCCACGAGCAGGGCCGGTGCCAGGAGATGTTTCGTGGCGGGCATCATCGCCAGAACCTCCCCCAGCCGTCTTGCAACTGCGGTTTCTGCACCGGGCGTACGCGATCATAGAGGCGCCCGCGCACCCCGAGGCGCGCGCCGCCATCCCGCAGAACGGGCCGGATCGTGGTGCCCAACGAGGATTTACTGGGCTCGCCGATAAACCAGGAGATCGGAATGGTGATACGAATGCCCTTGTCAAAAGAGCCCTCGCCGAAGGTGTCGAATGGCACGTCGGTCAGCGTGGCGAATGCACCGACCCGTATCCCGTTGCCGAATTCACGATCCAATCCGAGCGTCGCGCCCCAGTCGCCCGCGAGATAGCGCCCGGCATCGAGCTGCGCGTGAAAGCCGTTGCCCATATCCCAATAGGCCGAGGCATGACCGGTCGCCACCTCGTAATCCCGAAAACCGAAGCCCCCATCGAAGTCGCGCTGCTTGACGTAATTGGCCTCGAGGCCGAGTGCGAAGGGGCTGTCATTGCGTTTCCAGAGCAATTCCGACGACACGCCGGCAAACATCCGCTCCAGATAGCCCACGGTGACCCGGCCATAGAGGTCGCGGCCCGGTTTGGAGTAATGCGCCGCCGTGAGGTTTGCGAGCGCCGTCTCTCCCTCGCGGTCATAGAGTGTGAAGTCGCTGCGTACACGCGGCAGGACCGAATCCGAGCGCCGCGTCGCTTCATCCAGATTGCCGATCACCTTCTGGCGCAAGCTGGCCTCGATCTCAAATCCCGGGGCGGGCTCGTAGGACAGATCCACCTGTGCGCCAAGATCGGCCCGCAGCGGATCGTCGGGATCGAAAAAACTGGGGCTGAGATAGGGTTTGATCCCCAAGTCGAATTGCGGGTAGCGGTCTGGTAGCGGGCGTGACGCAGCGACCGGCGATGCAATCCGCGCGCGCGCGAAGCTTTTCCAGCTGCCGTCGAGATCGTGTTCGAGCTCTTCCATATCCGCTCTGCCGATGCGCACCTCTGTCACCGGCAGGCCACCGACGATCATCACGATGTCGAACTGTTCCACGGATGCCGGCAAGAGACGCGAGAGAACACGCGCCGTGCGCCCGACCGCCTGTGCCTCCTGCAGATAGGCGAGGTTCTCAATCTCGACCCGCGCCCCGTCGGGCTCGATGGCAAAGCCATGGAGCCGAACTCCCTGGGGCTTGAGCGCGTCGGCGACGCGGTCGCGCATGCCGGCGCGCTCCTCGACGCTGCCGGACCAGCTCAGAGCTTCGATCGAAGGCGCGTCGCGCGAGAGAACCGGTGGCGGGGCCGGATCCCGCCCGGCAGTGTTGGGCGGCGATTTGGGATCGAGCGCGGTTGTCAGCTGCACGCCGAACTCGCTGCCATGGAGATAACGCAACGACAGGTCGGTCTTCGGGCCGACCCTGTAAGTGGCTCCGAAGTTGAACTGCGAGTCGCGCCGGAAGGCGGCGGGATCCTCGCGGGGGTAATCATCGGACGAATATTCGATCGTGAAGCTCAGCTTGTCGGTTGCCTGCCACTCGATGCCGCCAAAGAAGGCCGCATCACCGCGGAAAAACTGCTGTGTGTCCACGTCGCCGCCGACGCCGACATCGCGTTGGGGACGGCGTTCGAACCGATCGTCGAAAACGCCCAGCGGGTTGGTGAAGCCATTCGCGCCGCCCAACCGTCCCCAGCCGATCCCCCCTGTGACCCTGACCGAAGCGCCCACTGTCTTGGTGGCCACGATGTATTCGGAGGCATAGATGCCGGTCCCGAGAAAATCGTTGAGCCCGATCGCCAGGGCGGGGCGCAGATCCGTTTCATCGGCAAAGCGGTAATGCAGGGAAAAACTGCGATCATAAAGCGTGCCCGTGCCGCCGCCCGCGGCATTGTCGAGTACAGAATAACGAAAACTTCCCGACAAGCGCGGCAACATCTGGAAGGTCAGGGTGTTGCGGGTCTGGCCGGCGAAGCTGCTGATGGTAAAACCCAGCTCCCCGTCGGGGCGGCTGGTTGCGACGGGCATGTCGATAAGGCCGGGATAACCATAGCTGTTGTAGCGGGTCGTTATTGCGGTATCATCCTCGGCCACGGCCGTGGAGGTCGCGCCAAGCGCAACCGCAATAATCCCGCCAATCGGTTTGCCAAAACACCTGCGCATGAAATGTAGCTATCAGAAAGGCGTTTGAGGGAAACAATAAAAGCCGATGGCCGGGGGATCATGCACGCAAGCGTTGTAGGAAGGACACGTCGGCGCGCGCGCGGGGCCGGCACCCCCCCCCCTGTATGTGCGTGACGATATGTGCGTGACGATTTGCGTAAAATCACGTCCCTTCATGTCGCCGGCGCGCGACCAGAAATCATGCGCGGCGCCGACGCACCACCCGTGCCGTTGTCAGGGTTGTCAGGGTCGATCGGCGGGCGGTATCCGCGGCTTGAAAAGACGCGGCCTGACGCCATGATTCAGATCGGCTCAGGGCAGAGACACCGGAGAGGCGTATCCCTCGTCCCGGGCCCTGACCCTCTCCGGATATCTTGCTTTTCGCCTGCGACGAATCGCCAGCCGCGTGATCGCCACATGGGTGAGCGCAAACAGCACGGCGAACAGGAAAAGCGCGGCCCAGGCGGCACGGGTGTCACCGGCCAGCATCACGCCTGCACCGATCGGAGCCATGACCATTGGCGCCAGCGCCAGGGTCGCCATCGGGTTTGAGCGTTTGCGATGCGCGCCGCCAAGCACTGCGATTTCTATGCACCGTCGCATTTTCTGGTGCAGATGCATGCGATCGGGTTCGAATACCGGCGCGTTGCTGACCAGTCGCCGCGCGATGGTATGCACGATATCGGCAACGGGCCAGAAGAGGATCAGCAGCAGCGCAGGCACGGTGATGGACAGGGCCCGATCCGCGAGAAGGATCGCGATCCAGACCAGCACATGCCCCACCCCGTAAGAGCCCGCATCGCCGAGAAAGATCCTCCCGAACGGCCAGTTGAGAAGAAAGAACCCCGCCATTGCCCCACCAAGAAGCGCCGCCATCAGCGCCAGATCGCCTTGACCGGCATCATGGGCCAGCAGGGCCAGTGCTGCGGCGGCCGACGTGACAAATACCGCCGCCAACCCGTTCATGCCATCAATCAGGTTGGTGGCATGGCAGAACCCGGCCGAAACGATCATTGTCAGCAAGAGACCCAATGGCGCCACTATCAATATCTGGTCCACGCCGGGGAGATTGGCGCGCGAGACCCAGGTTCCCAGCAAGAGTGCCGCAAGGGCGGCTGAGGCAAACGCCGCCGCCAACCTGCGCCTTGCCGATGCGCCATAGCCCAGATCCTCCCGCAGCCCGGCCACCAGCGCTGGCACAGCCGAGACAAGCAGCAAAACCGGCACCATCGAGTCGACCCAGATGCCAACTCCACTACCCGCCACGAGCCCCATGAAGATCGCGATGCCGCCCAATCTCAGCGGATTTCCGGTATGCGAGCATTGCACCGCGAGCGCGTCGCCCCGTTCGCGCATCAGACGCATCAGATTGCTGCGAGCAGCCACGATACTCAGCGCAATTGCAAATGCGACAAAAAGCGCGAGAAGAACAGGCCCCCCCATATCCTGGAGAAAGTGGGATAGACGAAGGTCATCATCAGCAAATGCCATTGTAGTACCCAGTCTTTACATGGTCAGGAAAAACGAAAAGGATGGATCTCAATTTACAACCATACCGTGTATGTGCATACACATCGTCCCTGCTTTCGTCTACCCCTCGCCAGTGGTTTTGCTGCGCTGCAAAAAAAATATGCGCCCTGTGACAGCTGTGCAGATAATTCCATCGAGTCGCGGGTGAGGCGTGGCCAAGTGCGCACAGACCTGATGGGGTCGTGCCATGGCCGCCTGCGCCAGCTGGTCGGGCCTCTTGTCAGATCTCTATATCCGGGGCGGGCCTACGCTGCGCAGCGATGTTCCGACCTGTGGCACGGACAGCGCCGAGGATCTGGCCCCTGCGGACCGCAACCCCCGTGTCGGGGCTGAATCTGGGCCGAATCGGGGTTCGCGGATCAAAAAGCAAACCGGTCATGGTCAGGCGCGTCGCCTTTTCGGAAATCGCCTGTTGCAACGGATCGCCGCCGGGCGCATGACAGGCTCAGGCACAACCTCAGAGAGAGCCGGGGGAACAAGACATGACCTGCAATGACCATGACCATGACCATGACACTGCCTGGTTTCTGGCGCAGTTGAAGCCCAACAGCTTTCGCATTGCCGAACGCAATCTGGTCCGGCAGGGGTTTCAAACGTTTCTGCCGCTCCATGAAGAAACAAGACGCGCCCGCGGGACGTTCACCACCCGGCTTCGCCCGCTCTTTCCGGGGTATCTGTTCGTGGCGTTCGATATCGGGAAGGACGGGTGGCGCAAGGTCAACTCCACCTACGGCATTACCCGCATTGTGAGCCTCGGCAAGGATCCCACGCCGGTCCCGTCCGATCTGGTCCGGGACCTGATGCAGCGCTGTGACCGCGACGGCCAGTTATTGCCGGTGGAGACATTCAAGCCCGGTGACGAGGTCCGGGTGATCAACGGCCCCTTCGCAAACTTTATCGCCACGGTCGAGAGTATCGATGCCGATCGCCGCGTATGGGTGCTGATGGAGATCATGGGCGGGCCAAACCGGGTCTCGGTCAGTGCGCAGCAAGTGCGCGAGGCCTGAATGACACCAGGCACAGACCACATCTGCGAAGATGCAAAGACGAGGGTCCCGTGGTCTGAGCAGCTGAACCTGTCACGGCTCTCTTGTGGCGGAGGGCGCAATCCCCGGGCCTCCGCCCCGCCTCCAGCACAGGCGGGGGCCGGCCGGGACGCGCCCGCCGCGCCGATAGCCGCGCCGATAAATGTCATGAAAGATTCTCTTGCCTTGCATGGCGGGGGCATGTAACGCTCAAAAATGAGCGATCATGTCGAACTTGCTTTGCATCGAGACTTTCCAGATCTCAAGGCGCCGCGCAGGCAGTCCTTGTGCGGTAGCCTGAGCGAAACACGCCACATGCCCAACCATCGCGACACGCTGCGCCAGGATGCGAAGTTCCGGGTGTTGCGGCTTTTGCAGGAAAACCCCGAGCTGAGCCAGCGCGAGCTCGCACGCGCCGTGGGTGTCAGTACGGGGAGCATTCATTACGTGTTGAGCGCGCTCCTCGACAAAGGTGTGATCAAGTTCGACAATTTCTCCAAGGCCGAGGACAGGCGCCGCTATGCCTATGTGCTGACAGCCAAGGGCATGGCCGAAAGAGCGCGGCTGACACGCGCCTTCCTGACGCGAAAGAAGCAAGAATACGAGGCGCTGCGCTCCGAGATCGAGGCCGTGCAGAAGGACCTTGCGTCTGAGGAGACACGGGCTGAGGCGTCCCGGAAATCAAGATGATCGGTCCGGGCGACAGGCAATGGGTCCTTCAGGTCGGGTTGATACCGGTATCCGGACCGTGTGGTTTTCGAAACTATGCGCGTTCGCAGGTCAGGACGGTGAGTTCTGCGCGCGGCGTTCCGGCCCCACCCCAGGCCCCGCAATCCGGGCGCCGTCGGCGGCGTCGAGGGATGTCCCGAGGAGTGCCGGCGCGCCCGGACATCTTCGACCGCGTTCCGGCATCTGCGCGACATGCCGCTCGACTCCCTGCCGGGATCGCAACCCCCCGCAGGCTCGCGCAGCCCGGGGGACACTCATCCATCCCCTTGCCGTGATGGGCCCGGGGGCGGGCCCGCGCGACAGAAAGGTCTCTCGCGACACACCATCGGGATGCGGTTTGCCGGATCGATGGGCTGCGCGCCGGACGCGGGCGGGGCCTGGCGCTTCGCTGCGTGAGGCCGGGCGTTTGCGTTATCACGCCTACCGCGTCGCT
>JAWLGI010000065.1:0-12186 GCA_041685125.1 Marivita sp. | reverse complement strand
CTGGAGGGTGTCGCCTACGCCTTTGTCGACAGCCGCGATGCGCTCGCCGCCACCGGGACCCAGATCACCCGCGCGCTGGCGCTGGGTGGGGGCACCCGGTCATCATACTGGCTCGATCTGCTGGCCTCGGCCCTGGGCGTGCCGCTGGACGTGCCGCAGGCCGGGGACTTCGGCGCAGCCCTGGGCGCGGCGCGGCTGGGGCGCATGGCCGCCACCGGCGCGGGCGCCGAGATCGCCACCCCGCCGCCCGTCGCGCGAACCCATGACCCCGATCCGGCGCTGGCCGACCCCCTGGCCCAAGCCCAGGCCCGCTATCGCGCCGCCTACCACAAGCTCAAGGACCTATAAGACATGACCGGATTTTTCGACGGGATCGCGCCGATCCGCTACGAGGGCCCGCAAAGCGACAATGACTTCGCTTACCGCCACTACAACCCCGAGGAGGTCGTCCTCGGCAAGCCGATGAAGGAGCATCTGCGCTTTGCCGTGGCCTATTGGCATTCCTTCGCATGGGAAGGCAACGATCCCTTTGGCGGGCAGACCCTGATCCGGCCCTGGCAGCCGCAGGACAGCATGGAGCGCGCCAAGCTCAAGGCCGATGCCGCCTTCGACCTGTTTCAAATCCTCGATGTGCCCTTCTTCTGCTTTCATGACGCCGACGTCCGCCCTGAAGGGGACAGCTTTGCCGAAAACCACGCCCGTTTGGACGAGATCACGGACTACTTCGGACAAAAGATGGAAGAAACAGGTACGGGGTTGCTTTGGGGGACGGCAAACCTGTTTTCCCACCGGCGCTTCATGTCCGGAGCAGCGACCAATCCTGACCCGGAGGTTTATGCCTATGCCGCGGCGACGGTAAAATCCTGCCTGGATGCCACGCAACGCCTTGGCGGACAGAATTACGTCATGTGGGGCGGGCGCGAAGGATACGAAACGCTCTTGAACACCGATCTGGCCCGCGAACGCCAGCAGGCAGGCCGGTTCCTGTGCCAAGTGGTGGAGTATGCGCGTAAGATCGGCTTCGAGGGCCAGCTTCTGATCGAGCCCAAGCCGCAGGAGCCGACCAAGCATCAATATGACTATGATGTCGCCACGGTTTACGGCTTCCTCAAGGATTTCGGTCTGGAAAACGAGGTGCGCGTCAATATCGAATGCGGCCACGCGGTGCTGGCCGGGCACAGCTTCGAGCATGAGCTGGCGCTGGCCGGGGCACTGGGCATTCTCGGGTCCATCGACATGAACCGCAACGATTACCAATCCGGTTGGGACACCGACCAGTTCCCCAACAACGTGCCCGAGGTGGCGCTGGCCTATTACGAGATCCTGCGCGCGGGCGGCCTGGGCCGGGGTGGCACCAACTTCGACGCCAAGTTGCGGCGTCAGTCCATCGACCCCGCCGACCTGGTGCTGGCCCATGTGGGCGGCATGGACACTTGCGCTGCGGGTTTCAAAGCCGCCGCGCGGATGCTCGAGGACGGCAAGCTGGAAGAGGCCCGCCAAGCGCGGTACGCAGGCTGGGACAACTCGGATCTGTTGGGGCAGGACCTGGAAACCATCGCACAGCGGGTGATTGAACAGGATCTTGATCCACAGCCGCGATCCGGCCGCCAGGAGCGGTTGGAAAACCTGGTGAACCGGTATCTCTGAGCGCTCTGCTGGGCTTTTCACTCACCGTAGAATGGATATTTGCCGAGCAGGTGTCAGTCTTGACTGGCGCCTGCGAAAAGGTGGTACGGGTCGGGCTGTAACAAGATAAAGCCCGGAGGCTTTGTTGGATCAATCCCGGACCAGACCCAGGCCCCGAGCGCCGACGATCCACATGAAACCAAAGCTATAGCTTGGCTGGAGACGACAGCGCGCGTCCAATGGGTGGGTGCGTTTTGTCGCCTTGACGGTCATGGCTGGGCGTGGCGTTTTTTCAACGGGCCGTTCCGGTCGCGCCGGCCGGGTCGGCAAGACGTTGCACGACCAATTTACACCGGACCAGACCGCGTTAGTATGGAAAACGAATGTGATGGGCTTTGCGCGCGTCAATTATGCCAAGGGCGTGATGGCGCCATGCGGACCGCTCGGGGCAGGGGTCTGTGTGCCAGGGCGAGACTGATGGATTGTCGGAATGCGTGAGCAGAAAATAAGAACGATGGAGGATTTCGCAGCCGCGAGCGGGATTTCGCGCCCGACGGTTTCGAAGTATTTCAACGATCCGGACAGCGTGCGGCAATCCACCCGGCAGAAGATCGAAGAGGCGTTGGAACGGTTCGAGTATCGCCCGAACATCTTCGCGATGAACCAGAACCGGCGCGCGACAAAGAATATCGGTATCATTGTACCTTACCTTGCAGATCCATTCTTTGCCGAGATCGTGCGCGTGATCGAGAGGCGCTGCATCGACGCGGGTTTCTCACCGTCATTGTTCAGCTCCCACGGGGAACGCGAGCGCGAGATCGACATCCTGGACAACCTTCGATCCCTGAAACCGGCGGGTGTCTTGCTGGCACCGCTGGGGCGCCAGTCCGACAAAGCCGCGATCGAGGCGTTTTGCAGTGACGTTCCCACCGTCCTGTTCGACAGCAGTATCGAAGGAATGGGCGAAGCCTTTGTCGGGTCTGACAATTACAGCTTTGTTTCGCAAACCGTCGAATATCTGAGCCGAACCGGCGACCGGCCCTGTTTCTTCGAGATGATGCACCCCGCAAACCCCAATGCCAACAAGCGCCGCGACGCCTATCTGAGCATGATGCAGCGATTGCAGCTTGAGCCGCATGTGTTGCGCGTTGCCGGCGAAGGCTGGGGCTTCGAGGAGATCGGGCGGCAAGGTGGGCTGAAACTGCTGGCCGAGGATGGCCTGCCGACAAATACGGTTCTTTGTTCGAACGACCGGTTGGCGATCGGGTTCCTTGCGGCCTGCTACGAGAAAGGCGTGCGGGTCGGCCGGGTCGAGGGGTGCGATCTGCGTGTCGCATCGCATGACGGCCATCCGTTTTCACAATTCACCTGCCCGTCCCTGACCACCTCCGCGCATGATTACGCGATGGTGTCGGAACATGCGGTCAAGACCCTGTTTCGCCTGATCGAGAGCGGCGGGCGATTTGGAAAGCGCGAGGAGACCTTGTTCCCGGCGCGGTTGATCATGCGCGACTCCGCTTGAGTTCAATCAAAACTTCACGCGCGTAAAAATTTATTGACGCGGCGATAATTTGCGTTCTAGGGTCTCGCCACGCCATCCAAATGAGGGAGGATAGGATGAAACTTTCGAACGCACTTCGTGCGGCAACGGCGCTGACGCTGCTTACCGGCGCGTCCCAGGCTGAAACGATCACGATCGCCACAGTGAACAACGGCGACATGATCCGGATGCAGGGCTACACCGACGATTTCACCGAAAAGACCGGCCACGAGGTCGAATGGGTGACCCTGGAAGAAAACGTGCTGCGCCAGCGTGTCACGACCGACATTTCCACCAATGGCGGCCAGTTCGACATCATGACCATTGGCATGTACGAAACCCCGATCTGGGGTGCGAACGGCTGGCTGGTGCCACTGGATGACCTGTCCGAAGAATACGACGTGGATGACATCCTGCCCGCCATGCGCAACGGTCTGTCCCATGATGGCACGCTTTATGCCGCGCCCTTCTACGGCGAAAGCTCCATGGTCATGTATCGCACCGACCTGATGGAAGAGGCCGGGCTGGAGATGCCCGAGGCCCCGACCTGGCAGTTCATCCGTGAAGCGGCGGCCGCCATGGACGATCCCGAAAACGGGATCAATGGAATCTGCCTGCGCGGCAAGGCCGGCTGGGGCGAAGGCGGTGCCTTCATCACCGTGACCGGCAACTCTTTCGGAGCCCGCTGGTTCGATGAGGGCTGGAATGCCCAGTTCGACCAGCCCGCGTGGAAAGAGGCGCTGGAATTCTACGTCAACCTGATGAATGATTACGGCCCTGACGGCTATGCGACGAACGGTTTCAACGAGAACCTGTCGCTGTTCCAGCAGGGCAAGTGCGGTATGTGGATCGACGCCACCGTGGCGGCATCCTTCGTGACCAACCCTGACGATTCGACCGTGGCCGATAGCGTCGGCTTCGCGCTGGCCCCGAATTCCGAAGGCGTGGAAAAGCGCTCCAACTGGCTGTGGGCCTGGGCCCTGGCGATCCCCGCCGGGACCCAGAAGGAAGACGCTGCAAAAGAGTTCATCGAATGGGCCACATCGAAGGACTATATCGAGATGGTCGCCGAGAATGAAGGCTGGGCCAACGTGCCGCCGGGTGCCCGGACCTCGCTCTACGAAACACCGGAATACCAGGAGGTGCCTTTCGCCCAGATGACGCTGGACTCCATCAACGCCGCCGATCCGACCGACCCGACCGTTGATCCGGTTCCCTATGTCGGCATCCAGTTCGTCGCCATCCCGGAATTCGCCGGTATCGCCACCGAGGTGAGCCAGGAGTTCTCGGCTGTCTATGCAGGCCAGCAGTCGATCGACGAGGCCCTGGAGAAGGCCCAGGCCATCACCAACGAGGCGATGGAAGCGGCAGGCTACCGCTAAGGCGTGACCTTTCCCGAAGGCGGCCCCGGGCCGCCCTCGGTTTTCCAAACCCAATCGACTTTCGCATTCTTCGTCAGCCTCGGTCCGTTCCGGGCCGACTTGGGAGATTATCCAATGGCGACCAAGGCTTCCCGATCCGCCGCCCGCCTGATGATGGCGCCTGCCGTGATCCTGCTGATGGGCTGGATGCTGGTACCGCTGACGATGACCGTGTGGTTCTCGTTCCGCAAATACCTGCCGCTGCGCGGGGGTGACCTGGGTCCGGCCGGGTTTGAAAACTACGCCCGCTTCGTCACGTCCAGCAGCTTCTGGCCGGCCGTTTCGACCACGCTGGTCATTGTCGGCGGCGTTTTGGCAATCACGGTGCTGCTGGGCATTCTGCTTGCACTGTTGCTGGATCAACCGATGTGGGGACAAGGCGTCGTGCGTATTCTTGTCATCGCCCCGTTCTTTGTCATGCCCACCGTCTCGGCACTGGTCTGGAAGAACATGTTCATGGACCCGACCAACGGCCTGTTTGCGCATCTGTGGCGCTTCTTCGGGGCCGAGCCGGTGGCCTGGATGTCCGAGGCTTCGATGGGGTCGATCGTCATGATCGTGTCCTGGCAGTGGCTGCCATTCGCCACGCTGATCCTGCTGACCGCGATCCAGTCGCTGGACAGTGAACAGCTGGAAGCCGCCGAAATGGACGGCGCCGGGCCGCTGCAACGGTTCGGCCATATCATCCTGCCGCATCTGGGCCGGGCCATCACCATCGTGATCCTGATACAGACGATTTTCCTCCTGTCGATCTTTGCCGAGATTTTCGTCACCACCGGCGGCGCCTTCGGCACCCGGACGCTGACCTACCTGATCTTCCAGCGCGTGCTGGAAAGCCAGAATGTCGGGCTGGGCTCTGCAGGCGGTGTTTATGCCATCATTCTTGCCAATATCGTCGCGATCTTCCTGATGCGCATCGTCGGCAAGAACCTGGACGCGTGAGGAGGACCTGATCACATGGCACGCGCCGTCACCACGCAACGCAAGACACTGACCACCGCCCTGGCCTGGGCGATCGGATTGGTGATCTTCTTTCCGATCCTCTGGACGATCCTGACCAGCTTCAAGACCGAGGCGGAGGCCATCGCAAACCCGCCCATCTTCCTGAATTTTGACTGGACCCTGGAAAACTATGCCATCGTCCAGGAGCGGTCGAACTACATGCGGTTCCTGTGGAACTCGGTGATCCTGGCGGGCGGATCAACATTGCTGGGCATCATCATCGCCGTGCCCGCGGCCTGGTCCATGGCCTTCGTGCCCTCGAAGCGGACCAAGGACATCCTGCTGTGGATGCTCTCGACCAAGATGCTCCCGGCCGTCGGAGTGCTTTACCCGATCTACCTGCTGTTCATCCATATGGGGCTTCTCGACAGCCGGGTCGGTCTGGTCATCGTGCTGATGCTGATCAACCTGCCGATCATCGTCTGGATGCTCTACACCTATTTCCGCGAAATCCCCGGCGAGATCCTCGAAGCGGCCCGCATGGATGGGGCCACCCTGAAAGAGGAAATCATCTATATCCTGACGCCCATGGCCATTCCGGGCATCGCCTCGACGGTGTTGCTGAACTTCATCCTGGCCTGGAACGAGGCCTTCTGGACGCTCAATCTGACGGCCGTCGACGCCGCTCCGCTCACCGCTTTCATCGCCAGCTATTCCAGCCCCGAGGGCCTGTTTTTCGCCAAGCTCAGCGCGGCCTCGACCATGGCCATCGCGCCTATCCTGATCCTTGGCTGGTTCAGCCAGAAACAACTTGTCCGCGGCCTGACCTTCGGCGCGGTGAAATAAGGAAGAACCGCAATGGGACGCATTCAACTGAAAGACGTGACCAAGAGCTTTGGCGAGGCGCAGGTCATTCCACCCCTGAACCTGACCATCGAGGATGGCGAGTTCACGGTCTTCGTCGGTCCTTCGGGCTGCGGCAAGTCCACTTTGCTGCGCCTGATCGCGGGGCTGGAGGATATCACCTCGGGCCATATCGAGATCAACGGAGAGGATGCCACCGATGTCGTCCCCGCAAAGCGCGGCCTGGCCATGGTGTTCCAGTCCTACGCGCTCTACCCGCATATGAGCGTGCGCAAGAATATCGCCTTTCCGCTGCGCATGGCAAAGATGAGCCCGGACGAAATCGACACGCGGGTGAAAGCGGCTGCTGACGTGCTGAACCTGACCGATTACCTCGATCGTCGCCCTGGACAGCTGTCGGGCGGTCAGCGCCAGCGCGTGGCCATCGGGCGCGCGATTGTCCGCGAGCCTGCGGCCTTCCTGTTTGACGAACCGCTGTCCAACCTCGATGCCGCGCTGCGCGTCGGCATGCGGATGGAGATTTCCGAGCTTCACAAGAAGCTCGACACCACGATGATCTACGTCACCCACGACCAGGTCGAGGCCATGACAATGGCTGACAAGATCGTGGTCCTGCAGGCCGGCTATATCGAACAGGTCGGAAGCCCGCTGGAACTCTACCAGCGACCACGGAACACCTTTGTTGCTGGCTTCATCGGGTCGCCCAAGATGAACCTTGTAACCGGAGCCGAAGCAGCCAAGCACGACGCCACCACCATCGGCATCCGGCCCGAGCATATCGACATATCCGAATCCGAGGGGTCGTGGAAAGGCGTTGTCGGCGTTTCCGAGCATCTTGGCTCCGACACGTTTTTCCATATTCACAGCGACATCTCCGACGAGCCACTGACCGTTCGCGCCTCGGGCGAGCTGTCGCTTGACTACGGCGCCACGGTTCTGCTGACCCCGCGAACCGAATATCTGCACCGTTTCGACGCAAAGGGGCTGAGGATCGAATGAAACGACTTGCAAACAAGACCGCCCTGATCACCGGGGCCGCCCGCGGCATCGGCCTGGCCTTTGCCAAGGCCTATGTGGCCGAGGGCGCGCGTGTGGCCATCGCCGATATCGACATCACCCGCGCGCAGGCCGCCGCAAAAGAGATCGGCGCGGCCGCGATCGCTATCGAGATGGACGCGACCCGGCAGGACAGCATCGAGGGTGCCGTCGCGGCGGCGGCAGAGGCGCTTGGCGGGATCGACATCCTGATCAACAATGCCGCGCTCTTCACCGCCGCGCCCCTGACCGAGATCACCCGCGACGACTACACCCGGATTTTCGATCTCAACGTCGCGGGCACGCTCTTTACCATGCAGGCGGTGGCCCGGCACATGATCGACCGCGGAAAGGGTGGCAAGATCATCAACATGGCCAGCCAGGCGGGCCGCCGGGGCGAACCGCTGGTCGCGGTCTACTGCGCCTCCAAGGCGGCCGTTATCAGCCTGACGCAATCGGCCGGGCTGAACCTGATCGAACACGGGATCAACGTGAATGCGATCGCGCCCGGCGTGGTTGATGGCGAACATTGGGACGGCGTCGATGCCTTTTTCGCCAGATACGAGGGCAAGGCGCCGGGCCAGAAGAAAAAAGAGGTAAGCGCCGCCGTCCCCTATGGCCGCATGGGTCGCGCAGAAGACCTCACCGGCATGGCGATCTTCCTCGCCTCGGACGAGGCAAATTACATCGTTGCCCAAACCTACAATGTCGATGGCGGGAACTGGATGAGCTGATGCGGTCTGCTGCGCCTTTATCCGCCCCCGTCCCGCTCACCGAGGCTTCGCTCGAGGCTTTGCCTGAGGACGTGTCACGCCCGGTCTATGATCGCGGCGCCCTGACCCCGGGTATCGTCCATATTGGCGTCGGAAATTTCCATCGCGCCCACCAGTCCTGGTATCTGCACCGCCTGATGCAGCAGGGGTTGGCCCATGACTGGGCGATCATCGGAGCGGGCGTCCGGCCTTATGATGCCGCCATGCGCGACAAGCTGCTGGCACAGGATTGCCTGACCACCTTGATCGAGCTCGACCCGTCGGGCAGGTCTGCCGAGGTGGTCGGTTCGATGATCGATTACCTGCCTATCGAAGAAGGTAACGCACCCCTGATCGCGCAGATGGCCGACCCGGCCATTCGCATCGTCGCCCTGACCGTGACCGAGGGCGGCTATTATATCGACCCGGTGAGTGGCGGATTTGACAGCGCCCACCCGGACATGCGCCATGATGTCGAAAACCCGGATCGCCCGCGCACGGCCTTTGGCGCCATGGTCGCCGCGCTCGGGCAGCGCCGGGATGCGGGCCATGGCCCGTTCACCGCCCAAAGCTGCGACAACCTGTTGGGCAATGGCGGTATCCTGAGGCAAACCGTGGTGTCGCTTGCACGGCTCAGCGATCCGGAACTCGCCGATTGGATCGAGGCCGAGGGCAGTTTCCCCAATTCCATGGTCGATTGCATCGTTCCGGCCACGGGCGATACGGAACGCGCTCTTGCGCAGGAGTTCGGCATATCGGATGCGGCCCCCGTCACGCACGAGAATTTCCGCCAATGGGTGATCGAGGATGATTTCTGCGCCGGGCGCCCGGATTGGGACAGGGTCGGGGCGACCTTCTCGGACCAGGTGCATGCCTACGAGATGATGAAGTTGCGCATTCTCAACGCGGGGCATCAGATCCTGGCGAATGTCGGTGAGGTCCTCGGGATCGAGACCATTGCGGGTTGCATGGAGCACCCCGGTATCGGCGGCTTCTTCCAGAAGGTGCAGCACCAAGAGATCGTCCCCCATGTCGCCGCGGTGCCTGACATGACGGCGCCGGACTATGTCGACATGGTTGCGCGGCGCTTTGCCAACCCGGCCGTCGTGGACACGACCCGCAGGGTGGCGTTCGACGGGTCGTCACGCCATGCGGGGTTCCTTTTTCCGGTGCTGCGGGATGCGCTCGCTACGGGCGCGCCCATCGAGGGACTGGCGCTGGTCGAGGCATTCTGGGCGCGGATGTGCGCCGGGATCCGCGAGGATGGCAGCGTGATCGAGCCCAATGATCCGCATTGGGAGCGGCTCAACGCGGCCGCCAAGCGGGCGCGAACGGACCCGCACGCCTGGATTTCCCAAGATCAGGTATATGGTGAGCTTGGGTCGAGCGAGCGCTTCGCCGAAACCTTTGGCACATGGCTGGCGCTCATCTGGTCTCAAGGGGCCGAGGCTGCTCTGGACGCCTATTGTCGGCGATAGAGCCCGTCGCGCAAAAGTGGGTACAGGTCTTGCGCTGTTCCTCGGACGTGCGGGCCGGAATGCAACTTGGGTCCCCAACTCGACATCTGGGCAATTCGGAAATTGCCCGAACCAGGCGCCAGGCTGGATCAACCGATGAGGAATGCGAAACATGCGCGAAACGAACAGCGAAACTGTGATGCAAACCCTTGTCCAAGCCGTCTTGGAGAAGCTCGGCAAGGGTGGACGGGTCCTGCTGGCAATCGCAGGGCCACCCGCCAGTGGGAAGTCGACGGTGTCTGCCACCCTGCAGGCGCGGCTGTCGCGGGAGGGCGTTCGCGCGGTTGTCGTGCCAATGGACGGGTTCCACCTGGACAACCGGGTTTTGGACGAACGGGGTCTTCGGGCGAAAAAGGGCGCGCCGGAAACCTTTGATGTCGACGGGTTCGCCGCCGTGCTGCGCCAACTGCGCGCGACCGAGCGCACCATCTACCTTCCGGTGTTTGATCGGGAGAAGGATCTTTCCATCGCGGCAGCCCGCGTTGTCGAACCGGAAACGGATGTTGTGATCGTCGAGGGCAATTACCTTCTCTTTGACGAACCTGCCTGGCGTTCCATGCCGGACCTTTGGGATCTCTCCCTTTGGATCGACACACCGCCAAGCGTGGTGCGGCAGAGATGCATTCAGAGATGGCTGGATCACGACCACACGCCAGAGGCGGCCAGGGCGCGGGCCGAGGGTAATGACCTGGTCAACGCCGAACGGATCAGGCAGGCAAGGTTGCCTGCGGATGTCGTGCTTTCGGACCCGGCAGATATTTCAGAATAGCCCGTGGTCTGATCCCCCGGAACGCGCCTGTCGCAGCGCGTTGCCGCCCCAGACAAAGGGCGCGATTGGCGCCATGGTCCCAATCCGCATTCAAAACTGACCCGCTGTGATCTTTTGAAAAGGACCGAGGGCCGAAGCGCGCCATGCTCAAAACCAAAAAGCCAGAGAGCGCCCAATGATCCGTCCCGTCATCACCCCGCAGACCACGCAGGACGACCCGAAAAGCTCGAACAGGGCACGCCCGACGACCTGCTGACCTTCATGACCACTTACAGGGGGATGCTCGATCATTCAGGAACGCATATCAACGCGCTCAGAGGGCGGGCACCCCGATGACATACGGGTGGGCGAGGATCAGGGCTGTGAATACGGCCAGCCCGACAAGGCTCCGCAGTATGACGCCGCGCCAGGAGAGGGGCTTTTGAAACCGCGGGGCGGCCTTGCGGGCGGCCTCCAGCCTGTTCCAATGCGACAATCCAAGGTCCCGCCGCTTGCGCCGGTCGATCAGCGTGCGGCCGGCGATGGCAAAGCTGCCCAGCACAGCGAACAGGATCACATGAGCCAGATCGCCGTTTGGCAAAATGTGCACGCCCGCCCAGACGGCCAGTGCCAGCAGGATCGGATGCCGGGTCCAGCGCACGATTCCCGCGCGATCCGGGTCGAAGGTGTCGTTCCTCGTCCCGCCAAAGGAGAACGGATTGGGTCGCGCGATGCTGAATGCAAGGATAAGGCACACCGCCAGCATACCCAGATGCGCGACATGCCGGTGCCAGCCCATCTGATACCAGAGCTGCAGATAGGGCGCCTCGCCCGCAGCCCGGATCAGGACGGTCAGCATCGTCAGCGACAGGGCCGAGTAGGCCAATCCGAAGCCGCCCGAGCCAAGCACGCCGACCAGCCGCGCCTTGACAGCCGGGCGCACCGGGATCGAATGCGTCAGGAAAAAGCCTGCGAAGACGGCGGCAAATCCAACCCATCCCATCGTCATTTCTCCGGTTTCGGGCGCAGCAGCGACGGGCCGTAGGCGGCCACGAAGCCCGCGAAAGCGACCAGCCACAATACTCCGGACAGATGGCTCAGGGCAATATGCGCTGACGACAGGACCCGTGCCAGGACCGCGCCAAAGATGCAAAGATAGATGGCGACGGTTGCCGCGCTCGCGGTCAGCGCCTGGCCGGTATGGCCAAGGCTGGCTCGTGTCATCACCGCCATGGTCATCGCGCCGATGGCGCCCGTCATCCACAGGTGCTGCGCCGCAGCGGTGCCCGGGCCGCCCGCGATCAGGTTCAGCCCAAGGGCGAGCGCCCCCACCGGAATGAAGAGATAGGCGGCATGCAGACCCCAAAGCAGCGGTTCGCGCAGCGTCTGATGCGGCTGCCAGCGGGCCTGTCGCGCCAGGTGCAAGATACCCATGCCGATCAATGCCACCCCGGTCTGAGGTGCGAACGGCCAAAAGACCCAAAGCGCCAGCGCGGGGATGGTGACCAGCAGGACAAGCTTGTCGAACCTCTGCATCGGCGGCGCGGGGCGCGCTGGCCGGTCGGCCTTGACCAGCCAGTTGCGTGTGAAAGATGGAACGATCCGCCCGCCGATCACCGTGATCATCATCACCGCCGTCGCGACGCCAAGGCGCAGGCCGATGCCCTGGGACGGATAGCCGGCCGTGATGGCCTCGATATGGAACAGGGCATTGGCCAGGGTGAAGACCGCCAGCAGGGCG
>JAWLGI010000064.1:0-12372 GCA_041685125.1 Marivita sp. | reverse complement strand
GGCTATTACACCGGCCCCGTGTTCGAGGCCGAGCTTACCTTTGAAATCCTTGATGAAAAGGGACGCAAGCGGCAGTTTGGCTCGGTCGCGGGCGGCGGGCGCTACGACGATCTGGTCAAGCGGTTTACCGGCCAATCGGTCCCCGCCACAGGGGTCAGCATTGGTGTCGACAGGCTGCTTGCCGCCTTGCGAGAAAAGCACCGCATTGGGCGCCAGAGCCATGGCCCTGTCGTGGTCACTGTGATGGATAGGGATCGCATGGGCGACTACCAGGCGATGGTGACAGAGCTGCGCACTGCCGGTATCCGGGCCGAAGTGTATCTTGGAAACCCGAAGAATTTCGGCAATCAGTTGAAATATGCAGACAAGCGCCACGCCCCGGTGGCCGTGATCGAAGGCGCGGATGAAAAGGCCACCGGCATGGTGCAGATCAAGGACCTGATCCTGGGTGCAAAGATCGCTGAAGGCGCCAGCCTTGAAGAATGGCAGGACCGGCCCAACCAGCACGAGGTGCCGCGCGATCAGCTTGTGACAAAAGTGCGCGAGATCCTTGAAGGCTATGCCTGATGTCACAGACCATGCCTGACGCCCCACCCGCGCGCAGTCTCGCGGAACGCCTCTGCAACGGGTTTGCCTCCGACGGGGCGGCGCGGTTCGAGACGAATATCCTTCTGCCTGCCGAAGTCCTGCTCGACCTTTACGGCGAGGACGTGCGCGCGCGCACCTATGTCACATCCGACCCCGATCGTGGCGAGATGATGCTGCGCCCGGACTTCACGGTGCCGCTTGTGCAAACCCATATGAAAGGCGCCGGTGCGCCCGCCAGCTACACATATTGCGGCGAGGTGTTCCGCAAACAGGAAGATCATCCCGACCGCCGCAGCGAATACATGCAGGTCGGATACGAGGACTTTGGCGGCAGCGATCCGGCACAGGCCGATGCCGATGTGTTCGGCCGCTTTTCCGATATTCTGGCGCCGGTCGGTCTGCGCCCGGCCACCGGGGACATCGGCATCCTCATCGCCATGGTGACAGGCCTCGACACCACGGAGGACCGCCGCGCCGCGCTCATGCGCCACATCTGGCGTCCTGCGAGGTTTACTGCCCTGGTCAAGCGTTTTGCGGGCCTGACCCCGATGCCGCCGGCGCGTGCGGCCCTGCTTGCGGCGGATGACCCCTTGCAGGCCGCCGGCACGATGATCGGCCTGCGCAGCAAAGGCGAAATTGCAAGCCGCATTGACGCACTGCGCGCGGACGCGGCCAGCGCGCCGGTGTCGGGCGAAGTGGTCGAATTGATTTCTGCCGTCTTGGCAGTCTCCGAAACCTGCCCGAACGCGTTGGAGCAGTTGCGTGATATCGCGGTGGACCTGCCCGGCATCCTGCCGGCACTGGACCGGTTCGAGGCTCGCTGCGAAGCGATGGCGCGGCGCGGTGTCGATGTCGAGACCTTGCCGTTCGAGGCATCCTATGGGCGCACCTCGATGGAATATTACGATGGCTTTGTCTTTGGATTTTACGCCGAGGCGCGCCCCGATTTGCCTCCGGTCGCAACCGGGGGACGCTATGATGCCCTCACCGAACGGTTGGGGCAGGGCCGCGGGATCCCAGCCGTGGGCGGTGTGATCCGGCCCGATCTTCTGTCCGATCTCGGGGGGCTGGCATGACGATCAAACTCGGTGTGCCGTCCAAGGGACGGCTGATGGAGAAAACCTTTGACTGGTTCAGCGCGCGTGGCGTGACCCTGTCGCGGACTGGATCGGACCGGGAATACGCGGGCGCGGTCGAGGGGATCGAGGGCGTCGATCTTGTCTTGCTGTCGGCTGGCGAAATCCCCCGCGAACTTGCGGCAGGTCGCATTCACCTTGGTGTCACGGGCACGGATCTGATCCAGGAAAAGCTCGTGCAGTGGGAACAGAAAGTGGACCCCTTGGAGGCTCTCGGGTTTGGTCATGCCAACCTGATCGTGGCCGTCCCTTCCTGTTGGGTCGATGTGGACACATTGGACGATCTGGACGGTGCCGCCGCTGCCTTTCGCGCGCGGCACGGGTTTCGCATGCGGATCGCGACCAAGTATCATCGCCTTGTCCGCGATTATCTGCGCCGCGGTGGCGTTGCCGATTACCAACTGGTCGACAGCCAAGGTGCGACGGAAGGCACTGTCAAGAACCGCACCGCGGAGGCGATTGCCGACATCACGTCAAGCGGCGAAACCCTGCGTGCGAACCATCTGAAAATTTTGCGCGATGCGCCAATCCTGGAAAGCCAGGCCACCCTGTTCCGCAGCCGCGTTGCGCAGAAATCCGATACCGAGCGCGACATTCTGCGGGCCCTGATCGACCGGCTGGATGTTTAGCGGGGCCAAATCCTGCAAAGGATTTGGCAAAACGCGTTGTCGCGTTTTGGCGCGTCACGCATGGCGCAGGAACAATTCGCGTAGGTTGACCTTGGCGCGGAGCCGGGTTGCCAGCAGGAACAGCCCTGCCGCCTTGCGCTGAAGGTAGAGCACGTCTGTCGGCGGGATATGTTGGATCGACCGGTCGCGGCCGAGCGCCATACCCCGATCGCGCAGATCGGAGACCAGGGAGGTATCGCCGAAATCGAACCCGGCGGTTTCCAGCATCGGACCATTCGCCATCGCGACCATGTCAAGAATTTCCACTCGGGTTTTTTCAGGGATCCTGGCGGATAAAAGCCCCAGATCCGTGAGGGCCCGCTCAATCCGGACATGATCGTCGTCGAGCGCCGGTTTCAGAATCTCCCGGGACCGCGCGGACAATTCCGCGTCGATCTCATGTGTCGCCCCAAAATCCAGCAGAACGATTTTTTCGGCGTCAGGCTGCCATCTGAAATTTGCAAAATTCGGGTCTGACTGGATGCGGCCGAACTCGAAAACCTCGCGCATCATCAGCCCGATCAACTGATATGCCACGTGATCGCGCGTCGCCTGATCGGCGGTTTCCAACGTGTCGAGCGATTGTGACGGGATAAAATCCATGGCGAGGATATCGGGGGTCGACAGGTCCATGTGGACGGAAGGCAGGATGAAATGCCGATCGGAGGCGAGAAGATCTGCAAAGCGCTTGAGATTCCCGGCTTCCTGGAGGTAATCCGCTTCCTCGTGCAATTGCCGTCCGGCATCCTCCAACAGCGGTTTCAGGTCCAACCCTTTGGGCACCAGTCCCGAGACACGCATCAGGCTGGACAGGTTGCGCAGATCACTATCGATGCTGTCGCGGATTCCCGGGTATTGTATCTTGATCGCCAGATCGCGCCCATCACGGGTTTGCGCGCGATGCACCTGCCCAATGGATGCCGCTGCGATCGGGCGGACGTCAAATCGCTTGAAATGTTTGGTGAAATCTGCCCCCCAGGCGGCCCCGAGCACTTTCTTGAGCTGGGCAGGCGGCATGAAATGCGCCTGTGATTGCAGGGGTTGCAGGAGGGTGGCGAGCTCCGGCGACAGGATATCCCCGGCTTCGAGCGACAGGAGCTGACCCATCTTCATTGCGGCTCCGCGCATCTGGGACAATTCCCGTGTCAGGCGTTGCGCGTTGGATGGGGTGAGGAACATGTCACCGGGCGACGGTCTGCGTCCCTGCAAGAGCTGCCGCGCTCCGGTGGCGGCGGCGGACCCGATCAGCCCACTCGCCAGACCGCCCATGCGGGCGGCGCGCGCGACGCGGCCCGTTGGTACGGCGCGGCTTCGGGGATCGGGTGTTTCATCCATGGTTGTGAGATAAATCGCGGACCTGCTGCGGCAATATCCGCCTCCCGCGAAGATTTGCGGAAGGCGAGAAAATCGCTGATCAGGTCGCGGCGTCAATCTTGTCTTGCATGCGCAGCTCGAAATCCGACGCATCATGCCGTTCTCGCAGCTGCCCGGCCGGGTCGCCGGATGACCGATTGACCATGCGCCCGCGGTGCACCGCGTCGCGCGCATCGATGGCCTCGGCCCAGCGGACGACATTGGTGTAGCTGCTCACGTCCAGGAACTCGGCCGCATCGTAGAGTCGTCCGAGAACCAGCCCGCCGTACCAGGGCCATATTGCCATGTCGGCGATCGTGTAATCGGGTCCGCTGATGAACCGGGACCCGGCCAGTTGCCGGTCCAGCACATCAAGCTGGCGCTTGGTTTCCATCGTGAAACGGTTGATCGGGTATTCCATCGGCTCAGGCGCGTAAGCGTAGAAATGACCGAAGCCGCCGCCGAGATAGGGCGCGCTGCCCATCTGCCAGAACAGCCAGCTGAGCATCTCGGCGCGGCGTTCCCGCGGACCCAGGAACGCGTCGAATGTCTCGGCGAGGTGCATGAGGATCGCGCCGGATTCAAAGACCCGGATCGGCGTGTCGCCGCTTCGGTCGACAAGCGCGGGGATCTTGGAGTTCGGGTTGATGTCGACAAAGCCCGACCCGAACTGGTCGCCCTCCCCGATATTGATCAGCCACGCGTCGTACTCGGCCTCGGTGTGGCCTGCCGCCAACAGCTCTTCGAACAGGATCGTGACCTTCTGCCCGTTCGGGGTGGCGAGGCTGTAGAGCTGGTAGGGATGCTCGCCCACCGGGAGATCCTTGTCGTGGGTTGCGCCTGCCACGGGGCGATTGGTGCTCGCGAACTTGCCTCCGTTGTCGCGGTCCCATGTCCAGACTTCGGGGGGCGTGTAGCTGTCGGTCATGATTGCTGTCCTGAATGGTGGGTCTGGAGGAGTGGTTGGATGTTTCGCTGGAGAGATGCCAGGGCGCGGATGCAGGGGATTATGTGCGGCGGGTCAGAGGACGCCGATTTCCGCCAGCGCGCCCGCAAGCTCCGGAGGCAGGGCATCGTCATCGGGGCGCGCCTGGCCCAGATCGGGCGGCGCGTCTTCGGGTTTGAGGTAGCGCCATCCCTGGAACGGGCGTTTCGGGGCGGTGGCGGTGCGGATCAATTCGGGGTCCAGCACGATCCCGCAGCGGCGGATCCCGTCCGTGCCGATGATCTCTTCCAGCCCGATGATCCGTTGCCGGGCCTGCAGCATCCCCTTGACGACCCAGTAGATCGAGCCGCCATTCAGCAGTTCTTTTTCTCGCTTGGGCCACATCCGGGTGAGGTGGAAATAATGCCCGCCCACGCGCTGCTTGGCGCGGTTTTGCTGCCAATCCGCGATCTGTTCGACGCTGTCGGACCCGACCGAGAGTTTGATGAGATGGATGATGCCTGCCATACGTCGAGGATAGCCGAGGGAGAGGGAAGGTCAATGGGTGTCCCATCTATGGGACGGGAGCGCGTGTAAATGAAATCAATGGCTTACAGAGGCCAATTCATAATTCGTTATTTCTTTTTCCGAGGCTGTGGGCGCCCCCTTGCACGCCGCCTTGCACGCCCCCTTGCACGCCGCCCAGCGGGGTGGAGCGGACGGCCTTGGGCGGAGCGCCGCTGATCGATGACATGGACGATTGCCACGGCGCGCGACTTGGCGCAAAGCACAGCGATGAACACCGCGCGATCCCTCTTGGTCTGTTTGTCCCTCGGGCTTTTGCCCGTGGCGTGCGGCCCCTTGGCGGGACCGGCGCAGGCACCTGTGCCAGCGCAGCAAGCCCTGTACCCCAACGAAACCCCGGCCTTGCGCCGCCAGATCGTCGCGGCGGCGACGCGCAACGATGTGCCGGTGTCCCTGGTGCAGCGTGTTGTCGTGCGCGAAAGCACGCATCGGCCAAAGGCGCGGAACGGACCGTATTACGGTCTGATGCAGATCCTGCCGGAAACGGCCCGGTCGATGGGGTTCGCAGGGGCCCCGGGGGATTTGCTGGATGCGGAAACCAACTTGAAATACGCCGTGCGCTACCTGCGCGGGGCGTGGCTTGTCTCTGGTGGAGACGAAGCCGAGGCCGTGCGATGGTATGCGCGGGGGTATTACTACGAGGCCAAGCGCCTTGGCCTGCTGGACGAGACCGGCGTAGATGGGCGCAAGGACTGGTCCGCGGAGGGGTGATCAGGTTTTTCGTCCGAAAAACCTGATGGCCAAGAATTTTCATGCGAAAATTCGCCGGGGTCCGGGTGATTAGCGCCCCGAGATCATTTCGGATTGCCGCACGATCACTTCGGCCTGTTTGATCGACGCGATATCGACAAGGCGGCCCTTGTAGACGGTGGCGCCTTCGCCCTTGGCCTTGGCCTCTTCCATCGCGGCAAGGATTTCGCGGGCTTCGGCAACGGCGGTCTCTGTCGGGGTGAAGACCTCGTTGGCGAGCGCGACCTGTTTGGGGTGGATCGCCCATTTGCCGACCATGCCGAGCGTGGCGGAACGCAAGGCTTGCGCGCGGAAGCCGTCCTCGTCGGAGAAATCGCCGAAGGGGCCGTCCACCGGCAAAACACCATGGGTGCGGCAAGCAGCGACAATGGCGGCCTGCGCCCAGTGCCAGGGATCCGACCAGTGTTTCTGACCGTCATGCATCATGTAGTAGTTTTCCTGCGTGCCGCCGATACCGGTTGTCTGCATTCCCATCGAGGCGGCGAAATCGGCAGCGCCAAGGCTCATCGCTTCGAGCCGCGGGGAGGCGGCAGCGATGTCTTCGACATGGGCGATTCCAGCGGCGGATTCGATGATCACCTCGAACGCGATCCGCTTGCCGCGGCCTTTCGCGGCTTCGACGGCGGTGACCAGCGCGTCCACCGCGTAAAGGTCCGCGGCGCAGCCCACTTTGGGGATCATGATCTGGTCGAGCCGATCGGACGCCTTTTCCAGAAGGTCCACCACGTCGCGATACCAGTAGGGCGTGTCCAGGCCGTTGATCCGCACGCTGAGCGTCTTGCCGCCCCAATCCACGTCGCCGATCGCGTCGATGATATTGCTGCGCGCGCTGTCCTTGTCGGAGGGCGCGACGCTGTCTTCGAGATCGAGATTGATGACATCCGCATCCGACTTGGCCATCTTGTCAAAGATCGCCGGCCGGGAGCCGGGTCCGAACAATTGACACCGGTTTGGGCGGGCGGGCGCAGCAGGCTGGATTCGAAACGACATGGGAGCCTCTTGGTAAGGATATTGCGTTTGGCGTCACGGATTGGGTATGAAATTGCGTGTCTTTCTGCAAGCGCATTTTGCACCCGCAGAATCCCTGCTGCTATGCAGCGCACTGCATTGTGCAAGAATCTTCGAAAATCACCCGATGATGCGCAAGAATTTTGTGCAATCCACGAAGATTCGGCAGATCGAGGCGATGCAATTGTCCATCTTCGCTGTCATCCTGCCCCCTGATAGCAGACCGCGAAAGGGGCCGTCATGATCGAGACACCATATCTTTTGTTCCTCGGCGATGCGCCGGATGGGCTCGCCGCGAAAGTGGCGCAGGGCATCAAGGATTGGCGTCCCGAAAACTGTGTCGGGCAATTTCGCATGCAGGGCTGCTACGCCGATCTTGGCCTGACCGACATGAATCTGGCGGAGGCCAAGGAAGCGGGCGCGAAGACGCTGGTCGTCGGTGTGGCCAACCGGGGTGGCAAGATCAGCCAAGCCTGGAAAAAGGAGCTCGTTGCGGCGCTGGAGGAGGGGTTCGACCTTGCCTCGGGTCTGCACAATCTTTTGCGCGACGAGCCTGACCTTGTCGCCGTTGCCGAGGCCACCGGGCGGACGCTGCATGATGTGCGTGTGCCGGAGGTCGACTACCCGATTGCTGATGGCATGAAACGTGCCGGCAAGCGGGTCCTGGGGGTCGGCACCGATTGTTCGGTGGGCAAGATGTATACCGGGCTGGCGCTGGACAAGTCGATGCGCGACAGGGGCATGAAAAGCACCTTCCGCGCCACCGGGCAGACCGGCATTCTCATCACCGGGGATGGTGTGCCGCTCGATGCGGTGGTGGCGGATTTCATGGCCGGGTCCATCGAATGGCTGACGCCGGACAATGAGTCCGATCATTGGGACGTGATCGAGGGGCAGGGCAGCCTGTTTCACGTGTCGTTCTCGGGTGTGACGATGGCGCTGATCCATGGTGGGCAGCCCGACGCCCTGATCCTGTGCCACGAGCCGACGCGGACGCATATGCGCGGCTTGCCGGGCTATGACCTGCCGTCGCTCGAGGGGCTGCGCGACGTGGCGTTGCCGCTGGCGCGGATCGCCAATCCGGATTGCGTGGTGGCAGGCATTTCGATCAATACCCAGCATATGGGCGCGGCCGAGGCGGATGCATATCTGGCCGAGGTCGAGACCCGCATGGGGCTGCCTGCTGTCGATCCGTTCCGGCATGGCGCGGATCGGTTGGCCGCCGCGTTGGCGGCGCTCTGACGGTCTTGAGCGGCGCGGCTTTGCGGATGTCGTGTTTGCATATTTGGAAAGAGAAGAAGCAGGGGGACGTGCCAATGATCGAGGTGACGCGCGATGTGTTCCGGTTGGCGCAGGTCTTTACGATCTCGCGCGGCAGCCGGACCGAGGCGAAGGTATTGACCGTGCGGGTGACGCGGGGCGGTGTGACCGGTTGGGGCGAATGCGTACCCTATGCACGTTATGACGAGACCTTGGAGAGCGTCGAGGCGCAGATCCGGTCCTTGCCCGAGGGAATCGACCGTATGGCTTTGCAGGAGGCCTTGCCGGCCGGGGCGGCGCGGAACGCGGTGGATTGCGCGCTGTGGGATCTCGAGGCGAAACGGGCCGGGTGCCGGGTCTGGGACCTGGCGGGGTTGCAAGCGCCGGGGCCGGAGATCACGGCCTATACCCTGTCTCTGGACACGCCCGAGGCGATGCAGGCGCAGGCCGCCAAACATGCGCATCGTCCGGTCTTGAAGATCAAGCTGGGCACGCCCGATGACATGCCCCGTCTGGAAGCGGTGCGGACAGGGGCGCCCGATGCGCGCATCATCGTGGATGCCAATGAAGGCTGGTCTGCCGAGGTCTATGCCGATCTGGCGCCGCATCTGTTACGGCTGGGGGTGTCCCTGGTCGAACAGCCCTTGCCCGCGGGAGATGATGATGCGCTTCTGGGGATGGAGCGGCCCGTACCGCTTTGTGCCGATGAAAGCTGTCATGATCGCGCGTCATTGCCCGCGCTGAAGGGCAAGTATGACCTCGTGAACATCAAGCTGGACAAGACAGGCGGGCTGACCGAGGCGCTGGCCTTGCGGGACGCGGCGCGGGCCGAAGGGTACGCCGTGATGGTCGGCTGCATGGTCGGCTCCTCTTTGGCGATGGCCCCGGCGGTTCTGGTCGCGCAGGGTGCGGCGGTCACGGATCTTGACGGGCCGCTTCTTCTGGCCGAAGACCGCGAGGAACCATTGCTGTTTGACGAGGCCGGCGTGCATCCCTCTGCCCCCGGTCTTTGGGGATAAGGAGAGCACCCATGACCCGCACCGTCTATGTGAACGGAGACTACCTGCCCGAGGACGAGGCGACGGTGTCGATCTTCGACCGGGCGTTCCTCATGGCCGATGGCGTCTACGAGGTGACGAGCGTGCTGGGCGGCAAGCTGATCGATTTTGACGGTCATGCAAGGCGGCTGGCGCGGTCGCTGCACGAACTGGACATCAAGAAACCGGCGGCGTTCGACGATCTGCTGGACATCCACCGCGAACTGGTCAGGGTGAATGGCATCGATGACGGGCTGGTCTATCTTCAGATCACGCGTGGCTCTGACGGGGATCGCGATTTCGTCTTTCCCGACCCGGAGACGACGGAGCCGACGGTGGTTCTTTTCACCCAGTCCAAGCCCGGCCTGGCCGACAATCCGGCGGCGAAAACGGGAATCAAGGTCATCTCGATCGACGATCAGCGCTGGGGGCGTCGCGATATCAAGACGGTTCAGCTTCTTTACCCCTCGATGGGCAAGATGATGGCCAAGAAGGCGGGCGCGGATGACGCGTGGATGGTGCAGGATGGCGCGGTGACGGAGGGCACCAGCAACAACGCCTATATCATCAAGGGCAACACGATCATCACGCGCGCGCTGTCGAACGACATCCTGCACGGGATCACCCGCGCCGCCGTGCTGCGCTTTGCGCGCGAGGCGCAGATGCAGGTGGAAGAGCGCGATTTCACCATCGACGAGGCGAAGGACGCGGATGAGGCGTTTGTCACCTCGGCTTCGGCCTTTGTCATGCCGGTGGTCGAGATTGACGGGGTCGCGTTGGGACCGGGCATACCGGGCGACAGGTCGTTGCGCCTGCGCGAAATCTATATCGATGAAAGCCTGAAAGCCGCGATCTGAGCGATGGCCAACGCCACGTCGCAGCGGGACAGCTATGATGTCGTGATCGTCGGTGGCGCGATCATGGGTTCTGCGGTGGCGTGGTTCCTGACCGATCTGGGGTTCGACGGGCATGTTCTGGTCATCGACCGGGACATGAGCCTTGAGCAGAGCGCCACCGCAACCTCGACCAGTTGCATTCGGCAGCAGTTCTCCACCGCGCTCAATATCCGGATCAGCCAGTTCGGGGCGCAGTTCATCACCGGTCTGCGTGGCTTCATGGGGGGTGATGCGCGGGTGCCACAGATTGGCATCCGCAATTTCGGCTATCTGTACCTGGCTGACACCGAGGCGTTTGCAGATGACCTGCGCGCGCGGGCCGCGGTACAGGTGGCGGCGGGTGCGGCGACACGCCTGCTGACGCCGGCGCAGATCGCCAAAGCCTATCCGTTCTATACGCTGGACGATATCGTGTTGGGGTCGATCAACACCCGCAACGAAGGCTATTTCGACAGCATGGCGGTTCTTGAATGGCTGCGGCGGCAGGCGCGTGAACGAGGCGTCGAATTCATCGAGTCCGAAGCCGTTGGAATGCAGATCTCGGGGGGGCGCGTAGAAGCGGTGACGCTTGCCAGCGGTGACCGTGTGGCCTGTGGACAGGTCGTCAATGCCTCTGGCCCGCGTGCGGCGCGCACCGCGGCGATGGCCGGGCTGAGCCTGCCGGTCGAGCCGCGCAAGCGCTATTCGTGGATCTTCAAGGCGGCCAGGCCGCTCGACCGTGACCTGCCGTTGACGATTGACCCCTCGGGCCTGCATGTGCGCGAAAACGGCGGCGGCACCTACCAGGCGGGAGGCCATTTCGGGGACGACCCGGCGGTGGGTTTCGATGATTTCGAGATGGACCACAGCCTGTGGGAAGACCGGGTCTGGCCGATTCTGGCCGCGCGCATCCCGCAATTCGAGGCGATCCGCCTGACGCATGATTGGGTGGGGCATTACGAGATGAACACCTTCGACCACAACGCGGTGTTGGGGCCGCATCCGGAGGTGAGGAATTTTCATTTCATCAACGGGTTCTCGGGGCATGGCCTCCAACAGGCCCCCGCGATGGGACGCGGTCTTGCCGAAATGTTGTGCTTCGGGGGCTACCGGGCGCTCGACCTTTCGGAATTTCATTTCGAGCGCCTGCTGCATGGCGCGGCGCAAGTTGAAAAGGCCGTGATCTGACGCGGAACAGGCGGGCCCGGCCCCTGGGCCGCGTTGCACCCTTCCGGCGGCTGCGATAGATCTGTGCGGACAGTCGTTGCGGGGGAACCGATGCGCCACTTTCTTTTTGCCGTGCCAGTCCTGTTGGCCTTGGCCGCCTGTGCCGATCCGACCCGAGACCTGGAAGAGCCGACCAAGCCGATGGGCGATTTCAGTCTTGGCCATGTTGGCGTTGTGGCGCCCAACCTGCAGAAACTGCTGGTCTCGCGCGACGTGCCACAAGACGAATGGATCGCCGAAATGGAACAGGCGCTGGGCGAACGGTTCAGCCGGTTTGACGGGGGCAAGTATTACCACCTGGGTGTGAGCGTGGAGGCCTATTCCCTGCCGCCCCCCATCATCCCGGGCAAATCCGCCGTGGCAATGAATGTCACGGTCTGGGACGACGCGGCACAAGCCAAGCTCAATCCCGAACCGAAGGTGATCCAGGTCATCAAGGTGTTTGAATCGCGCATTTCCAAGAACCGGGATGAGCAGCTGACGGGTCTTGCCCAGGAAGCGGCCCGCGAGGTCGAAAACTGGCTGCGTGACATGCAGCAGGCCGAAGGCTGGTTCACCGGGTCCGCACAGGAGCGGGCCGCGACCGGCGCTGTTGCCGAGGAGGGCCTGAGCGCCGACCCCCAAGCGGTGACGACACCGCAATCGCAAGCAGTGGTCGTGCCGCCAGAGGTGCTGGGCCTGACCCGCGCCGCGGCGCTCCGGACCACCGCGCAACGCTCTGGTCTTTCCGAATAACGACGGCAGGCGCGCGTCCGCGTCAGGTGGGCCGCTTTGGGCTTGATTTTCCCCGAGTCTGGGCATAGACGGCGCGCGATGAAAACCGGGTCGGGTGGACCCCCAAACCACGAGGCGCCTGAAGAGATGGCAAAGGAAAAGTTTGAGCGCGGCAAGCCGCATTGCAACATCGGCACGATTGGTCACGTTGACCACGGCAAGACGACGCTGACGGCGGCGATCACG
>JAWLGI010000063.1:0-12511 GCA_041685125.1 Marivita sp. | reverse complement strand
TACTGGCTGGACCGGAACAGCCGCGACCGGTTGCGGTTCCTGTCAGGGCGGCCGATGGACCGCGTTGCGCTATTCGCGGTCATGCTCGTCGCGGCCACATGGCCCTTTCTGGAACTCCTGCCAATGTTCACATCGGTCAGTGCCGGGGGCGTGGCACTCGTCGCATTTGCGCTTATGGTCCGGGACGGGGTGGTGCTGATCGCCGGCTACCTGGTGCTGGCCTTGTCTCTCGGCGTGGTCGTGACCCTGATTGCAGGCCTGATATAGCGCGTGTCGCGGGCATCTATCAAACGAGAGTCTTTGACCTTTTGACACCGCAGGCCCGAGGAGCGCAAAATCCGAACCCGCTTTGCAGGACGTATGTTAGGCGCGTTTGCCGATCGCGGCGACATCCATGACATCCAGCACCTTCGCCTCTATGTGTTCGGCGTTGAGTCGTGCCACGTCATACATCGCCGCAGGGCTGGCTTGATCGATGAAAATATCGGGCAGCACCATGGAGCGGTATTTCAGCCCGCGGTCAAACACGCCCTCTTCGGCCAAGAGCTGCGCCACATGGCTGCCAAAGCCACCGATGGCGCCTTCCTCTATGGTGATCAGCGCCTCGTGATTTGACACCAATTGCAGGATCAAGTCGCGGTCCAGCGGTTTGGCAAAACGCGCATCCGCCACGGTGGGTGTGATCCCCTTGGCTCCAAGCGCCTCGCACGCGGTCATGACCTCGCCCAGGCGTGTGCCGAAGGACAGGATCGCAACCTTGCTGCCCTCGCGGATCATGCGCCCCTTGCCGATCTCCAAGATCTGGCCACGTTCGGGCATCTCGACCCCCTGCCCCTCGCCGCGTGGATAGCGGAAGGCAATCGGCCCGTCACCATGCGCCGCTGCCGTGGCAACCATGTGTTTCAGTTCCGCCTCGTCTGCGGCCGCCATGACAACGAAGCCCGGCAGATTCGAAAGGTAAGCCACGTCATAGCTGCCGGCATGGGTCGCCCCATCGGCCCCGACAAGCCCTGCGCGGTCGATGGCAAAACGCACAGGCAAGCGCTGGATCGCCACGTCATGCACGATCTGGTCAAAGCCGCGTTGAAGGAAGGTGGAGTAAATCGCGCAGAACGGCTTGAGCCCACCCGCCGCCAGACCGGCGCAAAAGGTGACGCCGTGCTGTTCGGCAATCCCCACATCGAATGTCCGCGACGGATATCGGTTGGCGAACAGGTCGAGGCCCGTGCCATCGGGCATCGCGGCCGTCACGGCGCAAATCAGCGGATCATCCGCCGCTTCCTGCATCAGCGCTTGCGCGAAAACCTTGGTGTAGCTGGGGGCATTGGACGGCGATTTCTTCTGCTCGCCGGTCACCACGTCGAACTTGGCCCGCGCATGGCCGCGATCCGCCGACTCCTCGGCAGGTGCGTATCCCTTGCCCTTCGTCGTCGCGATATGGATCAGGATCGGCCCATCCGCGCGCTCCTTTACTGTGCGCAGAACGGGCATCAACTGGTCCAGATCATGGCCATCGATCGGCCCGATATAGGAAAAACCCAGCGCCTCGAACAACGTACCGCCCACGGTCATTCCCTTGACCAGGTCGCGCGCGCGCTTGGCCCCTTCGCGGAAGGGCTCGGGCAGAAGGCTCACCGCGCCCTTGGCGGCGTCCTTGAAATCATGGAACGGCGCGCCGGCATAAAGTTGCGACAGGTAGGAGGACATGGCCCCCACCGGCGGCGCGATGCTCATTTCATTGTCATTCAGGATCACGATCAGGCGCTTCTTGAGATGGCCCGCGTTGTTCATCGCCTCATAGGCCATGCCCGCACTCATCGCGCCATCGCCGATCACGGCAATCGCATCGCCATGCCCGGTGTCGCAATTGCCGCCCAAATCGCGCGCCACGGCAAAACCCAGCGCGGCCGAGATCGAGGTGGAGCTATGCGCCGCACCAAAAGGATCATAGGGCGATTCCGAACGCTTGGTGAAACCGGAGAGCCCATTCTCCTGCCGCAAACTGCCCATCCTGGCGCGTCGCCCTGTCAGGATCTTGTGCGGATAACACTGGTGCGACACGTCCCAGATGATCTTGTCGCGTGGTGTGTCGAATATGGCGTGCAGCGCTACCGTCAGCTCGATCACGCCCAGCCCGGCGCCCAGATGCCCGCCGGTCTTGGACACCGCCGCAATCGTATCGGCGCGCAGCTCGTCCGCCAGTTGCTCGAGCTGGTCATCGGAAAACCGTTTCAAATCCGCTGGTGAGGACACGGTATCGAGAAGCGGTGTGTCTGTAGGGGTGGTCATGTACCGCGCCTCCGGGTCGCATCAGGTATCGCGCGAGATAACGAACTGCGCTGCGTCATTCAAGGTTCGCGCCCTGTCGCCATAGGGCGACACGGCATCACAGGCGGCCTCGACAAGCTCTGCGGCACGGCGTTTCGCGCCCTCAAGACCCAGCAACGAGACAAAGGTCGCCTTGCCCCGATCCGCATCCTTGCCGACCGCTTTGCCAACGATAGTCTTGTCACCTTCCACGTCCAGAATGTCATCCGCGATCTGGAAGGCAAGGCCAAGCGCGTTGGCGTAATCGGTAAGCGGTTGCATATCCGCCTGCGCCATGCGTGCGCCCGCCTGCGCCGACCAGACGATCAGTGCGCCGGTCTTGCCGGCCTGCAACGCGGTGATCTGCTCCAGTGTCAAAGGCGCATCCGAGGATTCCGCCGCAATATCGAGCGCCTGTCCCAAAACCATCCCGCCGCGTCCCGACGCGCGCGCAAGACTGCGCGCAAGGTCTGCGCGCACCTCTGCCAGGGGGTGACAGGCCGGCGCCAGCACAAGCTCGAAGCCAAGCGTCTGCAACGCGTCGCCGACCAGGACGGCGGTGCCGTCATCCCATTTGCGATGCACGGTGGGCAGACCGCGGCGCAGATCGTCATCATCCATGCAAGGCAGATCGTCATGCACGAGACTGTAGGCGTGGGTCGCCTCGATCGCGGCTGCGGCCCAGATCGCCCGCGCCTGCGGCACGTCATGCAACCGTGCGGTCTCCAACACCAGAAAACCGCGCAACCGCTTGCCACCCGAAACGGCATAGCGCATTCCGTCCACCAAGGGCAGGTCGGGGCCGTCCTGCAAAACTGTTTCAAGATGTGCGCCGATCGCATCAGCATCGCGGCGCAGGGCATCGGCAAACATCGCGGCGGCTTAGTCCGGGTCGAACGGTGCGGTGCCCTTGGGCTGACCGTCGGCGTCCAGCGTGATCGCCGCCACCTTTTCCTGCGCCTCGTTCAGCTTGGCTTCGCAACGCTTCTTGAGAGCCGCACCGCGTTCGTAGAGCGAGATGGATTCCTCGAGCGCCACGTCGCCGCGCTCCAATTGGCCCACCACCTTCTCAAGCTCGGCCATCGCGGTCTCGAAGCTCATTTCTTCTACCGGGGTCTCGGTCATGACGCGGCCTCCATCAATACATCCACATGCGCGCGTGTGCTATCTGCCAAGGCTGACAAATCATAGCCCCCTTCCAGAGTCGAGACGACACGACCCTCGCACAACTCTGCCGCCAAGGCGCAAAGTTCCCGGGTGAGCCAGCGGAAATCCTCGGTTGTCCATTGCAGCTCGGCGAGGGGATCATCCTGATGCGCGTCAAAGCCGGCCGAGATGATGATCAACTCCGGCTTGAAGGCGCGCAAGCGCGGGAAAACCTGCCCCTCGTAGGCGGCACGCATCTCGGCGCTGCCGCTGCGCGGGGCCAGCGGGATGTTCAGCACATTGTCATGCGCCCCTTTTTCGGATGGATCGCCGCTGCCCGGCCAAAGCGGCATTTGCTGGCTGGTGATCGTCAGCGCGCGTGCTTCGTCCCACAATAAATCCTGCGTCCCGTTGCCGTGATGCACATCGAAATCCACCACCGCGACGCGGCTTAACCCATGCGCCTCGAGCGCGTGTTTCGCACCGATGGCGGCATTGCCGAACAGGCAGAACCCCATCGGTGTCGATGTTTCGGCATGGTGCCCGGGCGGCCGGATCGCGCAGAAGGCGTTCTGCACCTCGTCGTCCAGCACCATGTCGACCGCGCGCACGACCGCACCCGCAGCCCGCATGGCCGCAGGCACGCTGCCGGGCGACATCCATGTGTCGGCATCCAGCTGATTGAAGCCGTCCTTCGGCGCGGCCGCAGTGATGGCGTCGATATGTGATTGCGGATGGACATAGGCCAGATGCGCGGGATCCGCCAATGGCGCGCTCTCGCGCGTCACGTCCAGCCCTTGCACCGCATGCAGCACATGCTCCAGCCGCGCCACCCGCTCCGGGTGACCCTCCGGTGTCACATGCTCCAGACAGTCTGCATGCGTGATCAATGCCGTCGCCATGGGCGCCTCCCCCTGCTTCTTCTCTTTTCAAATATGCAAAAACCAAACCCGTCAATCGGGTGCAAGCATATACCCGGCGCCCCGCACCGTTTGCAGGTAGCGCGGCTGTTTGGGATTGTCCTCGAGCTTGCGACGCAGACGGGTGATCTGCACATCCACCGCGCGCTCCTGGCTCTGGCCCCGGTCGCGACCCAACTCCTCGACCAGCTGCGACCGGCTGAGCGGTTCACCGGGTTTTCCGGCGAAGATCTTCATCAACTGGATCTCTGTCGAGGTCAGGCGGACAAGGTCTTCGCCGCGCCACATCTCGGAGCGTTCCGTGTCATAGCGGATCGGCCCGAGGTTCAAGTATTTCGGCGCACCGTTATCCGCCACCAGCTCCGGCATCCGGCGCAGGATGGCGTTGATACGCAGAAGCAACTCCTTCGGCTCGAACGGCTTGCTCAGGTAATCGTCAGCCCCGGCCTCCAGCCCCGCGATTCGATCATCGGTTTCGGCGCGCGCCGTCAGGAGCAGGATTGGCGTTGCGGCCGTCTCACGGATTCCCCGGGTCAGGCTGACCCCATCCTCGCCCGGCATCATCACGTCCAGCACGATCAGGTCAAAATCCAGCCCCGAAAGGATGCGACGCGCATGAGCTGCATCGCGCGCGGAAGTCACAAGGAAGCCGTTGCGGATCAGGAATTTCTGCAACAATCCGCGGATGCGTTCGTCATCATCGACGATCAGCAAATGTGCGTCTGGATCGGCCATGTCAGCGCCCGTCCCGCAACGCGATATAGGCCTGCCGCATATCGTCATCCATCATCGCTTCGAGCACCGTCTTGAATCCCGCGACTGCCTCTGGCCCCGCCTTGCGATACGCGTCCCGCATCCGCAATCGTTGCGCGTCCGACAATTGCTGTTCCAGCGCCTTGCCCGCCTCGGTCAGGGTCAGATGCCGTTCGCGTTTGTCGCTGCGACCTATATGGCTTTCGACCAGACCATCCTCGATCAAGGTTCGCAAGACACGGTTCAGAGATTGCTTCGTGACCCCGAGGATCGCCAGCAGGTTGTTCACGGTCGTGCCCGGCGCGCAATGGATGAAGTGCAGCGCCCGGTGATGGGCACGGCCATAGGACAGCTCTTCAAGAATGCGGTCCGGATCCGCCGTGAACCCGCGATAGGCAAAGAACATCGCCTCGATACCCTGTCGAAGCTGTTCATCGGTGAGATACAGCAGCGCCTGCCCGGTTGATGCGCTTTGGGTTTGTCCGTCCGCCATGAGTCGCCTGTCCGATCCTTGCATTTGGTGGATCGAAAATAAGTCAGTCTTGTTGACATTCCAAGGATCAAATGGTAGCGAATCTCAGATTTGACGCAATATTATGTCCGGTTCGGCCCTATTTTGCGCAATTAATGGAAATCCGGGCGAGGAGGTTAGACATGGCCGGAACATATGACAACCGGGATGGAACGATCTGGATGGATGGCCAGATGCTCGACTGGCGCGACGCGAATGTCCACATCCTGACCCACGCGATGCATTATGCCAGTTCGGTCTTCGAGGGGGAACGGGCCTATGGCGGCACGATTTTCAAATCGCGCGCACATTCGGAGCGGTTGAAGCGGTCCGCGGAGATGATTGATTTCGAAATCCCCTACACCGTCGACGAGATAGAAGCGGCCAAGGCCGCTGTCATCGAGGCGAACGGGCTGTCGGATGCCTATGTCCGCGCCATTGCATGGCGTGGCGCCGGTGAGGACATGGGTGTCGCCTCCGCCCGCAACCCGGTTCGCATGGCGATCGCGACATGGGAATGGGGAGCCTATTACGGCGACGCAAAGATGAAAGGGGCGAAGCTCGACATCTCCAAGTGGAAGCGTCCCTCGCCTGAAACCATCCCGAGCCATGCCAAGGCCGCCGGTCTTTACATGATCTGCACCATGTCCAAACATGCCGCGGAGGCCAAGGGGTGCTCCGACGCGATGATGTTCGACTATCGCGGCTACGTGGCCGAGGCGACGGGCGCCAACATCTTTTTCGTCAAGGATGGCGAGGTTCATACGCCGGAACCGGATTGCTTCCTCAACGGGATCACCCGCCAGACGGTCATCGGACTGCTCAAGGATCGCCAGGTCGCGGTGCACGAACGCCACATCATGCCCGAAGAGCTTGAGGGCTTCGAACAATGCTGGCTGACCGGGACCGCCGCCGAGGTCACGCCCGTGGGGCAGATCGGCGACTATAATTTCGAGGTTGGCTCGCTGACACGCGAGATCGCTGAAAGCTACGAACAGCTCGTCCGCAGCTGATCCCGCCCGCACCTCGTCGAAAGCAAAGGGCCCTGCACACACATTCAGGGCCTTTGTTCATGCCCCGAAAGGCTTTTCGAAAAGCCTTTCTTCCGCATTTTCGAAAATGCGGCCCAAGCGCGTTCGAACGCGCTTGGAACAAGCCGCTTCGAAGCGGCTTCGCCCTTACCCGGGCGACATGCCCCGCAGCTTTTCGGATCGACGCCGCAGGATTTCCACCGTGGTCAACAAGCAGATCGATATCCCGACCAGGATCGTCGCCGCCGCGAGGATCGTGGGTGAGATCTGTTCACGCAAACCGGTGAACATCTGCCACGGCAGCGTCTGCAACTCGGCCGAGCCGATGAACAGGACCACGACCACTTCGTCGAAAGAGGTGATGAAAGCGAACAGGCCACCCGAGATCACCCCCGGCAGGATCAGTGGCATCTGCACCTTGAAAAAGGTCGTGATCGGGTTCGCCCCCATATTGGCCGCCGCCCGCGTCAACGACCTGTCAAAACCGACAAGCGTGGCCGTCACGGTGATGATGACAAAGGGAATTCCCAAAACCGCGTGCGCCAGAACAATACCCCAATACGTGCCGACAAGACCGATCTTGGAGTAAAAGAAGTACATCCCAGTGGCTGAGATGATGAGCGGCACGATCATCGGCGAGATCAGGATGGCCATGATCGCGCGCCGACCGGGAACGTGGCTCTGGCTGAGCCCGATCGCGGCCAAGGTGCCAAGCGAGACCGAAATCAGCGTCGCAACGGGCGCGATCATCAGGGAATTCTTGACCGCGCCGGTCCACTCGGGGTTGGTCAGGAAGTCACGATAATGCTTGAGGCTGTAGCCTTCCGGATCGAACCGCAGCATTTCCGGCGTGAAGGTAAAGAAGTTCTCGGCGTTGAAGGACAGCGGCATCACCACGAGGATCGGCGTGATGAGGAAGACGAAGATCGCCCCGCAGATCACCCGGAATGCATAATGCCAGAGCACCTGACCCCCGGTCAGATAGGGCAACAGACGTTCCCGGTAGCGCCCCATGCCGACCCAGTAGATGAACCAGCCGAAGAACCAGCCGAAGAGCCCGCCCACGACCAGTCCGGGCGGCCCGCTCAGCAGGAAACCCGCGATCGCCACGATCGCGATCATGGCCCAGCGCACCGGCTTTTCCATGTCCTTGCCAAGCACTTGCATGGCGATGAACGCCAATCCCGCCATCAGGATGGCGCCCGCGACAACGCCCAGCAGGCCAGAGCCTTGTGCGGTCCCGATGAAGAGCCCTGCAAAGGCACCGGCCAACGCCAGAACCCCGGCGGTAAAGCCAATCGGCTTTTTCTCGATAGGTGTGAGAATCGCTTCCGACATGGCTCAGCCCCCCAGTTTGACGTTGTCGATACCGACGATCCGGTCGTAGGCCCAGTAGAGCACCAGAACCACCACCAGCAGGATCGATCCCAACGCTGCCGCAAGTCCCCAGTTCAGCGAGGTCGAAATGTGATACGCGATCCGGTTCGAGATAAAGATACCCGAGGTGCCACCGACGATTTCCGGCGTAATGTAGTACCCGATCGACAGGATGAACACGAGAATGGACCCCGCGCCGATGCCCGGCACCGATTGCGGGAAATAGACCCGCCAGAAAGAGGTCCAGTTGGTCGCGCCCAGCGACCTGGCCGCACGCACATAGGAAGGCGGTATGGTCGACATCACCGAGTACATCGGCAGGATCATGAAGGGCAGAAGGATATGCGTCATGGCGACGATGGTGCCGAACTGGTTGTTGATCATCACCAATCGTCCGTCATCCGCCACCATGCCCAGCCAGACCAGCACATCGTTGATCACACCCTGCTGTTGCAGCATCACCTTCCACGCGGAGGTCCGGACCAGAAGCGATGTCCAGAACGGCAGCAGGACAAGGATCATCAGCAGGTTGGCCCGGCTCGCCGGCAGGTTGGACAGCAGGTAGGCCACCGGATAGCCAAGCAGGATGCAGCTGAAGGTGATGACAAGGCTCATGAACAGCGTGCGCTGGAACAACAACCCGTAGATGCGTTCGTCATCATCGCGCATCGCAGGACCTTCTGCGGTCTTCTGCATATCCACGGAGTTCAGAAAATAGCCGGAGGTGTAGGCCGGGCTGTAGGTCTTGATGATTTGCCAGATCTCGGGTGTGACCCAATCCTCATCGATTTCCTCGAACCCGTCACGAAACGAGATGGTTTCGAAATCCGGGCTGGCCACGAGATCGGCCGCGCCTTGCAGCATGTCGGCACGCGGGCCGGAATAGCCGGAAACATCGCCCGCGGACAAATCCTGGTACAGCGCCGTATGCACAACGGACCAGGGTTCTTCTTCCAGAGGGCTTTCTTCTTCCTCGATCTGCATGAACCGCGCAAAATTTTCGTAATTGGCGGCGGTGCGGGGCAAGAGTTCTGCAATGTCGGAGCGCAGTTCAAAGGCGGGCATCCGGCTTTCGCCATCCCAGCCTTCCTGTGCCGAGATCCAGTCCGGATCGCCCATCAGCTCGGCCCAGGGCCGTGCCTCGTCCCAATTTTCGTCCAGGTCCTCGAATTGATCGAGATAGACCTCACCGATATCGTCAACACCCCTGCCCGCCTTGCGGAACATCGAAGACGCACCGGTCATTTCATAGTTCAGTCGCGATCCAAGCCGCGTGTGCATCTTGTTCTCGGCGGCATAGAAAACATCGTAGTAGGCCGCCTCGAACACGTCATCTCCGGGCACGTCTTCGGAGGCGGCGTCGTAGTCGGTCAACGCGTTGACGGTGCGGGGCAGCGTTTCCCCGACGATCTGGTTCTCGACAGAGCGAAACAGCATGTCGCCGATCGGCGCGATAAAGCTGATCAGGACAAAAATCAAAAGCGGCGCAATCAGGGCAAGTGCCCGAAGTTTCTGTGCCCGCAACGCGCGGTTCAGAGATTGTTTGAGCGGTTTGCCATCGGCGGCAAGGACCGGCCCGTCATCCGCCTTGTCGGCGGCGCGCAGGGCGTTGTCCGGCGTTGGGCCCGTGATCTTGTCTGGTTCTGATGCTGCGTCCGTCATGGCTCAGGTGCCCTCGACTAGAATGATTGTGCTGGTTGCAGTGCGTCGGCGAATTTCTGCGACCTCTTGATACTCCGGGTCGTGATACGCGCGCTTCGCTGTGTCGAAATCGTCGAACTCAATGACAACATGGCGGTCTTCGCTGTCGCCTTCCATCGTCTCGGACCGGCCGCCCCGAACAATGAACCGCCCGCCAAAGCTCTCGAGGATCGGCGTGTCCCGCTCGATATATTCCTTGTAGGCGTCGGGATCGTTCACCGTGATATGGCCGATGATATAGCCCTTGGGCATGGCGGTGTCCTTTTTGGCGGGGCGGGCTGGTCGGCCCACCCCTGTCTTTGGAGGATGGGCAATCTGCCCATCCCAAGGCCCAATTCGGGCTTAGCGTGCGAGCCACGCCTGGAATTTCGCGTCGATGTCGTCGCGATAGTCGGCCCAGAACTCGTAATTGTAGACGAAGATGTTCCCCGAATTATCGGGTGCGGTCGGCATGTGTTGCCCCATGGCGATGCCCAGCTCGGCATGATCACCCACGAGCGGCGCCGAACTTTCGCGGGCCGGCCCGTAAGAGATATACGCCGCCTGGTCCGCCAGACGCTGCGTGTCGGTGGCGAAACGGACAAAGTCCTGCACCCGTGCCAGACGATCATCGGGCAGATCATCGGGGATGATCCAGCCGTCGAGGTCAAAGACCTGTGCGTCCCACATCATGCCAACCGGCTGGTCCTGCTCTTCGATCACGCTGAACAGACGCCCGTTATAGGTCGACCCCATGAAGATCTCGCCATCCGCCAGAAGCTGCGGCGTGTCCGCACCGGCAGACCACCAGATCACCTCGTCCTTGATCGTGTCGAGCTTGGCAAGCGCCTGGTCCTGGCCTTCGCTGGTTTCCAGAACGTCGTAGACGTCGTCCTTGGCCACGCCGTCACAGAGCAGAGCCCATTCCATGTTGTTGATCGGGCGCTGTTCCAGCGACCGCTTGCCCGGATAGGTCTCCAGGTCGAAGACCGAGCAGATATCGGACGGCGGCTCCACGCCCTCGGGCACCATGTCCGTGCGATAGCCGAAGGTCGTGGAGTACACGATCTGCGGGATAAAGCAGTCAGACACGATAAGGTCGCCGAAGTCGTCGCTTGCATCGGTCCCATCAGGGGCCGGCTTCAGCAATTCGTCATGGTCGACTTCCATCGCCAGACCTTCGTCGCACAGACGGATCGAGTCGGAGGCGACCACGTCCACGAGGTCCCATGTGACGTTGCCCGCTTCGCTCATCGCGCGCAGCTTTGCCACAGCCTCGTTGGAGCTCTCGTCCCAAGACGCGCTGACGTCCGGGTTCATTTCCAGGTAGGGCTCAAGATAAGCCTTCTGCTGGCTGTTCTGATATGCGCCACCCCAGCTGACAAGCGACATGCTGTCTGCCATGTCCTGAGCAGTCGCACCCGAGGCGGCAACGGTGAGTGCGCTGGTCGCCAGAAGTGTTTTCGTCAGTTTCATTCATATTCTCCCGTTTCGGTCCGCTTATAGAAAGCGGCATTGGCTGTCGGACCGACCAACCAATACCTCTGATGTCGCAAGGCGCACCGAGCGCGTCCCCGCGACATGTAAACTCAGTTGGTTGCATCCAGCGCGCGGCAGTCTTCGGGCAGCCACCCGATTTCGATCTGCGTGCCGGGTGTCAAACGCTCCTGGTCCGGAGCGTTCCGCGTCTTGATGACAAACTCGTCATTGCCGGCCACCTTGAGACGCGTTCGAAAGATATCACCCATGTAGATGAATTCGAGCACATCCGCCTTGAGCGTGTGCGCCCCTTCCTGAAGGCGATCCTTGTTGATCTCGACGCGTTCGGGGCGGATCGACACGCGCGTGCGCTCGCCGACCTTGCTGACATTGACCGGAACCGCGTCGATCAGCCCGCCATCATCAAGCTCCACCAGGCAGGTGTCGCCCTTGATTTCGCGGATCGTGCCATCAAGCGTGTTATTTTCACCGATGAACTGCGCCACAAAGCTGTTCTCGGGTCGCTCGTAAAGCTCGTCCGGTGAGGCCAACTGCTGGATCTTGCCGTCATCGAAAACCGCAACCCGGTCCGACATGGTAAGCGCCTCGGTCTGGTCGTGAGTGACATAGACCACGGTTATGCCAAGACGGTGCGCAAGATCGGTGATCTCGAACTGCATCTTTTCGCGCAATTGCTTGTCCAGGGCACCCAGAGGCTCGTCCATGAGAACCAGCTCGGGTTCGAACACCAGGGCGCGGGCCAACGCGATGCGCTGTTGCTGCCCCCCCGACAATTGTGCCGGGCGACGTCCGCCGAAATCTCCCATCTCGACCATATCCAGCGCGCGTTTCACTTTCGCTTCGCGGTCGGATTTGCCAATGCTTCGTACCTCAAGGGGGAAGCTCAGGTTCTCGGAAATCGTCATGTGGGGGAACAAGGCGTAGTTCTGGAACACCATCCCGATACCGCGCTTGTGCGGCGGGATGTTGTTGATCGCCTTGCCATCCAGCCGGATGTCACCATGGGTTGCGGTTTCAAACCCGGCCAACATCATGAGGCAGGTGGTCTTGCCTGACCCCGACGGCCCGAGCATCGTGAGAAACTCGCCCTTCGGCATGGTGAGGTTAAGGTCTTTCACGACAAGCTGAACGCCGTCGTAACTTTTCTGCACTCGATCAAATTCGACGAACGCGTCTTTCTGCGACGAGTCGGGCAAAAACGAACTCCCTGTTGTGTTCACGGATTGGCTCCGTTTGTTTCAACAAATAAATCGCGTTGCGGATGACATTGCAACAACGTCGTTCAC
>JAWLGI010000120.1:0-3039 GCA_041685125.1 Marivita sp. | reverse complement strand
GACAGGCAGCGATTTGGAATATCGCCGGCCTCCCAATCCGACACGTCATAGGATCGCCGTTTCCAGGTGACGCCATATTGCTGTGCGAGTTGCGCATAGGTTTCGCGCACGCGAACCCCCTCTATTCCGCGCAGCTGGTTAATCGACCGGCGGCTCGGTGCAGCTTCGCCAAAACGCAATTCATACATCTTCCGCACCACGCGCAGCCGGGCGGCATCATCAAGCGCGATGGAAGCCTGCCAAAGTAGTTTGTCGGACCTTGCCCCACCCGGCTGACCAGCAGAATAGAGGCGCACACCACCTTCACCCACCCATGTGACCAAGGTGCCGACACGGGCCGCGAGAGAAATAGCCGCGTGCGAGATGCGCGCGCCGGGCTCCAGCATGAGACCCGCCAGACCGCCAACAGGAATCTGGGTTCTGGTTCCGTCTGCGTTCACCGCGACGAAGGCCCCGTCCGCTACGTCAAGCCGGGCGCGCTCGACAAAGACGAGCTGAGCGCGGTCCTTCATCGGGATGGGACGTGGTGGCGGTAGACCCGGCAGATTGCTCATCGTGCGCGCCGGATCAACATCAGGCCACAGCCGAACGCCTTGGCCCGTCCCAGCCCCTTAATGAGGGCACGCAGGAACGCATCGGGATCAGTGACTTCGATCTCGCCCTGGAGATCGAGGATGCCGAATTGAGGTTGACTGTCTCGAGGTCCTCGATGCGAGGGCAGCGCGTGAACGGAATAGTCACTGACCGTGCAATGATGTGCCATAAAGCCGTTTCGTTCTCCCTGACGGCCCAACCATGCCGCCCCTTCGCGCTCGGCGACTTCCATCCGACGACCAGCGCGGTCGTCCTTCGGGATGGGATGGAGCGCGTCCATCACCACGTCGACGCGTTTGCCGCCTTTCTTTGAGCGGGTGGCATTGGCGCGAAGCGAAAAGAGCAACCGATCTCCGGAGGAGATCTGCGGTGCATAGGGTTTTGTCTCAACACGCGAAAACAGGTCTGTCGGCACCGGTTCCCGTTCGGACATAACGAGGAACTCCCCCTCGCGTTCTTCGCGCCACAGGAAATCACGTCTGCGGTCTGGATCATCGGCAAACAATGTCCACAGAAGGCGGTGCTGCGCATCCGTCCGGGCCCCGGCATTCTGCGGCAGTAGCAAGGCGTTCAGGGCCTGTACGGAGGGTTCTCGCGACAGTGTAGCGCGGGACATGTACATGTTAGCACTCCGGTCGGATATCGACCGGGCGATGCGCCACCCGGCGTGCGGCAAAGTGCCATTTGCTACGATCCAAGGCTTGATCATGGCGGGTTTCGACATGGGTGTCGCCGTCTTCGGCATCGGTCATCAAGTGGACTGCGACAGCCCCGGCACGCCACCTCGGAAGCTGCACATGTGCCAACGCATCCTCTGGAGAGTTCGCCGTGACGATCCGCGGCGCGACAGGCGCAGATAGTGGGCAGGACTTGCGCCCGAAATAAAGCGTGAAGACGGGTTCGACCAACGCCGCGCGAAGAGGTTCCAACTCTCCACCCCACAGGGCTACTCCGAACAGCGAGCCGGTACGATAATCCCGCAAGGTGATGGTGGTGTTGGTGTCGCGTCCGGCGATGCGCAGGGCTTCGGGACGGGAATTCGGACGTCTTGCCTTCGCCGAGGGCACGGTTTCGACGGTGTGATAATCGCGAAAAACATGCTCGACGCCTGTGACGAACGGGGCCACGGCCAATCCAAGCGCATCGAGGTCGGAAAAATCGTCCTCACGGCGCAATCCCAATGCAGCGCCAAGCAATCCGGTCACCGCCGAGCGTCCCGGCCATAGCTGGGATCCGCGCCGCTCATGGCCCGCCAAGTCGCCCATCGCGCCGATCGTCGCCGACAGGGTAAAGACGAGATATTCGGTCATGTACCCGCCTTTGCCGCGCGCGCTCCGAATGCGGCGATGTCATCAAGCGTGCCGCTGCCTGCCGGAACGTTCATCACCGCGTGCTGCGCATAGGCCGGACCATACGCCAGGTCGATGGTTTCGACAGCTCGCTCCAGCTCCTGCACGGAGGTTTCCTCCCACGGCTGCGCCTTTACCGGTGCGAAGAAGGCACCGGTAAGGTCGCGAGGCTGCTGGGATCCCGTTTCGGCGCGGATGTAATAGGCTCGCGGACGGTGAGCAAAGCTGTTCTGTTTGCCGGTCGGCGTGGCCACGGCGAGGGCACGGGCGAGGGCCTCAATCCCCTTGGCAGCAAGGTCGCGATCCCCGTTCAGGTTCTCGACCAGAAGATCGGCATTCACACAGACGTATTGGTAGTAGATGCCGGACCCGAACCCGCTTTCGCCAAGATGTCCGGCACCGCTGTCCTCAGCCTTGTTCAGGTCATCGACGGCGGAATACCAGTCATCTTCGGCCATGGCTGTGTGGGTCGTGATCGCATGGCTGACTTGAACCGCCGCGTCGCGGTTAAAATCAGCATTATCCGCCAGCATGCGTCCGAACATCGCAATATCGATGGCGCCATCTGCCTTGCGCAGGACCAGCTTCCTGAGTTCCTTGTCCTTGGGCAGATCTTCACCAGCAAGCACTTTCCGGGCAAGTTCCTCAGCCAGTTTCCACTCGTCGGGTGAGATGAACGCAAGCGTCGTTCCGATCTTCTTTTCTGGGGCCTTTTTATCCGGCGCTTCCAGCTTGCCGAAAATCGTCGCCACCTGTTCCGCTGCCTTGACTGCCTCACCAGCATCGGCCCCTTCCGCGACCAAGGCCTCCCGCAGTCCCTCGAATAGACGCTTTGTGCGGGTCCCTCGATGATCAGCCAGATCGAGGGCGAAAAAGGCACTTTCGCGAATTGCACGCTTCACCGATTGCGACGACAGGCGCAGGCGGGGCGCACCGCCGACATTCGCCTGTTTGGGGCGGCCCTGATCGTCGCGATTGGGATTTGATGGGCCGTATTTGGTCAGCACGTGAAATTGAACAAAGGTGGTCATTCGACTTTCTCCCCGGAAATCTGTCTGGGCGCATCTGCGCCGAAATACTGGAAACACCAGCGCGT
>JAWLGI010000119.1:0-3066 GCA_041685125.1 Marivita sp. | reverse complement strand
TCCATCATCGGGGCGACAGACAGTCTGGCGGTTTCGGTCAGGTCCATGGTCTATGATCCGTGGTCGGCGTGTCAGGGCCATTTCATCGCATAGAAGCGGAGCAGCGAAGATGGAGGACCCTGCGGCGCTTTGCAAGGCGGGATCGTGTTGTTTGCTCGACGTTGAAACGCGAACCGGCCCGCGACTGTATCGCGGGCCGGTTCGATCCGGGTGTTGGGGACGGGATCAGCCTGCGGCGCGGGCATCGGGTTTGAAGCCGATATTGTCCGATGCGGCAAAGCGGCCGCCTCCCTTTTTCTCGATCTTGCCCTCGCGCAGCAGCTGGCCAAAGCTGCGCAGGCGTTCCTCGCGAGAGCTTGCATCGCTCTCGGCCTGGTGCAGGATTGTCATCAGCTGCGGGCGCGAGAATTGGTCATGGCCTTCGACAAAGGACATGTACGCCGCCGCCGCCTCGAGCAGTTCGGAAAGGGTGTTGGCGCCCTGTTGCTCGGCGAAATCTGCAAAGCCGGTGTCTTCGACAGCGGTGCTTGCGCCGGCTGGTGCGGCCGCGTCCATGTTGCGCTGAATGCGGCGCGGACGGACCGGCTTCACGGGGTCGCCTTGTGCGTCCTCGTCTGTATCGATCCGCTGTTCCGCGACGAGTTTCAGCGGCGCGGTGCGCACCGGTGCCGGGCGTTCGGAGCGGGCCTGCGTAACCTTGGGGCGGCGCGGGCGCACCGCATCGGCGAGGTCTTCGCGATATGGTTCTTCCTCATCTGCCTTCGGCTTGGACTTGCCCAGCAGGCGTTCCGCCTTTGTTGCGGCAACGGCAGCGCGCAGATGCGCGATGGCGCTGCGTCGGCGGTTGCCTTCCGGTTCGTCCATTTCGGTTTCTGTCTTGTCGACAAGGCGATCAACCGAGGTATCGTCTTCGGCGATCGCGGTGTCGGTCAGCATGGCACGCGCCGGACTGGTCATCTTGACCGCCTTGCGGATATTCGCGTTTGCCGCGTCGTCCTCCGTGTCATCCTCGGCGTCGAAGTTCCAGTCGTCATCTGTTTCGATCTCGGCATGAAGCTCGGCCAGTTCGCGGGCAAGCTCTTCTTCTTCCTCCTTGGTGAGGGCGCTGTCCGTATCGCCGGCGGCGGCTGTATCGATGTCCGCATCTTCGTCGAATTCCTCGATATCGCCCGCCGCGAGCGCGCTTTCGACATCCGCGCGCTTGGCTTTCCCGACACGGGCAACAAGCGGGGCCGCCTTGTTGTCGGTGCTTGGCGCGTCCTCCGGCTCCGCCTGGTCGTCCTGACGGGCTTTTTCGAGGGCCCGAGGCGCATCGCTGCCGGTATCGTTGTCGTCGATATCCTCAAGGTCTTCGAGATCGTCGAGGGCCAGCGCCGCAGTGTCATCTGTTTCTTCGGCAGGATCGGCCTCGTGCTCGTCTGCGTACAGCCCGGCAATCGCATCGGCGTCCTTGTCGGTCACGCGCGGCTCCGCGGCCGCGGTCTGCGCCTCAAGCTCGGCGATGCGGGCGCGCAAAGCCTGCAACTCGCTTTCCGGCGTGCCGTGGGGGCTGGCATCAGACGCGGTCTCTTTCATGCGCTCTTGCCGCCCCGATTCCGGAACGCTGTCCACATCTTCGATCTGGTCGCTCATCATGCCGGCAATGGTGTCGGCGAAGAGCGTGTCCTCGTCCTGCGCTGCTGGAGCACTGTCGCTTTCGTCTTTGTCCTCTTCAGCTTCAGCCATTGACGATGCCTGAATTGCGCCATCAGGATCAATGGCGTCATTCTCATCGATGCCATCCCCGTCCGGGCCGGACATGGCGTGTTCGTCCTCGATATATTCCGGCTCTGCATGGTCGGAGGCCTGAACCTGCGGCGCTTGCGACTTTGCGGCCACCACGGCGCGGATGCGCTGGAGTTTGTCGGCCACGCTGTCGGTTACGGCGACGGTCGGAGGGGTATGGGGGGCGGTGACCTCCTGTGTTGATTCGGCGCGGGCGTCATCGGCCAGCTCTTTCGCAGCGCGATCGGCCTTGTCGGCCTGCTCGGAGATCAGGTCATCGATGCTTTGCTCGGTCGAGAACGCGTCATCTTCGGACAACACGTCATCGGCATCCACCGCGATGTCATCCGCATCGGTATCAAGCTCGAGCTCGGACAGATCAACCGTCGTCTCTTCATCGGGCAGATCGTCCAGACCCGACACGGTCTCAGCCTCTGTCCTGGGTTCGGGGGTCCCGGCCACCTCTGGATCGTTTTGAGGGCGGTTGGCATCGTCTTGAGCCGGGCCTGTCTCGTCGGGCTCGGCGTCCTCTTTTGCCTTCGCGGTCGCGACAGCCAGCGCGGTGGCAGCCACCCTGGCTGTCGCGCCCACATTGGCTGCGTCCGACGACGTGTCCGGCGCGACATCCCCTTGCGGCGACTCGGACTGTTCCGTTGGACGCAGAACCCAGTTACCTTTTACAAAACGCGCCTCCACGCGGCGTTCGATCTCGCGTTCCGCGATCCGGGCCAGCATTTCGGCATCAGGGGTCGGCGGTTCGGCGCCAAAATATCGGTCGTCCTGCGCAAGATCACGGAAATACTCCGCAATCGCCTTCATGGTGTCGAAGGATTGGTCGAATCCCTCAAGCGTACATGAAAAGGTCCCGTAGGAAACCGTGAGTATCTTGTTCGAACTCACCATGACAAAACTCGCTTTCTCATCTTCTGCGATGGTCTTGCTAGCACGTTTACCAAGACCAAAGCGCATCGAATCTGTGCCTCTTACGGTATCATTTCGTGACCGGATTGTGATCTGTTTCCCATTTCGCCATTAATCCAACATGAACGATGCAATTGTTTTCTCGGACGAACCAGTTTTGCTGGTCGGTGGCGCGAATGGCGACAATGGGCTGTTGAGCGCTTTATTGGACGAGGCCGGCTTGGTTGTCGCTGCCGACAGCGGGGCTGACTGGGTGCGTGAGCTGGGCCGAATGCCGGACGCTCTGATCGGTGATCTGGATTCCGTCTCCAAGGAAACGGTCGCCGCCATGCCGCCCGGAACGGTGCATCGAATAGGCGAACAGAACACCACCGATTTCGA
>JAWLGI010000002.1:24013-105093 GCA_041685125.1 Marivita sp. | reverse complement strand
ACATGAATGGTCCGGCCTGGTCTGCCTGATGCGGAGCCTTGCACCATTCGCAGGGCCTGTACCCGACATGCCCGGCCTCTATGCGGCGATGGGCTATCACGGCAATGGCGTTGCGATGGGAAGCTATCTTGGAGCGCGGCTCGCAGACACCGTGCTGGGCCGATCGCCCCATGGCCCTGTGCCCGGCTTTATTGCCGCGCCGCCCAAGAGGTTCCCGTTCGGGGCGTCCCGCCGCGCGCTCCTTGCGCCCGCCTATGCAGTGGCCACCCTGCTGGACCGGTAGGAACGCCTTTCGAAAGGCGTTTCCGACGCGGTTTCGAAACCGCGTTCAAAGCGCGTTCGAACGCGCTTGAAACAAGCCATTTCGAAATGGCTTGAACCCTGTCCAATCTCTTGTGCCGCCCTCCCCTGTTCGCTATTCCAGAGAGAACCGCGAATTCAGGGAGGAGCGTCATGCTCAAGCGTTCATTCGACAAGTCGAAATTGCCCAGCCGTCATGTGACCGAAGGCCCCGAAAGGGCACCACACCGCTCCTACTACTACGCGATGGGCATGACCGAGGAAGAGATCCATCAGCCCCTCGTCGGTGTGGCGACCTGCTGGAACGAAGCCGCACCCTGCAACATCGCGCTCAGCCGTCAGGCGCAGGCCGTCAAGATGGGGGTCAAGCACGCCTCTGGCACGCCGCGCGAATTCACCACCATCACCGTCACCGACGGAATCGCCATGGGCCACGAGGGCATGCGCTCCTCGCTCGCCTCGCGCGAGGCGATTGCGGACACTGTAGAGCTCACGATGCGCGGGCATTCCTATGACGCGGTTGTCGGTCTTGCCGGCTGCGACAAATCCCTGCCGGGCATGATGATGGCGATGGTGCGGCTCAACGTGCCGTCGGTCTTCATCTATGGCGGTTCGATCCTGCCGGGGCGCGCGCCACAGGTGGACGAGATCCCCGAAGATTTCCGCTCAAGGGATCTGACCGTTCAGGACATGTTCGAAGCGGTCGGACGTCATCAGAACAAGGAAATGTCCGACAAGGCGCTGGACATGCTCGAACGCGTCGCCTGCCCCAGCGCGGGCGCCTGCGGTGGCCAGTTCACCGCCAACACGATGGCCTGCGTCTCCGAAGCGATCGGCCTGGCGCTCTTCAACTCTTCGGGCATGCCGGCACCCTACGAATCCCGCGATCAATACGGCGAGGCGTCGGGCAACGCGGTCATGGATCTGGTCGAACAGAACATCAAGGCGCGCGATGTCGTGACCCGCAAGGCGCTGGAAAACGCCGCGCGCGTCGTGGCCTGTACCGGCGGCTCCACCAATGCCGGTCTGCATTTGCCGGCAATCGCGCATGAGGCCGGGATCGAGTTCTACCTTGAAGACGTGTGCGACATCTTCCGCGACACGCCCTACTTCGTCGATCTGAAACCGGGCGGCGCACATGTCGCCAAGGATCTCTACGATGCAGGCGGCATTCCCGTCGTGATGAAGGAGCTGCGCAAGGCTGGCCTGATCCACGAAGACTGCGTGACCGCCTCGACCCGGACAATCGGAGAGGAACTGGACCGGATCGAACGTGAAGCGGATGGCAAGGTGATTTATCCGATCGACACCCCCATCACCAAGACCGGCGGTGTCGTCGGCCTGAAGGGCAATCTCGCGCCCGAAGGGGCCATTGTGAAAGTCGCCGGGATCGCAGCCGAACATCAGGTCTTCACCGGTCCCGCGCGCGTCTTTGAATCCGAGGAAGACGCCTTTGCAGCCGTCAAGGATCGCGGTTACGAGGAAGGCGAGGTCATCGTCATCCGCAACGAAGGCCCCGCAGGCGGCCCCGGCATGCGCGAAATGCTGGCCACCACCGCGGCCCTGTCCGGTCAGGGCATGGGCAAAAAGGTCGCCTTGATCACCGACGGCCGTTTCTCGGGCGCCACACGCGGCTTCTGCGTTGGCCATGTCGGACCCGAAGCAGCCCTTGGCGGGCCAATTGGTCTTCTCAAAAATGGCGACATGATCACCATCGACGCCGTGACCGGTTCGCTCAGTGTGGATTTGCCGGAAGAGGAATTGGCGAGCCGCAAGGCAGACTGGACCGGCCCGCGCGAGACCCTCTATACGTCGGGGGCCATCTGGAAATTCGCTCAGCTTGTCGGACCCACCTACAAAGGCGCCGTGACACATCCCGGTGGCGAAGGAGAGTCGCACCAGTATTGCGACCTGTGACGCGCCGGTTGCATAAACTCTGCGCCGCGCTTCTGGGCGCGGCGGTCTTGATCGGATGTGACGAGATCGACTCATCGGGCCGCATGTCGCTGCTCGGCAGGTCGGCGGGGGCAGAGGCGTCTGTCCTCACCTCCGCCGGTCTCGCGGGCGGGGCCATACATGTCTCCGGCCCCGACGGGTATTGCGTCGATCCCGACTCTCTGCGCCGCACGGCCACAGGCGGGTTCGCCGCAATTGCCAGCTGCAACATCCTGTCCGGCGGCGCGCAGGGTCCGGTGGTTGAACCCGCCCTTGCAACCGTCACGGTCAGCCAGGCCGATGCTTCTGCCCCCACGCCGCCCGACCTTGCCGCAGCGCTGCAGACCGTGCTTTTGACCACACGCGAATTCGACGCCGTCACGGTTGGCCAAATGGCCAGCGGCGGGGCAGAGGCATTCGTGGGCAGCGATCCCCGCCACTGGCGCGGCGCGTTTTTGGTCGGACCCTATCTTGTCGGCGTCACGCTCTACGCGCCCCGAAACAGCCCGCTGGTCAGCACACAAGGGGCCGCGTTCCTGAACACGGTTTCTTCACGTATCCGCGCCAGGTTCGTCCCTGCCGCGGGCGAGAGTGCAGAACAGTCGCAATCGCCCGAGAATGAATTGAAGGCGGGACTTGGCCGTTTATTTGAACGACGCGATCTGCAACAATGATCATCAACCGGCAGCGTCAATAGCCGGGCCACCAAGCAGGAGCGAGCAGCTCATGTCGGAAATGAAACCCGGTTTTCTGGACCGCGTGATCCAGCAATCCGCGCTCAGACGGTTCCGCCGCTGGGCCGAGACGGCGCGCGACACCGATCTCAAGGATCTGCGCCGCAACCGTGCGGCGGCACGGCGGATGAGATATCACCTCGATGAACTGATCCACGTCGCCGATGACCGGCTTGCCCTTCCGGTGATGGGCAACCAGGCGGTGCCGGTGCCTTATGACGCCGATTGGTCGTGGCGCCCGGAACTCTTTTGCGGACCGCTGCCGGTACCGGGGATTTCCTCTGTCGAAAACAAATCCACGCTGGGGCGCGAGGTGACCCTGTTTCATGACTGTGCGGAGTCCGAGCTGACGCTGCGCCAGCTTCGCAACACCAGCGCCGAGGATCTTGCCGCCTACGGGTTGCGGCTGGATGTGTTCCAATTTGACGGATCCTACCTGTCGCTTGTGATCGACCTGCCCGATGCGGCGGCCTATGATCTCAAGCGGCGGCATTTGATCCGGTTTGACGCGATCGTGGAGCTTGAGCGGCCCCTGGAAGTGTTCGCGCGGCTGAATATCCAGCACGGCCCGAATACGGAACAGATCGTGCGGGAATTGCCCTCGAACGATCGCGCGCTCGTGGTCGAGTTTGACCTGGCCTATACCAAGCTGAATGAAAAGCGGGTGGAGCGGCTTTGGGTCGATCTGATCTTCGAGAACCCGGAAATGAGCCAGGTCGTGCTGCGGGATCTTTATTTCAGCCGCCGTCCGCGCGCCGAGTTGTGAGGAGCTGGGTATGACCGCCTATTCGCTGTCGAAGAGCCGTTTTTTCGAAGGGGTCTGGGAAGGTGTGATCGCCGGGGATACCGATGACAGCCCGGCCCCGCGCGTCGATGTTCGGGTCCATGACCGGGCCGTTCCGGACGTGTCGATCGAGCCGCTGCCGGAGCCGGCGTCCTGGCTCATCAAGGTCCCTGTTCCGGCGAACATGATCGCGGACGGGGTGCATACTTTCGTGATCTCCGAGGCCGACCTGGGACTGTCTCTGGGTGATTTTTCGATCATCGCGGGCGACGCGGTGGGCGAGGATATCCGGTCGGAAATGGCCCTGTTGCGGGCCGAACTGGACCTTTTGAAACGGTCTTTCCGTCGCCATTGCCGTGACACTGCCTGAGCGGCGTCCCACGGCTGGGACGTTGGTGCGCCCGTGATAAATCAACGGGTTACAGGGACGGATTAGGAAAACGTTAAGGTTTGGCGCTGGCCCAGAGGATTTGATGCGTCGATGCCATCATCAATTCTTGATCGTCTTGCACCACACCCATGAGGCCCGGTGCGCACCCGAAAAGAACTTGCCGCAAGCGTAGGGCCCCAGGGACTGGGCCGGATGATGTGGTGTCAGACGCCGGGGGACTGGCGATTGACCTTCCGAGATTAGACGGGCAATCATGGCCGGACCCTGAACCGGAGAATATATGTCCCCGTTGCGCGGCATGGCGCTGAAACTCAGCGCCGTGTTTCTATTTGTCATCATGGCTGCCCTGATCAAGGCCAGCTCGGACGTGGTGCCACCGGGGGAAGCGGTGTTTTTCCGATCATTCTTTGCGCTGCCGGTGATCCTTGGTTGGCTGACGATACGACGGGAGTTGAGCACCGGATTGCGCACGCGCAACCCGTCGGGGCATTTCTGGCGCGGGCTGTTCGGTGTGAGCGCGATGGCCTTCGGCTTTGCCGCACTCGGGTTGTTGCCGCTGCCCGAGGTCACGGTTCTGGGCTATGCCGCACCGATCCTGACGGTGTTGTTCGCGGCACTTCTGCTGGGCGAGAAGGTCAGGCTGGTGCGGATGTCGGCGGTGGCGATCGGGCTTGTGGGCGTCGTCATCGTGATGTTGCCGCAGCTGGGCAACACCGCGATGGGCACCGGCGCGCGCTGGGGTGTCGCTCTGGTTCTGGCGTCGGCCACGCTGCGGGCACTGGCGCATGTGCATATCCGCAAGCTGGTGCAGAACGAGACGACATCGGCGGTGGTGTTTTATTTCGCGGTCACGGCCTCCTGTCTTTCGCTGCTGACATCGCCATTCGGTTGGGTGATGCCGGATGCCGTGACGGCGGTGCAATTGATCGGGGCCGGATTGGTGGGCGGCGTGGCGCAGATCCTGCTGACCGCGTCCTACCGACAGGCGGAAGCGGCGTTCCTGGCTCCGTTCGACTATGCATCGATCCTGTTTGCGTTGGTCATTGGCTATGCCGTGTTCGACGAGATCCCGACCGGCCACACGGTGATCGGGTCCATCGTGATCATCGCGGCCGGTATCCTGATCATCTGGCGCGAGCGTCAGTTGGGGGTCAAACGCGGGCCGGCGCGGTCGAACCTGACACCTCAGGGCTGATTGCATTTCCGACGCGGCAGGCTTAGATCACGTCCAGCCGAGACAGGGTGACGGAGCCGCATTGCATGAACTGGATCACCAACTACGTCCGACCGCGGATCAATTCGATCTTTTCGCGGCGCGAGATCCCGGAAAACCTGTGGGTCAAATGCGATGATTGCGGCACGATGCTGTTTCACCGCGAGATGTCGGACAACCTGAATGTGTGCACCAATTGCGGGCATCACATGAATATCACGCCGCGGGACCGGTTTACCGGGCTGTTCGATGCCGGTGTTTTCACCGAGGTGGACGTGCCCGAGCCCGTCGCCGATCCGCTGCAATTCCGCGATCAGAAGAAATATCCAGATCGGTTGCGCGCCGCGCAGAAAGCCACCGGCGAGGCCGAAGCGATGCTGGTCGTCACCGGAGAGGTGGGGCGCACGCCCATCGTCGCGGCGGCGCAGGATTTCAGCTTCATGGCCGGGTCTATGGGGATGTATGTCGGCAACGCGATCATTGCCGCGGCCGAAAAGGCGGTCGAGCTGCACCGTCCTCTGGTGCTGTTTTCCGCAGCCGGCGGCGCGCGGATGCAGGAAGGCATCCTGAGCCTGATGCAGATGCCGCGCACCACGGTGGCGGTTCAGATGCTCAAGGAGGCGGGGCTGCCCTATATCGTGGTGCTGACGCATCCGACCACCGGCGGCGTGACCGCGTCCTACGCGATGCTGGGCGATGTGCAGATCGCGGAGCCGGGCGCGCTGATCTGTTTTGCAGGCCCGCGGGTGATCGAGCAGACGATCCGGGAAAAGCTGCCCGAAGGGTTCCAGCGGGCGGAGTACCTTCTGGAGCACGGGATGCTGGACCGGGTGACGGACCGCCGCGCGCTGCGCGAGGATCTGGTGCAGATCATTCGGATGCTGATGCAGTTGCCGCCGCCCGTGGCCGGTGATCTGCCCGCGCCCGGCGCCGTTGACAGCGCGCCGATGCCGGCCGTGCAGGACCCGGACACCAAGTGACAGGGACCCCGCGCTCCGATGTCATCCTCGAACGGATGATGTCGCTTCACCCCAAGATCATCGATTTGACTCTCGACCGCGTCTGGAGGCTTCTTGCGGCGCTGGACCATCCCGAGCGCGATCTGCCGCCGGTCATTCATATTGCCGGCACCAATGGCAAGGGATCGACGCAGGCGATGATCCGCGCCGGGCTCGAGGCGACGGGTGCGCGTGTGCATGCCTATACCTCGCCGCATCTGGCGCGGTTTCACGAACGGATTCGGCTGGCCGGGACGTTGATTTCCGAGCCGCATCTGACCGAGGTCCTGGATACCTGCCATGCCGCCAATGACGGGGCGGATATCACCTATTTCGAGATCACGACCTGCGCCGCGTTGCTGGCCTTTGCGCGCACGAGGGCGGATTACACGCTGCTCGAGGTCGGGCTGGGCGGGCGGCTGGATGCCACCAATGTCATCGAGCGGCCGGAGCTGACGATCATCACGCCGGTGTCGATGGATCACGAAGGCTATCTGGGCGATACGCTGGCCCGGATCGCAGGCGAAAAGGCCGGGATCCTGAAACGCGGCGTGCCTTGCGTGGTCGGCCCGCAAGAGGCGGCTGCGCTGGAGGTGATCGAGACGCGGGCCGCGCGGGTCGGGGCGCCGTTGCTGGTGCATGGCCAGCACTGGCACGTCACCGCGGAGCGCGGCGGGATGGTCTATCAGGACGAAACCGGGCTGCTTGACCTGCCCTTGCCGAACCTGCCCGGTCTGCACCAGGTGCAAAACGCCGGCGCGGCGCTTGCCGCCCTGCGGCATCTTGGACGGCCCGAGGCCGCCTATGACGGGGCCGTGGCGCGCGCCGATTGGCCCGGTCGGATGCAGCGGTTGACGAACACGAAACTGAATGCCCTCGCTCCGGGTGTCGATCTCTGGCTGGATGGCGGACACAACCCGGCAGCCGGGGAGGCCCTGGCAACGCATCTGCGCAGCCTGCCAAGGCGGCCCACCCACCTGATTTGCGGGATGTTGAACACCAAGGATGTCCGCGGATACCTGCGCCCGCTGGCCGGCGCGGCCGATCATCTGACGGCAGTGTCCATCCCCGGCGAGGCCAATACCCTGTCGGCCGAAGCGACCGCGACGGCGGCACGCGACGTGGGGTTGCCGACGCAGGAGGCAGGGGACGTCGCGGCGGCCCTGTCGCAGATTGCAACGCGCGCGCCCGGTGCCCGTGTGCTGATTTGCGGGTCCCTTTATCTTGCCGGGCACGTCCTGCGACTCGTCGAATAAACAAAATATGGCGGTAACCGCTTTATATTGACGCAACGACACCGAAACGCCTATATATCGACAAAATCGAGCAGTCGTCGCGGGTTCGCGATCATCCAGGTGTTGTCATGGTATTGGTACGGTGTGTCGGAAGCGCAGCATTCCTGATCGCAGGCGGTCCGCTGCTCGGGCAATCCGCGGCCATCACGGAAAGCGAAAGCTCTTTTTCATTCACCATGAACGGGTCGACCATGAGGGTCACGCGCAGCGGTCCGTCCTGCCCGTCTTCGTGTATTCAGCCGATGCGGGCCGCAGCCGGGGTCGAGACATTCGGAGAGTTGGAAGTCATTGATTTTCTGCAAGACTCTGTCAGCGATGGCTCTGGCCTTTTGATCGATGTCCGGATGCCGTCGACATTTTCCGCCGGAACCGTGCCGGGGGCGGTGAACGTCCCGGTCAAGACATTCCGTCCGGACAACCCGTACCGGTCCGATCTTCTTTCTGCACTTGGGGTTCAGACGCCCGACAGCCGCCCCGGTTTTGCGGACGCGTTCACGCTTGTGATCTTCGGCAACGGGCCTGACGATGCCGATGCGACGGCTGTGATCGATCACCTTCTTGATGCGGGGTATCCGGCAGGCAAGATCAGCTATTATCGCGGCGGTGCCGCGCGCTGGAGCGCGTTGGGGCTGAACACGACGGTGGGACAATGACGCAGGCCGGCACGCATCAAGGCTACATCCGAATGGCCCTCATGGGCACGGCCTTCATTGGTCTGACCGTCGTCCTGATCGTGTTTCAGCCGGGTTCCAAGCGGCAGGCGCAGGTCACCATCGTATCGGACACAGGCGACACCAGCGTCACGCGCGAGGCGGGCCTGCTGGACGATCTGACCGTCGTGACGGCGCAATCGGACCAGGCTACACCGAAGGCCCCGCAGGTCACACCGGCCAGTCGCGAAACAGCCAGCACCGACGGGCAACGGTCAGCCGGGACGGTGGAAAACCCGCCGGCAAACCTGCGCGACATGACATTCAGCGCGATATCGCAAGTGAAATCCGCCACCACAGGTCAAGCCCCTGCCCCCGGCCAGCCCGGCAGCCTGCTGCACAGCGTGGTCCAGCGCAGCATGTCCACCAATGCACCCGCAGCAGGCCAGCCATCGCCGACCCGCGCTGACGCCTTGCGCGAGGCGACCGGCGCCGATGACAGCCCGGAAGCCCAGACTTACCAAGTGCGAACGGGTGACACGCTGGTCAGTATTGCCAGGGCAGTTTATGGCGATGCGAACATGTCCACACATTTGTTCACGACCAATGCCGAGATCATGGCGCGGCCTGACAGCCTGACGCCGGGGATGGTGCTGACCCTTCCTGCGCCGGTGCCTACTACATCTGGAAATTAAAGCCAATGGTAGGAAAATGTAGGCATTGGGCAGCTAAATGTTGACCGATGCGAATCACTATGTCACAGTCTTGTCAGTCCTCGTGAACGGTCAAGGTGACAGTCACGAAGCAAGGGGAAGTCCGGTGTATTTCAGCTCTGGCAAACGCAAGGTCCTGGCTCGAATAGGGCGACCCTGCGGATGTCTGGTCACATCCGGTGACCGCGCATTCCAAGGCGCACCGACCCCTGGGTGTTTCCGGCGTTTCCTCGCGCCATCATCGACGGAAGGCATAGCAAGGACCTGAAGACAGGCGAGAACAATCGAGCAGCCTTGGAGGTCCTTCGGGACCTCTTTTTTTATGCTTCGCCCCAGCCTTCTGCCTGCATTTCGCGCAAACGGCTTGCCGTGCGTTCGAATTCGAACGTGCCGGTGCCTTCGACATAGAGCATTTCCGGCTCTGCCGCCGCTGACGCGATCAGGCGCACGCCCGTTTCGTATAACGCATCGATCAGGGTGACAAAGCGCTTTGCCTCGTTGAAGTTCTGGCGGCTGAGGCGGGGAATATCCTCGATGATCAGCACGCGCACCGCCGCCGCCAAGGCAAGGTAGTCGGCGGGACCAAGCATCCTGCCGCAAAGATCGTAGAATTTCACCCGCGCCACGCCGTTGTGAAAGCGCGGCAATTCGATTTCGCGCTTTTGGACATGAAGGATCAGGCTCTCCTCTTGGCCCTTGGTCAGCTCGTGCCAAATGCGGTCGATCTCGGCCTTGGCGGTGGCATCATTGGGTGTGAAATAGACCTGCGCCCCGGCCAGCCTGTCCTGCCGGTAATCGGTGGGCGAGGCCAGATGGTGAACCACCATGTGGTCCTTGAGCATGTCGATGAAGGGCAGGAAGATTTGCCGGTTGAGCCCATCCTTGTAGAGATCATCCGGCACGCGGTTCGAGGTCGTGACCACGACAACGCCATCGGCAAAGAGCTTTTCAAACAACCGCCCGACGATCATCGCATCGGTGATATCGGTGATCTGCATCTCGTCAAAGGCCAGCAGGCGGACGCTGTCGGACACAGATTTGGCCACCGGTTTTATCGCGTCCTCGACACCTTCTTGCCGGGCCTTGTGAATGGCCGCATGGATTTCCTGCATGAAGGCGTGGAAATGCACCCGGCGCGCGGGAACATCCAGGCTTGCCACGAAGAGATCCATCAGCATGGACTTGCCGCGCCCGACGCCGCCCCAAAGGTACAGCCCCTTTGGCGGCGCGGGAGGCTTTCGGAACAGGCCTTTCCTGGGTGGCTTGCTCAGCGCGGCGCGGATGCGTTCGAACTCGGGCAGAACCGCTTCCTGGGCCGGGTCCGGGGTCATCGACCCATCGGCCACGCGTGCGGCATAAATTTCGGGCAAGGCGGTCATATGCGCCGAGTACCGCGTCTTTGCGCTTTTGTGGAGAGGGGTTATTCGACCGCGCGGATCAATTTGCGGTCCAGCACGCGCAGCACCGTGCGCAGCTCGTGGCCGCGCTTGAGCACCTGGCCATCCACGCCGATCACCGCGTATTGCCCTTGCCGGTTGCGCAGCTTGGGCCGTTTCTCGATCCGGTAAAGCGGGTTTTCCGCAGTGCGCCGGAAGACCGAGAACACCGCGACGTCGCGCAATGTCGATATCCCGTAGTCGCGCCATTCTCCGGCGGCGACCATGCGCCCATAGAGCGACAGGATCACGCTCAACTCGGTCCGGTGAAAGGACACCTGCTCGGGTGCGCCATGCGATGCGGGAAACGGCGTGATACTGTTCATACGCCATGATGTGTGAGAGGCGGGTCCGAAATCAAGCGTTTTACCGTGATCGCCTTGTTTTTCAGAGACACCCGGCGCCCGGCTTTGGCCAGTTTATGGCAGCGGCCGACACATGCGCCGGATCGTTGCATTTTCTTTGCAAATTGCCGAAAACCGCGAAGGACCGATGCCGTGGCTTGCGCCAACAGCCCGGTTCACGTGGGATGGCGGGAGGGTATAGGCGGCAGCGACAGCAGACCGGCGCATCCGGTCAGGCGAAAAGAGAACAGTCGGAAAAAGACCCGAGACCACGCTGGCCAAGATCGATAGGATCATGCGCACAAGGACAAAAGGGGATGTCGCGACACAGCAGGCATTCCCATCCAACAGGAGGAAAGAATGGACGTGAAGAAATTGTTTATGGCCGCCTGCGCGGCCCTGCTTGCGACCGGGGCGCAGGCTGAAGATGTGAAAGTCGGCATGATCACCACATTGTCCGGCGGCGGGGCCGGGCTTGGCATCGATGTGCGCGATGGCTTCATGCTGGCGGTCGAACAGGCCGGGCGCGACGATCTGGAGGTGGTGATCGAGGACGATGAGCGCAAACCCGATGTCGCGGTGCAGCTGGCCGACAGGATGATCCAGTCCGAGAAGGTTGACGTGCTGACCGGGATCATCTGGTCCAATCTTGCGATGGCGGTGATCCCCGGCGCGGTCGCGCAGGGCAAGTTCTACCTGTCGCCCAATGCCGGCCCTTCGGCGCTTGCGGGCAAGGGCTGCAACGCGAATTACTTCAACGTTGCGTGGCAGAACGACAACCTGCACGAGGCCGCGGGCGCCTATGCCAATTCGGCCGGGTTCGAAAACAGTTTCATCCTTGCGCCGAACTATCCCGCGGGCAAGGACGCGCTGACGGGGTTCAAGCGGTTCTTCGGGGGCGCGCTTGCCGGCGAGCTTTATACCAAGCTGGGCCAGACCGACTATGCCAGCGAGATCGCGCAGATCCGCGCATCGGGTGCGGACAGCGTGTTCTTCTTCCTGCCCGGCGGGATGGGGATTTCCTTCATGAAGCAATATGCCGACAGCGGGATGGATCTGCCGGTGGTGGGCCCCGCGTTCAGCTTTGACCAGGGGATCCTGCAAGCGGTGGGGGATGCGGCGCTTGGCGTGCGAAACACCTCGCAATGGTCCAAGGATTTGGACAACGAGACGAATGCCGCCTTTGTCGAAAGCTTCGAGGAGACATATGGGCGTCTGCCGTCGCTTTATGCCAGCCAGGGGTTCGACACCGCCAACCTTCTGATCTCGGCCATGGAGAGCGCCGATATCTCGGACACCGAGGCCTTCCAGGCGGCGCTGAAAGCCGCGGACTTCGCTTCGACGCGGGGCGATTTCGCGTTCGGGCCGAACAACCACCCCATCCAGGATTTCTACATCCGCGAAGTTGTCCGAGAGGGGGATGTTTTCACCAACAAGATCGTGGACACCGCGCTTGAGGATCACGGCGATGCCTATGCGGCCGAGTGCGAGATGTGAGTGACCGACCTGTTGCCCCGCGCCCTGTGCGCGGGGCGTCAGACCGGCGAATGGCGGGTTGCCCATGTCCCTGATCCTCTTGGCTGAACAGACCCTGAATGGCCTGCAATTCGGCATCATGCTGTTTTTGATGGCCGCTGGCCTGACGCTGATTTTCGGTGTGATGGGGCTGATCAACCTTGCGCATGGGTCGCTTTACATGGTCGGCGCGTTTTTCGCCGCCGTGACGGCGGCGGCGACCGGGTCATTCCTGCTGGCGCTGGTGGCCAGCCTTGCGGCGGCGGCGATTGCCGGCGTTTTGATCGAAGTGACGATCATCCGGCGGCTTTACGACCGCGATCACCTTGACCAGGTGCTGGCAACATTCGCGCTGATCCTTGTCTTTTCGGAAGGCACGCGCTGGGTGTTCGGGTCCTTCCCGCTGTTTCTGGACACACCGGCCTACCTGTCGGGCACCGTCATGCTGCCCTTCGGGATCGAATATTCGCTCTACAGGCTGGCGCTGATCCTCATTGGGTTGCTGATCGCGGCGGGGCTGTTCGCCATGATCGCCAAGACACGGCTGGGCATCCAGATCCGCGCCGGCGAAAACGACCGCGAGATGATCGCCGCGTTGGGGGTCGACATCTCGCGTCTTTATACCCTGGTCTTTGCGCTCGGGGCGGCTTTGGCGGGTCTTGCCGGGGCGCTCATCGGTGCCATCCAGTCGGTCCAGGTCGGCATGGGAGAGCCGGTCCTGATCCTTGCCTTCGTGGTCATCGTGATCGGCGGGATCGGGTCGATCAAGGGGGCGCTCGTGGGCGCGATCCTTGTCGGGCTGACCGATACGCTGGGCCGGTTCCTGTTGCCAAGAGCCTTCGAGCTGGTCCTCGATCCGGCGCAGGCCACCTCTGTGGGGTCGTCGCTGGCCTCGATGTCAATCTACATCCTGATGGCCGGTGTCTTGCTGTTCCGGCCAAAGGGTCTTTTCGGGGCCGCCTGAGATGAAAGCGGAAATCATACTGAACGCCGCCCTGATGGCGCTGATCCTTGGTGTCGCACTGGTGGCGTGGCTGTCGGACGCACCCTTTATCGTGACACTGGCGACACGCGCGGTGATCTTTGCCATTGCGGGTGTCGGGCTCAATGTCGCGCTTGGCTTTGGCGGGTTGGTCAGCTTTGGCCACGCCGCGTTTTTCGGCCTTGGCGGGTATGCGATGGGCATTCTTGCCTACCATGCGCAGACCTACACGCCGCTGATGGACTGGCCTTTCGCGGTCGAAGGGACCGTGTCGATGCCGGTGATATGGCTCGTCGCCATCACGGTCAGCGCGATTGCTGCGCTGGCCATTGGCGCGCTGTCACTGCGCACGACGGGGGTGTATTTCATCATGATCACCCTCGCCTTTTCGCAGATGTTCTACTATTTCGCGATTTCCTGGACCGCGTATGGCGGCGAAGACGGGCTGTCGATCTATGTCCGCAACCAGTTTCCCGGCCTGAACACGATGGACCCGATCCAGTTTTTCGCGATCTGCTATGTCCTGCTTGTGGTCGTTGTCTTGCTTGTTCACCGCGCCGCGCATTCCTCGTTTGGCCTGATGCTGCGCGCCGCGCGCCAGAACGAGGAGCGGGTAAATGCGGTGGGCCATGCGCCCTACCGCCTCTACCTGACAGCCTTCGTGATCTCGGGCGCGATCACCGGTTTGGCCGGGGCGCTGTTTGCCGATCTCAACCGTTTTGTCAGCCCGACAATGCTCAGCTGGCACACCTCGGGCGAGATCATGGTCTTTGTCATCCTTGGCGGCGTGGGCCGGGTGTTCGGCCCTGTTGCCGGGGCCGCATTGTTCATCCTGCTGGAGCATCTGCTGGGCGGATTGAGCGATCACTGGCATGTCTATCTGGGCGCGATCCTTTTGGGCGTGGTGCTGTTCGCACGCGGCGGGCTCTATGGGCTGATCGCCGGGCGGGAGGTGGCGCATGACTGATCCGATCCTCGAGCTGCGCAACATCTCCAAGAGCTTTGGCGGCCTGACGGCGAGCAACAACATCTCGCTCGATCTGCGACAGGGCGAGATTCACGCCCTGATCGGGCCGAATGGCGCGGGCAAGTCGACCCTCATCAAGCAGATTGCCGGGGGTCTTAAGCCAGACCGCGGCAGCGTGCATTTCGATGGCGAGGATGTCGGCCAGCTGTCCACCGCCGCCCGCGCGCGGCGCGGCATGGGGCGGACCTTTCAGATCTCCTCGCTGGCGATGGAAAACACCGTGCTGCAAAACGCGGTTCTGGGCGCGCTTGGCCATCGCGGCGATATCTTTCGGTTCTTCGATCGCGTGATGAAAGACAAGGACCTCTTGGCCTCAGCCAACCACGCGCTCGAGCAAGTGGGGCTATCGGATCTGCGCAACCTTCGCACATCGGACCTGTCCCACGGGCAGCGCCGACAGCTCGAAGTGGCTGTGGCGCTGACGCTCGCGCCGAAAGCGTTCCTCATGGACGAGCCGATGGCCGGTCTGGGCGCTGAAGGCTCGCAACGGCTGATCGGGTTTCTGGACGATCTGCGCCAACGCGCGCCGATCCTTCTGGTCGAGCATGACATGGACGCGGTGTTCGCGCTCGCGGACCGGATCAGCGTTCTGGTCTATGGCGAAATCATCGCGACCGGCAATGCGGAACAGATCAGGTCCGACCCGAGGGTGCGTTCGGCCTATCTGGGCGAAGAGGATGTCGCATGAGCCTTTTGACACTTGCGCATGTTTCGGCCTTCTACGGACACTCGCAGGCCCTGTTCGATGTGAGCCTGGCGCTCGATGATGGTGAAGTGCTGGCCTTGATGGGGCGCAACGGGATGGGCAAGTCGACCACGGTCAAGGTGATCTGCCGATTGCTTGAAAACCGCGATGGGTCGGTCAATTTCCGGGGCAAGGACATTGGCGCATGGCCGGCCCACAAGGCGGCGCGCGCCGGGATCGGGCTGGTGCCGGAGGGGCGGCGCTGTTTCGCCGGGCTGACGGTGCATGAAAACCTGATCGCCGCGGCGCGCCCCGGTGAATGGGACTTCGCCGCCGTGACGCGGCTCTTTCCCCCGTTGGCGGACCGCCAGCACCAGACCGCGGCCACCTTGTCGGGCGGCGAGCAGCAGATGCTGGCCATCGGGCGTGCGCTCATGACGAATCCCCGGCTTCTCGTGCTGGACGAGGCGACCGAGGGTCTGGCCCCGGTGGTGCGCCAGGAAATCTGGGCCGCGATCGCAAAGTTGAAGGCGGAAACCGGGCTGGCCATCATCGTGGTTGACAAGTCGCTGAGGGAGCTGAGCCTGATCGCCGACAAGGCCGTGATCCTTGAAAAAGGCACATCTGTCTGGTCCGGCGCGTTTTCGGGCCTGACACCCGACATGACAGACACCTATCTCGGGGTGTAGCATGTCGCGCAAAAGGCGGGCCGGTGTCGCGCGCGTTTGATCCGGCGCCAAGCGATGTGGCGTTTTTCGCGGTGGTTCGGCGCCGATCAGGCGAATGACCCCTGGCAGAACCAGCCCGAGGATTTCGCCGCGCCATGGGCGTAAAAGAGCCACAGGCGGTGGCCCTCCTTGGTGATGACCTCCCAGTAGTCGCGCTGGCCGTTGCGCCAGGCCGGATCATCAAGCCACCATTCCGGCGCGATGCGTTCGGGACCGCGGGTGCTGTGGACATGGTGATCGCGGCCACGCCAGCGAAAGCTGGCGGGCAGGCGCGGCATATCGGGGACCATCACGGGCTCGGGCGGCCACATCAGGAGCGGGCGGAGTTTGCCCCGCTGCGGCCAGTGCCGGACCGGATCGGACCATGCCGCGGCCACCGTCAGGGATGTTTTTTCCGGGATATGGCTGTCGGCGGGCTGCAGGCGGGTGATGGCGTCGGTGCCAAGGCGGGTGCCCAGCCGCCCGATCAGCCGGTCCAGAGACCCCGGCACGGCCCCTGCTCTGCGGGCGCGCCCGGCTTCGGTGGCTTCGAGATGGCCCGGCACGGTGCGCAGATGGAGCGGTTCGTGCAGCACGGCTTCGAGCCGCAGCATATCGATGCCATAGCCCGCATCCAGGTCCGAAACCTTGAGCCGCAGGAGCGGGCGAATGTGATCGGGGTCATCAGACGGTCTGGCCAGCGTGACATTCATCCACTGCATCGTGTCATCGGCGCGATATGCCTCGAACCGGAGCGTGCGCGCGCCGCGCCCCTTCTTGTTCAGCGCGGCACACAGGCGCGGCAGCATCCGGTCGATGGCGGCCATCACGTCGTCCTCGAGCCCGATGGGATCGGGCAGGCTGAGCCGGGTGGCAAAGCGGTCGGGGGGCGGAGCCGGGCTGACTGGTTCGGGAAGCGCGCCCAGCGCCTGATCCATGCGCGCCACCAGCCCCCGGCCAAAGCGCCGGGCCAGGCCCGCACGGGGCTGTTCGACAAGATCGCTCACCCGGCGCAGGCCCAGCCGGGACAGCTGCGCCATCGTGTGATCCTCGAGCCGCAGCGCGGCGATGGGCAACGGCGCCAGCGCCTTGTAGGTCTCCCCCGGCGCGGCAATGCGGGTGCGGCCCTTCACCGGGACCGTGGCCCGTGCCGGGGCTGCACCGCCGCGTTCCCAGTGCCGCCGCTTGCCCGCGCGCGACCGGGTGGCGCGCGCCTCCTGATCGATCGCGTCGCCATTGCGGTGATGGTCGCCGCCCTGCCTGCCGCCGAACCGCGCCAGCGCCCAGGCCCCGCCCAGCGTGTCGGCAATGCCAAGCTGCACCGTCAGCCCCAGATCGGTGCAATCCTGTTCCACCTGTTGCGCCAGCTGTTCCTCACCGCCGAAGAGATGCGCGCATCCGGTCAGGTCCACCACCAGCGCATCGGGTTCCTCGCGCGCGACCCAGGGCGAGAACTTGCCCGCCCAGCGGTGCAGCACACCCAGAAAGGCCGCCTCGGCATGGGGGGCCGACACGCGGGTGAGCAGATCGGCACACATCGCATGGGCATCGCGCAACGGCTGGCCAGCATACAAGCCCGCCGCCTGCGCCAGCGGCGACAGCGACGCCAGCACCTGCGCCTGCCCTTCGTCGCGCACCACGGCAAAGGGCACCGTCCCCAGATTGGGGTCGTGGCGGATATGGCGTTCGGCGGCCAGCCGGGGAAACCAGATGGACAGGACACGGCGATTGGGCATGAGACTCGCGGGCAGCAAATGTTCTACATTTGTTCCTTATATCTCGCACACCCTGCGAGTCGAGAGAAACCCGGTAGAGGTCAGCCGCAGGTGATGTCTGCCGCACCGCCGATCGCGGCACTGGCAAGGCGCATTTTTCGGTGCCGAGGTGTTGGAATCAATGGGCCCAGACCCTAACGCTTGCAAAGACGCGTTTTTAGAGCAAGGGTCATCGCGAACCGACTATCAAGGGAGACGCACCATGCGCACACGGGCCGCTATTGCCACACAAGCCGGCAAGCCACTGGAAATCACGGAGGTCAACCTCGGCGGCCCGCGCGCCGGGGAGGTTCTGGTCGAGATCAAGGCCACCGGCATTTGCCACACGGACGAGTTTACCCTCTCGGGTGCCGACCCCGAAGGACAGTTTCCGGCGATCCTGGGCCACGAAGGCGCGGGCGTCGTCGTCGAGATCGGGGACGGGGTGACCAGCCTGAAACCCGGCGATCACGTGATCCCGCTTTACACCCCGGAATGCCGGCAGTGCGAATATTGCCTGCATCCCAAAACCAACCTGTGCCAGTCGGTCCGCGAGACGCAGGGCAAGGGCGTGATGCCGGACGGCACCTCGCGGTTCACCACCCTCGATGGCGATCCGATCCTGCATTACATGGGCTGTTCGACCTTCAGCAATCACACTGTCCTGCCGGAAATCGCACTGGCCAAGATCCGCGAGGACGCGCCCTTCGACAAGGTGTGCTATATCGGCTGCGGCGTGACCACCGGGATCGGGGCTGTCATCAACACCGCCAAGGTCGAGATGGGAAGCCGCGCGGTGGTCTTCGGTCTGGGCGGTATCGGGCTCAACGTGATCCAGGGCCTGCGGCTTGCCGGCGCGGACCAGATCGTCGGCGTCGATATCAACCCCGACAAGGTGGCGATGGCCGAAAAGTTCGGCATGACGGATTTCGTCAACCCCAGGGAGGTCGAGGGCGATCTGGTGCCTTACCTGGTGAACCTGACCAAGGGCGGTGCGGATTACACCTTTGACGCCACCGGCAACGTGCAGGTGATGCGCGACGCGCTGGAATGCGCGCACAAGGGATGGGGCGAGAGCATCATCATCGGCGTGGCGCCTGCCGGGGCCGAGATTTCGACACGTCCGTTCCAGCTTGTCACCGGGCGGACCTGGAAAGGCACCGCTTTCGGTGGCGCGCGGGGCCGGACCGATGTGCCGAAGATCGTCGACTGGTACATGGACGGCAAGATCGAGATCGACCCGATGATCACGCACACCATGCCATTGGACGACATCAACAAGGGCTTTGACCTGATGCATGCCGGGGAAAGCATCCGGTCCGTGGTGGTCTACTGATCGCAGGCTGCCCGCATGATCGCCCCCTCTGATCTGACCATCCGCCTTGCCGAACGCGGGGCGGATGAAAACCGGGTTTGGGACATCCTTCGCCCGACGGTCGAGGCGGGAGATACGTTTTGCGCCGATCCCGACGGCGGCATCGATGGCGGCCTGGCCTATTTCTGGCCGCGGAACGCGGAGGTGCGCCTGGCGCTGGATGGCGACGGGGCTGCGCTGGGGTGTTATTACCTCAAGCCGAACCAGTCGGGCGGCGGGGCGCATGTCTGCAATGCAGGCTATTGCACTGCACAGGCGGCACGCGGGCGCGGCGTGGCGCGCGCGATGCTGGCGCATTCGCTTGAAACGGCACGCGCGGCGGGCTTTCGCGCGATGCAATACAATTTCGTCGTCGCGACCAACACGCGCGCCATCGACATCTGGCAAAATGCGGCGTTCGAGATTGTCGGACGATTGCCCGGTGCGTTCCATCATCCGTCGCATGGGGACGTGGATGCTCTTGTGATGTATCGCGCGCTCTGACACGATACCGCAATGAGCGAAACACATCCTTCCCTCCTCGCGGTTCTGATCGACGCGGACAATACCTCTCCGAAATACACGGGGTCGATCTTTGAAGAGATCGCGTCGTTGGGCGAGGCGAGCGTGCGGCGCTGCTACGGCGATTTTTCGAGCCAGCAAATGGCCGGGTGGTCGCGCGTGCAGGCCGAATTCGGTCTGGTGCCGCACCATCAACCGGCCAATACCGTAGGCAAGAACGCCAGCGACATCGCGCTCGTGATCGACGCGATGGACCTGATGCACACGGGCCGTTTCGACGGCTTCGTGCTGGTGAGCTCCGACAGCGATTTCACCCGTTTGGCGCAGCGTCTGCGCGAACAGGGGCAGGACGTTTACGGCATGGGGATGCAGAAAACGCCCGAGGCCTTTCGCCGCGCCTGCAAGCGGTTCATCTTTCTCGAAAACCTCGACAATGCCGGGGATGTCGACAGCAGCGCGGCCAAGCCGGCCCGAAAAAGCAACCTGAACGAGGCGCGGACCCTGATCCTCAGGGCGATGGACGCGATCGACCAGGATGACGAATGGTACCGTCTTGGGCAATTGGGCCAGCATATCGTCTCGGCCAACCCGGATTTTGACACCCGCACTTATGGCAAGCGCAAGCTGAGCGACCTGGTGGCAGAGCTGAAGGTGCTAGAGGTCAAGCGCGGCACGAACAACCAGTTGATGGTCCGCCGGCGGGATTGAATCCGCTGACCGCGCAACGCGCCATTGCGCCGTTCGCGCTGGCGTGCCATGCTGATCACGGGGAAGAGAGGTTTCCGTGCTCAGCGCTTTGGGAGGCCTGACTATGCTGAAACATGAGACACCGATCGTGTTGCGCTCCATCGACGATGATGCGCACGCGCAGGAAAGCCAGCTTTCTGAAGCGTCGCTGCGTGTGATGGCGCAGGAAGTGATCACCCGGCTAACGCATATCTCGCGCTCGGCATCCTCTGCATTGGATGACGGTGAGCTTGATGCGTTCTGCACGGCCCTGGTCGCGCCGACCGTTGACGACGCACGAACGATTTTGCTGCGCGCACAAGAACGCGGGGCCAGCCACGAGACATTGTGCCTGTCCTATATCGCCGCCGCGGCCCGAAGGCTGGGCGAATGGTGGGAGGAGGATCGCATTCATTTCAGCGACACCGCCATCGCCGCGGGCCGTATGCTGCACATCTTGCGCGATCTGCGATCGGTCACGCCGCCCGAACCGACCCGCGGCATGCGCGAGGCGCTTTTCGCGACGGTTCCGGGGGAACAGCATTTGATCGGTGTCACCATGGCAGCGGATATCCTGCGGTCGAAAGGCTGGTCGATCGATCTTCAGCTGGGGCGCAACGAAGCGGAATTGTGCAAGATCGCGCGCGATGGCGGCTATGCGATCATCGGGCTGTCCGCATCCGGTGCCGAAAGCGTGCGATCCCTTGCCAGCACGATTGTCGAGCTGCGGGTCGCCGCGCCCAGGGCCTATATCTTCATCGGCGGCAACATCTCCGACATAGAGCGGAATGTCATGGAGCGCACTGGCGCAGATGCTGTGGCGGCATCGATGGATGAATGTCTCGACGCGCTCGAAACGCTTTACCAGGCGGTTATCTCGTCCGGTGGTCCCGCCGCGTAGCGCGCAAGGAAGGTCTGGACCGCCCCGTCGACCACGCGCGCCTTGTCCGTCTCGGACACGGTACTGATGATGCCGAAAACCAGCTTGGGCCACAGGTCTGCCTTGCACAGCTCGGCAAACTGGTCGGCGGCCAGGGTGAAGTCGTCGATCTCCAACTCACCGCGATCCACCGCCTGACGCAGGTAATCGACCACCGCCGCGCGCATGATCATCGGGCCGGAACGATAGAACTCCTGTCCAAGCTGGGGAAAGCGATCCGCTTCGGCGACGCAGATGCGAAAGATCCGCTGGCCGATATCGGAATAGATGAACCCGAGAAACTGATGCGCGATCTGTGCAAGCACGTCGGAGGGCGGACGGGAATTGTCGATCCGTTCGATCGACGTGCGGGCCTGTTCTTCGCATTGCCGCGTCGCGACTTCCATGAACAGCAACCGCTTGTCGGGAAAATAACTGTAGAGCGTGGCCTTGGACACGCCGGCGGCGCGGGCGATGTCATCGACGCTGGCCCCTTCAAAGCCATCGCGCAGGAAGACTTCCCGCGCGCCATCGACGACCTGGTCGTACTTGCGACCCTTCCGGATTTGCGCCTGCGCCGTGTCCATGCCCGCCTCGTGTTCAGGTAAGGAACGCTAAACAGGCCGGTTTGGGTCCGCAAGGAGATATGGCCCGGCCCATGCGGCGCGTCGCGATCCCTGCGGCCGGTCATGGATACGAAAAAGCCCAGGCGCGAACGCCTGGGCAGGTGGTCACAAAGGCTGACGGAAGGAGGAGATCAGCCTTTGGAGAATTCCGGGTAGGCCTCCATGCCCAGCTCGGCCATGTCGAGACCATTGATCTCTTCCTCCTCACCGACGCGGATGCCCACGACAGCCTTGAGGATGAGCCACATGATCAAGGCCAGCACGAATGTGGCACCCACGATCGCGACAATGCCCAGAAGCTGTGTTCCAAGCGACGCGTCGCCGTAGAAGATGACCGCGATCGTGCCCCAGATACCGGCGAAGCCGTGGACCGGGATGGCACCGACAACATCATCGATTTTCAGCTTGTCGAGCAGCGGGATGGTGAACACCACGATGCCACTGCCGATGGCGCCGATCCACAGGGCCCCGAAGAGTGTCGGCGCGAGCGGTTCAGCCGTGATCGACACGAGGCCGGCAAGCGCACCGTTCAGAACCATGGTCAGGTCGACCTTCTTGTAGAGAACCTGCGTCAGGATCAGTGCGGTGACAGCCCCCGATGCAGCGGCCATGTTGGTGTTGCTGAAGATGCGCGAGACGTCCGCAATGTCCCCCACGGTGCCCATGGCAAGCTGCGAGCCGCCGTTGAAGCCGAACCAGCCGAGCCACAGGATGAACATCCCGAGCGTCGCCAGCGCCAGGTTGGAACCGGGCATCGGGTTTACCTTCCCGTCCTTGTACTTGCCGATCCGTGGGCCAAGCACAATCGCACCGGCCAAGGCAGCGGCCGCACCGCAGGCGTGCACGATGGTCGAGCCGGCGAAATCGGAGAAGCCTGCCTCGCTGAGCCAGCCTTCGCCCCAGGTCCATGACGCCGTCAGCGGATAGATGAACCCTGTCAGAACGGCAGAGAAGGCCAGGAATGGCCAGAGCTTGATGCGCTCGGCAAGCGCCCCGGATACGATGGAGGCGGTCGCCGCACAGAACATCAACTGGAAGATGTAGTCGGACCCGGTAGAGGCGTAGCCTGCATCATCGGCATCGGCCAAGGTGATACCGACAGCCTCAAGCACGCCAACTGACGGGAAGAGACCGGAGAAATAGCCTTCGATCGCCCAATCGCCCAGCGGGTACATCAGGTTGTAACCGATGAGCCAGTACATGATCGCCGCGGTCGAAAAGAGCCCGACATTCTTGGTCATTTGCATGGCCACGTTCTTGGACCGGACCAGGCCACCTTCGAGCATCGCAAAGCCGGCGGCCATGAAAAACACCAGGAAGCCGCCGATCAGGAACAGCAGCGAGTTCATGATCCAAACGAATTCGTCGGCACCTACGGTTGCCGCGTCTTCCTGGGCAAAGCCCGAAACCGGCAGCGCAACAAGCGCGGCGGCGGGCAGCAGTATCTTTTGTAGTTTCATCTGTGAGTGTCCCCTAATCCTTGTCACAGCGCCTGTTCAGAGCGCGTCGCCATCCGTTTCGCCCGTCCGCACGCGGATGGCCTGTTGCGCATCCAGCACGAAGATCTTGCCATCGCCGATCTTGCCGGTGCGGGCGGTTTTGGTGATTGTCTCGATCACCTGGTCAGCCATGTCGGCAGAGACCACGATCTCGAGCTTGATTTTCGGCACGAAGTTCACCGCGTATTCCGCGCCCCGGTAAATCTCGGTGTGGCCAGATTGCGAGCCGAACCCCTTTATCTCGGTTACCATCATGCCGCGGACGCCAATCTCTGTGAGCGCCTCGCGAACTTCTTCAAGCTTGAATGGCTTGATCGTCGCTATGATGAACTTCACCTTGGTCCCTTTCCCTTGCAGATCGATCTTGTTTGCATGTGCAGAAAACGGGCACAGGAGGGAGGAAGGGAAGGGAGCCGGACGATTACAGACGGGCATGGCTCAGGGCATTGCACAAATTTTGCACAAATATATTTATATGATTACTTTTTGTGCATTAAAAAAAGCCTGCCCCCCGGCATCACAAAGGTCCACATCGACGGGCAAAGCAATTAAATTGCCCAAAACGGGCAAGAGCACAGGCGGTCGGCATGACTGATTCACGACGCGGGAAAGGCCGTCTGGTGGCAGACCGGCGCTATCCCAAGAAACCGGCGAAATCGTCCAAGCCGCGCAAGGCGGCGCCCGCGAAACGCAAGGCGGCGCGATCGAGCGCCAAAAAGCGCCCCGGTCTCATTCGGCGGATGATGAACTGGCTGTTTCGGCTCGTGTTTCGGCTGGTCCTGCGCGCCGGGATTGTCGTGGCGCTGATCATCGCGGGATTTGTCGGCTACGTCTATACAACCCTGCCCGACGCCTCTGCCATGCTGGATGCGCGCGCGCGCGGGTCGGTGCAGCTTCTGGATCACAACGACGTGGCCTTCGCCTGGCGTGGTGACCAGTTCGGCGGCGTCGTCACCGCCGACTCGGTGTCGCCGCATCTCAGGAACGCGGTCATCGCGACAGAGGACAAGCGCTTTTACCGCCATCTCGGGGTCTCGCCGCGCGGCATCGCGTCGGCCATTCGCATCAACCTGTCCGAAGGGCGCGGGCCGCTCTCGGGTCACGGCGGCTCGACCATCACGCAGCAGACGTCCAAGCTCATGTGTCTTGGCGTTGCCTATGATCCAACCGACTGGGACAGCGAACGCGCCTATATCAATGATTGCCGGCAGGGGTCTTTGTATCGCAAGGCCAAGGAGGCGGTCTATGCGTTGGCGATGGAGGTGAAATATTCCAAGGACGAGATCCTGTCGATCTACCTCAACCGCGCCTATATGGGAGGTGGAGCCTATGGCGCCGCCGCCGCGGCAGAGCGGTATTTTTCCAAGCCCGTCTCGGCCCTGACCGCGCAGGAAGGCGCGATGCTTGCCGGGCTTCTGACAGCCCCCTCAAGCCTCGCGCCCACCTCCGACCTCGAACGCTCCCAGGCGCGCGCGGCGACGGTGCTGCGGCTCATGAACGAACAGGGCTACCTGACCGATGCAGAAACGCGCGCCGCTCGGTCCGACCCCGCCACCCTGTCTGAAAAGGCGCAGCGCAAGACTGGCGGTTCTTTCGCGGATTGGGTGATGCAGTCGGGGCCGGATTTCCTGACCAGCGACACCACCGAGGACGTGATCATTTCGACCACGCTGGATCAGCGCATCCAGCAGGCCGCCGAGGATGGGATCAACACGGTGTTCAGCAACAAGGTTCGGGAGGGCTCCGAAGCTCAGGCAGCGATCGTCGTGATGTCTGCAGACGGCGCTGTCAGAGGCATGGTTGGAGGTGTTTCCGGACAATTCAACCGTGCCACGCAGGCCAAACGCCAGACCGGGTCAGCCTTCAAACCCTTCGTCTATGCAACGGCGCTGGAACTGGGCTACAGCCCCTATGACACGATCGAGGACGCGCCGTTTTGCATGAACATCCCCGGCTCTGGCGAATGGTGCCCGGAAAACTACACACGAGAATTCGCCGGGACCGTCACTCTGGTCGACGCGCTGGCCAAAAGCCTGAACATCCCGGCGGTCAAGGTTTCCGAATCCGTGGGCCGCGATCTGGTGCACCAGGTGTCCAGCGATTTCGGGATCGACAGCGATCTGTCCGACACCCCGGCTCTTGCACTTGGTGTGTCCGAAGCGTCTCTGCTGGAAATGACGGGGGCATTTGCCGGCATTCTCAATGGCGGCTCCTCCGTCACGCCATACGGGCTCAACGAATTGCGCATCGTGGGGGATGACGCGCCCCTGATGGGTGCCGGGGGCGGGATCGGCGAACGGGTCATCAACGAACAGGCGGCCCGGCAGCTCATCTGGATGATGGAAAAGGTCGTGTCTCAAGGCACCGGCAGCCGGGCCCGGTTGCCTGACTGGCAGGTGGCCGGGAAAACCGGTACGACACAGGCGGCGCGCGACGCGTGGTTCATCGGCTTTACCGCCGATTACGTGGCCGGTGTCTGGATGGGATATGATGACAACACGCCGCTCGACGGTGTGACAGGCGGCGGCCTGCCTGCCGAGATCTGGAAAGAGACCATGAGCCGCGTGCACCAGGGCCAGCCGGCCAAACCGCTGCCGATGACCGAACCGACACCGCCACAGCAGGTTGCACAGCCCACCCCCCAGCCGACACCGCGGCAGCAAGGCAACGCGCCCCGGGACCGGCAGGGCGGAAGCGGGGTGGAAGATGCGCTGAACCAGCTTTTACGCAATATCCTTGGCGGAAACTGATCGGCAAACACAAGGTCAGAACGCGCTTTCCATTTCCCGGATCGCGCAATACCGTCCGCGCAAACACGAGGGAGACACCATGACCAACACCATCGACGCCCGCCTTGCAGAGCTGGGACTGACCCTGCCCGACGCCCCCGCGCCGGCAGCCAATTACGTGCCTGTCGTGCAGACCGGAAACCAGATTTACGTCTCCGGACAGTTGCCGAACGGGCCGGACGGCCTGATCACGGGCAAGCTGGGCGCTGACCTGGAGGTCGAGGCAGGCGCCGAGGCCGCAAAGCACTGCGCATTGGCGCTGCTCGCACAGGCCCGCAAGGCCGCGGACGGCGACCTGGGCCGGGTGCGCGTGCTCAAGCTGGTGGGGTTCGTCAACTCGACCGCCGAGTTCGGCGACCAGCCCAAGGTGGTCAACGGCGCATCCGACCTGATGGTCGAGGTTCTGGGCGAAAACGGGCGGCACGCGCGCTCTGCCGTGTCGGCCGCGTCCCTGCCCTTTGGCGTCGCGGTCGAGATTGAAGGGATCTTCGAACTGCTATGACAGCCCTGCCCCCAGCGTTCCTGGCCCGCCCCATTGCCCATCGCGGCTATCACGACGCAGCCACAGGGCGGATCGAAAACAGCCGATCCGCCTTTGCCGCCGCGATGGACGCGGGGTATGGCATCGAACTGGACGTGCAATTGTCACGCGATGGCGTGGCGATGGTGTTCCACGACACCGTACTGGACCGCCTGACCGATGAAACTGGCCCGGTGCGCGACCGCGACGCCGCCGCCTTGCAGGATATCGCACTGACCGGCAGCCGTGACACGATCCAGACGCTGACCCAGGTCTTGCGCGCCATCGATGGCACCGTGCCCGTGCTGGTCGAGATAAAGGACCAATCCGGCGTGATGGGCGACAGCGACGGTCAGCTCGAACAGGCGACCGCCGATGCGCTTACCGGCTATGCCGGTCCCTTGGCGATGATGTCCTTCAACCCGGATATGGTGAACCGGTTCGGGCGGCTGGCGCCGAACATCCCGCGCGGCTTGGTCGGCTCGGCCTGGCGCCAGACGGAGGAATCGCATGTGCCCGTCGACACCCGCGCGCGGCTGGCCGCGATCGCGGATTTCGACACGGTTGGCGCATCGTTTCTCAGCTTCGAAAAGACCGACCTTGACTTGCCGTTTGTCCAACGGCTCAAGCTCCGGGGCGTGCCGATCCTGTGCTGGACGGTGCGCAGCCGCGAACAGGAAAACGCCGCGCGCGCACTGGCCGACAACATCACCTTTGAAGGCTACGCCGCTTGAACACGCGCCGTTGCGGCCCACCTTGCAGGGCAGACCGAAGGAATCGCCATGTCGGACCCCGCTGACGCGCCCACGATCGCCGTTACCATGCACAATTCCTTGTCGCAGATCGCGGCAGAGGAGTGGGATGCCTGCGCCTGTCCGGAAACCGAAGATGGCGGGCGCGCACGCGATCCGTTCACCACGCACCGGTTTCTCAAGGCGCTCGAGGACAGCGGGTCCGTCGGCACCGGCACGGGCTGGGACCCGCGCTACCTCACCGCAGAGCTGGACGGCCGGATGATCGCCTGCGCACCGCTCTATGCCAAGAGCCACAGCCAGGGCGAATACATCTTCGATCACAACTGGGCCCATGCGTTGGAACGCGCAGGAGGCCGGTATTACCCGAAGCTGCAAATCGCCGTCCCCTTCACCCCGGCGACCGGACGGCGGTTCCTCACCCGGCCGGGATACGAGGCCGAAGGCCTCGGCGCGCTTGTCCAGGGCGCGATACAAGTGGCCGCCGACAACCAGCTCTCGTCGCTGCACGTCACCTTCTGCACCGAGGACGAGGCGATTGCCGGCGAACAGATCGGCCTTCTGCGCAGACGGACCCAGCAATACCATTGGGACAATCGCGGTTATGACAGCTTTGACGGGTTTCTGGCGGATCTCAGTTCCCGCAAACGCAAGACCATCCGCAAGGAACGCGCCCGCGCACAGGCTTTCGGCGGCACGATCCAGCACTTCACCGGGGACCAGATACAGCCCGACCACTGGGCGGCATTCTGGGATTTCTACCAGGACACCGGCGCGCGCAAATGGGGCACGCCCTACCTGACGCGCCGCTTCTTCGACATCGCCCAGGACCAGCTGCGCGACGATATCCTGCTGGTCATGGCCGAACGCGATGGCGAATGGGTCGCAGGGGCCCTGAACGTGATCGGACGGGACACGCTTTACGGGCGCTACTGGGGCTGCATCGAAGACCACCCCTGCCTGCATTTCGAGCTGTGCTATTATCAGGCGATGGACTATGCTGTCGCGTATGGTTTGTCGCGGGTCGAGGCGGGGGCTCAGGGCGAACACAAGCTGTCGCGCGGGTATCTTCCTGTCTACACGCATTCGCTGCACTGGATCGGGGATGCCGGGTTTTCCGACGCGGTGGCCCGATATCTCGAAGCCGAGTCGCAGGCCGTCGGTCAGGATATCGAGATCCTGACCAGCTATGGCCCGTTCAGAAAAGACCAGATTGAGGAGCAAGAATGACCGAGAAACTCTCTGACGAAGTTCGCAACAGCGTGCTCAACCCGTTGAAAGAGTCGGGTTGGACGCTTCTGGAAGATCGGGATGCGATCAGCAAGACTTTCGAGTTTGCCGATTTTACCGAAGCCTTTGCATGGATGACCCGTGCCGCGCTCTGGGCCGAAAAATGGGACCACCATCCCGAATGGCGCAATGTCTATAATCGCGTCGACGTCACCTTGACCACGCATGATGTCGGTGGCCTGTCGTCGCTGGATGCCAAACTGGCGCGCAAACTGGACAGCCTTTGACGGCGCAGCGCGAAACCCGGCCAAATGCAGGGTTTCGCCGTCAGTGACAGTGGTTTCTTGCCGGAAAAAGCCCTCGGGAGACACTGCGCAAACATTTGAAAACAGCCGGTCGCTGTGCCAACCCGTCGGGGTTCTCTGTAGGTCCGGGGGTGGCGCACTGACCGGATCGCACTCCGGCCAGGTGGCGCGGTCCCCTCGGGGCAACACGGCACCGACACAATCATTATTCGCCGTTTCCTTGCCAAACGGCTTGTCCTAACCTGCACGCGATGATGCGCTATTTCTTCAAACGCTTGATCTCACTCGGGCTGAGCCTGATCGTGGCCTCGGTGGTCATTTTCGTCGTGGTCGAGGTGGCCCCGGGTGATCCGGCGACCTTCATGCTCGGCATCAATGCCCAACCTGACACCGTGGCAGCGCTGCGGACGGAACTTGGCCTCGACCAATCGAAGTTGGCCCGTTACCTGAGCTGGGCCGGTGGAATGCTTACCGGCGATTTCGGCACCTCCTACACCTATCGCACCCCGGTGGCCCAGATGATCGCAGACCGGTTGTGGGTGTCGCTGCCGCTTGCGATCTATGCCCTGACATTGTCCACGCTGATCGCTTTTCCGGCGGGAATTTTCGCTGCCGCACGCCGTGGCGGATCGGGCGACCTGGCGGTGACGGGGGCCACGCAGCTTGGTGTCGCGATCCCGAATTTCTGGTTTGCCATGATGCTTGTACTGATCTTTGCCATCAACCTGAGCTGGTTCAGCGCCGGTGGCTTTCCCGGTTGGGACGTCGGGTTTTGGGCAGGGCTCAAGGCGCTCACCCTGCCGGCCATCGCGCTCGCCCTGCCACAAGCCGCGATCCTGACCCGCGTGATGCGGTCTTCGCTGCTTGATATCCTGAACGAGGATTTCATCCGCACCGCCCGCGCCAAGGGTCTTTCGGCGCGCCAGGCGCTTTGGCAGCACGGGGTGCGAAACGCGCTGATCCCGGTGCTGACGATTATCGGCCTGCAATTCGCCTTCCTGCTGGCGGGGGCCATCATCATCGAACAGGTATTTTTCCTTCCCGGTCTGGGGCGGCTCATTTTCCAGGCCATAACGCAGCGCGACCTGATCGTTGTGGAATCGGTTGTCATGCTTCTGGTCTTTGCCGTCATCATGGTGAATTTCCTTGTCGATCTGGCCTATGCGGCCATCGATCCGCGGCTGAGGACACGCATATGAGCCGCAACCTGATCCTCGGCGGCGCGCTCACCGGCCTGTTCCTGCTGGCCGCGATCCTGTCCTTCATCTGGACACCCGGCAGCGTGGAGGCGATGGACATCCCGAACCGCCTGCAGCCCCCCGGATCCGGCAACCTGCTGGGCACGGACCATTTCGGCCGCGACATCCTGTCGATGCTCATGGTCGGTGCGCGGACATCGATTGCCGTCGCTCTGGTGGCGGTGGGCATCGGCATGGGCCTTGGCGTCCCTTTGGGCCTTGCCGCCGCTGCTCGCAACGGTGGGCTTCTTGACGAGACCATCATGCGGATGAATGACCTGATCTTCGCCTTCCCCTCATTGGTCATCGCCATCCTCATCACCGCCGTGTTCGGTCCCTCGGCCACCAATGCGATCATCGCCATCGGCATCTTCAACATCCCCGTTTTCGCCCGCATCACCCGCGGGGCCGCGCTCAGCCTGTGGACGCGCGAATTCATCCTCGCGGCGCGGGTCGCCGGCAAAAGCCTGACCCGCATCAGCGCCGAACATATCCTGCCCAACGTTGCCAACCTGCTGATCGTGCAGGGCACCATCCAGTTCAGTCTTGGCATCCTGGCCGAGGCAGGCCTGAGCTATGTCGGTCTTGGCGCACAGCCCCCGATCCCAAGCTGGGGTCGCATGCTGGCAGATGCACAGACGATGGTGTCCCTGGCCCCGCATGTGGCGCTGATCCCCGGCCTGACCATCGTCGCCATGGTGCTGGGACTCAACCTGCTGGGAGACGGGCTGCGCGACGCGCTGGACCCGCGCCTCAAGGTGGTGCGCGCATGAGCCTTCTGAACATTGAAACCCTCTCTCTTTCGATTCACGACACGACGATCCTGCACGGCATTTCCTTAAGGATTGCTGAAGGCGAGATCACCGCCCTGACCGGCGAAAGCGGGTCGGGCAAATCCATGACCGCGTTTGCCACGATGGGTCTCTTGCCCAAAGGCGCCAGAACCGGCGGCGCGATCACCTTCGACGGCACCGACCTGCTCACCCTGCCAGAACCACAGTTGTGCGACCTGCGCGGACGCGAGATCGGCATGGTGTTCCAGGAACCGATGACCGCCCTCAACCCGGTGCAGACCATCGGCGCGCAGGTCATGGAGACGATCCTGGTGCATAAATCCATGACGCCCGAAAGGGCTGAAGAGCGGGCGCGCGAAGTGCTCGACCGCGTCGGCCTGCCGCCCGACCGGTTTGCGCTGACGCGCTATCCGCACGAGCTGAGCGGCGGGCAGCGCCAGCGGGTTGTGATCGCCATGGCCATTGCTCTGCGCCCGCGTCTGCTGATCGCGGACGAGCCGACCACCGCGCTTGACGTGACCACCCAGGCGCAAATCCTCGACCTGCTGCGCGGGCTCGCACGGGAACAGGGCATGGCGCTGATGATGATCACCCATGACCTCGCCGTGGTCAGCGACATGGCCGACACGCTCAACGTCATGCGCCAAGGCGAGATCGTGGAGAGCGGCCCAACCCGCGATGTGCTGCGCCAGATGCGCCACAGCTATACGCGGCAGCTTTTCGAGGCATCGCGACATCAAGCCGATCTCGGCCCGGCCAAGGCCGACGGGGCGCTGCTGTCGGTGCAGAATGTCAGCCGCGACTTTACAGTGCCGCGCAAGACGCTTTTCGGCGCGCGCCAGACCTTTCGCGCCGTCGATCATGTCAGCTTCGACATCAAGCGCGGCGAACGCGTCGGCCTCGTCGGCGAATCGGGCTGCGGCAAATCCACCCTCACCCGCGCCATTCTCGGGCTGGAGGCGACGCAGTCGGGCCGCATCACGCTCGACGGGGATCCGGTCTGGCAAGGCGGTCACCCGAACCTGACCGTGCGCCGCAAGATGCAGGTGGTGTTCCAGGATCCATACGGCAGCTTCAACCCGCGTCATCGGGTCGACCGTCTGGTGAGCGAGCCGTTCCACCTTCTTCCCGATGCGCCCACGGGCCGCGCACTGGATGACGCGATCGCGGACGCGCTCACCGCCGTGGGTCTGTCGCCGCGCGACGCGGACAAGCACATCCATGCCTTTTCCGGCGGCCAGCGCCAGCGCATCGCGATCGCCCGCGCGCTCATCATCAAGCCCGACCTGATCGTGTTCGACGAGGCGGTCTCGGCGCTCGATGTGCGGGTGCGTGCGCAGATCCTCGACCTCATGGCCGATCTCAGCCGCGCCTACGGGCTGACCTATCTCTTCATCAGCCACGACCTGAGCGTGGTGCGGTCGATCACCGACCGCGTGATGGTGATGCAGGCGGGCAAGATCGTCGAGGACCGCTCCACCCGGGCGTTGTTCGACGCCCCCAACCACCCCTATACCCGCACCCTCATGGCAGCGGCACCCCGGCTGCCCGAAGACCTGGAGAAGACCGCACATGCTCCCGATCCTGCCCTTTGATCCCAGCCACATCCTGATCGCCGGCTCATGGCGCGCCACGGACCGGGTCCTGCCGCTTGTGAACCCGTCAAACGGGGAAACGCTGTGCTCCATCGCCCGCGCGTCAGAAACGGATATCGATTCCGCTGTCGCCGCCGCGCAGGCCGCGCGTGACGGGGTATGGGGCAAGATGCCGGCACTGGAGCGGGGTCGCTGCCTGACCCGGTTGGGCCAGCGCGTCCTTGACAATGTCGATCTGTTCACCACGCTCGAGGCGCTCGACGTCGGCAAACCCGTGACCCAGGCGCGCAACGACGCCCTCGCCTTGGCCCGCTACTGCGAATTCTACGGCGGCGCGGCGGACAAGGTGCACGGTCAGACACTCCCCTATCTCGACGGCTACACCGTTTACACGCTCCGCGAGCCACATGGTGTGACAGGCCATATCGTGCCGTGGAACTACCCCATGCAGATCATCGGACGCTCGGTCGGAGCGGCGCTGGCCATGGGCAATGCCTGCGTGCTCAAACCGGCCGAGGAAGCCTGCCTGACGGCGCTTCTTTTCGCCCAGCTGGCGCAAGAGGCCGGACTGCCCGATGGCGCGCTCAACGTCGTGCCGGGTCTCGGCGCGGAGGCGGGCGCGGCGCTGGCCGGTCATGCGGGTGTGCACCACCTGAGCTTCACCGGCTCGGTCGACACCGGCAGGACGATCCAGACGCTGGCGGCACGCAATGTCGTGCCCGTCACGCTCGAGTTGGGTGGCAAATCCCCCCAGATCGTGTTCGCCGATGCCGATCTGGAGATGGCCTTGCCCTTTCTCGTCAATGCCGGGCTCCAGAACGCGGGCCAGACCTGTTCGGCGGCCTCGCGCATCCTGATCCAGCGCAGCATCTACGACGACCTGGCCCAGCGCATGGCCGACGCCTACCGCGCCAAACGGATCGGCCCCGCCGACAGCGATCCCGATATCGGCCCTCTGGTCTCCCTGAAACAGATGTCCCGGCTCGATTCCCTGCTCGGGTCGGCAGGCGACCTGCCCATGATTGCCGAAACGCCGCGTCCCGCCGACCTGCCCGCGGGCGGGGCCTATGTGCAACCGCGGCTCTATGGACCCACGCCCCCGGATCACCCGCTGGCGCAGGACGAACTTTTTGGCCCGGTGCAGGTGCTCATCCCCTTCGACACGGAAGACGAGGCGATCCAGATCGCCAACGGCACACCCTATGGCCTGGTCGCCGGGGTCTGGACCGGCGACGGCGGGCGCCAGATGCGGCTGGCCAAGGCGCTGAAAACCGGGCAGGTTTTTATCAACAATTACGGTGCGGGCGGCGGCGTCGAACTGCCGTTCGGCGGCATCGGCAAATCCGGCCATGGCCGAGAAAAGGGGTTCGAGGCGCTTTATGGTTTCTCGACCCTGAAAACCGTCGCTGCAAAACACGACTGAACAGGGGGAGAAGACATGAACTTGGACGGAAAAACCGCCATCGTGACCGGCGCCGCATCGGGCTTCGGCGCCGGAATCGCGCGCAGCTTTGCCGCCGAAGGCGCGAGGGTCATGGTGGTCGATCTCGACATCGACGCGGCACAGGCCGTTGCCACCGACATCTCCGGCCTCGCGCATCGCGCGGATGTGTCGAACGGCAATCAAGTGTCCGACATGATCGAAACCGCAATCGCTCAGATGGACCATGTCGACATCCTCGTGAACAATGCAGGCGTCACGCATCTGCCCGCCCCGATGGAAGAGATCACCGAAGACGATTTCGACCGCGTTTTCGCGGTGAATTGCAAATCCGTCTACCTCACCGCCCGCGCACTGGTGCCGCATCTCAAGCACCGCCAGACCGGTGCGATCCTCAACATCGCCTCGACCGCAGGCGTGTCCCCCCGCCCAAATCTGAACTGGTACAACGCATCCAAAGGCTGGATGAACACCGCCACCCGCACGATGGCAGTAGAACTCGCCCCTGCCGGCATCCGCGTCAATGCGCTCAACCCCGTGGCGGGTGAAACTCCCCTGCTCAAGAGCTTCATGGGCGAAGACACGCCCGAGATGCGCGCAAAATTCCTCTCCACCATCCCGCTGGGCCGTTTTTCCACACCGCAGGACCTTGGCAGCGCCGCCGCCTTCCTGTGTTCCGACGCGGCCAGCATGATCACCGGCGTCTGCATGGAAGTGGACGGGGGACGCTGCATATGACCCGATCTTCTTTGTTTCACAAATATCCCGGGGAGTGTGAGGGGCTGGCCCCTCACTCCGACGCGGCCAGCCCCGAGACCTCGGCATGACGCCCGGCCCCCGCAACCTGATCACCGATGTTGCGGGCCTTGCGGTCGGCAACGCCCAAGACGCCAGTCTCAAATCCGGCACCACGGTCCTGCTGTCCGAGCAGGGCCCCATGACCACGAGCTGCGCCGTCATGGGCGGCGCACCGGGGACCCGCGACACCGACCTGCTGGAGCCGGACAAAACCGTGCCGGGCGTCGATGCGCTGGTCCTGTCCGGCGGGTCGGCCTTCGGCCTTGCCGCAGCGCAAGGCGTGATGGACAGGCTCGCCGAACAGGGCCGCGGATTTCAGATCCACGCCGCCCGCGTGCCCATCGTGCCAGCGGCGATCATCTTCGACCTTCTGAACAAGGGCGACAAGCGCTGGACGGACAATCCCTATCCCGTGCTGGGGGCGCAGGCGCTGGCCGAGGTCACCCGGGATTTCGCGATCGGCACCGCGGGTGCAGGCACCGGCGCCACCGACGCCCGGCACAAGGGCGGGCTTGGTTCGGCCTCGCTGGTTCTGCCGGATGGCGCCACCATCGGCGCGCTGGTGGTCGTCAACGCCTTGGGAAGCGCGACAACCCCCTCCGGGAAACATTTCTGGGCCGCGCCGTTCGAAATCGGCGATGAATTTGGCGGCCTCGGCCCCGATCCGCAGGCCAACCTGCAGCCGCTGCCGCCCAGCCGCAAGGCGGCGGCCATGGCGCAGCATGGCAATACGACGATCGGGATCGTCGCAACGGATGCAACACTCGACAAGGCCGCCTGCAAACGGCTCGCCACCGCTGCGCATGACGGCTTTGCCCGCGCATTGGTGCCGTCCCACACACCCCATGACGGGGACCTGATCTTTGCCGCCAGCACGGCGCGCCACGGCCCCCCAGCAGAGGACGTGATGCCGATGCTCGGCCATTACGCCGCCATCTGCATGAGCCGTGCCATTGCGCGGGCGATCTGGGAGGCGACACCCAGCGCCGGTGACGCCTTGCCGACGTTCCGACAGGGGCGCGCGCAAAACTGATCAATCAGTTTTGCAAACTCCGTAGACGGAGTTTGCTCACCGCAAGATCGGCGGTTTTTCAGGGTCGCTGCCGGGCGCCATCCTCTCGACACGCGCAGGGACTTCCGGGTCCGGCAAGTCGAACCGCAAGGCGACGCGGGCAAGCTGTGCCGTGACCGGATCGCTGTCGCGCAGGAACACCACGTCGAGCGCGGCCGCCTCCAGACCGGAAAACACCAACGCCTCCTGGATGGCCCGCGCAAGCGCGCCTTCCGCCCCCGAAACGGTGCCGGTGAACCCGATCAGGTGCCCGCGCACACCAGTGTCATAACGCACTTCGGCCAGATAGCCGCACCGCGCCAGACCAACGGCCGTTCGCAGCTTGGCGTCCACCGCCTCGAGCACGCCGTCCGGCAAAGCCCCCGGCGCGCGAAATTCCTCGGGCCGCGCCTCGGCCTCGCTCGGCCCCTGCGCAACCGTTTCGGCCAGCCAATCCACTGCGTCGGAGGGAAGCAGGATCGCGGACGGGGCGACCTCGGGATTCAGGGCGATGCCAATGCCCTGCCCGGCCAGCATGCCGACGACCGTCCGCCCCGACACCGCGACATAGGGCACCGCGCGCCCGGCAAACCCGCTCAGCCGGTCCTCGGTGTCAAAGGCCAGCACGAAACGCGCGTCGCCCACGTCGAACAATTCCGGCTCGGCCTGATCGCCCTCGGCCTCGCGCGCGAGCAACAGGAAAAGCTCCGCCTCCGCGAGACGGTCATAAAAGCGCAGCCGCGGCGCATCCGCCTGCGCATCAGCCTGCATCGCCGCATGGGCGTGATCCAGCGGGGTTTCCAAAGTCATGCCATCACCTCCTTGACCCGCGCGCGCAGCACGGGCAGCACCTCGGCCTCGAACCACGGGTTCTTCTTCAACCAAGCGGTATTGCGCCAGCTTGGATGCGGCAAGGGCAGAACATCCGGCCAATGGTCGCGCCAACGGCGCACCGTCTCGGTCACACCGGATTTCGTGCCCAGGTGATACTTTTGCGCATGGCCACCGATCACCAGCTTGAGCGGCACCGCACCAACATGCCCCAACACCGCGTCATGCCAGGTCTGACGGCAAATCGCGGGGGGCGGCAGGTCGGACCCGGCGGCATCATAGCCGGGGAAACAAAAGCCCATCGGCACGATGGCGATCCGGCTCTGGTCGTAGAACGCCGCCCGGTCCAGCCCCAGCCAGGCGCGCAGGCGGTCACCGGAGGGATCGTCGAACGGCACCCGGCTGGTATGCGCGCGCAGTCCGGGGGCTTGGCTACAGATCAGCAGACGCGCACCGGGGCGGAACCAGACGACCGGCTTGGGCCGGTGCTGCGTGGCGGTGGCGGCAAAACGCTCGGCACAGATCGTGCACTTTGAAAGACGGTCCTGAACGGTCATACCGCTTAGATAGGCCCTGTGCTGTCAAACCAAAGTGGCCGGGACAATCAAACGTGTCTCGTACCGTATCATCCGGGCGATCCGCCCCAGGTGATCGGGCCGAAAGGCGACACAGCCCGCCGTGGGAAACCCGCGCCTGCGCCAGCGATGCAGGAAAATCGCCGATCCGCGGCCTGCCACGGCAGACGGCCAGTTCCAGTCCGTCAGCAGCACCAGATCATAGAGCGGATCAGCGCGCCGCAACGCCTCGTGGCTGTGCGGATAGGGCGCCCGGACCATCAGATTGTACTCCTCCTGCGCCGGATCATCGGACCAGAGATCCCCCGGCCGGATCGGCAGCGCCCAATCCGTCGGCCGCGCCATCCGGTCGGGCCGATAAAGCAGCCCGACGATCCGGTGCACCCCCACAGGCGTCGCGCCATCCCCTTCACGCTTGTCTGCGGTGACACCGCCGCGCCCGATCGTGCAGGGCCATAGCCGTCCCATGAACCGAACGCCCCGCCGGGTCAGAACCATGTCGTTTCGCGTCATCTGATCTGCCCCTGCAAGTCCGCTGGATCGCCAGGATCGCCCGGAAACGCCCAGCCGTCCCGGCGCGCATGGCGATGATATGTCCAGGCCCCTGGCACGGCTAGATATGCCCGGATTTTGCCCGCTTGGTGGCAAGATACGCGGTGTTATGCGGGGTCTCGCCCACATGAAGCGGCACACGTTCGGCCACGTCGATGCCGTTGCGGGTCATCATGTCGATCTTGGCCGGATTGTTCGTCATCAACCGGACCGCCGAGAATCCAAGCTGCCGCAACAGCTCGGACCCGATCCGGAAATCCCGCTCGTCGTCTTCGAAACCAAGGCGGTGATTGGCCTCTACCGTGTCGAATCCCTGATCCTGCAACGCATAGGCCCGCATCTTGTTGGCAAGCCCGATCCCGCGCCCCTCCTGGTTGAGGTAGAGCAGAACACCCGCGCCTTCGGCGCCCATCCGGTCCAACGCCCCGTTGAGTTGCGGCCCGCAATCACATTTCAGGCTGCCCAGCAGATCACCGGTGAAACAGGCCGAATGCAGCCGCGCCAGAACCGGCGCCGCGCGGTCGGGGCGGCCGATCTCGATCGCGTAATGCTCTTCCGATCCATCCTCGGGCCGGAACACGTGCAGCCGCGCATTTTCCGCCGCGCGAAGCGGGACGCGCGCCGAGATCACGCTGTCGAACACCACGGACGCACCAATCCTCGGCGCCGCTTCCTCTGGATCCAGGCAGGTCAACCCGTGCATCCCGGCAAAGCGCGCCGCGTCTTCCAGCGGGATCACGACAACCGCGGGCAGCAACCGCGCCGATTTTGCGAGGCTCACGGCCAGACGATGAAGGCTGGCATCGCCGTCGCGCCGCGTGGTCAACGGTCCTTTCATCGGATGCGCCAGATCATCCGCCGGATCAGCCAGCGCCTGCACCCAGCGCAGCGTGGCATCCGCCGGAAGGGCCACGCGGGCCACATCGCCATCATAGGCCCGCGCCTTGAGCGTTGCCGCCCGCCGTCCCGTCAAAACAAGGTCCGCCGCCCCCGGCAGCGCGATCACCTCGTCCAACCGGGCCGACGACAGCGTTTCCGCAGCCAGCACCAGAATCCCGTCGCGCCGCCCCAGGACAATCGGCACCCCCATCCGCAGATCGGCCCGCGCGCGCGCCAGGAGGTCGGTGATGTCAGGCGCAAGGCTCATTGAGGGGTCGTCTCCCAAAGGAGTGAGTCAGGGCCACTCTGCAACAAAAGACCCTGATTCATGTAACATTCGCCCCCAGCAGACACGAGGCCGTGAAACACTTGCAGCAATTCTTGCTCCGGCGCAACGCCCCAACCATGTCTGATGAAACGAACGGAGACACGAACATGGCACAGCTCAAGAACATCCTTCTGGTCGACGACGATGATGACCTGCGCGAAGCCTTGGCCGAGCAGATGGTGATGACCGAAGACTTCGAAGTGTTCGAAGCAGATTGCGGCGCCGCCGCGATGAGCCGGATCAAGGAAGAGCTTTACGATCTCATCATCCTCGATGTCGGCCTGCCCGATACCGATGGCCGCGAGCTGTGCCGGCTGATGCGCAAGCAGGGGGTCAAGGCCCCGGTGCTGATGCTGACCGGGCATGATTCCGATTCTGATACGATCCTTGGCCTCGACGCCGGCGCCAATGATTACGTCACCAAGCCGTTCAAGTTCCCGGTCCTTCTGGCCCGCATCCGCGCGCAATTGCGCCAGCACGAACAATCGGAAGACGCGGTGTTCAGCCTTGGGCCCTATACGTTCAAACCATCGATGAAGCTCTTGGTGACAGAGGACGACAAGAAAATTCGCCTGACCGAGAAAGAGACGAATATCCTCAAATTCCTCTACCGCTCCACCGAAGGCGTGGTGCCGCGCGACACGCTGCTGCACGAGGTCTGGGGCTACAACGCCGGCGTCACGACCCACACGCTTGAAACGCATATCTACCGCCTGAGACAAAAAATTGAACCAGATCCCTCCAATGCGCGTTTGCTGGTTACCGAGTCCGGTGGTTACAGGCTTGCCTCATGAGGCTTTGGTCTTGTGTTGATCCAGATCAATGAGGTATCTGCCGCGAATCTTTATTCCGGACTCAACAAGATCCCGTCGCATATGCGGGTTATCATATGCACCTCCCTGTTGGACTTGGCCCCGGACTTTGCTCCGGGGTCTTTTTTTGTCCGCCAGGGGAGGAGCGCCCGAATCGGTCAATAAAGTCCAATCCGGTCGATCGACACATCCGCTTCAAAATCCGCACCATAGGCGACGATGGCGATGCTGCGCACGTCGGAGGCGGCGAAGTCCTGCGGCATCGCGTCATGGGATGGCTCGAAATCGGCCAGAGGCAACCTAACCTCCTGCCAGTCCGACGGGGCCACGAATGTCGCCCGGTAGGAATACCAGACGCGCGACAGGTCCGGCGTTTTGAGAAAGACATGGTACGTCGCACCATTCCCCCGGACGCGCAGCTCCAGCCCCTCGGTCGCGTCGGGCCAAGGATCGGAAAACCTGCGCCGGGCCTGGATGAAGCCGCCATTGTTGTCGGTGCTCACGGTCCCGGACAGATGTAGAACTGTCGCCTCCTCCGCACCGCGCAGCGTGACCTGACCGGACGACACACCACCCATCACCGAATCGGCGACGTAGTCCCAGCGGTCGGTTGCGTTATTGGAAAAATCGTCGAACACCGTTTCAGCCATGGCCTGTCCCGTCATCGTGAATGCAAGTGCAACAAGTGTTTTCAACATGAAAAAGACGTAGTGCACGAACCCAACAAAAAAAGGTGCCCCCGAAGGGACACCTTTGTTTTCAGAGTCTTGACCAATTCCAATCAGTCCGCGTCTTCTGTCTTTTTCTCAGGGGCGACCTCTTCGCCGGTCTCCTGGTCGACCATCTTCATCGCAAGGCGCACCTTGCCGCGGTCGTCAAAGCCCAGAAGCTTCACATAAACGTCCTGACCTTCCTTGAGCACATCCGACGGATGGTTCAGGCGGCGATTCTCGATCTGGGACACGTGCACCAGACCATCGCGCTTGCCAAAGAAGTTCACGAAGGCGCCGAAATCGACGATCTTCACGACCTTGCCCTTGTAGACATGGCCTTCTTCCGGCTCTGCCACGATCGAATAGATCATGTCATAGGCCTTCTGAATGGCTTCGCCGTTCGGGCTGGCGATCTTGATGATGCCTTCGTCGTTGATATCGACCTTCGCACCCGAGGTTTCCACGATCTCGCGGATGACCTTGCCGCCCGACCCGATCACTTCGCGGATCTTGTCGGTCGGAACCTGCATCGTTTCGATGCGCGGCGCGTGAACAGAGAAGTCCGAAGCGCCGGTCAGCGCCTTGTTCATCTCGCCAAGGATGTGCATCCGCCCTTCTTTCGCCTGCGCGAGGGCTTTCTTCATGATCTCGGGTGTGATGCCCGCGATCTTGATGTCCATCTGCAACGACGTGATGCCGTTCTCGGTGCCGGCAACCTTGAAGTCCATGTCGCCAAGGTGGTCTTCGTCACCCAGGATGTCGGTCAGAACCGCGTAGGAGCCATCCTCTTCAAGGATCAGGCCCATCGCCACACCGGCCACCGCGGATTTGAGCGGAACGCCCGCGTCCATCATCGACAAGGACCCACCGCAGACAGAGGCCATTGAGGAGGACCCGTTCGATTCGGTGATCTCGGACACCACGCGGACGGTATAGGGGAAATCCGTCGCCGCCGGCAGCACCGCCTGAAGCGCGCGCCACGCCAGCTTGCCGTGACCGATCTCGCGGCGTCCCGGAGGACCGACGCGACCCGCTTCACCGACCGAATAGGGCGGGAAGTTGTAGTGCAACAGGAAGTTCGAACGATAATTCCCATGCAGCGCGTCGATGATCTGTTCATCGTCGCCCGTGCCGAGCGTCGTCACGACAAGACCTTGCGTTTCGCCACGCGTAAAGAGCGCCGACCCATGCGTGCGCGGCAGGAACCCGGTCTCGCATACGATGTCACGCACTTCGTCCAGCGCACGGCCGTCGATCCGCTTGCCGGACTTGACGACATCCCCGCGCAGAACCGCGGCTTCCAGTTTTTTCAAGGCCGATCCAAGGTTCGGATCCTCCTGCTGGTCTTCGGTCAACGCCGCGATGATATCTTCCTTCGCCTGCGCGACCGCACCGGTGCGGTCCTGCTTGTCGGTGATCTCATAGGCGGCGCGAACCTTGTCCTCGCCTGCGGCTTTCACCGCATCGTAAAGCTCGGAATATTCCGGCGGCTGGAAATCGAACGGCTCTTTCGCCGCCGCTTCGGCCAGATCGATGATCAGGTCGACAACCGGCTGGATCTGCTCATGCGCGAAGGTCACCGCGCCCAGCATCTCGTCCTCGGACAGCTCGTAAGCCTCCGACTCCACCATCATGACGGCGTCCTTGGTGCCCGCGACAACCAGATCGAGCCGCTGCTCGGGATTGTTGCGCAGCTGGTTCATGTCCTCGACTTCGGGGTTGAGGATGTATTCGCCGTCCGCATACCCCACACGGCAGCCCGCGATCGGACCCATGAACGGAGCGCCCGAAATCGTCAGCGCCGCCGACGCCGCGATCATCGCGACGATGTCCGGGTCATTGACCAGATCGTGCGACAGCACGGTGCACATCACCAGCACTTCGTTCTTGAAGCCCGGCACGAAAAGCGGCCGCAGCGGGCGGTCGATCAAACGGGCGGTCAGCGTCTCTTTCTCGGTCGGACGTGCCTCGCGCTTGAAAAAGCCACCGGGCACTTTGCCGGCGGCATAGTATTTTTCCTGGTAATGCACGGTCAGCGGAAAGAAATCCTGACCGGGCTTGGGCTGTTTGGCAAAGGTCACGTTCGCCATCACGCTCGTTTCGCCGAGAGTGGCAATGACGCTGCCATCGGCCTGACGGGCAACCTTGCCCGTTTCCAGTGTGAGCGTTTCTTCGCCCCACTGCATCGTTTTCGTCGTCGTATTGAACATCATCGTATCCTGTAAGGGAGCACTCCCGGCCCTCCGGGTCTCCCGTTTTCATGGCGGCCCCATTGCCGCCGACCCCTTCATCCTGTCATGCGCCGGGGTCGAAGCGTCACGTCTCAGATACCGCGCGGATACATCATTCGGCCAGATTTGCAAAGCATCTTACGACCGCCGAGGGATTTGATGATCCTCTCCGCTGGACCGGAGCCTGACGATGCGCTGACCTGTCGGCAAAGAAAAACGCCCGAACCAACGGCTCGGGCGTTCCGGACTGCCGATTGTATCGCTTGCCTCAGCGGCGGATACCCAGGCGCTTGATCAGGTCCTTGTAGCGCGCTTCGTCCTTGTTCTTGGTGTAATCCAGGAGCTTGCGGCGCTGCGCCACCAGTTTGAGCAGACCACGACGCGAATGGTTGTCTTTCTTGTGGGTCTTGAAATGCTCGGTCAGGGTGGAAATGCGGCTGGTCAGGATGGCAATCTGCACCTCGGGCGAACCGGTATCGCCGTCCTTGGTTGCAAATTCCTTGATCAGGCGGTTCTTTTCTTCAACGGTGATCGACATCGGGGTCTCCTTTCGAAGGTTTGTGTGAATGGCACAAGCCGGGATGTCGTCCAGCAGGGCCCATGGAGAATATCCGCAATCGGTGCGGATGCGGGCGTATAGGGGATAAAGTACAGGTTGGAAACCCCTTCTGCACAGGGCCGGACTGTTCCGACGCCCCCCTGACACACCCGCTGTGCAAGCCGCGTCACATCAATCGCCGAGGCGTGGCCCGCGCCCGCAGCGCAGCGGTCGGCACCTGCACGATCACCGCACCGTCCAGAAGAACATCCGTCCAGTCGCGGTCCCGTTCCGACAGGCGCAAGCTGATCTGTGGCATATGCGGATGGCCGGGATCGACCCGGGACAGGACCACGTCCTGCGCGGCGTCGAATGTATCGACCCGCAGCGGTCTGGACGCGGACGCGGCACATGGCCGAGATGGCCGAGACCGCGCAGACCGCTTGTGCATTCCGCGCCTGTCAGCGCGGTCCATTGGCGCGTTGATCCGTCCCTCGCGCTGGAACAGGCCCAGCGCATCAACCGGTATATCCGGCCACCCCGGCGGCGGCTTCCGATCGCGCGATCGCCCCCGCCGCTTGCCCGGAATAGGACGCCGGCCTGCCCGAAAAGGCATTCCAAACAGGCCGGCAAGAGAGAGCGAGAACAAAGCCATCAGGATCCGCTGCGCTTGAGACGTGGCATCACCCTGCGATCAAAGCGTAAAGGAAGGGTAAGGCGCGGTCTGATCTCCGCGCGAAAACGCGGCCAATTTGAAGCGTCGTCACGACGCCGCGTATCGCGCCGCAGGCGGCCACGCGACAGGCCCCGTTTCGAACGACACGTATAACGGATGTCGCGGGTGTCCGTCCTTCGTCAGGCCCAAGTGATACATCGGCCCGACCACCCGCCGCGCCACCTCTGGCCCGCGCCCAAGATGCCCGCCATGCACCCCCCAGGCGGCAATCGTCATCCCGGCCCGGGCGGTCCAATGCAGCAGAACCGCATCGTTCACCCCGCCGGTCGCGGCGGCGGCCCGTTTCAAATCCAAAGGACGCGTCGCGCGAAAGGCAAAGATATTGGCGATCATCACCGCCCCGAACCCGGTTCGCCGTGCCCGCGTCTCGCACCGCGCCACGGTTGGGTCATTGCGATGCTCATCCGCCGTGGACGGGTTCAGCATGATGAACAAAAGCGCAGGCCGGTCCACGTCCCAGACACGCGACAGCCCGTAACGATAGCTGTCACAATGCGAATACCAGACCCGCGACATACAGCCCTCTCCCCTGTGCACCCGATGCACCAGCCCATCGGCGATCGCTGGCGGCAGATCGGTCACGACGGCAGCACGAACACCCGTGACGGGTGCACGTCCCCGCTCTTGTAACGGCCCACCGCGACAGGCGCGCCATCGCAGGACACCCAGCATTCCTCACCATATTCGACACCCGAGGCGATCACCATCGCCGGGTTGCCGTTGCGCAGCTTCACCGCCGCTTCGGGCGTGCATGTCAGCTCCGGCAGATCGGCCAGACCGTCCTCGAGCGGGCGCAAATGCGTGTCCAGCTCCGGCGTCCGCGCCAGCGCTTCGACCTCGTCCAGGCTGATCCCCTCGGATGCCTCGAACGGCCCGGACCAGACACGCCGCAGGCTGTGAACATGGCCCAGGCAGCCCAGGACCTCGCCCAGATCACGCGCGATGGACCGGACATAGCCGCCTTTGCCACATACCAGCATGAGCACCGCGTGATCGGCGTCGGGCCGGTCCAGCAGCGTCAATTCCTCGACCCACAAGGGGCGCGCGGCCAGCTCCATGTCCTCGCCATCGCGGGCCCGCTTGTAGGCACGCTCGCCATCGATCTTCACGGCGGAAAACTGCGGCGGCACCTGCATCACCTCCCCGACGAAGGTGTGCAACGCGTCCTTGATGGCGTCATCATCGGGGCGCTGGTCGGAGCTGGCGATCACATCGCCCTCGGCATCATCGGTCCTGGTGGCCTGTCCCAGCCGCACGGTAAATTCATAGGCCTTCAGGGCGTCGGTGATATAGGGCACGGTCTTGGTCGCCTCGCCCAGCGCCACGGCCAGAACGCCCGTCGCGTCCGGATCCAGGGTGCCGGCATGCCCTGCCTTCTTGGCATCAAACGCCCAGCGGACCTTGTTGACAACAGCGGTCGATGTCGGGCCCGCGGGCTTGTCCACCACCAGCCAGCCGGAGATATCTCGACCCTTGCGTTTGCGTCCCATGTGCCCTCATCTGTCTGGAAGACCGGCGAGGTATCGCAGGGCACAACAACTGTCAATTCGGCTGGGCCGCGTCAGTCAATCTCGCGGGCCTCGTCGATCAGCATGACGGGAATCCCGTCGCGGATCGGGTAGGCCAGATGCGCGCTATGGCTGATCAATTCCTGCGTCGACGCATCGAATTCGAGCCGCCCTTGCGTTTGCGGACACACCAGCGCTTCAAGCATCTTGCGGTCAAACCCCGGTGTGTCGGTCATTGCAAAATGTCCTCGGACTGGCCGCCGCGCAGCGCGTATTCGATCAACGTGACAAGCGTTTCGCGCCGTGTCGACAGCGATGGCGCCTCCAGCAGGGCCTGCTTGTCCTCGGGTTCGAAATCCAGAAGCATCGACAGCGAGTTGATCAGAAGCTCGTCATCGGCGTCCGACAGGGTCGGCCAGTCCGCCGACAGCTCGCGCGCGTCGAAATAGCGGTCCAGCAGCCCCATGAACGCATCCCGGTCGAATCCGCGGTCATGCTCGGGTCCGCCCTGATCGCGGTCAAACCCGTCCCAGTTCACCTCGAACTTGCGATAGGGTGTGAACCCCTCGACCTCCTTGACGACCCGGAAGCGCGAAATCCCGCTCAGCGTGATCATGTAACGCCCGTCCTCGGTCTCGGAAAACTGCGTCACGCGGCCGGCACAGCCGATGCGGTGCAGCGCGTCGCTGTCGCCGTTCGGACGCACATTGGGCTGCACCATGCCGATCAGGCGCGCAGGGGTTTTCATGGCATCTTCAAGCATCTGCAAATAGCGCGGCTCGAACAGATGAAGCGGCAGCCGCGCCCGGGGCAGCAAGAGCGCTCCGGGCAACGGGAATACGGGGATGGACCCCGGCAATTCGGCGACTCTAATCATGACGTTCGATCTAGCCTGACGAACCGATCAGGCAAATATCATCGAACTCAGGCGCCGCCGTCCCGACAGCACCACGGGATCATTGGGTTTGAGCGCATCGAAAATGGTAATCAGCTGGGCTCTTGCCGCGCCGTCATTCCACTCGCGATCCCGGCGGAACAGCTCAAGCAGGTGATCCACCGCCCCCTGTGCGTCCCCCTTGGCGTAAAGCGCCTGCGCCAGGTCGAACCGCGCCTGGTGGTTGTCGGGATCGGCCTCGACCGCCGCTTCCAGATCGGACACGGGACCGGAATTGGCCGTTTGTCTGGCCAGCTCCAACTGCGCCCGCGCGGCCTCGATCTCGGCACTGGTGGCGATCTCGGCCGGCGCGCCGTTCAACACCGCTTCGGCCTGCTCCAGATCGCCCAGCGCAATCGTGCCACGCACCATGCCGGAATAAGCCTGCGGGTGGGTAGGGTTTTCCTCCAGGATGGCGGCAAAGGTCTGGATCGCATCCTCGACAGCACCGGCCTCCAGCATCTCTTCGGCCGCCGCGATGGCCTCATCCAGCCCGCCGCCGCTGTCGCCGCCGGCGGCCGCAATCGCCTTGTCGATGAAGGCCTGTATCTCCGACGCGGGTTTTGCGCCCTGGAACATGTCGACAGGACGCCCCTGCACAAAGGCCATGACTGTCGGGATCGACTGGATCGGCAGGCCTTGCTGCGCCAGCGCCTGCACCAGCCCTTCGGCCTCGTCGACATTGACCTTGACCATCTTGACCGCGCCGCGCGCCGCTTTCACCGCCGATTCAAGCTGCGGACCCAGGGTCTTGCACGGGCCGCACCACGGCGCCCAGAAATCCACGATGATCGGGGTCTTCATGCTGGCCTCGACCACCTCGGGCATGAAGGCATCCTGCGCGATTTCCTTGACCAGGTCGCTCTCTTCCGGGGCTTGTCCGAGTTCGATCATCGCTGTCTCCTGTGCCGGCTATACTCGTTTGCCATCGTAAATGGAGTACCGCTCCCCGTCTTGCAAGGGTCAAGACCCGCGCATTTCACCGATATGCCGTGCCACCGCGCCGGGCGGCGCGGCCAGCACCATAGGCCCGGCCCCGGCACCTCTGCCCCGGTCACACCGGCCCCGGCATCAAATCTTGCCGGACAGGTGCAGGTCCAGATCCGCGATCCGGTCCTGCCCCCAGAACCGCGCATCGCCATCGGTGATGTAGAACGGCGCACCGAACGCCCCGCGCAACACCGCTTCTTCAAGGTTCGCCCCATAGATTTCCGCCCCGCTCAAAAGGCCGCTATCGGCCAGCCCGGGATCAAAGCCGGACCTCGACAGCATGTCGCGCACCACGTCATCCTCCGCGATGTCCGTCTCCTCGGCCCAGACGGCGCGCAGAAACCCCTGCACCAGTGCCGGCAGATCACCGCCACCCGCCGACTGCGCCGCGATGATCGCATAGGAGGACGGGGCCGGATTGGTCGGCCAGAAGGCAGGCCGCAAATTCAGCGGCATACCCAGTTTTGTCGCCTGGCGGGGCAATTCCTGCGCCCGCAATTCCTGCCGGCTGGGATGCCGGTCCTTGGGCGCGGTGCCGCCGGTGCGCGCAAACAGCGCCATGATATCCAGCGGTTTGTACGTCACCGTCGCGCCATGCCGCGCCGCCACCTCTTCCATTCGGTGACCCGCGAGATAGGCATATGGCGAGAGTGTTGAGAAAAAGTAATCAATATGGGCCATTCGGTCCCTCCGGGCGAGTGTCACTTTGCGCGACCGTAGGCCCATGCTAAGGCCAGCGCAACGTCACGAATCTGTTATAACCGTCTGCCCCACCGGAGCCCCCCGACATGCCCAGCATTGATGAACCCAAACTGATTTCTGGCAATGCGAACATGCCACTGGCCAAGGGCATTGCCCGCCGCATGAGCATGTATCGCGGCATGAATGTCGGGCTGGTGGATGCCCGTATCGAGCGTTTCAACGACCAGGAGATCTTTGTCGAGGTCTTTGAGAACGTCCGCGGCGAGGACATGTTCATCATCCAGCCCACCTCGAACCCGGCGAATGACAACCTGATGGAGCTTCTCATCATGTCCGACGCGCTGCGCCGATCCTCGGCGGCGCGCATCACCGCCGTGATCCCCTATTTCGGCTATGCCCGGCAGGACCGCCGCTCCAAGGCCCGCACGCCGATCACCGCCAAGCTGGTGTCGAACATGATCTCCGCGTCCGGCATCGAACGTGTCCTGACAATGGACCTGCACGCGGCGCAAATTCAGGGCTTTTTCGACATCCCTGTCGACAACCTCTACGCCTCGCCGATCTTCGCCCTCGACGTCCTGCAACAATTCGGCGGCGATATGTCCGACGTGATGGTGGTTTCGCCCGATGTCGGCGGCGTATCGCGGGCGCGCGAATTGGCCAAACGGATCGGCGCGCCGCTGTCGATCGTCGACAAGCGCCGCGAAAAACCCGGCGAGATTGCCGAGATGACGGTGATCGGCGACGTGACGGACAAGAAATGCATCATCGTGGACGACATCTGCGACACCGCCGGCACACTCTGCAAGGCCGCCGAAGTCCTCATGCAGCACGGCGCGACCGAGGTCCATTCTTACATCACGCATGGTGTCCTGTCGGGCCCGGCGGTGGAGAGGATCACCAAATCCGTGATGAAATCGCTTGTCATAACGGATTCCATTCAACCCACCCAAGCCGTCTCCGACGCCCCCAACATCCGCATACTCGCCACCGCCCCGATGTTTTCCCAAGCCATCCTGAACATCTGGAACGGCACGTCGGTGTCCTCGCTTTTCGAAACCGAAACGCTCGGCCCGATCTACGAAGGCATTCTCTAGATCGCGTCGCACGCAGGCAGGGAACAGCACTGCGCGACGTGCCGCAGCGACGGGCCGGGTCCGACTTCCTTAACGCTTCGTGAATGCGGCCTGCCAAGCCCTTGAAAACTCAGGACCTGGAAAGCGTCCCATCCGTGGGACGCCCGCCGCACACCGAACAATCGGCCCGCCGCGAGAGGGTGATTTTGCGGGTTTCCCCCCACAGCGCGTCATAGATCAGCATCTCGCCCCGAAGAGCCTGGCCAATGCCGCAGATCAGCTTGATCGCCTCAAGGGCCATCATCGACCCGATGACCCCGGGCAACGGCCCGATCACGCCTGCCTCGGCACAGGACGGCGCCAGCCCGTCAGCCGGAGCCCGGGGAAAAACACAGGCATAACACGGCGCGTCATGGGCCGGATCAAAGACAGAGATCTGCCCTTCCCATTGCGACAGGGCGCCGGAAACGAGCGGCGTGCCCGTCTCCACCGCCGCCCTGTTGACCAGATAGCGCGTCTCGAAATTATCCGTGCCATCGAGCACCAGATCGTAGTCGTCAAAAAGCGCCTCGGCGACCGTTTCGGTCAGCCGCCGATGATAGGGCAACACCTCGACATAGGGGTTTTGGGCCACCATCGCGGCCTGCGCGGAAAACACCTTGGGCTTGCCGATATCGGTGTCGCGGTGGATCACTTGCCGCTGCAAATTGGCGTTCTCGACCACCTCGTCGTCGATCACACCGATGGTCCCGACGCCGGCTGCCGCAAGATACTGCAGCACCGGCGCGCCCAGTCCGCCTGCCCCGATCACCAGCACCTTGGCATCGCGCAGCGCCTTTTGCCCCGGGCCACCAACCTCGCGCAGAACAATATGCCGCGCATAGCGCTCCAATTCGCTCGAGGTGAAGGCCTCGCCCCGCACCACCGGAGGGGCCTCGGCCTGTTCCTTGGTCTCCGCACGGCCCCGCAGCCATCCGACAACACGTCCATACAGGACCCCGATCGCCGCAAGCACGCCAAGCAGGATCCAGAGCGCCGCGCTTTCCCCGGTCGCCATGCGAAGCGGATGGCCAAGGGGCAGGGCAATCTGGATGAAGAGCACCCCGACATAGAGCAGCCCGATCATGTAAAGTCGCGCATTGCGGGGAATCCGCAGGATCACGCCCAGCCCCCAAAGGGCGGCCGCCATGGCAAGGACAACGATCATTCCGACACCCCGGTCGATCCAAATCCGCCAGCCCCGCGGATGGTCGCGTCCAACCCGTCCACCGCGACAAAAGACGCGCGAAGAACCGGCGCGACCACCATCTGCGCGATCCGGTCGCCATGGGCGATCTCGAAGAGCTCCTGCCCGGCATTCATCAAGATCACTCCGACCATACCCCGATAGTCGCTGTCGATGGTTGCCGGCGCGTTGGGCAAGGTGATCCCGTGCCGCAACGCGAGCCCGGAGCGCGGCCGTAGCTGCACTTCGTAGCCCTCGGGGATCGCGAGGCGTAGGCCCGTCGGCACCAGGCCCCGCGTGCCGGGATCGAGAACCAGTGTCCCGCGATCCGGGAAATTCGCCCTGAGGTCGGCCCCTGCCGCCCCGGCGCTGGCATAGGCCGGCAGGCCAAGGGACCGGTCCGCCCCGTCTTCCCAATTTATCTCGATCGCGACCACGCCTAACCTTCTTTTCTTACTGAGAATGAAAACTGGCCCGACAGTGACGTCAGACCAGCCTGTCCGCGATGCGTGCAGCCAATTGACGCGCCACCGCGTCCTTGCCCATGCGCGGCCAAGCCTCCGCGTCCTGAGCCGAGATCAGGGTCACCATGTTCTCGGCACCGCCCATGATTCCGGTTTCGGGTGACACGTCATTCGCCACGATCCAGTCACAGCCTTTGCGTGCCCGCTTGGCCGTGGCATGCGCGATCACGTCATGGGTCTCGGCGGCAAAGCCGATGACCAAACCGGGTCGTCTCTGCTCCAATTGCGAAACTTCGGCCAGGATATCGGGGTTTTCCGCGAATTCCAGTGTCGGGAAGGTGCCCGCCACCTTCTTGATCTTGCTGTCAGACGCACCGACCACGCGCCAGTCGGCAACCGCCGCAGCAAACACGGCCGCATCCGCCGGCAGGGCCGCCATCACCGCTGCCCGCATCTCGACCGCCGTGTCGACACGGATCAGCTCGACGCCATGCGGCGGCCCGACATCGGCCGGACCGGTGACAAACACCACCTCCGCCCCCAACGACACCAAGGCAGCCGCAATCGCCGTGCCCTGCGCTCCTGAAGACCGGTTCGCGATATAGCGCACCGGGTCGATCGGCTCGTGGGTCGGGCCGGATGTCACGATGAGGCGCTTTCCCGCCAAGGGTTTGTCGCCAAGGGACGTGATCGTCGCGTCGACGATCTCCAACGGCTCGGCCATCCGTCCGGGTCCGTATTCACCGCAGGCCATATCACCATCATTCGGCCCGACCACCGTCACACCGTCCTCGCGCAGCGCCGAGAGGTTGCGCCGGGTCGCCGGGTGCTCCCACATGCGCACATTCATCGAAGGCGCGATCATCACGGGCGTGTCGGTCGCAAGCAGAAGCGTCGTTGCCAGGTCGCTGGCCAGACCCTGCGCCATCCGGGCCATCAAATCCGCCGTTGCCGGCGCCACCAGCACAAGATCGGCCACCCGCGACAACTGGATATGGCCCATTTCGGCCTCGTCCGTCAGGTCGAACAGGTCGGTATACACCTTCTCCCCCGCAAGCGCCGAAATCGACAACGGCGTGACGAATTCCGTCGCGGCGCGGGTCATCACCGGTGTCACCTGGGCCCCGCGTTCGCGCAAACGCCGGATCAGGTCGAGGCTCTTGTAAGCGGCGATCCCGCCGCCGACGATCAAAAGAATGCGTTTGCCGCTCAACATAAGGCCCAGTCCTGAAACGTCCCAGCCTTTGTTACGGGGCGTTGGGGCAAAACTCAATCAGCGGAACGCGTCACAGGGGTCGTCCCGGTCGGCCGGTGGCGAAAATTCGACATGATCGAATTGCCCCTGCGGCGGGCTGTCGGGCTCTCCCTGCCCCAGCGCGGCGATGTTCAATCCCGGCGCGGCAGCCCGCAGGTAGACCGGCGCGCCCCAATCCTTGCGCGCATGGCCATTGCCGGTGATCACCACCACGGGCGCGCCATGCGCTTCGACCGCTTGCAAAGCCGAATACGCCAACTCAGCATCGCGCAAGCGCTGGATATCGACCATGACCGGCAGCATCTCTTCCGGCATGGCATCGCAATGCGCCGCCAGTTGCAGCGCCTCGCGCGCAGCCTGTTGCTCTTCGGGCAAGGGCTTGGTCAGGCCAAACGTCTCTGCCGAACCGCGAAAGCCGGAAATCAGCCCGTCCGCCATCGCCTCGCGTGCCACGTCCCTCGGAACGGCCGCGCCATAAAAGGCGGCTTCGGGCGCGGCTGCGAAGATCGGGTAATACATCGAAAAATCGGGCCAGCCGCTGGCATTCCAGTCCAGCGCAGCCTCCAGCGCATCGGCGTTGGCCACCAGGTCCGGCGTCACCAGATCAGCCTGCGCCTGGGTCAGCATTTCAAACACCAACGCGGTAGGATCAAGCGCGGCGACATGCTCTGCCTGCCGCATGTGATGTGCGCGATTGTCGTGCAATTCGCCAAGGAACACGACATCCGCGTCATCAAAAACGCCCCCGGCAGCCAATGTGACGGGGGCGACGATCAGAGGGATCAACAAACGCATCATGTCAGGAAGTTATGTACCTCGGGGCTTTCCGCTTCAAGCGTTTTCCGGATCTTGCCGAACGCCGCCGCCTCGAGTTGGCGCACCCGCTCTTTCGACAGGCCCAACTCGTTCCCAAGGCTCTCCAGCGTCCGTGCGTCTTCACGCAGCTTGCGTTCACGCACGATGAACCGCTCACGTTCGTTCAGCTGGTTCATCGCCATGGTCAACCATTGCCGCAACTGCGCCAGGTCCAGATCGGTTTCGACCGTTTCATCGGCTTGTGCGCTGTCATCCTCAAGCGCATCGATCCACTCGCGCCCCTCGTCCTCGGTCGATTGTGTCGCGTTCAGCGAATAATCCGATCCGGACAAACGGCCTTCCATCATCTCGACATCGTGCACCGGCACGCCGATTTCCTCGGAAATCATGCGGCGCAATTCGTGGCCGTCCAATGTGCGGCCCTCTGCCGAGGCCTCACGCTCCAACCGCGCCTGAACCCGGCGCATGTTGAAGAACAGCGATTTTTGCGACGACGTGGACCCCGTGCGCACGATCGACCAATTGCGCATCACGTAATCCTGGATCGACGCCTTGATCCACCAGACCGCATAGGTCGAGAACCGCACCCCGCGATCGGGATCGAACTTGTCTGCCGCCTTCATCAGGCCCAGACCCGCTTCCTGGATCAGATCGTTCATCGGAGCGCCGTAGCGCTTGAATTTCGATGCCATCGAGATGGCCAGCCGCATGTAGGCCGTGATCAAGCGATGCAGTGCTTCTTCGTCGCGTTCGTCCCGCCACGCATAGGCGAGCTTCAACTCTGTCTCCGCATCCAGCAATTCAGCTTTCATCGCGCGGCGCGACATTGTCTGGTCGTTGAACGTGTCAAGTGCCATAGTGCCCCCTGAACTTGCTTTGTGTAGTGAATACGGCACGGATCCGGTGGTGGATCAAAGTTTTGATGAAAAAGTTTTTCTGAAGACTTGACGCAAAATCACTCTACCGGGTCGGATGATTGGCCTGCGCATGGCCCATAGCCATGCGCCCCGGTGGCCGCAAGCGCGCTATGCAGAAGACTCCTCCCGACCGTTAACCATTTGGCAACCTAGGTTGCACCATCGTTCCCCAACACGAGGAACATGACCCAGATGGTTGCGCACGCCTATACCGTCGCCTTCGAAGGCGTCGATGCCCGCATGGTCGAGGTGCAATGCGCCATCACCGCCGGGCTGCCCGCCTTTGCGGTGGTCGGCCTGCCCGACAAGGCGGTGTCGGAATCCCGCGACCGGGTGCGCGGTGCGCTCTCGACCCTGCATATCGCGCTGCCGTCGAAACGGATCACGATCAACCTGTCCCCCGCCGACCTGCCCAAGGAAGGCTCGCATTTCGACCTGCCCATCGCGCTCTCTCTGCTGGCCGAGCTTGAGATCCTGCCCAAGGACGTGATCGCCGACACTGTCGCCTTGGGCGAGCTGTCCCTTGACGGCGCCCTGATCCCGGTCATCGGAGCATTGCCCGCCGCCATGGCCGCCGCCGAGGAAAACCGCGCCCTGATCTGCCCGGCCGCGTCGGGCGCCGAAGCCGCTTGGGTCGGCGGATGTCAGGTGATCGGGGCCAATGGCCTGATGGACGTCATCCAGCACGTCACGGGCCGCACGCCGCTCTCGCCCTGCGATCCCGGCGAAGTGAGCCACAGCCCGGACAGCCGCGACATGCGCGACGTCAAGGGCCAGGAACGCGCCAAACGGGCGCTCGAAATTGCCGCCGCCGGGCGGCACCACCTGCTGATGGTCGGCACGCCGGGCTCCGGCAAATCCATGCTGGCCGCCCGCCTGCCCGGCATCCTGCCACCTCTCACCCCACCCGAGGCGCTGGAAACCTCGATGGTGCATTCGCTGTCAGGCCTGATCGAGGCGGGCGGCATCTCGCGCGAACGCCCGTTCCGCGAGCCGCACCACACGGCCTCCATGCCTGCCATCGTCGGCGGCGGCCGGACAGCCAAACCGGGCGAAATCAGCCTCGCCCATAACGGCGTGCTCTTCATGGATGAATTTCCGGAATTCCCGCGCGCCGTGCTGGAAACCCTGCGCCAACCGATCGAGACCGGCGAGGTCATGGTCGCCCGCGCCAACGCCCATATCAAGTATCCCTGCCGCTTCATGCTGGTCGCCGCGGCGAACCCGTGCAAATGCGGCTACCTGAGCGATCCGGCCCGCGCTTGCTCCCGCGCGCCCAATTGCGGTGAAGACTACATGGGGCGAATCTCCGGCCCGCTGATGGACCGGTTCGACCTGCGCGTCGATGTTCCCCCGGTCGCCTTCAGGGATCTCGATCTGCCCAGCGCCGGCGCCACCAGCGCCGACATCGCAACCCGCGTCGCCGCAGCCCGCTCGGTCCAGGCCGATCGATTAGGCGATTACCCGAATATGCGCCAAAACGCCGATCTCGAAGGCACGCTGCTTGACGAAGCCACAACACTGGACACGGATGCCCGCGCGCTCCTCACCGATGCCGCGGATCGCTTCGGCCTGTCGGCCCGTGGCTACCATCGCGTCCTGCGGGTCGCCCGGAGCATCGCCGATCTCGACACATCACAGACCCTCTCCCGCGACCACGTTGCAGAAGCCCTCAGCTACCGCCTACCCAACAGCGCGACGTGAAACGCCGCAACGCGCGCTGAATACGCTCTACGCCTTGGCCTCGATCGCCTGCCAGATCATCCCGGCCACGTTGATCCCGTCAAAGCGCTCCAGCTCCTGAATGCCCGTGGGCGAGGTCACGTTGATTTCGGTCAGATAATCCCCGATCACGTCGATCCCGACGAATATCTGCCCCTTCTCGCGCAAGAGCGGCCCGATCCGCGCGCAGATCTCCAGATCCCGCTCCGACAATCCAACCTTCTCTGGTCGCCCGCCCACATGCATGTTCGAGCGCGTCTCACCCTTGGCCGGCACCCGGTTGATGGCGCCCGCAGGCTCCCCGTCCACAAGGATCACCCGCTTGTCGCCCGCTGACACGTCCGGCAGGAACTTCTGTACGATCAGGGGCTCTCGGGAAAATCCGGTGAACAGCTCGTGCAAAGAGGTCAGGTTCCGGTCTGCTCCATCCAGCCGAAACACCCCGGCCCCGCCATTGCCGTAGAGCGGCTTCAGGATAATGTCCCCATGGCGCGCCTTGAACGCCTTGATCGTGTCCAGATCCCGCGCGATCATCGTCGGCGGCGTCAGGTCCGGGTAATCCAGCACCAGGAGCTTTTCCGGGTAATTGCGCACCCAGAAGGGATCATTCACCACCAAGGCCTGTCCCGACAGCCGGTCCAGAAGATGCGTCGACGTGATGTAATGCATGTCAAACGGCGGGTCCTGCCTGAGCCAGACCACGTCGAAGTCCGACAGGTCCACCTGCTCCATCGGGTCCAGGGACACGTGGTCGCCCTGAACACGCTGCACCGTGAACCGCTGTCCCTGCGCCAGAATGCGCCCCTCGTCATAGGCCAGCTTGTCGGGGCCGTAGAAAAACAGGTCATGCCCGCGCGCCTGGGCCTCTTCGGCCAATCGAAAGCTGCTGTCGGCATGGATGTCCACCGACTGGATCGGGTCCATCTGAAACGCGATTTTCATGTACTGCCCCCTGAAACCACTGACCCCCTAATGGCGCAAGCCAATCGCCCGCGCAAGGGACCGGCATCAGGTGGCCATGCTGGCATTCGGCACGATTTCGATTGCCCCGCACGCATCGACAAGCGCCAGGTCAAAGCGCGCCTCGGTCAGTGATCCTTTGGGACACCGGTCAAGATATGCCTCGGCACTCAGCAGAATGCGCGCCATCTGCCGCTGCGACAGACGCTGCGCGGCCTGCGCATGGGTCCGGCTTTTCTTCACTTCGACGAAAACGATGGTATCCCCTTCGGCAAAGATCAGATCGATCTCGCCCCACGGCCCGCGCCAGCGGTTTTCGCGCAGAACAGCCCCCTGCCGCGCGTAGTGCCGCGCAACACCGTGTTCGGCGCTGACCCCGGCATGATAATTCGTCCGGCGCGGATCATGGATCCGGTCCGCGTGTTCCGGACCATCGAGAGAGGCAGCAACCAAAGGCATGACATTTTCCAGCAGCAAACAAAGCGAGCGGCCGTCCGCCCAGGCAGACTCACCCTAAGACGACGCATCTAATTTTTCGCTAACGCCATTGCCCTTTGATAGGCCTCGCGCCGGGGAATGCCGAAAGTCGTGGCCACATCGCGCGCCGCGTCCTTGACCGACATATGCGACAGCGCGTCCACCAAGGCAGCGTCCAGAATATCCGGATCGGCCACCTCGTCCGCGGCGCGGTCGATCAGGACAACGATCTCGCCTTTCGGCGTGTTCTCCAGGTACTTCCGGGACAAATCCCCCAGGGTTCCCCCACAGCGCTCTTCGAATTTCTTGGTCAATTCGCGGCAGACCACGGCATCGCGCCCGGCCCCCAGCACCTCGGCCGCGTCGCGCAGCATCTTGCCCAGTCGCTTCGGAGATTCGTAGAAGATCAATGTCGCGGGCACGGCCGCCAACTCGGACAAGGCGGTTTTCCGCTTTCCCGAACTGTTCGGCAGGAATCCCGCGAACAGGAACCGGTCTGACGGCAATCCCGAAAGTGTCAGAGCCGTGACCGCCGCCGTCGGACCCGGGGCCGCAGTACATGGCACCTCGGCCGCCAGCGCAGCGCGCATCAGGTCGAACCCCGGATCGGAGATCAACGGCGTACCCGCCTCGGACGCGTAAAGAACCGATTGCCCCGCCTCAAGCGCCTTCATCAGCTTTGGTCCGGCGCGATCCGCATTATGCTCATGATAGGCCACGAGCGGGCGAGCCCCCAGGGGCACGGCGTGTATATCCATCAACCGGCGCAGCGATCGCGTATCCTCTGCCGCAAGCACATCCACGCTTGCCAACAGGTCCAGCGACCGCAGCGTGATGTCCCGCGCATTTCCCAGAGGTGTCGCAACAAGGTACAGTCCCGGCGCGATATCGCGTGTCTGCCAATTCATCACTGGACCCGCCTTTCACGTTGTTTATGATCCCACTCATGAGAAAACCGTGCCGGAACACCGCCGGTGCGATCTAGGGAGTGCATTTATGTTGGCCGTTTTGTCCACCCCCCGCAAGCTGTTGCGCAAAGCTGCGGCGGTTGTCGCCCTCTTGGGGCTCGCCGCCTGCGATCCGGCGATCACCGCCGGCACCGGACCTGTCGGCGCCTCCCGGATCGACGCCAGTTCACCGGTGCCCGTTGCCTTGCTGGTCCCGCGCAGCGACAGCGATTCAGCCTCGGTGGCCAGCAGCCTTGAAAACGCCGCGCGCCTTGCCCTTGCCTCGCTCGACGGTGTGCAAATCGACCTGCGTGTCTACGACACCGGCGGCGACGCGCAGCGCGCCGCGGTTCAGGCCGAAACGGCCGTCTCCGAAGGGGCGCAGATCATTCTGGGGCCGCTTTTTGGCGAAGCGGCAAACGCCGCCGGCGTCGCCGTGGCCGACAACAACGTCAATGTCCTGAGCTTTTCGAACAATCCCAGCATTGCTGGCGGCAATGTCTTTGTGCTCGGCACCACGTTCCGCAACACCGCCGACCGGCTTTTGGGCTACGCCTCGCGCCAGGGTCAGGACTCCGTGATGATCGTGCATCCGCGCAACGTCGAAGGCGAATTCGGCAAATCGGCGATCCAGGCCGCGGCCTCCCAGAACGGGGTGCGGGTTGCCGGTGTCGAATCCTTCGCATTCTCGCAAGACGGTGTGTCCGAAGCCGTCCCGCGCATCCGCGACAGCGTCGATTCGAGCGGGGCCAACTCGCTCTTCATCACCTCCAACGCCGCCGGCGCCCTGCCGATGCTTCTGCAATTGCTGCCCGAGGCGGGCGTGGACCCGGATCGCACGCAATATATGGGTCTGGCGCGCTGGGACGTGCCGTCGCAATTGCTGTCGATGCCCGGCGCACAGGGGGGCTACTTCACCCTGCCCGACACCGCGACGAAGGACGCGTTCGACGCCCGCTACCGCGCCCGGTACGACTCCGATCCGCACCCGCTCGCCGGCCTCGCCTTCGACGGGATCGCGGCGATCGGAGCTCTTGTCAAACAGGGCCGGTCCGATGCGCTCAGTGCGCGGGCCTTGACACAGAATTCGGGCTTTCAGGGCGCCAATGGGGTCTTCCGCATTCGCCCGGACGGAACCAATGAACGCGGGCTCGCCGTGGCGACCGTGCGCAACAACCAGGTGACAATCCTTGACCCAGCTCCATCCGGCTTCGGCGGCGCAGGCTTCTAAATCCCTGGCAAAGGACGAATCGCCTGCCGTGCGCGCCGCTGCCGACGATTTCTCCGATGTCCTGGATGTTCCGGCCCTTCGTGACAGGCTCTGGGCCGAGATCGGCAGCGCCAGTGATGAACGCGAGGTGCGTGTCGCCGCGGTGACCCTTCTGAAAGAGGCGCAAAAAGACGCCCGCAATGCCGTGGCGGCCCGGCTCGATGCCGCCCCGGGCAACGCGCTGCCCGTGACCAATGGCTATACCTGGCTGACCGATCAGCTCGTCAAGCTCGCGTTTGAAATCGCCACAAAGCGCATCCACCGCAACCCGAACCCGACCGAAGGCGAACGCATCGCGGTGCTCGCTGTCGGCGGCTACGGGCGCGGCGAGATGGCGCCGTTTTCCGATGTCGATCTGCTGTTCCTGACACCCTACAAGATCACCGCCTGGGCCGAGAGCGTGATCGAATCCATGCTCTACATCCTGTGGGATCTGAAGCTGAAGGTCGGCCATTCCTCGCGCACGGTAAAAGACTGCCTGCGCCTGGGGGCGGACGATTTCACCATCCGCACCTCGATGCTCGAACATCGGTTTCTCGTCGGCCATGAACCGCTCGCGGACGAACTGGACACGAAGCTCTGGTCGACCCTGTTTCGCGGCTCCGAAATGGAATTCGTCGAGGCCAAGCTGGCCGAACGGGACGCGCGGCATATCAGGCAGGGCCAACGCTACAAGGTCGAGCCCAATGTCAAAGAGGGCAAGGGCGGCCTGCGGGACCTGCAATCGCTGTTCTGGATCGCCAAGTATATCCATCATACCGACGACCTCAGCAAGCTGGTCAGGACCGGCGTGTTCCGGCCCGAGGAATTCGAGACCTTCGTGAAGGCCGAGAATTTCCTTTGGGCCGTGCGATGCCATCTGCACCTGGCTGCCCGCCGCGCCAACGAACAGCTCACTTTCGACATGCAGGTCGAGGTGGCCGAACGCATGGGCTATGCCGACAAGGCGGGCCGGCGCGGAGTCGAAATCTTCATGCAGGACTACTTCCGCCACGCCACCGCCGTGGGCGACCTGACCCGCATCTTTCTCACCTCCCTCGAAGCCTCGCAGCAGAAGGAACCGCCGCTCCTGATGCGGCTGCTGAAACGCGCGCCCAAGACGAAAGCGGGCTACGAGGTCATCAACAACCGGCTCGCCATCGCGGACGAAACCGCGTTTCTGGCCGACAAGATCAACCTGCTGCGCATCTTCGAAGAGGCCCTGCGCACCGGCCTGCTGATTCACGCCGACGCCATGCGCCTGATCAGCGCCAATCTGCATCTGATCGACAAGGACATGCGCGACAACAAGGAGGCGCGGCGCATCTTCCTCGATCTCCTGCTCAAACACGGCAACCCGGAACGCGCGCTGCGGCGGATGAACGAGCTGGGCGTGCTGTCGGCCTTCATCCCCGAATTCGAACCCATCGTGGCGATGATGCAGTTCAACATGTATCACCACTACACGGTGGACGAACACACGATACAATGCATCTGGCACCTCAGCGAAATCGAGAACGGCCAACTCGAAGAAGACCTGCCGGTCGCCAGTTCGATCCTGAAACACGGCGTCAACCGCAAGGTGCTCTACGTCGCACTCCTGCTGCACGACATCGGCAAGGGCCGCGACGAGGATCACTCGATCCTCGGGGCCAAGATCGCCCGCAAGGTCGCGCCGCATCTCGGTCTGAACAAGCAGGATTGCGCCACCGTCGAATGGCTGGTCCGCTACCACCTGCTGATGTCCGACATGGCGCAGAAACGCGACATCGCCGACCCGCGCACGGTCCGGGACTTCGCCAAGGCGGTGCAGACCAAGGAGCGGCTCGATCTGCTCTGCGTCCTTACGGTTTGCGACATTCGCGGCGTCGGGCCTGGGACGTGGAACAACTGGAAAGCGGTCCTGATCCGCGCGCTCTATCGCCAGACCCGCCGGGCGCTGGAGGATGGGATGGAGGCGCTCAACCGCGAAAATCGCGGCGCCGAGGCCAAGAAGGCCCTGCGCGCCGCGCTCGCGGACTGGGATGCAAAGGCATTGCGCGCCGAAACCAGCCGGCACTACCCAACCTATTGGCAAGGTCTGCACGTCACCGCGCACAAGGTCTTTGCCGAATTGCTCCGCGATATCGGCGATGATGAAATCCGCATCGACATCCACCCCGACGAGGACCGGGATGCCACCCGCGTCTGCTTTGCCCTGTCCGACCATCCGGGCATCTTTTCCCGCCTCGCCGGGGCGCTGGCCCTTGTCGGCGCGAACGTGGTCGATGCCCGCACCTTCACCTCGAAAGACGGGTTCGCCACGGCCGCCTTCTGGATTCAGGATGGCGATGGCTCGCCTTACGAAGATGTCCGCATCCCCCGCTTGCGCGAAATGATCACCAAGACCCTGCGCGGCGAAGTGGTTCCGCGCGACGCGATGAAACCGCGAGACAAGATCAAGAAACGCGAACGGGCCTTCAGCGTGCCCACCTCCATCACCTTCGACAATGACGGCTCCGAGATTTATACCATTATCGAAGTCGACACGCGCGACCGCCCCGGCCTGCTATTCGATCTCACCCGCACGCTGGCCAATGCCAATGTCTACATCGCCTCCGCGGTGATCGCGACCTATGGCGAACAGGTGGTCGACACCTTCTATGTCAAGGATATGTTCGGCCTCAAATTTCATTCCCAGAGCAAACAGCGGGCCTTGGAAACAAAGCTGCGAAGCGCCATAAGCGAGGGTACGGCCCGCGCCACCGAGTAATCATTGACCCTCCATCCGTCACAGGAGATACCCATGCAACTGACATTCACGGGAAACAACACCCTCTTTCTGGAACAATCGTTTTTCGATCAGGAAGGCGCCCTCGCGATTGAGGTCACTTCTGTTTCCCCGACCGAAGTCGTGCTGAGCCACACGGTCTACACAGAGGCAAATGTCAGCGTGACCTTCCGGGGAACGAATTTCGCGCTGAACGAGGCCGGTCTGTTCACGTCCGGCACGATCACCTCCATTGAATTCGACGGGCTTGATACCGCGCAAGGCACGATCTCCGACATCAGCTGGAGCGCTCCGCAGGTTCAGAACGCCCTTGTCGATGTCGCGCAGACTTCGGATTTCACCGCATTGGCCGACCTTTTCAACAGCTCCGGCCCGATCACGATCGATGCCGAAGAGGCGTTGAGCGGTTTCGACCAGGAGGTGACATGGGCCGAGCTCCTGCCGCTTATCACGCAACCGATCACCTTTGTCGGTTCGTCCTTTGACGATGCGGTCGAAGGCACCTCCGCGAATGATACGATCAACACCGGGACCAATGTCCGAAACGGAGATCGGATCGTGGCCAGCGAAGGCGATGATCGGATCATCTTCGACGCGCCGGACGATGAGCCCGCTGCGGGGTACATCCTCGATTACGACACGATCGGGGCACCGGTCGCCTTCAATATCGACGCCACATCCGACACCGCGACAGTGGACGGGCCGGGTTTTACCGATACGCTTGAAAACGTCGCCGGCGCGCTGCAATCCTTCCTCGCCCTCCAGGGCACAGAAAACGGCGACACCTACAATATCGCGCTTCAGCCCGATCAGGTGGTCTCCTTGAATGGCAGAGACGGCGCCGACAGCTACACCGTCGCAGCAGAAGGTGCCGTTCCGGTCTTCGATTTCCGGTCTCCAAGTGCAACATCCGGCGTGGACATCAACCTGCAGACGGGCGAGATTGCCGATGATGGCTTTGGCTTTGCCGAAACCTTCGAAATCACCGGCACACCGGATCGAACCGTCTTCCTTGCAACGAACACTGCCGACGAGTTCACCGATGGTCCCGGAAATCAGTATGTCGAATTGCGCGACGGCGACGATGTCTTTGTTGCAGACACATCCGGAGAAGACAGCATCGACGGCGGTGCCGGCGCCGACCGCGTCGTGTTCGCCGATACGCAACAGGGCCAGATGACGCTGGCCTTCCAAGGCGCAGTTACATTCGCAAGTGACCGCAGCGCAGAGGAAAACAGAACAGCGATGTTCAGCGTCGAAACACTCGAAACCCAAGGCGGGGTCGAACTGCAACTCGACAGGCATGACGGGATCGGCCAAATCTCGGCCGAAAACCTGACAACCCTGACAGAACTCTACATCGCCTATTTCGACCGCGCCGCCGATGCGTTGGGCCTGTCGTTCTGGGCCACGGTGTTCGAGAAAGACGGGCTCTCCTTCGAAGAGATCGCCGACGAATTCTTCACGCAGCCCGAGACGGTCGCCCTTTATTCCGGTGTCAGCGACAGCGAATTTGTCACGGAAGTCTATCAAAACGTCTTCGGTCGCGGCCCTGATCAGGACGGGCTCGACTTCTGGACCGGTCAACTTGCCGCTGGTGATGTGACCGAAAGCGGTTTCATCCTCGATTTCCTTGCCGGGGCTCGCGCCGATACAGGCTCGCCGGATGATGTGGCCTATATCGAGAACAAGACCGATATTGGCCTCTATTTCGCGGTGGTTCAGGGCCAGAACAACCTGGAGGCCGCGAATTCGGTGATGAATGAATTCAATGGCAGCGCGGCAAGCCTCCAGGATGCCATTTCGCTGGCGGATTCCGCCTATGCCACGGCCCTTGACAGCAGTACGGACCTGCTCATGCCGGTGATTGGCGTGGTCGACACTGCATTTGGCGATATGGCGTAGACAGGCGATCACGACGGTATGGACGACACTCCAAGGCCTCGCCCCATCGGGCGGGGCCTTGGACATATATGCCCGAGCCTCAGCTATGCTGATCGCAAAAGCCATGGTCATCATGGCGCGGTTTTGGCATCGCGTTCGCGCAATGCCATATCTTTTACCGCCTCGCGCAACCGCGTTTCGTCGCGGGTTTCAAGGTCCCGGTGAATGTCGCGATAGGCCCTGTCGGCGCGCGTCGCTTCGAACAGGGCGCGCGCCTCGGTGATCGGGACCAACCCGGCGACCGGCCTGCCCCGACGCAGGATCGCAAACCGGGCCTCGTTGAAATTCACCTCATCCAGCACCTGCCGCAAATGGCTGCGCAGTCGATCCGTGCTGATATCCTCGATCAAAGACAGGTTGTAGCGGTACACAAGAGCGGTCCTTTGCCAGTCGTCGCGTGATCCGAGATTGGCAGCAAGACATTGACAAATCGTAACCCCGCCGCGCGGTTTTCGAGCATCCGGCACCTGTCCCATCCAACCGTACGGCGCACCCCGGCTTCCCGTACGGGTCCGGCGCCGTTCTGAACTGTCCCTCGAAATTCAGGCCCAAACCGCCAAAGACCCGGCTTGAACCGTACGGTTCGCACGGTCGAACGGGACAACTGGTACTTTTCGCCGGACCAAATCTGCTCTACGCCACATCCGACGCGCAAGGAGCCCGCATGAAACCGATCCGCCTCATCTCCGGTGTTCTCACCGTTGGCTTCTGGACCCTGATGAGCCGCATTCTCGGTGTTCTGCGCGAGGTGATGATCCTGGCGTTCATCGGTCCCGGCCCGGTGATGGATGCCTTCGTGGCGGCGTTTCGCCTGCCCAACATGTTCCGCCGCTTTTTCGCCGAGGGCGCGTTCAACGCGTCATTTGTTCCCATGTTTTCCAAGCGCTTGGAGGCCGGGGACGACGCGACCGGATTTGCCACACAGGCGCTCAGCGGGTTGGCCTTTGTCCTTCTGATCCTGAGCGCCATTGCGATGATCTTCATGCCCGCGCTGGTCTGGCTGACGGCAGGCGGGTTCGCGGGCGACGCGCGGTTCGGCTTGACGGTGGAGTATGGCCGCATTGTCTTTCCCTACATCCTTCTGATCTCGATCACGGCCTTGTTTTCAGGTGTGCTCAACGCCACGGGTCGCTTTGCAGCCGCTGCGGCGGCGCCCGTGCTTTTGAATATTTTTGTTTGCCTATCAATGGCTTGGGCCGTCTACATCGGAGGTGAGGTGATCCTCTGGCTGGTCTGGACCGTACCGGTGGCCGGGCTGGCTCAACTGGGGCTCGTCTGGGTCGCGGCGGACCGCGCCGGAGTCCATCTGCGGCCCACCTGGCCAAGATGGTCGCCCGAAATGAAGCGCCTTGTCGTCGTCGCCATCCCCGCAGCCCTGGCGGGCGGCGTCATGCAGATCAATCTTCTTGTCGGTCAACAGGTTGCGTCACATTTCGAAAAGGCCGTCGGCTGGCTTTACGCAGCGGACCGGCTCTATCAATTGCCCTTGGGCGTGGTCGGCATCGCCGTTGGCATCGTGCTTCTTCCCGACCTCTCCAGGCGGCTGAGCGCACAGGACGAGGACGGGGCCAAACACGCCTTTTCGCGCGCGGGCGAGCTGTCGCTTGCGCTGACACTGCCTGCCGCAGTCGCGCTCATCGTGATCCCGCTGCCGCTGGTGTCGGTCCTGTTTGAACGCGGCGCAACCGGAGCGGATGACAGTGCGGCGATTGCCCTGGCGGTGGCGATCTATGGATTGGGGCTTCCGGCTTTTGTTCTACAGAAGGTCTTGCAACCCTTGTTCTTCGCGCGGGAAGACACGAAATCGCCGTTCCGGTACGCCGTCTGGGCAATGATCGTGAACGCGGTTGTGGCCGTTGGGCTGGCCCCGGTTCTGGGCTGGCTGGCGCCCGCGATTGCGACCACGCTGGCGGGCTGGGTCATGGTGTGGATGCTGGCGCGGGGGGGGCGCAGGTTGGGCAATGTCGCGCGGTTCGACGCCCGCTTCCGGCGCCGTCTCTGGCGCGTCTGCGTGGCCTCGGTGCTGATGGGTGTCGCGCTTTGGGGGGGCACTCTTCTCCTTGGGCCGCTGCTCGAGATGGCCGGTGTACGCTTTGTTGCCCTGGCCGCGCTCATCGGCATCGGCATGGTCAGCTACGCGATTGTCGGCCAGACAATCGGTGCGTTCTCGCTGCGTGAATTCCGCGATGCGTTTCGTCGCAGAAACGGCTGATCAATTCCGCTGGCGCAAGCGGTTGACCAGCTTGGTCCAGCCTCCCGGCACCAGCAGCATCGACATGCCAAACCCGAGCACGAAGGCCGAGATATCGGCGACCCATTCGGAACTTGCCCCAAATAAAAGACCAAAAATCAATTGGATAAACAACAAGATCCCAACAAGGGCAAACGCCCGGATCTGGTTCTCTCCAAGCTGCCCAAGCCGCTGCCAGAGCATATAGGTGAACCCACCGATCAGGCCGTAGACGGCCGGGAACGCACCAACCAGGGGCGCGGGATTGCCGATGACAAGCGCATAGGCCACGGCCCCACCGGCGGATGGCACAAAGAACAGCAGCACGACGGCCCGCGTGCCCATCGCCTCTCCAACCATCTTGCCCAGCGCCAGCAGCATCACCCCGGCGAACAGCGCGTGGGTAAAGCTGGCATGGACGAACGGGTACGACACCAGTCGGATCACATGCTCGATCGGCCACTGTCCGGTGTCCAGCATCCAGTTGAAGATCTCGGGGGAAAACGCGAACCGTTCCAGCGTGCCCAGCCGCCAGCCAACGGCCCCTGGCCCGCCGACAATCCCGCGCGCGCCAAGGCCAAAAGCGGCCTCGATCCCGACAATCACGAGAAACAGGGCGATGACCACCGGTGGCAAAGGGTTGAGCGGGGGTTCGTTATGCGGATCGGTCATGGCAAGGCCCTTGCTTGACGGCAGTTGGGGCCATGGGTAAGGCACCGCAAGCGTTTTTGCCAGATGGAGTTTCGCCATGACTGCGGCCCAGCCCGAGGGGGTCCAAACCTCTCCCGCGTTCACACCCCGTGTCTTTTCGGGGATCCAGCCGTCCGGAGGGCTGACGCTCGGAAACTACCTTGGCGCGATAAAGCGGTTTGTCGACATGCAGGCCGACGACTTCGAGACGATCTACTGCGTCGTGGACCTTCACGCGATCACCGCGAAACTGCTCGAGCCGGATGCGCTGCGGCAGCAGACACGTGAATTGGTCGCCGGCTATATCGCCAGCGGGATCGATCCGACGAAATCCATTCTTTTCAACCAGAGCCAGGTGGTCGAACACACGCAACTTGCGTGGATTTTCAACTGCGTGGCGCGTGTGGGCTGGATGAAGCGGATGACCCAGTGGAAAGACAAGGCCGGCAAGAACCAGGAGAACGCGTCTCTGGGACTGTTTGCCTATCCGGCGCTCATGGCGGCGGACATCCTGTTGTATCACGCCACGCATGTGCCCGTGGGCGAGGACCAGAAACAGCATCTTGAGTTGACCCGCGATATCGCGATCAAGTTCAATCATGATTACGGGACAGACTTCTTCCCGATCACCGAACCTGTGATCGAAGGCGCCGCGACGCGGGTGATGTCCCTGCGAGACGGATCCAAGAAAATGTCGAAATCGGATCCGTCAGATGCCAGCCGCATCAACATGACCGACGATGCAGACGCGATTGCCCAGAAGGTGCGCAAGGCCAAAACCGACCCCGATGCGCTGCCCTCCGAGGCAGAGGGCCTGGAAGGTCGGCCAGAAGCACGGAACCTTGTGAATATCTATGCAGCGCTGGCCGAACAATCGGTCGAGAACGTGCTGCGCGACGTGGGCGGCAAACCATTCTCCGAATTCAAGCCGATGCTGTCCGACCTCGCGGTGGAGCGCCTTTCACCGATTTCCGCGGAAATGGCACGGTTGATGCTGCACCCCGACGAGATCGATGCAATCCTGCGCGACGGCGCGGACAGGGCGCGCGAGATCGCAACCCCGATCCTGAGAAAGACATACGATATCGTTGGCATGGTTCAGGGATAGCAGACACAGACGCTCTCTGGACCTTCCGGCGGACCGGACCTAACGTGCGCGCCAAAGAAGGAGAACGCGATGGCCACCGGCACCAACATTCATACCTATTTCAATGGCTCCTGGCATGCGGGCGACATGGCCGTGATGAACGCCGCCGACCACGGCGCCTGGCTGGGAAGCGGGGTGTTCGATGGTGCGCGGTATGTCAACGGCGTGGCGCCCGATCTGCTGGCCCATTGCCAGCGCGTGAACCACTCGGCAGAGGCGCTCATGGTCACCCCTACCGTCAGCGCCGAGGACATGGCGCAGATCGTCTGGGACGGCCTGCGCGCCTTTCCACAGAACAGCGCAGTCTATATCCGCCCGATGTACTGGGCCATCGACGGCGACCAGACCGCGATCGTTCCACAGCCGGACAAGACCGGCTTTGCCATCAGCCTCGAAGAAATCCCGATGGCCCCGGACACCGCCAGCGTCTCGCTGGGCAAGACCCGGTTCCGGCGTCCGGTGATGGAGGATGCTGTGGTGAATGCCAAGGCAGGCTGCCTCTATCCCAACAATGCGCGGATGCTGGCCGAAGTACGTGCGCGCGGCTTTCAGAACGCATTGGTCACCGACGCGATGGGCAATGTCGCCGAAAGTGCGACAGCCAATGTGTTCATGGCAAAGGACGGAGAGGTGTTCACACCGATTGCCAACGGCACGTTCCTGGCCGGGATCACCCGCGCACGGCACATCGCCAACCTCGCCGCCGATGGCACCAAGGTGCATGAAACCGTCCTGAGTTTCGCGGATTTCGAAGCCGCGGACGAGGTGTTCCTTTCCGGCAACATGAACAAGGTCACGCCGGTGGTCGGGTTCGAGGACATCTCCTTCCAGGTTGGCCCGGTCACCCGCCGGGTGCGCGAAATGTACTGGGACTGGGCGCATTCCGGCTAACGTGGATCGGCCGGATATCGAGGATACATCAAGCGCGCCCTGGTCTCGCCCCCGTTACCGCTTGCTGCTGCGCCAACCGGGACCGGGGCACTTGGCCCTATGCTCTATTGCACGGGTCCGGTTCCTGCGGCATGATCCGCTGCGGGAGAATGTCTATGCGTAAATTTCTTGTCGTGCTGGATGACAGCCGCGAATGTCTCAACGCCATGCGGTTTGCCGCGATGCGGGCGTCGCACACCGGGGGCGGAGTCCAGGTTCTCTCGATCATCGCGCCGGACGAGTTCAACCACTGGATCGGCGTCGGCGAGGTGATGCGCGAAGAATCGCGCGAACGGATTCACGCGCATTTCGAGGTGTTCGCGAAATGGATGCGCGACAAGCAGGATGTCGATCCCGAGCTGGTCATTCGCGAAGGCGAAGCCGTTGCCGAAATCATATCACTGGTCCAGGACGATCCGGAGATCGGCGTGCTTGTCCTTGGTGCGAACTCCGGAAAGAAAGGTCCCGGCCCTCTTGTCACCCAACTGACCAAGAACGCTGGGAGCCTGCCGATACCCATTACGATTGTACCAGGTGAATTGTCCAAGGAACGGCTCGAAGCGATAACCTGACCGGGCCTCTGCTTGGTGCGACGATAGATTTGAACGAGTATGAAATGAAACATTCGATATGTCTCAAAACCCTGGTTGCGTCATTTGCGCTGGTCTCACAGGGCGCCATGGCCGAAGAAAGCGGAGAGATCCTCGTAACGACCGAGGAAGAGACGATGACCTTCGCGCTCGATACCATGCAAAGCGATTGGTCCGGCAGCCCGAACTGGGCGTCGGTCAGCATCACGGGCATCCCCGTCGATGACGATGCACAAGACCGCTTCCGATCATTCAACCTTGGGTTCTCGGTGAACAATGGAAACCCGGACCTCGCCGAGGCGACGCTCTTGCGCATCATTGATTGGGAGCCACAGAGACTGTACGGCGCAGCAGATGCAGAGGCGGGCGGTCTGGAGGTCACCATCAGCGACGCGGATGCCGATGGCGATTTCTTCACCGTAAGCGGCGCATATGACGGCCGGCTGGGCCCGAGTGACAATTTCGGTCGTGATATCGATTTGTCGCAAAGCATCGCGGTTTCCGGGAGCTTCGATGTGACCCTTGACCTGTTGAGATGACACTCGAAAATTCTTAGAACGGTTCTAAACCTTGACGCTGCGCGCGCGGGGTCGCATATAGACATTATCCTATCAGGAGGCGACGCCATGTTCATCCAGACCGAATCCACGCCCAACCCCGCGACGTTGAAGTTCCTGCCCGGCCAGACGGTGCTCGAAATGGGAACAGCGGATTTTCCGACAGCCGAAGGCGCATCTGCGTCACCGCTGGCGACCCGGCTCTTTGGCGTCAGCGGCGTGAAAGGTGTGTTCTTCGGGCATGATTTCGTCACCGTGACAAAGGATGACGAAACCGATTGGGACCACCTGAAACCGGCACTTCTGGGCGCGATCATGGAGCATTTCCAGTCAGGCGATCCCGTGATGGCCGACGATGCGCAAGCGCCCTCCGGCCATGCGGAACATACCGGCGAGGATGGCGAGATCGTCGTCCAGATCAAGGAGTTGCTTGACAGCCGCGTGCGTCCTGCCGTTGCCCAGGATGGCGGCGACATCACGTTCCACGGCTTTGAACGCGGTGTGGTCTATCTGCACATGCAAGGGGCCTGCGCCGGCTGCCCCTCGTCCACCCTGACACTGAAGATGGGCATCGAAAACCTGCTGCGCCACTACATCCCCGAGGTGACAGAGGTGCGCCCGGTTGCCGTCTGACACGACGTTACTGGCCTTCGATACATCGGCTGCGCACTGCGCAGCCGCATTGTTTTCAGGGAACCGCGTGATCGCCACGCAAGTTGATCCCATGTCACGTGGGCAGGCCGAACACCTGATGCCCATGCTCGAAGCGTTTCTGACACGACATGACGTGACATGGCGCGACCTGACCCGGATCGGGGTCGGGGTCGGGCCTGGCAATTTCACCGGTATTCGCATTTCCGTGTCGGCAGCCCGGGGGTTGGCGCTTGGGCTGGGTGTCCCGGCCATCGGCGTTTCGACCCTGGACGCGATTCACCGGATGCGGCCCGATGTGACCGCTGCGGTCGCGGCGCCGCGTGACATGATCTACGTCCAGAAGCCCGGGGGAACAGCCCGGATGGCTGCCGCGCCCGACGTCCCGGACGCCGTTTTCGCGGCCGATCCCGATGCCCTGATCGCCGCTATCGCGTCCTGTGCAGCAGACGCTGATGCCGCCATGTCCGAACGGCCCAAGCCGCTTTACATCAAAGCGGCGGATGCCGCGCCGTCGCGCGACACGGCCCCGGCAATCCTGTCGTGACACCCGAGGTCTTCGCCCGGATCATGGACCGCGCCTATGTGGAAATGCGTCCATGGCCAGCGCAGGAGGTTGCCCGGACCCTGCAAAATCCCCATGTTCATTTCCTGGCCCGCGATCAAGCTGGGATTATTGCGCAGATCGTGGCCGATGAGTGCGAAATCCTTGCCCTCGCCACCCATCCCGCCGCGCAGCGGCGCGGCGTCGCGACGTCGCTCCTGACAGAACTTGTCAGCCTCGCCAACGCCAAGGGCGCCCGACGCATAGTCCTCGAGGTGGCGCGCAACAACGAACGCGCCCGCGCCTTCTATGCCGCGCAGGGATTCGCTCAGGTCGGCACCCGTCCAGACTATTACACTCTGCGCGATGGCACGCGCGACGATGCCGTGCTGCTTTCGCATGCCATTGACGCCGCCCCCCGGGAAGATGCGCCAACGTAACACCACGGCGAGGCAAAAAGCGGTTGACCCTCTGGCACGCCTGCGGCCTTAATTGCACCTGATCACATGATCCAACCAAGCGGCGCGTCAAAGTCGCCGCCGTCCAACACCCGGGAGCTTCAAATGACCCTGATGACCAAACTTTGCAGTGCAGCCGCCGCACTGGCGCTGACCGCTGGCGCGGCTGTCGCCGAACCGGCGCTGATCTACGATCTCGGAGGAAAGTTCGACAAGTCCTTCAACGAGGCTGCCTTCAACGGCGCGGAACGCTGGGCCGAGGAAACCGGCGGCAGCTATCGCGACATCGAACTGCAATCCGAAGCCCAGCGTGAACAGGCGTTGCGACGCTTTGCCGAAGCTGGTGCAAACCCGATCGTGACAACAGGCTTCGCCATCGCGCCGATCCTTGGCGATGTCGCGCCTGACTATCCCGACACGAAGTTCGTGAACATCGACGGATTTTTGCAGGACATCCCCGAAAACGTGCAGATGATCAGCTTTCAGGAACATCAGGGGTCCTACCTTGTCGGGATAATGGCCGCGATGGCGTCCGAAAGCGGGACCGTCGGCTTCATCGGTGGTATGGACGTACCGCTGATCCGGCATTTCGGCTGCGGTTACGCCCAAGGTGCCAAGTCGGTAGACCCGGATACCGAAGTGACCGCGAACATGACCGGCACGACACCCACCGCGTGGAACGACCCGGTCAAAGGCTCGGAATTGGCGCGGGCGCAAATCAGCCAGGGCGCAGATGTGATCTACGCAGCCGCCGGCGGCACCGGTGTCGGCGTGCTTCAGACAGCCGCGGACGAGGACATTCTCTCGATCGGCGTCGACAGCAACCAGAACCATCTTCATCCGGGCAAGGTCCTGACCTCCATGCTCAAACGTGTCGATGTCGCTGTCTATAACGCGATGGAAGCGGGCGAAGACCTCGAAACCGGCAAGAGCATCGTTCTTGGACTGGCCGAAAACGGCGTCGGCGTCGCGATGGACGAGAACAACGAACCGCTGGTCAGCGGCGAGATGATGGCCGCCGTCCAGGAGGCCCGCCAGAAGATCATCGATGGCGAGCTTGACGTCGTAAGCTACTACGCGAATGACAGCTGCCCGGTAATCAACTTCTGATTTCTCGCGCGAGCGCCTTAAGAGTAGGGGCGGCTGGAAACGGCCGCTCTATCCATGTTGGGCCACGGGCCCGAAGCCGAACACAGGGATTGTCCCCATGTCCACCGCCGATACGCCCCAAGCCGATCTGCCCATGGATGCCGTGGCACCGGCGATCCAGCTCAAGGGCATTTCCAAGGCCTTCGGTCCTGTTCAGGCCAACAAGAACATCTCGATCAGCGTCAAACCCGGCACGATCCACGGCATCATCGGAGAGAACGGCGCGGGCAAATCGACCCTGATGTCGATCCTCTACGGGTTTTACAAAGCCGATAGCGGCCAGGTCTTCGTCAATGGCGTGGAAACCCAGATCCCCGACAGCCAGGCTGCGATCCGCGCCGGCATCGGGATGGTGTTTCAGCACTTCAAGCTGGTGCAAAACTTCACCGTCCTGGAAAATATCATCCTCGGGGTAGAGGACGGCCCGCTGCTCCGTCCATCGCTCAGCAAGGCGCGCGGCGTGCTGAAACAGCTTGCCGAGGAATACGAGTTGAATGTCGATCCCGACGCGGTCGTCGAACATCTGGATGTCGGCCACCAGCAGCGTGTCGAGATCCTCAAGGCACTGTATCGTCAGGCCGATATCCTGATCCTCGACGAACCGACAGGTGTTCTGACACCGGCCGAGGCGGATCACCTATTCCGGATCCTCGAGAACCTGCGCAAAGAGGGCAAGACGATCATCCTGATCACCCACAAGCTGCGCGAAATCATGGATGCCACCGATACCGTGTCGGTGATGCGACGGGGCGAGATGACAGCGACCGTCCAGACATCCGAGACGAGTCCAGAACGGCTGGCCGAGATGATGGTGGGGCGCAAGGTCCTGCTGCAGGTCGACAAGACCCCCGCGAAACCGACCGAGCCGATCCTCGAGATCGAGAACCTGCGCCATGTCGATGATCAGGGCGTCGAGCGGCTCAAGGGCATCTCCCTTGACGTGCGCGGCGGAGAAATTCTCGGGATCGCGGGCGTTGCCGGCAACGGTCAGTCCGACCTGCTCGAAGTGCTGGGCGGATATGCCGAAGGCACCGGCACGATCCGCGTGCGTGGCAAGGAGATTGACCTGACAGGGCGCCATTCCGACGGCCAGTCGCGCCGCGCGGACGGCATCGCCCATGTGCCCGAGGACCGGCACCGCGAGGGGCTGATCATGCCCTTCACGGCATGGGAAAACATGATCTTCGGCTATCACCGCGACCCGGACATTCAGTCCGGTCCGCTGATGAACAATGCCGCAATCCAGACCGAGGCGGCTGCCAAGATGGAGCGGTTCGATGTGCGCCCGCCCAACCCGAAACTGGCTGCGCGCAATTTTTCCGGCGGCAACCAGCAAAAGCTCGTTCTCGCGCGCGAAATCGAACGCAACCCGGATATCCTGTTGGTGGGGCAACCGACCCGCGGCGTCGACATCGGCGCGATCGAATTCATCCACCAGCAGATCATCCGCCTGCGCGATGAAGGCAAGGCGATCCTTCTGGTGTCCGTCGAACTGGACGAGATCTTCTCACTCTCCGACCGCATCGCCGTGATGTTCGATGGCCGGATCATGGGCGAACGCATCCCATCGGACACCAACGAACAGGAACTGGGCCTGCTCATGGCCGGTATCACCGACACGGCGCATGCGCATGTGCCAGCGTCTCCGATGGCGATGACCGAAGCCGAGTTGCAGGAAGCAGCCACCGATGATCCGGAGCCCAACGCCCCCGAGCCGCCCGCGGCTCCACCATCCGAGGAGGCACGCGCAACACAGCCGTCTCCGGACGCAAAGGACGCGCCGGGCACATCCAGGGATCATCAGGATGAGCCCGGACCATCGGAAACTGTTGCCTCGCTGAGCGCGACGATCCCGCAATCGGCCCCAACCGCGCCCAGGAAACCGAAACCCGTGCAAGACCCGCAGGAGAGTGACCCGAATGGATAAGATGCCCGGCTGGGCCGATGCGGTCCTTGTCCCCCTGTTTTCGCTCTTCCTTGCCGCGATCCTGTCGGCCTTGGTCATCATCGGCATCGGCGAAGACCCGATTGCCGCGTTCAAGCTCATGGTCGAAGGCGCGCTGATGCGGTCTGCGGGCTGGGGCTACACGTTGTATTATGCAACAAACTTCATGTTCACCGGCCTCGCCGTGGCGGTCGCCTTCCATGCCCGGCTCTTCAATATTGGCGGCGAAGGCCAGGCGATGATCGGGGGCTTGGGCGTTGCGCTGGCATGCCTCTATATTCCCTGGCCCAACTGGTACGTGGCGCTTGTCGGGGCCACCGTGTCCGCCGCGATCTTTGGTGCGCTCTGGGCACTGATCCCGGCCTATCTGCAAGCCAGGCGCGGCAGTCATATCGTGATCACCACGATCATGTTCAACTTCATCGCGGCGGCCGTTCTGAACTACCTCCTTGTCAATCTGCTGCGCCCCCAGGGCGCGATGGATCCGTCCTCTGCGAAATTTCCCGAATCCACGCATCTGCCGACGTTCCAGGACATGTTCTCGACCGCCTCCGAACCGTTGTTCCGCGGCGCGCCTGCGAACGTGACGTTCTTTGTCGCCCTGCTGGCCTGCTTGCTGGTCTGGGTGCTGATCTGGCGCACGAGGCTCGGGTATGAAATCCGCGCATTCGGTCATTCCGCCTCCGCGGCGCAATATGCCGGTATCAGCCCGGTCAAGATTACCGTGGTGACCATGCTGATTTCCGGCGGATTGGCCGGGATGATGGGCCTCAACACCACGATGGGAGAGGCGGAGCGCCTCGTGATGAACGCAACCGAGGGCGCAGGCTTTATCGGCATCGCCGTTGCGCTGATGGGCCGGTCCCATCCGCTCGGCGTCCTGCTGGCGGCGCTGCTCTTTGGCTTCCTCTATCAAGGCGGGGCCGAACTGGCGCTCTGGACCGACATCCCGCGCGAGCTGATCGTCGTGATCCAGGCGCTTGTGATCCTGTTCACCGGGGCGCTCGACAACATGGTGCGGATGCCGCTGGAGCGCATGTTCATCGCACTCCGCAAATCGGAGCGTCCAGGTGATCGGTCAACCCAGTCCGGACCCGCAGAATGATCGATCTCCCCGTCTACCTGCCCGGCATCGTCGCCGCCTACGCGATCCTCATCGTTGGGGCAGCATCGCCCGGACCTGCCGTTGCAATGCTCTTGGGAATCGCGACGCAGCAGGGCCGGCGGCCCGCGCTACTGGGCGCATCCGGTATCGCGTTCGGCTCCGCCACGCTGAACCTGCTGACACTCATGGGGGTCGGCTTCCTGATCTCCCAGGCGGCCTGGGCAATGACCGGGCTGCGCTGGATCGGGGCGGCCTACCTGCTCTGGCTGGCATGGCGCGCGTTCCGCAACGCCGTCACGCCCCCCGAGATCGCACCAGTGGCGTCGGTCCAGACATCCGCGATGCAATCCTTCGCCAAGGGCTATGCATTGCAGGTCACCAATCCCAAGGCGATCGCCTTTTGGCTCGCCATCGCCTCGGTCGCCGCCACAGCCGGCGCCGGATGGTCGATAAAGGCGCTCTTTGTTCTGGGAGGATTCGTGATTTCCTTCGCCTGCCATGCCGCCTGGGCGCTGCTCCTGTCGGCCCGTCCCGTGCATGCCGCCTATCAACGCAGCCGGGGCTGGGTCGAAGGGACACTGGTCGTGTTTTTCACCTTCGCCGCCTTCCAGATCGCAACCAACAGGACCTGACACATGGATTTCTCGACGACACTTCAGGTCCTGGACAGCGCGGTACGCCTCGCCACGCCACTTCTTCTGGCCTGCCTTGCCGGCCTGTTCTCCGAACGCGCCGGGATCCTCGACATTGGTCTCGAAGGCAAAATGCTCGCCGCCGCGTTCTTTTCCGCCGCCATCGCGTCGATTACAGGCGATGTCTGGCTTGGCCTTGGAGCCGGGATCGTGGCCTCGATGGCGCTGTCCATCGTGCATGGGCTGGCCTCGATCACGTTTCGGGGCAACCAGTTGATCTCCGGGGTGGCCATCAATTTTCTCGCTGCCGGCCTGACCGTCCTCATCGCGCAGGCTTGGTTCAGCCAAGGGGGGCGCACCCCGTCGCTGATCGGCGACGGGCGATTCGAATCGCTCACTCTGCCCGGAGCAGAAGCGCTGGCCGGGGTCCCGTTGGTGGGCCCGATCTATTTCGAGCTGATCTCGGGGCACTCGATCCTCGTCTATGTCGCCTTTCTCATGGTGCCGCTCACATGGTGGCTGCTCTTTCGCACGCGCTTTGGCCTCCGGTTACGGGCGGTTGGCGAAGCACCCGAAGCGGTGGACACGGCCGGGGTCTCGGTCGTCGGCGTGCGTTTCGTCGCAGTTGGCATTTGCGGTATCCTGTGCGGGCTGGCCGGCGCTTATCTTGCCACCGCATTGCAAGCAGGTTTCGTGAAAGACATGACCGCCGGACGCGGCTTTATCGCACTCGCCGCGCTGATCTTCGCCAAGTGGCGGCCATGGCACGCGCTTTACGCCTGCCTGCTGTTCGGCCTGCTGCAAGCCGTGGCGCTGCGGTACCAGAATATCGACCTTGGCGCCTTCGTCGTGCCGGTGCAATTCATGGACGCACTCCCCTATATCCTGACCGTGGTGATCCTTGCCGGGTTCGTCGGAAAGGCGATTCCGCCACGCGCGGGCGGCCAGCCTTACGTCAAGGAAAGCTGACACTCGGCTAAAGCAGCTGTTTCCATGCGCTGAAACCCGGTGATGCGAGTTCGCATCACCGCCCCCGACCTGAGTCCAGTTCGCCCACTTTCGTATGTCCTTTTTGCACATGCGGCACCGCAGCGCTTGAAACGGGGCAAAACTTGGGTCTATGCACAAACATGATGATCTACCTGCCCATCGCCGAGGTATCCGTCAACGCCTTCCTTTTGCTTGGCTTGGGCGGGATGGTCGGTGTCTTGTCCGGCATGTTCGGCGTCGGCGGCGGCTTCCTGATGACGCCGCTTCTGTTCTTCATCGGCATCCCGCCCGCAGTCGCCGTCGCAACCGAGGCCAACCAGATCGTCGCCTCCTCCTTTTCCGGGGTTCTGGCCCATCTCCGGCGCAAGACCGTCGATCTGAAAATGGGCACCGTTCTGCTCGTTGGCGGGCTTGTCGGCGCGGCGCTTGGCGTTGGCGTGTTCAACTACCTCAAAAGCCTTGGCCAGGTCGACCTGCTGGTGAAGCTTTGCTACGTCGTGTTCCTGGGCATCATCGGCGGGATGATGTTCTTCGAAAGCCTGAACGCGATCCGCAACACGAAGTCAGGCAAGCCGCCGGCGCGCAAGAAACACAACTGGGTGCACGGCCTGCCCTTCAAGATGCGCTTCCGCACCTCGGGGCTCTATATTTCCGTGATCCCGCCGCTGATCGTGGGCGTGCTGGTTGGCATCCTCGCCGCGATCATGGGGGTCGGCGGCGGCTTCATCATGGTGCCCGCGATGATCTACATACTGGGCATGCCGACAAAGGTGGTGGTCGGCACATCGCTGTTCCAGATCATCTTCGTCACCGCCTTCACCACGCTTCTTCACGCCACGACAAACTACACGGTCGACATGGTCCTTGCGGTCCTGCTGCTTGTCGGCGGCGTGGTCGGTGCTCAATTCGGCGCGGTTTTGGGCGCCAGGCTGAAAGCGGAACAACTCCGCATCCTTCTGGCGATGATGGTGCTGGGCGTCTGCGGCAAACTGGCGCTCGACTTGCTGCTCCAACCGACCGAGCTCTTCTCGATCGGCACGACGGGGGATCACTGATGCGGTGGCTGCTCATCCTGCTGGCCCTGCTCGCCGCCCCGCTGCGGGCCGAGGAGGTCGTGCTGGGCCTGAGCCAGGACCAGGTCTCGATCTCGACCAATTTCGACGGCTCCGAGATCATCATCTACGGTGCCATCAAACGTGAAACGCCGATCCCCGAAAGTGACCCGCTGCAAGTCATTGTCACCGTTTCCGGTCCGCGGGTTCCGGTCACCGTGCGCCGCAAGGACCGCCGCTTCGGCATCTGGATCAATGTCGATGCGGTCGATGTCGACGCCGCGCCCAGTTTCTACGCGGTGGCCACCTCCGCGCCATGGGACGAGGTCATCACCAACACCGAGGACCTGCGCCATACCGTCTCCATCCCCCGCGCCATCCGGTCGGTTGGCGCACCGATGGACGTGGACGAGCCACAGGCTTTCACCGACGCGGTGATCCGCATCCGCAGCAATAATGGACTTTACGCGCTCAACGAAGGGGGGGTGGAACTGCGCGAATCGACGCTGTTCAACACGTCGATCCGGATGCCCGCAAACCTGACAGAAGGCGACTACGCCACTCGCATCATCCTCACCCGCGGCGGCGAGGTGGTGTCAGTCTACGAGACCGGAATCGACGTCCGAAAGGTCGGCCTCGAACGCTGGCTCTTCAATCTCTCGCGGCAACAGCCATTGCTCTATGGGCTTCTGTCACTCACCATCGCGATCGCCGCCGGATGGGGCGCCTCGGCCGCCTTCCGACTGATGCGGTCGGGCTGATGCGCGCACCGCCGGGCACCCGCGCCGCGTATCGCGCGTTTCGCACACTGCCCACCCGCTGGCAGGACAATGACGAATACGGCCATCTCAACAACGCCACCTACTACGCGCTTTTCGACACTGCGGTCAGCCTCTGGCAAATGGACCAGGGGATGGTGATACGCGGCCCGGAGGCAACAAAATTCCTCGTTGTCGAAAGTGGCTGCCGCTACCATGCCGAACTTGGCTTTCCCGACATCCTGACGGCTGGGATCAGGATCGCCCATATCGGCACCTCGTCGTCCCGCTACGAGATCGCCCTCTTCCGCAATGACAGCGACAGCGCCGGTGCCGAAGGCTTCTTCACGCAGGTCCATGTCGGTGCCGACAGCCGCCCGTCCCCGCTGCCCGAGGATATCCGCGCAACGCTGAAGCAACTGACATCCTGATCTTCTCTGGTTCAAAAATATCCCCGCCGGAGGCAGACCCGAGACCGCAGCGCGCAGCGCGAGGACCGAGATATCCTGTGCGTGCGACAGCACGCTCATTTCTCGTGAAAAAACGCATAGATTCGTTCAGCCAAGGCCGCGCTCACCCCGTCCACCGCCTTGAGATCGGCCAGATTGGCGCGGCTCACCGCCTTGGCTGACCCGAAATGCGCCAGCAAGGCCCGCTTGCGCGCGCCGCCGACGCCGGCGATCTCGTCCAGCGGGTTCGACATCTGCGACTTCGCCCGTTTCGCCCGGTGCGTGCCGATGGCGAACCGGTGCGCTTCGTCGCGCAACCGCTGTACGAAATAAAGCACCGGATCATTGTGGCGCAGGGCAAAGGGACGCTTGCCCGAGCGGTAGAATTCCTCTTTCCCAGCGTCACGATCCACGCCTTTCGCGACACCGACCATCGGGATATCCTCGACGCCGTGGTCCTCCATGATCTCCTGCACGGCGGACACTTGCCCGGCGCCCCCGTCAATCAGGAGCAGGTCCGGCCACAGTCCCTTGTCACGGTCGGGGTCGTCCTTCAAAAGCCGTTTGAACCGCCGGGTCAGCACCTCTTTCATCATGCCGAAATCGTCACCGGGAACCAGCTCATCGCCTTTGATGTTGAACTTGCGATACTGGCTTTTCACGAACCCGTCCGGCCCGGCGACGATCATCGCGCCGACGGCATTGGTGCCCTGGATGTGACTGTTGTCGTAGACCTCGATCCGCTCCGGCGGGGCGTCCAGATCAAACGCCTCGGCCAGACCCCGCAAGAGCTTGGTCTGAGTCGCGGTTTCGGCCATCCGGCGGGCCAGCGATTCCCTTGCATTGCGCAGGGCCCCATCAACCAATTCCGATTTCTCCCCCCGGCGCGGCACCGCGATCTCGACCTTGCGGCCGAGCTTTTCGGTGAGAACGTCGGTCATCAGGTCCGCGTTCTCGATCGGATGTGACAGCAACAAGAGCCGCGCGGGTTCCTTGGTGTCGTAGAATTGGCCGATGAACGCCTCCAGTGCCTCGGCCTCTTCCACATCCGGCCCCACACGCGGATAGAAATCGCGGTTGCCCCAGTTCTGGTTCGCCCGGATGAAGAAGACCTGAACGCACGCCTGCCCCTTCTCCAGGTGCAACGCGATCACGTCCGCCTCGGTGACGCCGCGCGGATTGATCCCCTGCGCGGTCTGCACCTGTGTCAGCGCGCGGATACGGTCACGCAGGGCGGCGGCGCGTTCGAACTCCATCTCCTCCGACGCCTGCGCCATCTGCTTGGCCAGCGTTTCCTGGATGTTGGTCGATTTGCCCGACAAGAACCGTTCGGCATCGCGCACGGTTTCGGCATAGTCCTTTTCCGAGATCTTGCCGACGCAAGGCGCAGAGCATCGCTTGATCTGGTAGAGCAGGCAGGGGCGCGTGCG
>JAWLGI010000002.1:0-23913 GCA_041685125.1 Marivita sp. | reverse complement strand
GGCGCAGAGCATCGCTTGATCTGGTAGAGCAGGCAGGGGCGCGTGCGGCTGTCGAACATCGCGTCCGAGCAGTTGCGCAGCAGGAACACCTTCTGCAACTGGTTCAGCGTCCGGTTCACCGCACCCGCGCTGGCGAAGGGGCCGTAATAGGCGCCCTTGTCCTTTTTCGCGCCGCGATGCTTGTGGATCATCGGATAGGCGTGATCGGTGACGTGGATGTTCGGGAACGACTTGTCGTCGCGCAACAGCACGTTGTAGCGCGGCTTGAGCTGCTTGATCAGGTTCTGTTCGAGCAGCAGTGCTTCCGTTTCCGTCCGCGTCGTCAGAAACATCATCGACGCGGTTTCCGAGATCATCCGCGCAATGCGCCCCGAATGTCCCGTCGGGCGCGCATAGTTCGACACCCGCGCCCGCAGGTTGCGCGCCTTGCCGACATAGAGCACGCGCGCTTGGGCATCGAGCATCCGGTAGACACCCGGACTGGCGTCCAGCGTCTTGAGATAGCTCTGGATGCAGGCGTGACCTGTCGGGCTCTCGGTGTCGGGTTCGGTGGTCATATCTCGATCGGGTGTTTATCCGGCATGGCGCTGCGATTCTATCCGCGTCGCTGCATGATCGCGCAAGCTGGTGCAACTGTTAAGGCATCCACGCATTCTGTGGATAACTCTGCGGAGAAGTTTTGGATGTCAGCGAATTTTCTTTGTTTTCCGGCGCCTTCCCAGATTTGCCTAAAATTTAAGCATGAAAATAAGTCACTGATATCACTTATCATTTTTCTTAACACGCGGCAAGTTACTGAAAACGTTAAACCTTTCGTAACGCTTTCGTGACACTTTCGTGACCGGTGCACAACTTGCCGTATCCCTGCATCATTCCACCCCGATCACGTCCGGTGTCTGCCACGCGAGGTGCTGTCCACCGTCGACACACAAGAGCTGCCCCGTGATCGCCGGAGCGTCTAGGAAATAGCCAAGCGCCGCGGTGATATCCGGTGTATTCGCTCCCCGTTTCAGAACGGTCGCGGCGCGCTGCTTGGCGAAATGCGCTTCGCTCTGCCGCCCGCCACGAAGCGTGGGACCGGGACCGATCGCGTTGACGCGGCACTGCGGCGCCAGCGCCTGCGCGGCGGTTTGGGTCAAGGCCCACAAGCCCATCTTGGCAATCGTGTAGCTCATGAATTCAGGAGTCAGCTTGCGCACCCGCTGATCGATCATGTTGACCACCAGTCCGGATGCCACGGGCTCATCCATGTCGTCGGTACCTGGCTCGGGCAGTTGCGCCGCGAAACGCTGGGTGAGCACGAAGGGCGCGCGCAGGTTGCTTTCGACATGGCGGTCCCAGCTATCGCGGGTGGCCGTTTCGAGGGTGTCATACTCGAAGATCGAGGCATTGTTGATCAATACGGTCAGCGGCCCGCCGATGCCATCAACAGCATGATCCACGAGTGCCTGTGTTTCCTCTTCGCTCAACAGGTCGGCCCGGACCGTGCAGGCGTCGCGCCCCTTGGACCGGACAAGTTCGGCCACCTCCTCTGCCGCCTCGTCAGAGCTGGCATAATGCACCGCCACGTCAAATCCGCGGTCCGCAAGATAGAGCGCCATCGCGCGTCCCAGCCGTTTGCCAGCGCCAGTGATCAGTGCTTTGCTCATGAGAAGCCTCGTCGTTACGTGATGACAAGAGCAATGTAGCCCAGATAGAGCGCGGACAAGGCCAGACCCCAGATGCGGGTCAGGTCACGGGCGAGGAACACCAGCGGAAAGATAAGCAGCGACGCGCCCAGCATGACCCACATATCGAAGCGCAGGAATGCCGGATCCACCGGGATCGGGGCAATGAGCGACGCGACCCCGATGATGGCCAAAAGGTTGAACATGTTCGAACCGATCACGTTGCCCAGCGCCACATCCGCCTGTTTGCGCAAAGCTGCCATCACAGTGGTCGCCAATTCCGGCAGAGACGTTCCCAAGGCCACCAGTGTCAGGCCGATCACGGCGTCGCTGACGCCAAAGAGCGCGGCGATCTCGACCGAACTGTCGACCAGCAAATCCGCGCCCAGGGGCAGGCCCACGAGGCCCAGGACAAGGTTGAGGATGATTTTCCACCACGGCATTTCGGGATCGGCGCCTTCGGGGACTTCCTCTTGCGGCTTGGCCTTGCCGGCGCGGCGATGGGCCATCGCTTCGCGCATCGAATCGCCAAGGATCGTCGCAAGAACCAGCAGCAGGACAATTCCAGCGATCCAGTCGAACACGCCGCGGAACGCCAGCGCGATGAACAGAACCGATGCGCCCAGCATGATGACATAGCTTTTGCGCGTGTTGCATTCGCTCGTGTGCATCACGGCCAAGAGGGCCGGAACACCCAGCACCAGCAGGATGTTCGCCGTGTTCGATCCCACAACGTTGCCCAGCGCGATACCCGGCACGTCTTCGAGCGCTGCCTTGATGGAGACAAGAAGCTCCGGCGCGGACGTGCCGAAGGCCACCACTGTCAGGCTGACGATCAGCGCGGGAATCCCGATCCGCAGCGCAAGGTTGACGGCTCCCTTCACCAGCGCATCCCCTGCCAGAAGCAGGATGACCAGCCCGAGAACCACACCGCCCCAGACCAAAACCATTCAGCGCACCTTTCGCGTGCAGGGGCACGGTCCCTTGCCGATCCGGTACCGGCCGCAGTTTTTGCATTTCGCGCTGGCCAGGCGCTTGGCCCCCGGCACTCGCAGCTTGCCGAACATGGCAAGAACACCCATCACGATCAGGAACAGAAAGACGATCTTGGTGATCACGCTACAACCCGTAGCGCGCGAACTCGGCGCGGTCCTCGATGGCGCCGAGAGCATCATTGGCCATCGTGGCGCCCAGACGGCTCAGAAGGGGCCGGCGTTGCTCGTATCGGCGGAATTCGGTCTTGTCGCCGAACCGGTCTTTCATCGCAGGGATGAGGTGCCCGATCGCATCGGCAAGCCCGACATCGACCGCGCCCTGCCCGACCCAGATTTCCCCGGTATACAGGTCCGGGTTATCGGCGAGCCTGTCTCCGCGGCCGGTTTTGACCTGGGTGATGAAGGTTTCGTGCAATTGGCCCAGAAGACGGTTCAGGCGTGCCACGTCCTCTTCGTTTTCGGGGCGAAACGGGTCGAGCATGGATTTCGATTTCCCGGCGGTATAGACGCGCCGCTCGATCCCCTGTCGTTGCAGGAACACATGCGCCCCGAACCCGGCCGAGACCACGCCGATCGAGCCAAGGATCGACGCCTGATCAGCATAGATCTCGTCGGCCGCGCTGGCGATCCAGTATCCGCCCGAGGCGGCGACATCCTCGACGAAAGCATAGACCGGGATCTCTGTTTCCTCCGAAAGGTGCCGGATGCGCGCGCCAATGAGCGAGCTTTGGACGGGGCTGCCACCGGGCGAGTTGATTTCGAGCGCGACAGCCACGGGTTTGCCTTTGCGAAACGCCTTTTCCAACAGCGGGCGCAAGCCTGCGTCGCTTAGGGTTCCGCGTGTGCCCGAGGCGATCGTACCCTGCATCCGGACTACGGCGACTGTCGGGTTGGATTTCACGAATGGGATAAAGCGCTTCATGAGGGTCATTTAGATCGCGGTCGAGAGGCATACAAGGCGTGTCCGGAAATATGGCAGTGATGTGGGCTGCGGGACGCGTCAGGCCGGGGGCCGGGGCTGAGCCAATTTGTTTCGCACGCGAAACATTGGGGCCGGTTCGGACCTATTAACCAATTGTTAAAGTGTTTGAAAACACAGTCCACTCGGCGAATGCGAAAGGCCTGCTTGGCACCGGCACTCGGCGTAAAACGAGGCTGGCAGGCCGGCCCTTCGGGGATCGCAATTCAGCGTCTGCACCCTAGTAAAAACTCTGCGGATCAATGTCGATCGCCATGCGCATATCTCCCTTGAGCTTGAACGGCGCGACCCAGTCCATCAGCGCGGCTTGCAGCGGGGTGCCCTTGGAGGCCTTGACCAGAAGGCGCACGCGGTGGCGGCCCCGGACGCGGGCGATTGGGGCCGGCGCGGGACCAAACACTTGCGCCCCGACGCGGCGCAGCGGAGCGTCGTTGCGGGCAAGCGCATTCCCGAGATCGAACACCTCTTGCACATCCGCCGACGACAGGATGATCCCTGCAAGGCGCCCATAAGGTGGCACCCCGGCGGCGCGACGTTCGGCGGCTTCGGCGGTCCAGAAATCCTGTTCGTCGCCCGACAGGATCGCCCGGATCACCGGGTGCTCGGGCTGAAAGGTCTGCATCAGGGCCTGCCCCGCCTTCTCGGCGCGCCCTGCCCGTCCGGCCACCTGGCGCATGAGTTGAAAGGTGCGTTCGGCCGCGCGCAGGTCCGAGCCTTGCAGGCCCAGATCCGCGTCGATCACGCCCACGAGTGTCAACAGCGGGAAATTGTGCCCCTTGGCCACAAGCTGTGTGCCGATGATGAGGTCTGCGCCGCCGTCTGCAATGGTCTCGATCTCGGCCTTCAAGGCCCGCGCGGAGCCGAACATGTCCGACGACAGCACCGCAAGGCGCGCCTCGGGGAACAGGGTTTGTGCCTCTTCGGCAAGGCGCTCGACACCGGGTCCGACGGCGGCGAGGCGGTCTTCGGCTTCGCAAGAGGGGCAGACTGTTGGCAGCGGTTTGGTTTCCCCGCATTGATGGCAGACAAGACGCTTGAGGAACCGATGCTCCACCATGCGCGCGTCGCAGTGCTCACAGCCGATCTGGTGCCCGCAGGCCCGGCAGATGGTGACGGGCGCGTAGCCTCGTCTGTTGATGAAGAGCAGGGCCTGTTCCTTGTTGTCCAACCGCTGCTGCACCGCGCGTTGCAGTGTCGGGGAAATCCAGCTTGATCCCGGCAGCTTTTCATTGCGCATGTCTATGGCGCGCATGTCGGGCAGGACCGCCGCGCCAAAGCGGGAGGTCAGGGTAAGCCGCGCATATTTGCCCGCATCCGCATTGGCCCAGGATTCAAGGCTTGGCGTCGCAGAGGCAAGGACCACCTGCGCGTCACAGATCGACGCACGCAGCACGGCCATGTCCCGGGCATTGTAAAGAACCCCGTCTTCCTGCTTGTAGGAGGTGTCGTGTTCCTCGTCCACGACGACCAGCCCCAGGTCGCGGAACGGCAGGAAAAGCGCGGAACGTGCGCCAACGACAAGCTGTGCCCCGCCCTGTGCGGTCATTTTCCAGACCCGGCGGCGGTCGGTCATGGTGACGCCGGAATGCCACTCGGCCGGTTTCGCCCCGAAACGGGCATCGACGCGCGTCAGGAATTCCGAGGTCAGCGCGATTTCCGGCAGCAGGACCAATGCCTGTCGCCCCTGGGCCAGACATTCGGCGACCGCTTCGAGGTAAACCTCGGTCTTGCCCGACCCGGTGACACCCTTGAGCAGGGTCGTGCCATAGCTTCGGCTGGCCACGGCGGTGCGCAGGCTGGCGGCGGCGGCGGTCTGGTCTTCGGTCAGGTCCTTGCCGTCGCGGCGTGCTTCGAGTGTGGGGAATGGCGTGTCGCGGGGGCTGTCTTCTTCGCGGACGGCTCCGAGTTTGGCGAGCCCCTTGACGACAGAGGTCGTCACCCCCGCCGCGTCGGCCAGTTCCTTGAGCGTCAGCGACAGCCCGCCCATGTCGCGCAGCACCTCGAGCACGCGGCGGCGCGCGTCTGTCATGCGGTCGGGTTCGGTATCCCCCAGCCGGTAAATCTTGCGCATCGAGGGTGGATCGCCCAGCCCCGGCGCGCGGGTGGCCAGGCGCAGCATCGCAGGCATCGGCGTGAGCGTGTAGTCGCCCGCACGGGTGAGGAACGACATGAGTTCCTCGCGCATCGGCGCGGCGTCGAGCACGCGGATGACGGACCGGACCTTCGAGATGTCGTAGTCGCCCTTGCCCGGCCCCCAGACCACACCCAGCACCTTGCGCGGACCCAGCGGCACTTCGACAAACGCGCCCAAATGACAGCCACCTTCGGGTGCACGGTAATCCAGAACCCGGTCGAGGGGCTGAGTGGTGAGCACGCCGACAAGCGTACCTTCGTCAAAGTAGCTGGATGTTAGCGCCATCATTTCGGGGTTTCGATCATCATTGTCATGGGGTAAATGGCCGGGTAGGAAAGGCCAACCCATCGGAGGACCCAGCCCATGAAATTCTTTGTCGATACCGCAGAAATAGAGGCCATCGCCGAGTTGAACGATCTGGGCATGGTTGACGGCGTGACCACCAACCCGTCGCTGATCAAGAAATCCGGCCGCGATATCCTGGAAGTGACCAAGGAAATCTGCGACATGGTGGAGGGTCCGGTCTCCGCCGAGGTGATCGCGCTCAAGTCCGACGACATGATCGCCGAAGGACGCAAGCTTGCCGACATCGCCGAGAACATCGCGGTCAAGGTACCACTGACATGGGACGGGCTGAAGGCGTGCAAGGTGCTGACCGAGGAAGGCAAGATGGTGAATGTCACGCTGTGCTTTTCGGCCAACCAGGCGCTTCTGGCGGCCAAGGCGGGTGCGACGTTCATTTCGCCCTTCATCGGGCGTCTGGATGATCTGAACATGGACGGGCTCGACCTGATCGCGGATATCCGCGAGATCTATGACAATTACGGGTTCGAGACGAACATTCTTGCCGCGTCGATCCGCACCGCCAATCACATGAGCGATTGCGCCAAGATCGGGGCCGACGTGGCGACTGCGCCTCCGGGGGTGATCAAGGCAATGGCGAACCACCTTCTGACCGACAAGGGCCTGGACCAGTTCGTGAAAGACGCGCAGGCGGCAAATATCAAGATCGTCTGAGGTTGGCGGAAGCCGCGTTGAGGTGGCTTGGACAAAGCGGGTTCGAACCCGCTTTGAAAACGCGGTTCGAACCGCGTTCGGCAACGCCCTTCCAGCGCGACTGCCACAGTTCCCGCAGATGCCCGCAGTTTTAGCGAAAAAAGGCGGGCATCTCGGCTGGGCTCCTGTTAGGGTCCAACAAAATACAACATCACGAGGTCGGCATGAGCAGCCCCCGTATCGACGATGATTTGCGTGAAACGATCATGACGCGCCCCGATGTGATCCTTGAGGATCAGGACCTGATGCGCGCGCTGATCGCGGCGAACGAGCGTGCGATGGGCGGGAATATCGTCGATCTGCGCGGGATCGCGATGGACCGTCTCGAAGCACGGCTTGACCGGCTTGAGGACACACATCGGTCGGTGATTGCCGCGGCCTATGAAAATCTTGCTGGCACCAACCAGGTACACCGGGCGATCCTGCGGATGCTGGACCCGATCGAATTCGAATCTTTCCTGCGCGATCTGGGCGGCGAGGTGGCCGAGATCCTGCGCGTGGATGTCGTCACGCTGGTTCTGGAATCGGTGCAGAACGATGACGACCCGGCGATCAAGCGGCTGGGATCGGTTCTGTCGGTGGCCGCCCCCGGTTTCGTCGATGACTACCTGAGCGCGGGGCGCAATGCGCCGCCCCGGCAGGTGACATTGCGGCAGGTCGAAACCGGCACAAGCGTGATCTATGGCGAAAAGGCCGACTGGATCCGCTCCGAGGCATGCCTGAAACTCGATTTCGGCCCCGGCCGTTTACCCGGCCTGCTGGTGATGGGCGCAGAAGACCCGCACCAGTTCACGCCGCAGCAAGGCACCGACCTTCTGACTTTCTTCACCGGTGTGTTCGAGCGGCAGATGCGGCGTTGGCTGTCGTGACGCTGACGATCTCTCCGGCGGCGCGGGACGCTCTGGAGGGGTGGCTGGCCGCGAGCCGTGCGCTCAAAGGCACATCGGAGAACACGCGGACCGCTTATCGCGGCGACGTGGTCGATTTCATCGCCTTCATGACGCAATACAAGGGCGAAGCGCAGGGCCTGGCTCCGCTGGCGCGGATCACGGTGCCAGACATGCGTGGCTGGATGGCCCAGACCCGAGGCGAGGGGGCAAGCGCACGGTCGCTGGCGCGCAAGCTGTCGGCGGTAAAATCCTTCTACCGCTGGCTGGCCGAGCGCGAAGGGTTCGAGCCGACAGCGGTTCTGTCCACCCGCGCGCCAAAATTCGAAAAGAAACTGCCCCGCCCTTTGAACGAGGATGCGGCACGGGCGATGATCGACACGGTGGGCGAGCAATCTCGAAAAGGCTGGGTCGGCGCGCGGGACATGGCGGTTGTGACGCTGCTTTACGGCTGCGGCTTGCGGATCTCCGAGGCGCTTGGCCTGATAGGCCGCGACCTGCCGCTGGGCGAAGCGATGCGCATCATCGGCAAGGGCGGCAAGGAACGGGTGGTCCCCGTCCTGCCCGTCGCGCGGCAGGCGCTTGCCACCTATATAGAACTGTGTCCCTTCGAGATGCACCCAGGGTCACCGGTGTTTCGCGGCGTGCGGGGCGGGGCGCTCAGCCCGCGGATCGTGCAGAAGGTGACAGAACAGGCGCGGATGCAACTGGGGCTGCCAGCCACGGCAACGCCGCATGCAATGCGGCACAGCTTTGCGACACATCTCCTGTCCGCGGGCGGAGACTTGCGCGCGATCCAGGAACTTCTGGGCCATTCATCGCTGTCGACGACACAGGCCTATACCTCGGTCGATACGGTGCACCTCATGAAGGTCTACGAAGCATCGCATCCCAAATCGAAGTGAGTGTCCTGGATACAGTGTTTCGCGGGAAATCTGGGCGTCGCTGTGCAATGTTCCGGGCAGTTAAGCAGCGCTTCAGGTCCCGACATGCATCCCAAAAAGAGCTTTCACAGGCAGGATGCCGCCAAGGACATCGCCTCTTTGTCCGCGACCGGGGAGTCGGCACCCTGGTTTTGAATGGCGATCGAGCATCGGAAGCGAGTTTGACGCTCTCGCGGCGCTGATGGTCGATCCGCCCGAGTTCTGATCCGGGCAACACGCCGCTTTTCAATTGCCGGGCGACGCGCTTAGGGTCCAGATCCCAGTTGAACAACACGAATATCAGGAGCAGACAGATGCAACTACTTCGCTCGGGACCCTCCCCGTTTGTACGCAAGGTGCTGGTGACCCTGCACGAAACCGACCAATACCACGACATCGAGCATGTCAATGTCGCCTCGACTCCGTTGGAGCCGGATTCCAAGCTGATCGCGGCGAACCCGGTCGGCAAGATCCCGGCACTGGTGCGATCGGACGCGCCGACGATCTATGACAGCCGGGTGATCTGCCGCTTTCTGGATGCGCGCGCAGAGGGCGGACTTTATCCCGAAAACCGCATCTGGGACACGCTGACGCTCGAGGCGACCGCCGACGGGATCCTGGATGCCGCCGTGCTGATGGTCTACGAGACCCGGTTCCGACCCGAAGACATGGTGATGATGCCGTGGGTCGAAGGCCAATGGGGCAAGGTGTCCCGCGCGTTGGATGCGTTGAACACGCGCTGGATGAGTCATCTGAACGGACGCATGGACATGGGTCATATCGCCGTGGGCTGCGCGCTCGGTTACCTTGACCTGCGCCATCCGGCACGAAACTGGCGCACCGGACGCGATGGCCTTGCTGCCTGGTTCGAATCCTTTTCCAAACGGGACAGCATGGTGGCCACGGATCCCGCGCCCTCATAGGGTCTGGACCCCGGGCAACATCGCTGTGCCTTGCGCATGGGTCCTGCCGGGGGTACCGACGCAGCAACTCTTCAAAAGGATGACGCCGCGATGCGGATGATCGACACGTTTATCAAGCCGATGCACCCGGAGGGGCGCAAATTCGTTGCAATTTTCGCTGCGATCACGCTGGTCCTGTTCGTGATCGAAGACCTGCTGGGCTGGATCGGCGTCGGGTTGACGATCTGGTGCTACTATTTTTTCCGCGACCCCGAGCGCGTGGTGCCGGATGACGCGGGCCTGGTGGTCAGCCCGGCGGACGGGGTTGTGTCGCTGATAGGTCCGGCGGTACCCCCGCGCGAGCTTGGTCTTCCCCAAGAGCCCCTGACGCGGGTCAGCGTGTTCATGTCGGTGTTCAATTGCCACGTGAACCGCGCACCGGTTGCGGGCAAGGTGGAAAAGATCGCCTACAGGCCGGGCAAATTCCTCAATGCCTCTATGGACAAAGCCAGCGATGACAACGAGCGCAATTCGCTGGTCATCCGGATGGAAGACGACCGGGTCTTGACAGTGACCCAGATCGCCGGGCTGGTCGCACGCCGCATCGTGACCTTCACGCAGGACGGCGCGGTTCTGGACCGGGGCGAACGGTTTGGCCTGATCAGGTTCGGATCGCGGCTCGACATCTATCTGCCTGATGGGGTGGCGCCATCGGTCAAGATCGGCCAGACCATGATTGCCGGCGAGACGGTCATCGCGGACCTTTCGGCATGAGTGACGAGCGCAACGGCGAGAAACTGACACTGGTCCAGTTGTTGCCCAACATGCTGACCGTGACAGCCATTTGCGCCGGATTGACCGCGATCCGGTTCGGATTGCAGGGCAATTACGAATTGGCGGTTCAGCTTATCCTGCTGGCCGCCATCCTGGACGGGCTCGACGGGCGATTGGCCCGCGCGCTTGGCAGTGACAGCAAGATGGGCGCGGAGCTGGATTCGCTTGCCGATTTCCTGAATTTCGGCGTCGCGCCGGGGATGCTCCTTTATGTGTGGGCCCTGGACGACACGCGGCAATTGGGCTGGCTGGCCGTTCTGGTCTATTCGGTCTGCACGGTGACCCGGCTCGCGCGGTTCAACGTCGCCCGCAAGGCCGAGACCGGAGGCAGCGAAGGCGCGTATTTCATCGGATTCCCGTCCCCGGCCGGCGCCATCCTCGTGATGCTGCCGATGTACACGTCCTTCGCCTTCGACAGCCCGCAGATCCTTCCTGACGTGCTTCTGGCAGGGTATATCGCAGGGATCGGGCTGTTGATGATCGGACGTTTTCCGGTCTGGTCGTTCAAGACCACGCGGATCAGCCAGCGGCGGGTCAAGATGTTCCTTGTCGGATTTGCAGCCATCGGCGCGGCAGTCGCGATCTACACCTGGGTCGCGCTGGTCGTGCTGAGCCTGATATATGTTGGCGCGGTGGTCTGGATGCTGCCCGGGTCACGCCGCGCCATAGCGCAGGCGCGTGCGGCGGACAGCAAGAAAGACTAGCGTCTGAGCACTGGGCGGCGTCGCGTTCAGTTGCGTTCACGCGCCACACTGACCTTTTGATCAGCCACGTCCGGGACGTGGCACAACCGATGGCCAACTTTTGCGTGACATGTTCTAGAACTTGAGTGTCAGTCCAAGGTTGAGCGCATTGGTCTTGATGTCGCTTTCCAGCTCTCCGCCTTCGGGCAAGTCCACTGTGTTGCTCGAATAGGTGAACTGGTATTCCCCGAACACCGCGAAGCGGTCGTTGAGGTCATAGCTCATCCCGGCAGTCAGGCGTGCTGCGGGACCGGTATACTGGTATTCGAAAGTTTCAACACCGGTGGTCGTGTCCACATCGACATGCGGCACGGCCACGCCGACACCGCCGCCGACATAGGGCGTGATCGCGCCTTCGGCCCACGCACCGGGCCAGCGCTGGTAGGCATTGACGGTCACGATGTTCAGACCGTCGGTGAATTCGAGGTCGGAAAAGCCGATTGCCGCTTTTTCATCATCCGGCGCGTATACCTTGGTGTGGGTGAATTCGAGGCCAAAGCCAAGATTTTCATTTTTCCACCACGTTCCGCGCACACCGTAATAAGGCGGCATTTCGAAGGATTTGCCCTCCCACCCGATAAGCGCGTCGATATCCGCACCGGTCCCCGGATAGTCGCCGTAGACACGGCTATGTGGTGCGGTCTGCCAACCGGAATAGATGGACAGCTCCGTTTCCGCCAGCGCCGGACTGGCCGCCGCGGTAAAGGTGACTGCGAGAATACCTGACAGAATCATTTTCTGCATTGGGGGGGCGTCCATTTTGCTGTTCTGGCTGGCGTAGCACGCCAATGTTGCACCGTCAGGGGCGATTGCCGCGACACTTCGGCGCTTATTGTCAACCTAGGCCGTCTGGAGGTGGACGGCTAGGGGGTGGCCAGCTAAATACCGTGTCGGAACACCGCTCATGGGCGGTTCAACCCGTATTGTGGCCAGTTCAACGGCCGATAAATGGAGAAAACCTCGTGTCCAACGCAGAACACCACGAAGGCACCCGGAGGGACTTCCTGTATTACGCCACGGCCGGAGCAGGTGCAGTCGCCACAGGCGCCGCGGTTTGGCCTTTGGTCAACCAGATGAATCCGTCGGCGGACGTGCTGGCATTGTCCTCGATCCGAGTGGACGTGTCGGGCGTGTCGGAAGGCTCGCAAATCACTGTCAAATGGCTCGGCAAGCCGGTCTTTATCCGTCGCCGGTCGGAAGCCGAAGTTCAGGATGCTCGCTCTGTCGACCTGTCCGACCTGCCCGATCCGATCGCGCGCAACGCCAATATCGACGGACAGGCCGAGGCAACAGACGAGAACCGCGCTCTGGACGATACAGGCGAATGGCTGGTTCAGATGGGCGTTTGTACGCATCTTGGCTGCGTGCCGCTTGGGAATGCCGGTGATTACGCGCTCGATGGCGGTGTCGGCGGCTGGTTCTGCCCGTGCCACGGGTCGCATTATGATACGTCCGGTCGAATCCGCAGAGGGCCCGCCCCTGAAAACCTTCCGGTGCCCCCGGCGGAATTCGTCGACGAAACAACAATCCTGCTGGGATAAGGAGACGCGCGAATGTCTGGAATTCCACACGACCATTACGAGCCGTCATCCGGCGGCGAAAAGTGGCTGCACAAGCGGCTGCCGATCGTCGGTCTGATGTATGACACCCTGATGCTTCCCACACCCAAGAACCTGAACTGGATGTGGATCTGGGGCATCGTTCTGACCTTCTGCCTTGTCTTGCAGATCATCACCGGTGTCGTCCTTGCGATGCACTACACACCGCATGTCGATCAGGCCTTTGCCAGCATCGAACACATCATGCGCAACGTGAATGGCGGCGCGATGCTGCGCTACCTGCACATGAATGGCGCATCGCTGTTCTTTGTCGCGGTCTATGCGCATATCTTCCGCGGTCTCTACTACGGGTCCTACAAGGCCCCGCGTGAGATCACGTGGATCATCGGCATGCTGATCTACCTGTTGATGATGGGCACCGCCTTCATGGGCTACGTTCTGCCCTGGGGTCAGATGTCCTTCTGGGGGGCGACCGTGATCACCGGCCTGTTCGGCGCGATCCCGTTTGTCGGTGAATCGATCCAGACATGGCTGCTGGGCGGACCCGCCGTGGACAACGCCACGCTGAACCGCTTCTTCTCGCTGCACTACCTGATGCCGTTCATCATTGCCGGGCTCGTGATCGTGCATATCTGGGCCTTCCACACCACGGGCAACAACAACCCGACCGGTGTCGAAGTGCGCCGCACCTCGAAGGCGGATGCTGAAAAGGACACTCTTACCTTCTGGCCGTACTTCGTGATCAAGGACCTGTTCGCGCTGGCGATCATCCTCGCCGTGTTCTTTGCCGTGGTGGGCTTCATGCCCAACTACCTCGGACACCCCGACAATTATATTGAGGCAAACCCGCTGGTCACACCGGCGCATATCGTGCCGGAATGGTACTTCCTGCCGTTCTACGCGATCCTGCGTGCTTTTGACGGCGACGTCTGGGTCGTGATCGCGGCGAGCTTCCTGACCGGCGGCATCGTCGATGCGAAGTTCTTCGGTGTTCTGGCCATGTTCGGGGCGATTGTCGTGATGGCGCTTGCACCTTGGCTCGACACGTCCTCGGTGCGGTCCGGCCGCTACCGCCCGATGTTCAAGTGGTGGTTCTGGCTCTTTGTCGTCAACTTCTTCGTTCTGATGTGGGTCGGCGCAATGCCAGCGGAGGGTATCTACCCCTATATCGCCCTGATCGGATCAACCTATTGGTTTGCCTACTTCCTCGTGATCCTGCCGCTGCTCGGCGTGCTTGAAAAGCCGCTGCCGCAGCCCGACACGATCGAAGACGATTTCAAAGCAAACCTTGGCAAGTCCTCGTCCAAAGATGGCGCTCCCGTAGCGACCCCGGCCGAGTAAGAAAGGACAAGCACAGATGCTTAAGAAACTTGCCCTCGCGGCCACCCTGGCCATGGCCCCTGTCTCCGGCGCATTCGCCGCCGGGGCAGACGGCCATGTCGAGAATTACGAGTTCTCGTTCGAAGGTCCGTTCGGCACCTTCGACCAGGCTCAGCTTCAGCGCGGCCTTCAGGTCTATACCCAGGTCTGTTCCGCCTGCCACGGCATGGAATACGTGCCATTGCGGACCCTGTCGGCCGAAGATGGCCCCGGCATGCCGGACGACCAGGTGCGGGCCTATGCCGAGCAAAACTTCGAAATCTATGACGAAGAGCTCGACGATTGGCGCCCGGCGCGGCCAACCGACAATTTCCCGGCCAACGAAGCGGCCGGTGCCCCTGACCTCAGCCTGATGGCCAAGGCGCGTGCCGGGTTCCACGGTCCCTATGGCCTGGGGATCAACCAGTTCTTCAAGGGCATGGGCGGACCCGAGTACATGGCATCGCTCCTGACCGGCTACACCGGGGAGGACAAGGAAGAAGCGGGAGCCATCCTTTACGAGAACACGGCGTTCCCGGGCGGATGGATTTCGATGGCACCGCCGCTTTGGGGCGATGATGTCGACTATGCCGATGGTACCGAAGCCACCATCGAGCAGCAGTCGAAAGATGTTTCCGCGTTCCTGACTTGGGCCGCTGAGCCCAAGTTGATGGCGCGCAAGCAAGCCGGGTTTGTTGGCGTGGTCTTTCTGACGGTGTTGTCGGTGCTTCTCTACCTGACCAACAAGCGCCTCTGGGCGCCGGTGAAGGCCCGCGCGAAAGAGTAACGCCAGGTCTCGCTCTCAGTAATGCAAAAAGCCCCGCCTCGTTGGCGGGGCTTTTTCGTTGCAGCGGATAGGCGTTGCGATCACCCCCCACCCAGATAAGCCCGCAGCCCCGGTGGCGGATCGTCAAACAGCGCTTCCGTGTCGCGCGGTGCGGTCACCTGCCCTTCCTCGACCACGATGACCATGCGCGCGAAGCGTTTCGCATCATCGGGATCATGCGAGACCAGCAACACGGTCAAGCCCTCGGCCTCGGCGATCTCGGCCACGAGATCCAGCATCTGGTCCTTCAAGGCTGGTCCCAGCGCCGCGAAAGGCTCGTCAAGAAGGAGAACGGGACGCGCCTGGATCAACACGCGGGCCAGCGCCGCCCGGCTTTGCTGCCCGCCTGACATTTCCGACAGATACCGCCCGCCAAATCCGGACAGGCCGACCCGCTCCAGCACCGCGTCGATCCGCTCTGCGTCTCCTGGACGCTGTCGGCCCGTCGCCGGATTCAGAGCAAGCGAAAGGTTCTGCCTGATCGTGAGGTGCGGAAACAGGTTGGTGTCCTGAAACAGGATACTGACCGGTCGGGCTCCGGGCGGCAATCGGGTGATATCCCGTCCCGCCCAGCGCACCGTGCCGCGCTCCGGCAGGCGGAACCCGGCCACCACGTCGAGCAATGTCGATTTGCCGGACCCGGACGCGCCGACCACCGCAACGCGATCCGCCTCGGGGACTGTCAGGTCCGCCGCCAGTTCGAACTCGCCTGCGCGGGCGAGGATGGCGTCAAGATGCAGTGCCAACGCGACCTCCCCGGTCAAACAGCCAGAACATGCCAAGGCTCAACATCAAGAGCAAAAGCGCCCCGCCCGCCGCCTGCTCCATCCGGTAGGCGCCCATCAGTTGATACACTTTCAGCGGCAGGGTCGCCCGGTCCGGATCGGCAAACAGGGCGATGACACCAAGGTCGCCCATCGACAGCGCCGCCGTGAGGCCGGCAGCAAAACCGAGGGGCCGCTTGAGGCGTGGCACCAACACCCACCACAGCCACGCCCACCCCGACAGGCCCAGCGCGCCGCGCAGGCGGCCATACTCCGCGCGGAGTGTCTCGGCCTCGGGCCGCAGGATGCGCAGGACAAATGGAAGACTGACAAAGGCGTTGACCGTCGCCGTCACATACAGGGCCAGTTCGAACGGATTGGCAAACGGCTGCACAATCAGGAACAATCCGATCCCCAGAACCAGCGGCGACAGGGCAATCCCGGACAGGCCGAGCCATTCGCCCCAGCGTGTCGCAAGCGGCAGCGCCCAAAGCAGGCACAGCGCGGTCGACCCCAGGGCCACAAGGATCGAATGGCCCGCCGATTGCCAGACCGAGGCCCCCAGATCGAACAGGCCTGCCACACCGTTCAGGACCACCATGGCAAGCGGTGTCAGCAGGAAAAGCGCTGCAAGCACAATCCAGGCCCCGTCCACCAGGACCATCACTCGCCCCGTCATGTCCCAGCGCGGGGCATGACGGTCCAACCCCTTGGCAGCCACGGGCACAGAGGTCATGCGCAGCGCAATCAACCCGGCGCAAAGCGCCAGGCCAATCTGCACCAACCCCAGAACAGCGGCCCGCGCCAAGTCAAAATCGAACCGCATGGATTGATAGATGGCCAATTCCAGCGTTGTCGCCCGCGGCCCGCCGCCCAGCGTCAGCGCAACCGCGAAGGAAGACAGGCAGATGACGAAGATCACGGCAAAGGCCCCTGGCACGATCCGGCGCAGCATCGGCCATTCGACACAGCGCCACATGGCGCCTCGGCCCATACCCAGCGTTGCGGCAAGTCGAAACTGCTCTGCGGGGATGGCAAGCCAGCCTTGCAAGATCAGCCGGGTTGCCAGCGGCAGGTTGAAAAACACATGCGCCATCAGCACCCCGTGCAAGCCGTAGATCTGCAGCTCCGGCAAACCCAGTGGCGATAGCACGCGGTTGAGCACGCCCGTTTGCCCGAACACGGCCAAAAGGCCCAGCACTGCGACAATGACCGGCAGGATAAAGGGGGCGCCCAACAGCGCGACCAACAGCCCCCGTCCAATGAAGGCGCGCCGGGCCAGGGCGCGGGCCAATGGCACCGCGAACACGACACTCAAAAGCGCCGACAACGTGGCCTGCACCAACGTGAACCGCAACGCCTGCCAATCGGCGGGCCGAAAGCCGGAAAACGCCTCGGCCCGCAGGACAACCGCCGTGACCGGGCCGATCACCAGCCCGATCACGCTCAGCGCTGCGATTATCGAGACAGCGCGCGGCGCCATTCCTCAACCGTTTCGTCGCGCAGGGCCGCGGCTTCATTCTCGGTGTAGAAAAGCACGGTTTCCGGCAGGTCCAACTCCTTGAAACCGGCTGGCCACTTGGACCGGTCCAGCTTGGCCGGGAAAGACCAGTTGCCGGTGGCAATCATGGTCTGGAACTCTTCGGATAGCTGGAATTCGAGGAACTGGTCGGCAAGCTGCGGCACATCCGTTCCGGCCACCTTGGCCGACAGCTCAACCATGAAGTAATGCCCTTCCGGGAAAATCGCGGCCTTCTTGCTCCGGTCATCCTCGGCAATGATGTGATAGGCGGGCGATGTCGTGTAGCTCAGCACCATGTCCGCCTCACCATCGGTGAAGAGACCATAGCTTTCCGACCAGCCCTTGGTCACGGTCAGGATCTTGGGCGCAAGCTGCTCCCAGACCGCTTCGGCCTCGTCGCCGTAGATCGCCTTTACCCACAGCACGAGCGCCAGTCCGGAAATCGATGAGCGCGGGTCCTGGATGACGATCTTCAAATCGTCCGGCGCGTTCAGCAGCGCATCAAAGCTCCCCGGGACATCGGAAATCCGCTCTTCGTCATAGACAAACGCGGTGTGCCCGTAATTGTAGGGCAGGAACACCTCATCGGTCCACTCGACAGGCAGGGTCAACGACCCGGTATCCTGTCCATGCGGCGCAAACAGACCGCTTTCCCGCGCGCGCTTGGTCACATCGGTGTTCAGGCCGAACACGATATCCGCGTCGGTCTGATCGCCTTCCAGCAATATCCGGGGCAAGAGATCACCCGGCTTGAATTGCAGATCGCAGTCACATTGCGCCTCGAACATCTCTTCGATCCGGGGGCCGGGGCCCCATTCCGAGACAATGTAATCGCCCGCATAGACGGTCAGAACGGGTGTGTCCTGCGCGGCGACCGTCGTGGTCGTGGCAAGAAGTCCCGCAGCAAAGATCAGGGCCGGTTTCATGGCATCCTCCTGTTTTGCGACGAGAGGGCAAAGCAGGAGCATATCCAAACCTTCCCTCCGCCGGTGTTAACCGGTTCAGGTTCAACGGGTTCGCATAACGCATCTCAGCCAAGCTTCTTGACACCCCGAGGTGTCATTACAGGTAAGGCTGCCGGCGCCTGCCTTCAAGACGAAAACCGCTCCGCTTCATCTTGCCCCTAAACTCCGGGGGTTCGGGGGCTGGCCCCCGACCTGTCGGATGGGCGCAGCCCATTCGAAACACCTTGAGAGCAACCTCGCCCTGCCCTAGGAAAGGTCTCAGCCAAGGAGACCGCCATGAGCCTGAACACATTCGGACATTTCTTCCGTGTCACCACGTGGGGCGAAAGCCACGGGCCTGCCCTTGGGGCCACGGTGGATGGCTGCCCGCCGGGGGTGCCCATCGACGCGGGCATGATCCAGCACTGGCTGGACCGGCGCAAACCCGGGCAGAACAAGTTCACGACCCAGCGCCGAGAGGCGGACGAGGTGAAGATCCTGTCGGGTGTCTTCGAAGGCCAGACCACCGGCACGCCGGTGCAACTGGTGATCGAAAACACCGACCAGCGATCCAAGGATTACTCCGACATCATGGAGAAATTCCGCCCGGGCCATGCGGATATCACCTATTGGCAGAAATACGGCATCCGCGATTATCGCGGCGGCGGTCGATCCTCGGCGCGCGAAACGGCGGCGCGGGTGGCGGCGGGCGGTCTGGCGCGCGAGGCGATCCGTGCGATGCTGCCGGAGGTGCAGATCACCGGCTACATGACCCAGATGGGCCCGCACCGGATCGACCGGGACCGGTTCGACTGGGACGAGATCGAGAACAACCCCTTCTGGGTGCCGGATGCCACCGCCGCGACCGACTGGGCCGGGTATCTCGACGGTCTGCGCAAGTCGGGCGAAAGCGTCGGCGCCGTGATCGAGGTGGTGGCACGCGGCGTGCCAGCGGGTCTCGGCGCGCCGATCTATGGCAAGCTGGACACCGATCTGGCCGCCGCGATGATGAGCATCAACGCCGTGAAGGGCGTCGAGATCGGTGAGGGCATGTCTTCGGCCATGCTCACCGGGACGTTGAATGCCGACGAGATCTTCATGGGGCCGAACGGGCCGGAATACAGCTCCAACCATGCGGGCGGCGTTCTGGGCGGAATCTCCACCGGGCAGGACATCGTGGTGCGGTTCGCTGTCAAGCCGACCTCGTCGATCCTGAGCACGCGGCGGACCATCACCAAGTCCGGCGATGAGACCGAGATCGTTACCAAGGGGCGGCACGATCCTTGCGTGGGCATTCGGGCCGTGCCGGTGGGCGAGGCGATGATGGCCTGCGTGATCCTGGACCACATGCTGTTGCATCGCGGCCAGGTCGGGGAAAACCGCGGCACGATCGGTTGAGCGTCCCATGCATGGGACAGTGAAGATTCTTGCGCGATCAGCGGGCTTGGCGGGAGATTTGCACCGCCAGGATACCCAGCGCGATGATGATCACGCCTCCCACATCCGCAGCCCCCAGTTGTTCAGACAGAATTAACGCTGCGATCGCCACGCCCAGGAACGGGTTGAGGAAGTGGAAGGTCGCGGCCTTGACCGCGCCGATCCGATTGACAAGCCAGAACCAGACCAGCGTCGCCGCAAGGCCCGGCACAAGCGTGGTGTAGACAAACGCCAGCACCAGCCGCGTCGACAATGTGACCTCCGGAACCTCCAGAAGCAGGCCGGCCGGCCACAAGGCAGCGCTGCCGATCAGCATTTGCAGGCCGACGACCATCATGAAATTGCCCCCCGAGCTGGCGTTCTTGAGTGCCAGCGTCGCTGCCGTCAGGGACAGCACACCAAGGATGCACAGGCCGATGCCATAAAGATCGGCCCCCGCTTCGAGCCGCGCACCCATGATGATGACCACGCCGCAAAACCCGGCGATCAGGCCGACGATGCCCAACGGCGAGATCCGTTGCCCGGCGAAAACCCATCCTGCCACCCCGACCAACAACGGCATGGAGGACGCGATTATGGCAGCCAAGGAGGCTTCGATCCGCTGCATCGCCATGAAATTCAGGCCAAGATACAGCGCGTTCTGGCAGATACCGAAAATGATCGTGGCGCGCCACTGAACCCGCGTGAGGTGCCAGCTTTGGCCCATCCAGCGCGCCAAGATCACCGCGAGCACGCCGGAAATGGTGAACCTCAGCGCCAGCGCCATCAAAGGCGGCGCATCCGCCACGATGATGCGGGCCGATGTGAAGGCCGAAGACCACATGACCGCGAAGGCCAGCCCCATCAGGATTGCGCGTATGTCCAAGACTGGTCTCCGGGTCAGTGCTTGGGGCGTGATAGCCGCGTTGCAACGCCGGGGAAAGGGCGCGCGGGGGCGAATCTTGGCCACGCGGCGATGTTCACAATTCCGTGCTGCCCGGTCCCGGACCTCGCCCCAAGGCGCTATCTTCATGACAGACCATAGAAACGCACATGGAACCGAGACGCCTCAACAGGAGATATGACATGCCCGTCCTACGCCCCACCCGTCGAACGATGCTTGCCCTGACCGGGGCCGCTGTCGGAGCGGCGGCGACAACAGGTGTGTCAGGCGGGCTGCATCCCGCGCGCGCGCAAAGTGTTGCCCCCACCCCGACGATGCGCGGCGGTGCCAACAACTATCGCCCCGGTGCACCGATCGTGGAGCGGATTGGCGGTGGCGGGTTCGCGATGACCGGCACCGTCCGGCGTGCAGGGGATGGGATGCCCCTGCCGAACCAACGTATCCAGATCTGGGCGCACACGACCGAAGGACACGAGCGCGATCCACACAGCCATGGCGCGACGCTGACAGACGCAAACGGGGTGTTCCGCATGGACATGCCGCAGATCGTCCCGGCCTTCGGTCAGCCGCATGGACATCTTGCCTATGATGCCGAGCATGGCGATGGCGGCTTCGAGACAGTGTTCTTGCGGCCGGTGATGAAAAGCGCCAGCGATACGCAATTGGACGTCGAATTCGTTTTGAAACCCGCCTGACCGCATGCGCGCGCCCGGAACAGTTTTCCGGCACGGGCTGATCTGGACTGCCCTGCTTTTGGCGGTGGGCGCTCCAGTGGCGGTTGCGGCGCAAAGCCCATTGCTCGAATGGCGCGACACGGTCTATGTTCTGGGGGGCTTCGCCGGGATCATCGCATTTTCACTGATGCTCGTTCAACCGCTTCTGGTGGCGGGCGATCTTCCGATGCTTTCCGGACGGACGGGGCGACGCGCCCATGTCTTTCTGGGCCTTGCGATTGCCGCGCTGATCGGTGTGCATGTTGTCGGGCTCTGGGTCACCAGCCCGCCGGATATCATAGATGCCCTGCTCTTTCGATCGCCCACACCGTTCTCCGCCTGGGGCGTGGTCGCAATGTGGGCGGTCTTTGCGTCGGGTGTCCTCGCCGCGCTGCGCTTCCGTTTGCGGCCGCGGATCTGGCGCTTGGCCCATTCTGGCCTCGTCGTGGTGATCGTTGCGGGCAGCGTCGTGCATGCGGTCCAGATCCAGGGAACCATGGGCACGATTTCGAAGGTCGCGCTTTGTGGCCTCATCGTTCTGGCGGTGGCAAGGGCACTTGCCGGACGCAAGGTTTGGAAGCTCTTGTTCCGGGTCAGGTCGTCCCGCTGATCCGTGCTGCGTGACCTGAAAAAACCCCGCTGGTTGTCCAGCGGGGCAAGGTGTGGTGCCACGGAGATGGCCGCAGGCACCGGCGGTTTTCTGCGACGTCTCAGGTCATTTCAGAGCGAATCTGCTGGCGCAGCACATCAATCGGGACGGTCTTGCCATCTCGTTTGAAACACCAGTATGTCCACCCATTACAGCTTGGTGCGCCTTCGAGATGGGCGCCCACCTGATGTATGGAGCCTTTGACGTCATTGCCGATCAACGTGCCATCGGCGCGAACCTTGGCCTTGTGACGGCCGTTCATGCTCAGCAATTCCTCACCGGGCCGCAGCATGCCGCGTTCGACCAATTGCCCGAAGGGCACGCGCGGTTCGGCACGCTTGCTGGCGCTGGTCTCCAGCGCGGCCTTGTCGAGACGCCGCACTGCTGAAATCCGCTTCGCAGCCGCGTCGCGGTATTTTTCATCGCGCTCGATACCGATCCAGTCGCGGCCCAACATCTTGGCGACCGCGCCGGTGGTGCCGGTACCGAAAAACGGATCAAGCACGATATCCCCCGGCTTGGTCGCGCCGACGAGGATCCGATGCAACAGGGCCTGCGGTTTCTGTGTCGGGTGTGTTTTTTCGCCGGCCTCATCCTTCAGTCGCTCCCCGCCGTTGCAGATCGGCAGGACCCAGTCGGATCGCATCTGTATGCCTTCGTTCAACGCCTTCAGCGCCTCGTAGTTGAACGTGTATTTCGCGCCTTCGGATTTCGATGCCCAGATCATCGTTTCATGCGCATTGGTGAACCGCTTGCCGCGGAAATTCGGCATCGGGTTCGACTTGCGCCAGACCACGTCGTTCAGGATCCAGTATCCCTCGTCCTGAAGCACGGCTCCAACGCGGAAGATATTGTGGTAGGATCCGATCACCCAGATCGCGCCATCGGGTTTGAGCAGGCGGCGCGCCGCCTTGAGCCAGGCGCGGGTGAAGTCGTCATAGGCCTTGAAGCTCGAAAACTGATCCCAGTCGTCGTCAACCGCGTCCACGCGGGAATTGTCCGGGCGGTGCAGATCGCCACGCAACTGAAGGTTATAGGGTGGATCGGCAAAGATCAGGTCGATGGACGCGGCGGGCAGCGCGTTCATTGCCTCGATGCAATCACCGTGCAGGATCGTGTTCACGGGCAACGCCGCAGCGCTGGTCGGTTTGGTCATTTTTGTCATTCTCTGCCTATCGTCCCGGCGCAATTATTGCGCTCTGTGATTGCACCGAAAGATGAGTCAAAGCTGATTCGTCGTCAATTTCTTTTTTGAATCAAGTAGTTAAGAAATTTACTTGTCACAATATATTGTGGACTGGTCTAAACGAACGTCTATGGTGAGGGGTCACACCAAGATTTCGGAGGGCGTCTTTGTGACATTTCGTCGGGTAGCCTTGATTGGTATCCCAGCCATAGCCGGGATACTGTTGCGCCAAATCCCACATGAGCGCATCGCGTCTTGTTTTGGCCACGATTGACGCCGCCGCGATGCTCAATGACAGGCTGTCGCCTTTCACGATCGGTGTGCCGGGGCATACCAGATCGCGGGGCAGTAGGTTGCCGTCAATCAACACGTGATCCGGGAGGCTGGGCAGCGCGTCGATGGCCCGGCACATGGCCATATGGCTGGCCCGCAGGATATTGATCGTGTCGATCTCTTCGACGGACGCCTCGCCGATGCCGATCACCGCCATCTCGATGATGTCGCGCAGGAGTTCCCTGCGTTTCGGGGCCGTCAGCGCCTTTGAATCGCGCAGCCCGTCCGGGATCGCGCCCGGCCTGAACACCACCGCCGCCGCCACCACCGGCCCCGCCAAAGGCCCCCGTCCCGCCTCATCCACACCAGCGACACGCGAAAGCCCGCGTCCGATCAGTTCCGTCTCGAAAACATAGTTTGGCGTCATATGCTTAGCTTGCGCATTCGGGGCCATTTGGCAAGCCGATGCACTGATGAAAGGCCCCCTCCGGTCCCGACGCGGGCCTTTCCCACGGATTTTGCATTTTTCCATGGAAAACCCACTGGACACGCCCGAACCCGTCACATAGAACGCCGCAACCTGAACAACGATCGTTCACCCGTGCCCGGGTAGCTCAGGGGTAGAGCAGTGGATTGAAAATCCTCGTGTCGGTGGTTCGATTCCGCCCCCGGGCACCA
>JAWLGI010000062.1:0-13479 GCA_041685125.1 Marivita sp. | reverse complement strand
ATGACGCAAGTCATTGATTTTATTGGAGGCGAGTACCGGAATCGAACCGGTGTACACGGATTTGCAATCCGCTGCGTCACCACTCCGCCAACTCGCCAGAGTGGCCTTTCGAATAGGCGGTCGCGCGAGGCCCGTCAAGCGGATATCGGGGCTGGGTGCAGCTCAGTGACATGCCAGGATTTCGCGTGCACTGCGCATTGCTGAACCCGGCGACCTGTGGCAAGGGTTATGCAGCGAACTGAACGAACGAGTTTAGCCCATGACAGACTTTGCTGCCCGCCGGATGATGATGGTCGACACACAGGTGCGCACCGCGGACGTGACCAAGTTTCCCATCATCGATGCGATGCTGTCCGTGCCGCGCGAGCAATTCGTGCCGCGAGAGCAGGTCGAGGCGGCCTATGTCAGCGAAAACATCCGGATCGCGCCGCATCGCGTGGTGTTGGAGCCGCGTACGCTGGGCAAGTTGCTGGATGCGATCAATGTCGAGAGCAATGATCTGGTCCTCGATATCGGGATCGGCTATGGATATTCCTCTGCGGTGATCGCAAGCATGGCCGAAGCGGTGATCGGTGTGGAGGAGGATGCGAGCCTTGCCAATGAGGCGCAATCGCTTCTGTCCGAACATGGTGCAGATAACGTCCTGGTGCACACGGGTCCATTGACCGAGGGCGCGGCGCAGCACGGTCCGTATGATGCGATCATCGTTCAGGGCAGCGTCGAAGAGCTTCCGCCGGCGCTGATCGATCAGCTCAAGGAAGGCGGGCGGATCGGATGCGTCTTCATGGAGGGCGCACTTGGCGTGGTGCGGATCGGATACAAGATTGATGGCGAGATGTCGTGGCGCTATGCATTCAATGCATCCGCGCCGGTCTTGCCGGGATTCGAAAAAGAGACCACCTTCGCGCTCTAAGTCCGCGTCGGTGACACAAGTCAGCAGTGATATGTCCTGGGAGGCATCGGGAATGGCGAAACGCGTGAAACTTACGGCACTTGCGATGGCCTTCGGCTTTGCCGTTACCGGCTCCGTGGTCAAGGCGGATACACTGGCTGATGCGATGGTCGGGGCCTACAACACCAGCGGTCTGCTCGAACAGAACCGGGCGGTCCTGCGCGCGGCTGACGAAGATGTTGCGCAGGCCGTGGCCGCCTTGCGTCCCGTTCTTTCATGGTCGGCCGACGCGACACGCCAATTCGGCACCAGCCGCAGCGAATCGACACGCAACACGATCGTTCCGACAGTCTCGAACAGCATGTCCGCCAGCCTTGTCGCTGAATTGACGGTTTTTGACAGCGGGCAAAACAAGTTTGCCCTCGAAACGGCCAAAGAGGCCGTGCTGGGAACCCGGCAACAGCTGATCAATGTCGAACAGCAGGTTCTGTTGTCTGCGGTCGAGGCGCACCTGGAGGTGCGCCGCGCGATCGAAACCGTGGCGCTGCGCGAAAACAACGTGCGTTTGATCCGGCAAGAGCTGAACGCCGCCCAAGAACGCTTCGAGGTCGGGGAGGTGACCCGGACCGACACGTCTTTGGCCGAGGCGCGCCTGGCCGCCGCCCGCAGCCAGCTTGCCGCGGCAGAGGGGTCTTTGACGGTGGCGCGCGAGCAATATCTTGCCATCGTTGGCCGCTTGCCGAGCAATCTGCAACCGGTGCAAAGCCTGCCGGACCTGCCAGACAGCGTCGATGCGGCCAAGGCGATTGCCGTGCGCGCCCATCCACAGATCAAATCGATCCAGCACCAGGTTTCGGCGTCTGAATTCGGCATCCTGCGCGCCAAGGCGGCGATGAATCCATCTGTGCGGCTTGCCGGTCGTCTGACCGTGACCGAGGGGATAGACACGGATCGCTTTTCGCGTGGCGGGTCCGTCGGGGTCGAGGCCGGGGGGCCGATCTACCAGGGCGGGCGTCTGACCTCGCTTGTCCGTCAGGCAATGGCCAATCGCGACCAGGCGCGCGGCGAGTTGCACCAGGCCATCGATCAGGTGTCGCAAAATGTCGGCAATGCCTATGCACAACTGCGAATCGCGGCGGCCAGTCTCGAGTCGACGGACCGCCAGGTGCGGGCGGCCACGGTGGCCTTTCGCGGTGTGCGCGAAGAGGCTGCACTTGGGGCACGCACGACGCTGGATGTCTTGAACGCAGAGCAGGAGCTGCTCAATGCGCGGTCGGCGCGCATTTCGGCGAAGGTGGATCAGGACCTCGCAGCCTACCAGGTTCTGTCCACTTTGGGACGCTTGACGGCGTCTGATCTGCGCTTGAATGTGCAGCAATATGATCCGATCAGCTACTACAACCTGGTCAAGGACAGCCCAATTCAGAAAAGCAAACAGGGTCAGCAGCTTGACCGTGTTCTTCAGTCACTAGGAAAAAACTAAGTTTTTCTTCATCTGTTGTGCGATGGGTGCGACCCGGCTACCTTGGGTCCGAGGTAGCAGTGGTGAACCATGTCTGATCCCGTGAAAAACGCGGAAATCGAAGATGTCCTGACGTCGATCCGCAAACTCGTGGCGGACGAATCGCGGGCTGTTCCGCCAGCACGCAAACCCGAACGGGCGAAGCGGCCCGAACGACTGGTCCTGACTCCGGAGCAACGGGTCAAGGACGAAACGACGCCGCCGGCAACCAGGGCCGAGCCGGTGCTTTTAACCGAGCCTCTCAACACTCCCGGTAGCGGAAAGGTCAATGATCGCCCGATCGAAACGATTCCCGGCGATGCGCGTCTGGCTGAATTTGGCACGGTAGAGGGTGCGTTTCCCGATTTCGATGAGGTCGAGGAAGACATCGCCCCGCCAGAGCGCCAGGATGACACGCGCCGCACCGAACTCAGCCGCCTGATCGAAGAAGAGGTCGCCGCGGCCTTTGACGCCACCGAGGCGGCCATGGAAGACGGTGAGGAAACGGGCGAGGACGCGGCGGCGCATCAAACGTACACAGAGGATCACGACGGGGCCGAGGACGACAACGAGGCGGACGTCGCCGCAGTAGAATTCAGGCATTCCCATCACGCGGGTGAGCCAGCTTTCGATACGCACGAGCCTGAGCCGGAGCCAGAGCACCCCCCCCAAACGCTTGAGGACAAGGTCGCGGCACTGGGCCGCCTCGTGGCCCGCGATGCCAGCCAGGAATTCGAGGAAGAGCGGGATCGCCCCGATGCGGACGATCTTGCACGCGCGAGTGAGCCGATGGAGTGGCCCGATCCTGCCCCCTACATGGAGGCAGAAGAGGAGACAGGCGCCGAGGCGTCGAATGTGGTGAATGCAAGAGATGCATGGCCGCCCCAGAAACAGCCGCCACAGGAGCCGAAGTCACCAGAGACGGACCTCAATGCGCCGTTGCAGGACGAACCGCGTCAGCCTTCTCATGACCTTCCGACGGAGTCATCCGACGATGATGCCCCGTTCGAGATCGATGAGCAGATCCTCAGAGATCTGGTCGGCGACATTGTCCGCAAGGAACTTCAGGGCGCGCTGGGCGAACGCATCACGCGGAACGTGCGCAAACTGGTGCGGCGGGAAATTCACCGCATGCTGGTATCACGAGAATTCGACTGACCAAGGCCGGCCAAGCGGGATCAGGCTATAGAGCACGGACCGCAGAGATGGGCTCCGGTTTTCCGCTCTTCGACCATGCGCTTTCATCGGATCTGCCAGATCTTGTCGGACCTGACGGCGTCAGACAAAGTGCATACCTCGTGAACAACAAGAAAGCGCGCCCTCAAAAGGACGCGCTTTCTGGTCTGGGAACAGGTGGTTAAGCCGCTTCTGCCTGAAGGGCAGCAGCGTTGCGACGTTCGCTTTCTTCGCGTGACAGCGCCACCGAGGTGCGCACACCTTTCCCAACGAACTCCATCAGGCCTTCGACGACCCGTTCGTTCGGGTCGATGCCCGCGCAGCTCAGCACTTCGCGACCGTCGCGCGACCGCGCCCAACGCGCGATCTGCTCCGGCCCGTTGCCATATTTCTTGTCATCGGCAATTGCGTCATCCAATGCGGCAAGAACCACGGCAGCGAACAGCTTGCGTGCGCGATTACCTTGCTCCGCGTTGAAGGCGGTACCGTCAACGAAATCTTTCATGATCCGTCCTGTGATTATTGCTCTTGTGTTTTCCGGCGTGAGGTTGCTTATGGCGCATTCCAGACGATTCGGATACCCCATTTTCGCATACCTTTTATGCAAATGGAGCATAGCGTGGCGCCGGCTTGAAACGATATCTGGTCGTCTGGACAGTGCAGCATCTCCCAGATATAGGGACCGGCACAATTCTATCAACCTTCTGACAAGGTTTCGCCATGCCCAAGATCAACGGTAACGAGATCCGCCCCGGAAACGTCCTCGAACATAATGATGGCCTGTGGGCCGCGGTGAAGGTCGACCACGTCAAACCCGGCAAGGGGGGCGCCTTCGCACAGGTCGAGATGAAAAACCTGCGCAACGGATCGAAACTGAATGAACGCTTCCGCTCGGCCGACAAGGTGGAGCGGGTGCGTCTGGAACAAAGGGACATGCAGTTCCTTTACGAATCTGACGGTATGCTGGTGTTCATGGACACCGAAACCTACGACCAAGTCGAATTGCCTGCCGACATCCTTGGCGAACGCCGTCCATTCCTGCAGGACGGCATGACCATCGTGGTCGAATTCTACGAGACAGAGGCGCTGAATGCGTCACTGCCACAGAAAGTGACCTGCAAGATCGACGAGACCGAACCCGTGGTCAAAGGCCAGACCGCCGCGAACAGCTTCAAACCGGCAGTGCTCGACAACGGGGTCAAGGTCATGGTGCCGCCCTTTGTCGGACAGGACGAGATGATCGTGGTGAACACCGAGTCCATGGAATACGCTGAACGCGCCTGACCACGCAGGGTGGCCGCACATTCGGCGCGCCTGACCTGAAGGGTCTATATCGGTTGCGTCCGGACGGCGCATTTCCCGGTCCTTAACCCTTGCTGCACCATATCTGACCCACGGTGCGCACCGAGCGGGAAGGGTCACTCCCATGCCGCGACAGACATCTCATCGGTGAGGCGCGGCGACGCGTCGACCAACCGAAGATCGATCTTGCCGGGGCTTTGCCCCTTGGTCGCGGGGGAGACCCCGTCACAGGGATAGAGTTGTCGACCTCCTGGGCGGCGCCGCTTCCATCACTTTGGCCCTGTCAAGGGCCGCACAGTCCAAACCCTGCCGGGCAAGACCCGCGCAGGGCTTTGGGCGTCGGATCACGGGTCGTAATGAACCGTTGCATCTTCGGCGCGCATATCACTGCCGGCGCGATCATATCGCAGAAAGGCCAGAGCCTGATCGCCCGCCTGCGTGAAAAGCGTTCCGGCCGGCTTTTCGCCACTGAGGATCTCCGTGCCCACCGGGGCCGTTCCCTCCAGCGCAACCCGTGCCAGCCCTTTGCGCAGTTGGGTCTTGTGTTTCATCCGCGCGACAACCTCCTGCCCGACGAAACAGCCCTTGCGGAAATCAACGCCGTTCAGACGCTCGAACCCCATTTCCAGGATGTAACTGTCTTCGGTCAGTTCTATCCCGCTTTCAGGCACCAGCGCGGCAACGCGTACCGCATCCCAGTCAACATCCGGATCCGCCGGCTGGCCGTCATATCCGCGCCAGCCCAGCGCCGGGTCACGCGGGTCGGCAAAGGCGCCATCCGGCGCATCGCCCAGCCCGCGGGTCACAGCGATGTCGGTCTCTTCGATCTCGACCTTGGAGCGCAGCTTGTACATCGTCAGCGCTTTTTTCAAACCAGCAGCAAGCGGTGTCGCCACGTCGAGAAGAATGTCATCCCCCTTTGGCACAAGGAAGAAATCCGCGCGATACTTGCCCTGCGGCGTCAACATCGCGGCATAGACCAGACCCTCGTTCAGCCTGGACACGTCATTCGTGACGAGCCCTTGAAGAAACTCCTGTGCCTCAGCGCCGCTGATCCTGAAAACTGTTCGATCCGACATATACGCCCTTTGCCTTCGCTCCTGTTCAAGAGATAACGGTCAGCCGCGCCGGAACAAGGGGTCAGGCGGGGCGGACCGACGTGCCGAACACCTGCCGCGACAGGATGCGGTCAATCGACACCGCGCCCGCGCCCTTGATCACAAGCGTCGCAAGCAGCAGCATCCAGAAGGCCCGCTGGTCGAGAACTGCGCTATCCGGTGCCCTGTCGAACCAGGCGCCCAGAGTTTCGGCATGTGCGATGCCGCCGTGACCATAAAGGTCGGTCAGGCTTTGAACGGTCACGAATCCGATCATTCCGAGCGCGGCAAGCCGGGTAAAAAGCCCGATCACGATCAGAAGCGGCAGGATGAATTCGGCCCATGTGCCGGCAACCACGACCAGCCAGTGATACACCGACAATTGCGATGCGTCATAGACAACGGCTTCCATCTGTCGGGGAAAGATCTGCGCATAGGCGCCGTCGGACGGCATGACAAGACCGGTGATCCCGTCGCCAAGTTTCGTGTTCGCCGAGGACCAGAAGTAAATCAGAAGGGTCGCGGCAAAAACAAAGCGGGCCAGCAGGGGAATAAACCCGTCAAGAGCGCGCTCCATGCTGGCGAAGATCTCGGAGTATAGGCTGGCTATGCGGTCCATGGCTCGAATTCCTGGGTATTAATGATCAATGTCTCAGTGCGGTGATCGCGTTCCGCGTCAGGAGCAGGTTCAGCAATCGCGCAAGGTCGAAGGCGGCACCGCCGGCCGCGATGGCCGCGCCGAATTGTCTGCCGTTCTGAAAGGCGCACAGCACCTCGGCCGCACCGTGACCAAGGGTGACTGGTTCGGGATCGAATTCTGGGCGCAAGACCGCCACGTCCTGAGGTCCTCCGGAGGGTTTCTCCGTGCCGCGCAGGGTGTAGTGCCAAATCGCCCCGATGGGCCAGCGCGACCGGATCATCCGCAGCGACGGGGCAAGGTCAATTCGGGTGGCGAGCAATGTCGGCTCGTCCAGTGCCTGCAACGCGGCGGGGTCGATCCCGGTGCTGTCGGCGGAATGGTAGCTTTGGCGCATGGCCAGGTCGATCCGGGCGACATCGCCAAGATAGGGCAGATGCGCCAACTGTTCGACGCTCGCAAGGAAATCCGGGAACGCGGACCCGTATTGTGACATCACCGGTGAGCATGGCGGTGTCTGCCGCAGGAAAGCCCGCGCCACATGGTCAAAGTTTTCGCGCCCGATCAGCCCGACAATGGCGGGAAAGCCGTCTGCCAAGGCCTCTCGCAGGGCTACGGTGACATTGTTGCGATAGACGCCATAGCGCCGCCCGGCGGGCTGGTTGTGACCATCGGTCAGCCCCTCTGGCACAGGGGCCGATGGTTTCAACAGGCCCGAATGAAAGCTCGATTGACTGGTCATGCCAGCACCCGGTTCAGGGCCGCGTCGGCCCGGCGCGCTTCGGCGGCGAGGATGGGCCAGTCGGGCACATCGGTGTCCCATTCCACCAAGAGGGGCTTGGGACCGGATTGCGCCAGAGCATGGTCGAGCAACCGCCAGACCGGGTCAACCACTGCGCGGCCATGGCTGTCGATCAACAGAGGCGCGCCATGATCGTCTGCGTCCGCGTCATGACCGCCTAGATGGATTTCGCCCACCGCATCCAGCGGGTAGGCGTCGATATAGCCTTGCGGAGAATAGTCGAGATTGGTGGCGGACACGAAGACGTTGTTCACGTCCAACAGAAGGCCGCAGCCGGTACGACGCACAAGTTCGGCCAGGAAATCCGTCTCGGTCCACGTGCTTTGCGCAAAGGCAAGGTAGGAGGACGGGTTTTCGAGCAGCATGCGGCGCCCCAGAACCTGTTGCACCGCATCGATGTGGTCGGCCACGCGTGCGAGTGTGTCGTTGGTATAGGGCAGGGGAAGCAGATCGTTCAGGAAGTGACTGTCATGGGTCGACCATGCCAGATGTTCGGAAAAGCTGGCGGGGTTGAGCCAGTCGCACAGGTGCTTGAGTCGTGCCAGATGGTCCGGGTCAAGCCGCCCTTCACTGCCGATGGACAGTCCGACACCGTGCACGGAAATGGGAAAGCGTTCGGACAGGGCCTTGAGCTGGGCAATCGGGCGCCCGCCATCGCCCATGTAATTCTCGGCATGGATTTCCAACCACCCTACCGGGCTCGGATCGGTCAGGATGTCGGTAAAATGCTGCGCCTTGTAGCCAACGCCCGGACGGGCGGGAAGGTGCGGGAAAGCATGTGTCGCGTCAGGCATGTCCAGCTCCGTGGTGGTCGGAGATCGGCCAGAATTGGCCGATCTCGTCATGGTTTCAGCCCTGTGGCAGATCGCGATCAAGCTCTTCGAGCGATCCTGTCCGCGCCGAGCCGTCGGCCATTTCGGGAAGCTCGATTTCGGCGCAGGTGCCGGCATCGACAAGGGTCCATGCGTTGCCCTGAAAGTCCACGGTGGATGTTCCGGCGCAGGTTGTCCCCGGACCCGCGGCGCAATCATTCTCACCGGCGAGGGACACGCCGAAGCATTTTTCCTTCGCTTGGGCTGTGGCTGTGGAGGTGTGTGCGGCAAAGCTGGCGGCAACGGCCCCAACGATTGCGGCGGTCTTGAGTGTCTTTGACATGAGATATCTCCTTGTATTGACGCGTGATAACAACTGGGCCGCCGGCATCGACGATGCTGCGACAGCCCTACCATGCCCTGCGGCAGCATGCCGCGCTATTCACGGGGCCGTGCATCACAGCGGCGTTATGCGCAGTGAGGAATTGCGAGAAAATTTTTCGGATTTTTCAGACGTGTAAAACAGGCCCCGTTACATGACGGGGCCCATTCGAAACGTTCCGGCGCTGGAATGTTACAGAAGATCCGGCGGTGTCGCCTCTTTTCCGAGGCTGCTCACGATATCGGTCAGGGATGTTACAGCGGTCTGCTTTTCGCCAAGGCGCCGCACCGTCACGGTCCGGTCCTCGACCTCTCGGTGGCCGATGGCAAGGATCACCGGCACCTTGCCAACGCTGTGTTCGCGCACCTTGTAATTGATCTTCTCGTTGCGGGTGTCCGCTTCTGCGCGCACACCGGCCTTGTTCAATGCGGCCACAACCTCGTGCACATAATCGTCCGCCTCCGACACGATGGAGGCCACGACCACCTGGCGCGGCGCGAGCCAGAAGGGCAGTTTGCCGGCGTGCTCCTCGATCAGGATGCCGATGAACCGCTCAAACGACCCGAGCGTTGCGCGGTGCAACATGACGGGGCGATGGCGCGCCCCGTCTTGCCCGATATAGGTCGCATCCAGCCGGTCCGGCAGCACGAAATCGACCTGCAGCGTGCCGCATTGCCAATCCCGGCCGATCGCGTCGGTCAGAACGAATTCCAGCTTGGGTCCGTAGAACGCACCCTCGCCGGGGTTCAGCTCGAACTCGCAACCTGCGGCAATCGTGGCCGCCTTGAGGGCGTCTTCGGATTTATCCCAGACATCATCCGATCCGGCGCGGGTGTCGGGACGGTCGGAGAACTTGACCTTGAACCGCTCAAACCCGAGGTCGCGGTAGATTTCTGATAGGAAGTCGATAAAGCGTTTGGTTTCATCTTCGATCTGGTCCTCTCTACAGAAAATATGGGCATCATCCTGGGTGAATCCGCGCACGCGCATGATGCCGTGCAGGGCCCCGGAAGGTTCATATCTATTGCACGAGCCGAATTCGGCCATACGCAATGGAAGATCGCGATAAGATTTTAACCCCTGGTTAAAAATCTGGACGTGACAGGGGCAGTTCATCGGCTTGAGCGCATTGACCGCCTTTTCGCGGGCGTGCTCTTCGTCAACCTCGACGATGAACATGTGGTCCTGGTACTTGTCCCAGTGGCCCGACGCCTCCCACAGCTTGCGGTCCACCACTTGCGGGGTGTTCACCTCGACATAGCCGCCGGTGGTCTGCTTGCGGCGCATGTAATCCTGCAACAGGGTGTAGATGCGCCAGCCGTTCGGGTGCCAGAAGATCTGGCCGGGCGCTTCCTCCTGCATGTGAAACAGGTTCATCTCGCGGCCAAGACGGCGGTGATCGCGCTTGTCGGCCTCTTCGAGGAAAGTCAGGTATTTCTTCAGGTCATCGCGGTTCTTGAACGCGACGCCGTAGATCCGTTGCAACATCGGGCGATTGTTGTCGCCAAGGAAATAGGCGGCAGACACGTTCATAAGCTTGAACGCATCGGCAGGCACCTGCCCGGTGTGCTGCAGGTGAGGACCGCGACACAGATCCATCCAGTCGCCATGCCAATACATGCGGATATCCTCGCCCTCGGGAATCCGGTCCAGGATCTCCACCTTGTAGGGCTCGCCGTTGTCTGTGTAATGCTGCCGCACCTTTTCCCGCGGCCAGAGTTCGGTGCGCACGGCATCGCGCGCGTTGATGATCTCTTTCATCCGCTTCTCGATCGCGCCCAAGTCTTCGGGCGTGAACGGCTCGGCCCGGTCGAAGTCGTAGAACCAGCCATTGTCGCGCACCGGGCCGATGGTGACCTTGACGTCGGGCCAGATCTCCTGCACCGCGCGCGCCATGATATGCGCAAGGTCGTGCCGGATCAGTTCGAGCGCTGCTGCGTCGTCCTGCATCGTGTTGATGGCGATATGCGCGGTGTCCTCGATCGGCCATTGCAGGTCCCAGTGCGCGCCGTTCACGGTGGCTGAAATGGCTTTCTTGGACAGGGATTTGGAAATGCTCTCGGCGACTTCGGCAGGGGTGATCCCTGCATCGTAGTCGCGCGCATTGCCATCGGGGAAGGTCAGGGAAATCTGGCTCATTGGCCCAGCTCCTCGTCAGTTTGGCGCCCACGGAACGCCCGGTTGCGGGTTATGTGTCGTGCGCGGCTTTTGGCAGCGGGGCGGTCTGGCGTCAAGCCATGCAATGCGGACCGGATCGCAGCGAGTCGCCCGCGATGACAGCAAGGCGCGGAAATTTTGTGCGGTATACGACAGTATTATGGAAAATTACCGGATTTCAGGAGGTTGCTAACCCCCTTTGCTATGGACGAATGCGACGCAATTGTTATCTATACCGACATCCACTATCGGAAACTTTTACACCAACACACGGCGCGGGGAGCAGACAATGCCTGGATACAACACCAGTTTCGAATTGACCGTCGAGGACATGGAGCTGATCGAAGATGCGCTGCGCAGCACCAAGCAGTCGCTCAATACGGCCGTGATGGACCAGGACGCGGATCCGATCCGCCCGGACGAGTCGACGCGCGAACTTGACGCGTCGATGAAGCAGATAAACGACCTGCTGGGGCGGCTCCACAACCAGAAGAATTTTTATCGCCCCAAGACCGGCGCGTATATCGGCGGATAAAAACCGCGGCGCGTCCTGTCACGCGCCGTTTTGCCCTTGGCCTTTGCGACCAGGGGATGCGGAACCAAGAGCTGCGACCGTCGGTTACCAAGTCTATGGGGAACCATGCGGACCGCTGCGGAATGACTGAGCCGACCACCCACGCCTATGAAGAGATAACCGATGCCGACGGCCCGGTCGCGCAGCGCGAGGTGCGCAACGGCCTGCGCCACATGCTCAGCCTGTCGATGACCAAGGTGGCGGATGGCCTGATCGACCCGAAACTGGTGCTCAGCTGGCTGTCCGGCGCGCTGGGCGCGCCTGCTGCGCTCACCGGGCTTCTGGTGCCGATCCGCGAGGCGGGCGCATTGCTGCCCCAGATCGTATTGGCCAGTTGGGTGCAGTCGATGGCGCATCGCAAATGGGCTTGGGTCGCCGGATCGGCGGGGCAGGCGGTCGCGGCCGGTGCCATCGTGCTGATCGCCTTGACACTGGACGGGGTGACCGCCGGGCTGGCGCTCTGCGGAGCGCTGGCTGTGTTGGCGCTGTCGCGTGCTGCCTCATCTGTCAGCTACAAGGACATCCTTGGAAAGACGGTCCAGAAAACCCGGCGCGGCGCGGTCACCGGCGTGGCCGGATCCACCGCGTCGATCGCTGTCCTGATCTTCGCCGGATTGCTCATCTCCGGCCTGCTTCGCGATATAACGCCGGTCGTGATCGCCATTGCGGTCGCCTCTGCCCTTTGGGGCTGTGCGGCGCTGCTTTTCGCGCGGATCGAAGAAGACGCGTCGCGAGACGGGGCGGACACCGCCTTTGATCTGTCACCCCTGAAAGTGGACGGCCAGTTCCGCCTTTTTATCGTGGTGCGCGGGCTCTTGACCGTGACGGCGCTGGCCCCGCCCTATTTCGTGATGCTTGGCGACAGCCAATCGGCCTTGTCCAACCTCGGCGCATTGCTGCTGGCCTCGGCGGCGGCGGCCTTTGCCGGCTCCTATGTCTGGGGACGGCTCTCCGACAGGTCCGCGCGCAAAGTGCTGTTCCTGTCAGGCGTGCTGGCGGCGGTCTTTGCCAGCCTCGTCGTCATGGCACAGCTTTCAGGCTGGGCCGCTACGCGCTGGGTGGTTCCGGCGCTTCTGTTCTTCTTCATGCTGTCCTATCAGGGCGTGCGCTCGGCGCGGTCGGTCTATCTTGTCGACATGTCTCCGAAGGACCAACGCGCCTCTTACGCCGCTGTGGCCAACACGGTCATCGGAATGTTGCTGCTGGTCACCGGGGCGTTTGGCGGTCTTCTGGCATTGGCCGGTCCGGTGGCGGCGCTCAGCGGTTTCGCCGTGTTGGCGGTGATCGGCGGCGGTCTGGCGCTCAGGCTTGACGAGGTGGAAAAAGACTAGGCAGGCCTGTCACCTCTTGGGTTCCGGTGCGCATTGCGCAAAGGTGCGGTGACGCAAAGACGGAGACACATGTGACACCGATTCAGCATCTCGACGGACCGAACGGCACGCGGCTCGCCTATGCCAAAACAGAGGGGAATGCACCGACCATCGTCTTCCTGTCAGGGTACAAATCCGACATGGAGGGCACCAAGGCGGTGCATCTGGAGTCCTGGGCCAAGGTGCAGGGCCGTGCCTTTCTGCGGTTCGATTATTCCGGGCATGGCGTGTCCGGCGGCGTGTTCGAAGAGGGCTGCATCGGCGACTGGGCACGCGATGCGCAGGCGGTGATCGAGGCCACATGCAACGGACCGGTGGTTCTGGTCGGGTCCTCCATGGGCGGCTGGATCGCGTCGTTGATGACGCAGCGGCTGGCCCATGTCGTGGGCTTCGTCGGCATCGCCGCAGCGCCCGACTTTACCGAGGACGGGTTCTGGGCCGGGTTTACCGACGATCAGCGCCGACAGGTCATGCAGGATGGGCAGGTGATGGTGCCGTCCGACTACGGCGATCCTTATATCATCACCCGCCGCCTGATCGAGGACGGGCGCGACAACCTCGTGATGCGCACGCCGCTGCACATGCCCTATCCGGTGCGTTTGATCCAGGGCACCGAGGACACGGCGGTCAGCCGCGAAACCGCGTTGCGCCTGCTGGATCATATCGACGGGCCGGATGTGAAACTGACATTGGTCAAGGGCGCGGATCACCGGTTCTCGGACCCGCAGAACCTGCGCCAGATCGAGGATGCGATCCTTGATGTGATCGGCTGAACCC
>JAWLGI010000118.1:0-3279 GCA_041685125.1 Marivita sp. | reverse complement strand
CTGCTGGAGAAAGGCTATGAGGTGCATGGTATCAAGCGCCGCGCCTCGCTGTTCAACACCCAGCGGATCGACCATATCTACCAGGATCCGCATGCCAACCATCAGCGGCTGAAGCTGCATTACGGTGATCTCACCGACAGCTCCAACCTGACCCGCATCCTCAGTGAGGTGCGTCCCGACGAGGTCTACAATCTCGGCGCGCAGAGCCATGTCGCGGTGAGCTTCGAGGCGCCCGAATATACCGCCGACGTGGATGCCATGGGGACGTTGCGCCTGCTCGAGGCGATCCGTTTTCTCGGCCTGGAAAAGACCACGCGCTTCTACCAGGCGTCGACATCAGAGCTTTTCGGTCTGGTACAGGAGACCCCGCAGCGCGAAACCACGCCGTTTCATCCGCGCTCGCCCTATGCCGTGGCCAAGCTCTACGCCTACTGGATGACCGTGAACTACCGAGAAGCCTACGGGATGTATGCCTGCAACGGCATCCTGTTCAATCATGAAAGCGCGCGGCGAGGTGAGACCTTCGTGACCCGCAAGATCACGCGCGGGCTGGCCAATATCGCGCAGGGGTTGGAGAATTGTCTTTACATGGGCAATATCGATGCGCTGCGCGATTGGGGGCATGCCAGGGATTATGTGCGGATGCAGTGGATGATGTTGCAACAGGACGTGGCCGATGATTTCGTGATCGCCACCGGTACGCAATACGCGGTCCGCGAGTTCATCACCTGGTCGGCGGCGGAGCTTGGGATCACGTTGGATTTTTCCGGCAACGGGATCGAGGAAACGGCCACTGTCGCCAGCGTCACCGGTGACATGGCTCCAGCGGTCAACCCAGGGGATGTGATCATGCGCATCGATCCGCGCTATTTCCGCCCAGCCGAGGTCGAGACGCTCCTGGGCGATCCGTCCAAGGCCAAGGCCGAGCTCGGCTGGGTGCCCGAGATCACCGCACAAGAGATGTGCGCCGAGATGGTCGCAGAGGATCTGCGCATCGCGCGGCGCCATGCGTTGCTGAAAGCAAACGGCATGGATCTGCCGGTCAGTGTCGAGAACGGATGATGCGGATCTACCTGGCCGGACACAGGGGCATGGTGGGTGGCGCGATCCTGCGCCGGCTCGAGGCGCGGCGCGCGGCGGGAGACGATCTTGAGCTCATCACCGCCACGCATGCCGAGCTTGACCTGACCGAACAGGCGCAGGTGCGCGACTTCATGCAGGCCAAGCGGCCGGACGTCGTCATCCTCGCTGCGGCCAAGGTGGGCGGCATCCACGCCAACAACACCTACCCAGCCGACTTCATACATGACAATCTGATGATCGAATGCAACGTGATCCATCAGGCCTATCGGGCCGGAGTGCGGCGGCTTCTGCAGCTTGGATCAAGCTGTATCTATCCGAAGGACGCCGCCCAGCCGATGCGCGAGGACGCGCTGCTGACCGGTCTGCTGGAACCAACGAACGAGCCCTATGCCATTGCCAAGATCGCCGGGATCAAGCTTTGCGAGAGCTATAACCGTCAGTACGAAACAGATTACCGCAGCGTGATGCCGACGAACCTTTATGGCCCCGGCGACAACTTCCATCCTGAGAACTCTCACGTCCTTCCCGCGCTTCTTCGCCGCTTTCACGAAGCCGTCCAGCAAGGGCGCGAGGAGGTCACGATCTGGGGATCGGGCAAGCCGATGCGCGAGTTTCTGCATGTCGATGACATGGCCGAGGCGTCGCTCTTCGTGCTCGACCTCGACAAGGCTGCATATGACGCAAGCACGCGCCCCATGCTCAGCCATATCAACGTGGGCACGGGCCAGGACATCAGCATTCTGGATCTCGCCCGGCTGGTGGCGCGCGTGACCGGGTTTCAGGGCCAGATCACCACCGACCCCGGCCAGCCCGATGGCACGATGCGCAAACTGATGGACGTGAGCCGCCTTTCCAGCATGGGCTGGCGCGCCCGGATCGGGCTGGAGGAGGGGATCGCCGACACGTATCGGTGGTTCCTGGACCACCAGGACAATTTTCGTGGCTGAATCGCCAGACCACCAGACTTTTCTCGAAGGACGCTTCACAGATGGCTCAGGACATTCACCCGCTCTTGCTATGCGGCGGCTCCGGCACGCGGCTCTGGCCGCTTTCGCGGAAAAGCTACCCCAAGCAATTCACCAAGCTTACCGGCGAGGAAAGCCTCTTCCAGGCCTCGGCCAGGCGGCTGTCAGGATCGGGCTTCGTGGCACCGATGGTTGTTACTGGAACCGATTACCGGTTCGTGGTGACCGAACAGCTCGCCGGGGCCGAGATTGCCGCCGCGGCCACACTGATCGAGCCTGTGGGCCGCAACACAGCCCCCGCCATCCTCGCCGGAGCGCTGGAATTGCAGGCGCGCGCGCCTGGTTCACTGATGCTGGTGGCGCCGTCGGATCACGTGATCCCGAATGCGGCGGCGTTCCGTGCGGCCGTGCAGGCGTCAGTGCCGGCGGCAGATGCAGGGCAGCTTGTCACGTTCGGCATCCGCCCGGATCGTGCGGAGACGGGGTACGGCTGGCTTGCCCTCAGCCAGAAACCGGACGCTGATTTCACACCTGTCGCGCAGCCGCTCAAGGGTTTTGTCGAAAAGCCTGATGCCACGAGAGCGCAAACGCTACTCGATGATGGCATGCATCTCTGGAATGCAGGCATCTTCCTGTTTTCTACGGATGCGATCATGGGTGCTTTCAAGATGTATCAACCCGAAATGCTCGCTCTGGTGACACAGGCGGTCAAGGCCGCGGAACGCGATCTGCATTTCCTACGGCTCGATCCGGAAGCCTGGAAGAATTGTGCAGATATATCGATCGACTACGCGGTTATGGAGAAAGCCGATAATCTGACAGTCGTTCCATACGGACAGGCTTGGTCCGATCTAGGCGGCTGGGATGCTGTCTGGCGTGAAAGCGCACAGGATGAGAGGGGCATTGTGACGTCGGGGCCGGCCACCAGCATCGATTGCGAGAACAGCCTGCTACGCGCCGAAAACAGCCAGCAGACACTTGTCGGGATCGGACTTACGGATATCATTGCCGTTGCCATGCCGGACGCAGTGCTGGTTGCGCACAAGGATCGCGCCCAGGATGTCAAACAGGTCGTCACCACGCTCAAGGCGCAAGGTGCGATCCAGGCCGAGAACCTGCCACGCGATTACCGCCCCTGGGGCTGGTTCGAGAGCCTCGCTGTCGGCGGGCGATTTCAGGTGAAGCGCATCCATGTCCATCCCGGCGCGGCGCTCAGCTTGCAAAGCCACCA
>JAWLGI010000018.1:28405-47685 GCA_041685125.1 Marivita sp. | reverse complement strand
GACGTGATCGACGCCTGCATCGCCATGCCCGGCAATGACGATCTGGCGCTTTTGGTCAAGCGGGCCAAGGCGTTGCAGGCTGTTCTTGAGACAGAGGATGGCGAGAACCTTGTGCAGGGGTTCAAGCGGGCCAACAACATCCTGACCCAGGCCGAGGACAAGGACGGGGTGGAATACTCCTTTGGCGGCGACCCGAAATTCGCCGAAGACCCGGCGGAAAAAGCCCTTTTCGACGCGCTGGCCAAGGCCGAGGCCAAGATCAAACCGGCGATGGCGGATCAGGATTTCGCGACCGCGATGGCGGCGATGGCCGATCTGCGCGCGCCGGTGGATGCCTTTTTCGAGGCGGTGCAGGTCAATGCCGATAGCCCGGTTCTGCGGCGCAACAGGCTGAACCTGCTGAGCACGATCCGCACGACCTGCCTGCAAGTGGCAGACCTGACGCGAATCGAGGGATAGGCCGCGCCATCAACGCCTCTTGTCAGGGCGCGCGGCGTCCGTATGCTGCGCCCAGCTTCAAGAGGTGCTGCAGTGCAGAAACCAAGCCCTGACAACCCCGATGTGACGCTGATCACACCGACCTCTCCGATGACGACGCCGACCCATGGCGGGCGGGCCAAATGCTTGCAGCGGTTGGTCCGGCTCGACCTGCCGGTGCCGCCCACGGTGGCGCTCTCCTTCGATGCCGTGCACCAGATCGCGTCTGGCTATCGTCCGGATGTGAGCGGGATCCTCGGTCAGTTCGACAAAAACGCACTGCTCTGCGTGCGCCCGTCCTCGGAAGACCCCGATTGGGGCGGCCCCGGTGCCGTGCTGAATATCGGGATGAACGATGCCCGTTACGTGGATATGTGCGACCAGATCGGACAGGCGGCGGCGACCGAGATCTATTTCCGCTTCGTGCTGAACTACGCCATCGACGTCGCACGGCTCGATGCCGAAGCGTTCGACGATATTGACGGCGAAGCCCATGACGCGCTGAGCGAGGCGTTGCAGCTTTACGAGGAAGAGGCCGAGGAACCGTTTCCCCAAGACCCGGCGGTGCAGCTGGCCGAGATCCTGCAATCCATGGCGCGGGCCTGGGAAGGCACGACAGCGCGGCTGTTGCGGCAGGCCAAGGGCGCGCCCGTTGATGCGGGTCTGGGCCTCGTGGTGCAGGAGATGGCGCTGGGTCTGGGCAGTGGAGAATGCGGATCGGGCGTGCTGCAACTGGTCAACCCGTCCACCGGGCTGCCGCAGGTCACAGGCCGGTACCTGAGCCAGAGCCAGGGCCGCGAGGCGCTGGATGGCGGATCGGCGTCGATTTACCTTGAAACCGACCCGCGCGGGCCATCGCTGGAAGAGCTGGCGCCTGATGCCTTTGCCGCGCTGCTGAGGCATGCCGACCTGATGCGCGCCCATCTGCGCGAGGAAATGCAGATCGAGTTTACCATCGAGAACGGCAATCTGCATATCCTGGACGGGGTCCGCGTGGAGCGCAGTGCGCGGGCGTCGCTGCGGATCGCCGTCCGCCTCGCCGAGGACGGGATCATCAGCAAACAGGACGCGGTGATGCGGATCGAACCGCGCGCGCTGTCGGAATTGCTGCACCGGCAGGTCTCTGCCAAGAGCCGCCGGGATATCGTGGGCAGCGGGATCGCCGCCAGCCCCGGCGCGGCCACCGGGCGGATCGTGTTTTCGTCGGAGGCCGCGCAGGCCAGTGCGGCGCGCGGAGAGGCCTGCGTTCTGGTTCGGCGCGAAACCAGCCCCGAGGACATTCGCGGGATGCATGCGGCGGCGGCGGTTTTGACCGAACGCGGCGGCATGACGAGCCATGCGGCGGTGATCGGGCGCGGTTTGGGCCTTCCCTGTGTGGTTGGGGTCACGGATCTGCGGTTCCAGGTGAAGCGCCGGTCGCTTGCGGCGTCGGATGGGCGGATCTTCAAGGAAGGCGACGAGATCACCATCGACGGGACACGCGGGCAGGTTCTGGCCGGCTCGGTCGAGATGATCGAGGCGACGCTGGACGAGACCTTTCGGACCTTCATGAGTTGGGCCGATGCCGAGCGCGATATCGGCGTGCGGGCCAATGCCGACACACCCGCCGATGCCAAGACCGCGCTGCATTTTCGCGCGCAGGGAATCGGGCTGTGCCGCACCGAGCACATGTTCTTCGAATCCGAACGGCTGACGCCGATGCGCGAGATGATCTTCGCGGAAAACCCGCAGGACCGGCAAGCGGCGCTTGAGCTTGTGCTGCCGATGCAGCGGGCGGATTTTCTTGAGCTCTTCCAGATCATGCAGGGTCAGCCGGTCTGCATTCGCCTGTTCGATCCGCCCCTGCACGAATTCCTGCCCACCAGCCGCGCGGGCCAGCGCGAGTTGGCCGAAGCCCTGGATATCCCGGTGAGCGTCGTGACGCGCCGGGTCGAAAGCCTGACAGAATACAACCCCATGCTGGGCATGCGCGGCGTGCGGCTTGGCATCACGGTGCCAGAGATTTATGACATGCAGGCGCGGGCGATCTTCGAGGCGACGGTTGAAGCGGCCCGCGAGGGCATCACCGTGGTCCCCGAAATCATGGTCCCGCTGGTGTCGGCCAAGCGCGAGGTCGAACTGGTGCGCGGCCGGGTCGAAGCGGTGGCAGCCGCGGTGCGGACCGAGAACAGCGCCGATGTCAGCTACCGGCTGGGCGTGATGGTCGAAACGCCCCGCGCCTGCCTGCGTGCGGGCGACATCGCCGAGCACACACATTTCCTGAGTTTCGGCACCAATGACCTGACCCAGATGACCTATGGCCTGTCACGCGACGATGCCGGGCGGTTCATGTCGGAATATGTCCGGCAAGGCGTGTTCAGCGAAGACCCGTTTCACATCCTCGACACCGAAGGCGTCGGAGAATTGTTGACCTTTGGCGCAAATCGGGGTCGCGCAGCGCACCCGGACGTGGTTTTATCGATCTGCGGTGAGCATGCCGCGCATAGCGAATCAATCGCTTTCTGTCGGGCGGCTGGATTTGATTATGTCAGCTGCTCTCCCTTCCGGGTTCCGGTGGCGCGGCTCGCTGCCGCACAACTTGCGTTGGGTGACAAGATCGGGTAGCGCCCGGCAAAGGTTTGTCCAGATATCGCCCTCGCCTGGGGCGCATATGGGCTATGCAAGAAGGTCAAGTCGGACCTGCTTGTTTATGCGGCATAATCTCGATATCAGCCCGTGCATTGTGCGGCGCTGCTTTTCTGCTCGCAGCGTCGCCACCCACAATGTTGCGAGATGAACACTCGGTATGTCGAGATTGTTTGCTTTGATCCTGGCTGCTGCCCTGCTGGCCACCCCCGCCTTGGCCGAGCGCGCGAGTGACGCTGCGAAGGCGCTTGTGAACAACGAACAAGTCGGATTGGCCGCGGCTGGTCCGTCCCACCTGACATCGCTGGTCACACCGGCATCCCGCAAGACGGCGATGTACAATTCCTCCTGGCTCAATGCGCAAGCGGCGGCCGATGGCGGCGCCCAATGGGAATGCCTGGCCGAAGCGCTGTATTTCGAAGCCCGCGGCGAGACCATCAAGGGCCAGTTCGCCGTGGCCGAGGTTATCATGAACCGCGTCAAGAGCGGCCGGTTTCCGGACAGCGTTTGCGGCGTGATCAACCAGGGCACGGGCCAGAAATATCAATGCCAGTTCACCTATACCTGTGACGGCCTGCCCGAACAGGTCCACGAGGCGCGTGCCTGGGACCGTGTCGGCAAGGTTGCCGGGGCGATCCTCGATGGTCGCGCCCCGATGAACCTGACAGATGGGGCCACCCATTACCACACCACCGCGGTGCATCCCCGCTGGGCCCGCACCTACACCAAGACGGCGGCGATCGGTGTCCACCTTTTCTACCGGCATACCTGGCGGGTCAGCAGCAACGGCTGAGGCCGTGCACGCCATCGTCTGATCGATAATGTCGCGACTGGGCTGCAAAACGCCCTTTCGCGGCATTTCCGTTTGCGGTCACCTCTGATAGCCGGACGACGTTGCAACGGAGGACGTGCCATGAGTTCCGAAATTCGCCTTGCCTTTGCGCATCCGTCCGAACGGGCGATTGCCACGGCGGATGACGGCCCCGTGGACCGCATTTCGTTGCGCGATCATATCGTCGAGGTGGAAATCGGGGCCTTTCAGGCCGAGCGAGGCACCACCCAGCGGGTGTGCTTCAACGTGGTGGTCGAAGTGCAGCCCAATGTTGGACATCTTGACGATGACGTGGATCGGATCCTGTCCTACGACCGCGTGACCGAGGCGATTGCCGCCGAGCTGGGCGCGGAGCGGCTGAACCTTCTGGAAACGCTGGCCGAACGGATCGCGGAACGGATCCTGCACGAACCACAGGCGCTGCGTGCCTTTGTGCGGATCGAAAAGCTGGATCGCGGGCCCGGTGCTCTTGGCGTGGAGATCGTGCGCTCGCGCGCCGATCTGGGGCAAGACGCGCAGGATGCCGCGCAGGAGCGCCCGCATCCGCGCGTTGTTCACCTGTCGAATGCCGCGATCGCGTCGCAGTACCTGGGCGGCTGGATCGACCAGATGACCGCGCGAACCGCGCCGCTCATCCTGTGTGTCGGCTTGCCCGATGGCCCGCGTCCCCGGACCGGCCACGCGATGACGCAGCGCCGGATTGACCTGCTGGCGATCGAACAGAACGGCTGGACCCTCGCCGCGCGGGATGCGCGCTGCAAGGTGGTGGCAACGCGCACCGAACTCGACTGGGCGATGAAGAACGGACAGGTCTGCATCTGGGCCCCCTCCAAGATCGTGCTGGATGCAGTCGATGGCCCCGGCAGCGCGGTGACCGACGCTGCCGCGCTCACGGGCTGGTTCGCCGCCGAAATGGACGCCTGCGAGGTTTTTACCATCGGGGCGGAGGCGTCCTCCGGTGATGGTGTTACAATTCGCAACAGGCCAATCGGCGAAAGCGTGCTGTAACCGCTTGTCAAAGCCCGTTTTGCGTTTCATTGACGCGGAATGACGACCTATTTCCGCCCCCTGCCCCATTCTTCGGCCACACGCGTGAAAGATGCACAGCCGCTCGCTGGCGGGCCGCTGTGGTTTTCCGAAGCGGTGGCGCTGCGCCGTGACGCCCCGCCCGAGGTGATCCCTGTCCGGGACATTCCCGACGACATACTGGCCCGCCTGACCGCGTCGCGCGCGCCTGTCGCCGGTCGCGACATGTCGGATGTGACGCTGATGGGCATCCTGAACGTCACCCCCGACAGCTTTTCCGACGGCGGACGGTACCTCGATCCCGAGGCGGCCGTGGCGCAGGCGCGGCACATGATATCCGAAGGTGCGGGGCTCATCGATATCGGCGGCGAAAGCACCCGCCCCGGGGCGTCAGCAGTCCCCTCCGAGGAGGAAATCCGCCGCGTCGCCGGGCCGATTGCTGCCCTCGCGGATGGGTTGGACACCCCGATCTCGATCGACACGCGCAAGGCGTCTGTGGCCGCGGCGGCGCTGACCGCGGGCGCGACGCTCGTGAATGACGTGTCAGGGTTTACCCATGATCCGAAGCTGGCGGAGCTTTGCGCAAACCGCGCCGTGCCGGTCTGCGTCATGCATGCGCAGGGCGATCCGCAAACGATGCAGGACGACCCGCACTATGAGGATGTGCGCCTCGATGTCTATGATTTCCTGTCCGGCCGCATCACCGCGTTGGAGGCCGCCGGGATTGCACGGGAGCGTATCATCGTCGATCCGGGGATCGGGTTCGGGAAAACCATCCATCACAACCTGAAGTTGTTGTCCGACATTTCCCTGTTTCACGGTCTTGGCTGTCCAATACTCTTGGGCGCGTCCCGCAAGCGGTTCATCGGCACGATCACCGGGGCTGACGCTGCGGACACACGTGTGATGGGATCGGTTGCCGTGGCCTTGCACGCGGCGGCGCAAGGCGTACAGATCATGCGGGTGCACGACGTGGGCGAGACCCGCCAGGCTCTGGCCATGTGGCAGGCGATTTCATGGGGACAAGATTGATGAGTCGTAAGCTCTTTGGAACCGACGGGGTGCGCGGCACCGCCAACACCTTTCCGATGACCGCCGACATGGCGCTGCGGATCGGCGCCGCGGTCGGGCGACATTTCCGGCAGGATTCCAAGGGGGTGCATCGCGTCGTGATCGGCAAGGATACGCGGCAATCGGGCTACATGTTCGAAAACGCACTGACAGCGGGGCTGACCTCGACCGGGATGAACGTGCTCCTGCTCGGACCGGTGCCGACGCCGGCGGTGGGCTTGCTCACCCCGTCGATGCGGGCCGATCTGGGGATCATGATTTCCGCAAGCCACAACCCCGCCGCCGACAACGGCATCAAGTTCTTCGGACCAGACGGGTTCAAGCTGTCGGATGCCGACGAGGCCGAGATCGAGGCGTTGATCGAAAGCGGTGTCAAAACGGCGCAGGTCGACAATATCGGGCGCGCCAAGCGGATCGACGATGGGCGCTTTCGCTATCAGGAGCGGGTGAAGTCCACATTCCCGCCGGGCATGCGGCTGGACGGGCTGAAAGTGGTGGTCGATTGCGCCAATGGTGCCGCCTACAAGGCCGCCCCAGAGGTGCTTTGGGAGCTCGGGGCGGACGTGATCCCGCTGGGCGTCGAGCCGGATGGCACCAATATCAACGACGGCTGTGGCTCGACCCATCCAAAAGTGGCGGCAGCGGCCGTGGTGGCGCATGGTGCGGATGTCGGGATTTGCCTTGATGGCGATGCCGACCGGGTGATCCTGATCGACGAGCGCGGACAGATCGCCGATGGCGACCAGATCATGGCCCTGATGGCCGCGCGCTGGGCTGACGAAGAGCGGCTCAGGGACGGAGTTCTGGTGGCCACGGTCATGTCCAATCTCGGTCTGGAGCGGTTCCTGGGCGGGCGCGGGTTGCGGCTCGAGCGCACGGGTGTCGGCGACCGCTACGTGGTCGAGGCGATGCGGCGCGGTGGCTGGAACCTTGGCGGGGAGCAGTCCGGTCATATCGTGATGACGGATTACGCCACCACGGGGGACGGGCTGATGGCCGGGTTGCAATTCCTGTGCGAGATGTGCCGCACAGGCCAGCCCGCCAGTGCGCTCACTCGCAGTTTCGAACCGGTCCCGCAGCTCTTGAAGAACGTGCGCTACGATCCGTCCGTGGCCCCTTTGGAGACTGTTGCTGTCAAGTCCGCCATCGCCGAGGCCGAGGCGCGGCTGAATGGCAAAGGGCGGCTCTTGATCCGGAAATCCGGCACCGAGCCCCTGATTCGCGTGATGGCGGAATGTGAAGATGAAGAGATGCTGGTGGACGTGGTGGACGGCATCGTGGCCGAGGTGACAGCGTCGGCGTGACGCGCGGTGCGGATGCGTCAACGCATCCGATCGTTTGCGTCAACGCAAACGGCTCCATCCTTCAGCGCGGGCTCAGAAGGTTTGCCAGACCGTTGGACAAGTCCATGAATCGTGCCGGGTCGGCCACCGCCGCGTCATACCCCATGGCGGCAACTGCGCCGAACGGGTAGACCACCGCATAGGCGCCGGTCTTGGGACCGAAAGGGATCGAGATCGCGCCCGCGTGGGATATGCGAAAACCGTGCGCTTCGGCGGCGTAATTCATTCCGAGCCCGTAATACCTGCCCTCTCCTCTCGCGATATGCGGCAGCGCCAGCGGATCCCGCCCGACCCGACCTTGCGGGCCGAACCAGTGCCAGAGCAGCGCTGCGTGCTCGGCCATTGCCATGCGCCATCCGCCCCACGCCGCGAAAGCCGCAAACCTTGGTGACAACGCGCCGTCGACCCCGGCGGGATCAAGAACGCGCGCGCGGCAGGCCTGCTCGTAGCTCTCGCCGGTTGTCACTTCGATGATCCGGCCCAGAAGGGCATAATTCTCGTTCGTATAGGCGAATTCCCCGCGCGTGCCGCGCTGCTTGTTGCGCTTCAGGACGATGTCGGCGACATGGGCGTGGCGGGGTGTTTCCTCGTTCAGCCAGAACCCCATGCGCAGCTGGGTGGAATCCCGCCCGATCCCGGCGCTGTGGGTGATCAGCTCTGCAACCGTGCCGGGCGGAGCGTCGGGGCCAAGCGGCGTCGTCAATGGCGTGTCCCAGCTCAGCGCGCCGCCCTCCACAAGAGACAGCACACATAATGCGGTGATCGCCTTGGAATTCGACGCGAGATCAACCGGTCGGGTGGCGTTGACAGCATGGGCCGAAGTTCCATCAATCAACACCGAGATCGCCGTGTCCTCGGCACCCCCGGCACGCGCCCAGGTCTCGAAGACCGTCACCGGGTCCGAGGCCGCTGCGGGTGTCGCGGCGCAGAGACCGAACAGGAGAGCCAGAAAGCGTCGCATATCGTCAGGGTATCAAACCGCTGCATGCCGCGGCAAGGACCGGTCAGGCGTTGGCCGTGCCATAAATGGTGGCAATCCGCTGAACGGCCTCTTCGGGCGGCAGTTCCTCGCTCTCGCCTGTGCGGCGGGAGGTGAGCTCGACCACGCCGTTCTTGAGCCCTCGGGGGCCAACCGTGATGCGCCACGGCAGGCCGATCAGGTCCATCGTCGCGAACTTGCCGCCCGCCCGTTCATTGCGGTCGTCGTAGAGCGGGTCGAGGCCCAGCGCCGTGAGGCTGTCATAGAGCGATTGACAGGCTGCATCTGCTTCGGCGTCGCCTTGCTTGAGGTTGACGATCCCAGCGTGGAACGGGGTCACGCCTTCGGGCCAGATGATGCCCTTGTCGTCGTGGCTGGCCTCGATGATCGCGCCCAGCAGGCGGCTGACGCCGATGCCGTGCGACCCCATATGAACCGGAACGCGGGTGCCGTCGGCGTCGGCCACTGTCGCGCCCATCGGTTCGGAATACTTGGTGCCGAAATAGAAGATCTGCCCGACTTCGATGCCACGTGCGGTGCGGCGGCGATCTTCGGGCACCTTGGCGAACTCGGTCTCGTCATGGGTCTCGTCCGTGCGGGCGTAGCGGGAGGTGAATTCCTCGAGCACGGCCTGGCATTCTTCGACGCTGTCATAGTCGATGGCGCGGGTGCCGAATTTCAGGTCGGTGATCTCGGCATCGTAGAACACCTCGGATTCGCCGGTTTCCGCCAGCACAAGGAATTCGTGGGTGTCATCGCCGCCGATCGGGCCGGAATCGGCGCGCATCGGGATCGCCTGCAGCCCCATGCGTTCATAGGTGCGCAGGTAGCTGACAAGGTGGCGGTTGTAGGCGTGCAGCGCGTCTTCTTTCGTAAGGTCGAAATTGTAGCCGTCCTTCATCAGGAATTCGCGGCCCCGCATGACGCCGAACCGGGGGCGGATCTCGTCGCGGAACTTCCACTGGATGTGATAGAGGGTCAGCGGCAGGTCCTTGTAGCTGCCCACATGGGCGCGGAAGATGTCGGTGATCAGCTCTTCGTTGGTGGGCCCGTAGAGCATGTCGCGGCCCTGGCGGTCTTCGACGCGGAGCATCTCGGGGCCGTAGGCGTCATATCGCCCGGATTCGCGCCACAAATCCGCCGATTGAAGCGTCGGCATCAGCATCGGGATATGCCCGGCACGGGCCTGTTCCTCGTGGACGATCTGTTCGATGTTCCGCAGGACCCGGTATCCAAGCGGGAGCCAGGAATAGATACCAGCGCTGGATTGCTTGATCATGCCGGCGCGCAGCATCAGGCGGTGGCTGACGATCTGGGCCTCGGAGGGGGTTTCCTTGAGAACGGGCAGGAAGTAGCGGGACAGACGCATTTCGGGTCTCGTGTGTTGGGTTTTTCCCCTCCTAGCGGGTTGGAGGAAGCCGGGCAAGGGCGCGGCGCTGTCCCATGCGTGGGACGGGTGCCCCGTGCCGCAAAATCAATAGCTTACAGAGAGAGATTCAGACTTTCTTAAGGATTTGCCAGCGTCACGCGACGGCGCCGGGGCGCGGTGCGACGCCGAGTGCCGTCTTGGCGACCGGCCTTTGCCGCCTGCCTCATGCAACCGGATGACACCTGCCCCTGCTGTCCCGCGCGCCTGTCGCGGCAGCTTGAAGCGGCGCCGGTGCGGGTACCTTGCCGACCCTGTCGAAATCGTGCAATATTCTAACGCAAGTAGCACACCGTCAGGTTGCGGCGATACGAGTCCAGCGCGAAAGAGTTCACGGAGCGCCGAATGGAGACAAGCGTCGGCCACGCCAACATCGTCGAGCTGATGACAGCCGGGTTCGAGGCGCTGCCTCTGGCGGCGCTGATGTACGTGCCCGACGACAACCTGACGGTACTTTGGCGCAACGCCGCCCATGCGGCGATGTCGGAGTCCATCGGGCGCGACGTGTCGGGCAAAGGGCTGTTCGAGGCGTTTCCACCCAGCGATGAGGCCAATGCGGCAGAGGCCGTGGCATCCGTCCATGATGCCACATCAAAGGTCATGCGCACCGGGGCGCCGCAGGAGATTGGTCCGACACGCTTTGATCTTCCGGATGCAGAAGGCGATTACATCGAGCATTACTGGACGATGCATTTCACGCCGATCCGCCGGGACGGGCAAATCGTGGCGATATTGCAGACCGCACAGAACGTGACCGAAAAAACGCTGACCGAGCTTATGGCGCAAAGCCATCGGCGGGCGGCTGCATCGACCGCGTCGATCGCCTATTTCAGTTACGATCCCAAAACCGATCTCTTCGACCGCAGCGAGGCGATTGACGAGATGTTCGGGTTTGCGCCCGGCGAGGCCGGTCCGAAGGCCAAGCCGTTCTTCGAGCGCGTGCACCCTGATGATGTGGACGCCGTCCATGCAGAGGTGGCGCGGGTGACAGCCGCGCCTGCAAGCGAGGTCGCCTCGTTCGATTACCGTTTGCCGATGCCCGACGGGACCGAGCGGTTCATCCGCGTTCGCGGTGAATTCGCGACCGATCCGGTGGATCGGCGGCGCAAGCTGGTGGGCACTTTCGTTGACCTGACCGATATGGAAAACGCGCGCCGCGATCTGGAACGGGCGGTCGCGGCAAGCGAGGCGCTTGTGGTGGAGGCCAATCACCGGATCAAGAACAGCCTTCAGGTCGCGCTGTCACTGGTGCGGTTGCAATCCAGCAAGCTGGCGTCGGAAAGCGGCGAGGCCGTAGAGATCGCCCGCGATGCGCTGCGCGGCGTCGAGGCACGCGTGCGCGCGGTCGCGAATGTACATGCGGCGATCCAGATCGACAGGAACGTGGCCGAGATCGACCTTGTGACCATGCTCGACGGATTGGTGCAATCGACACGCCAGAGCGCGGAACTGCCCGATGACGCGATGCTTTTTACGCATCCCGCCACCTCGGTCACGCTCAAGAGCGACCGGGCCATCGCCTTGAGCCTGATGGTCAACGAGCTTTTGACCAATGCTATCAAGCATGGCGATCCGGGCTCGAAGCGTCCCGTGTCCGTGTCGCTGGAGGATGGGACGGACGCCGCGATCACCATCTCGGTGGAGAACGCAAGGTCCGCTGAAACCGCCCGGATGGACATCGAGTCGACCGGGACAGGCGTGCGTCTGATCGAACAGTTCGGCGCGCAGATCGGCGCCGAAGTGACGCGGACCCAGGACGGTGCGCGCTATGTGACGAAGATCGACCTGCCGCACCCTGCCTGAACCGCATTTCGGTTGCCCTTGAAACCCGTGTCGGGACAGGCAATGAAGGGAGCGGCATATCAAGGGTGATCGGCATGGCACTTCCCGCGCGGGAGCAGGTCAAATACTGGGGCATCGCGGCGGTCGTCCTGATCGTGACATTATGGGCGCTTGGCGATGTTCTCCTGCCGTTCGTGCTGGGCGGTGCAATCGCCTATTTCCTCGATCCGGTGGCCGACCGGTTGGAAAGGCTGGGTGTCAGCCGCGTGGCGGCGACGGCGCTCATTACCGTGGCGGGGATCGTCATCTTCGTGTTGCTGCTCCTTCTGGTGATCCCGTCGCTGGTGACCCAGGCGCTTGAGTTGTTCGACGTCGCGCCCACCCTCTTTGCCAATCTGCGCGATTTCCTGGTCGACCGCTTTCCCGAGCTGATGGATTCCGAAAGCCCGCTGCGCCGGTCGCTGATATCGGTCGGCGAGACGATCCAGTCGAAGGGGGGCGAATTGCTCAATACCGTGCTGAGTTCGGCGGCGGGGATCATCAACATCGTGATGCTTTTCGTGATCGTGCCGGTCGTGTCGGTGTACCTGCTGCTTGACTGGGACCGGATGGTGGCGCGGATCGACGAATTGCTGCCGCGCGATCATGCGCCGGTGATCCGGCAATTGGCGGCGGATATCGACCGCACGCTGGCCAGTTTCATCCGCGGCATGGGCACCGTCTGTATCATCCTTGGCACCTATTACGCGGTGGCGCTGATGGTGATCGGGTTGCAGTTCGGTCTGGTTGTGGGGTTTGTCGCCGGATTGGTGACCTTCATCCCCTATCTGGGCGCGCTGATCGGCGGCGCCTTGGCGATCGGCCTGGCGCTGTTCCAGTTCTGGGGCGACTGGCTGTCCATCGGGCTGGTTGCCGGCGTGTTCGTGCTGGGACAGGTGGTCGAGGGCAATGTGCTCACCCCCAAGCTGGTCGGGTCCTCGGTCGGGCTGCATCCGGTCTGGCTCTTGCTGTCGCTGACGGTGTTCGGCACGCTCTTCGGCTTTGTCGGGATGCTGGTCGCGGTGCCCTTGGCGGCCGCTATCGGGGTTCTGGCGCGCTTTGCCTCGCAACAGTACCTTCACAGCCGCCTTTACCGCGGATTGAGTGATCGAGACGCGCAATAATGCCCTTGCAGATGAAATTCGACATTCCGGCGCGCCCTGCGCTGGGACGCGGGGACTTTTACGTCACCCACAGCAATGCCGTGGCGCTGGGGCTGGTGGACACCTGGCCGACCTGGCCGAATGGCAAGCTGGTGCTGGTGGGACCGCACGGATCGGGCAAATCGCATCTGGGCCATGTCTGGTGCAACGACAGCGGCGGCCAGATGATCGACGCCGCCGCGCTGGTGCAGGCGGACGTACCGGGGCTGGCGGATGCGCCGATCTGTGTCGAGGACGTGGAGGAGATCGCCGGCGACCGCGCCTCGGAAGAAGCGCTGTTCCACCTGCACAATCTTGTTCTGTCGAACGGTCATTCGATGCTTCTGACCGCGACGCGCCCGCCCTCGGGCTGGGCGTTGGGGTTGCCGGACCTGGCGAGCCGGATGGCCGGGACCACGGTGGCCAAGATGGCCGCGCCGGACGATATCCTGCTGTCGGCGGTTCTGGCCAAGCTGTTCGCCGACCGCCAGATCGTGCCGATGGCGGATGTGATCCCCTATCTCGTGCGCTGGATGCCGCGCTCCTTCGAGGCGGCGGGCCAGGTTGTGGCGCATCTGGACAGCGAAGCCTTGGGCACCCCCCGGGGTGTGACGCGCAGGCTTGCCCGCAAAGCGTTGGCAGAGCTTGAATTCCCGGGCGAGAATCCTGCACAGTAGGGTGTTGCCACGCTGGCCCGGTCTTGCGGGCGGCCTGTCACCAAACTGTCACGCGCCATCGCTAAGGGACCGCCCATGAACAGCGCCGATTTCCTGCACGCCCCCCGCCCTGCCCCGACGGACAGCCCGGATCTTGACCTGACCGGGCCGGGCCGTTTCGTGAACCGCGAATTGTCCTGGCTGGGGTTCAACTGGCGGGTGCTGGAGGAGGCGGAGAACCCGCGCGTGCCGCTGCTCGAGCGGCTTCGGTTCCTGTCGATCTCGGCGGCCAATCTGGATGAATTCTACACCGTGCGGGTGGCGGGCCTGCGCGAGCTGTCGCAGGGTGGCAACACCACGCCGGCGGCCGACGGGCTGACCCCGGCGGCGCAGCTGGTGCTGATCAACGAGGATGCGCGCAAGCTGATGGCCGCCCAGCAGCGGGTGCTGGCCGATCTGCTGGAACGCATGGAGGCGGAGAATATCTCGGTGCTGTCGCGCGACGGGCTGACCGAGGCCGATCGCGCGCATCTGGAGGACGTGTTCCTGCACCAGGTTTTCCCGGTGCTGTCGCCGCTGGCGATCGACCCGGCGCATCCCTTCCCGTTCATCGCCAATAACGGCTATTGCCTTGCGCTGCAGCTGGAAGGGCGCAGCGACAGGTCGCAACTTCAGGCGTTGTTGCCGATCCCCGGGCAGGTGGAACGCTTTATCGCCCTGCCCTCGGAAGCCGGGTCGCATCGGTTCATCCTGCTCGAAGATGTGCTTTTGCTGCATTTCGACCGGCTGTTTCCGGGCTACAAGCTGCGCGACCACTTCGGGTTCCGGGTGCTGCGCGACAGCGATATCGAGGTCGAGGAAGAGGCCGAGGACCTTGTGCGCGAATTCGAGGTGGCGCTGAAGCGGCGGCGGCGCGGCGAGGTGGTCCGGCTGACCCTGTCGGTGGGCGCCCCCACGGGGCTTTTGGATATTGTGATGCGCGAATTGCGCGTCAGCGGCGATGACGTGATCGAACTGGCAGGGATGATCGGGGCGGCCGACCTCAAGGAGCTGGTGCTGGATGCGCGGCCTGACCTGTTATGGCCCAGTTTCAGCCCGCGGGTGCCGGAACGCGTGCAGGACCATGACGGCGACATGTTCGCCGCGATCCGTCAGAAGGACATGCTGCTGCATCACCCCTACGAGACCTTCGACATGGTGGTGCGGTTTCTGGAACAGGCGGCGCGCGATCCGAACGTGGTTGCGATCAAGCAGACGCTGTACCGCACATCGCGCCAATCGCCGATCGTCGCCGCGCTGTGCGAGGCGGCAGAGGATGGCAAGTCGGTCACCGCGCTGGTCGAGTTGAAGGCTCGGTTCGACGAGGCGGCCAATATCCGCCAGTCGCGGCGGCTGGAGCGCGCGGGGGCGCATGTGGTGTACGGGTTCCTTGACTGGAAGACCCATGCCAAGATCTCGATCGTGGTGCGTCGCGAGGGCGACAAGCTGGTGACCTACACCCATTACGGCACCGGCAATTACCACCCCATCACGGCCACGATCTATACCGATCTGAGCTTTTTCACCTGCGATGCCACCCTGGGCCGCGATGCGACCAAGGTGTTCAATTACCTGTCGGGCTATGCCCAGCCCGAAGGGCTGGAAAACCTGGCCATTTCGCCGCATTCGCTCAAGCGCAGGATGCTGGAGATGATCGAGGCCGAGATCGCCCATGCAAAGGCGGGCAAACCGGCGCATATCTGGATCAAGATGAATTCGCTGATCGAGCCTGACATGATCGACGCGCTTTACGCGGCGAGCCAGGCCGGCGTGCAGATCGACTGCGTGATCCGCGGCATCTGCGGTCTGCGCCCCGGAGTAAAAGGGCTGAGCGAGACCATCCGCGTCAAATCCATCGTCGGCCGGTTCCTCGAACATTCGCGGATCATCTGTTTCGGCAATGGCCACGGGCTGCCGCACAAGAAAGCGCGCGTGTTCATGTCCTCGGCGGACTGGATGGGTCGCAACCTGAACCGCCGGGTGGAAACTCTGGTGGAGATCAACAACCCCACTGTGAAGGCGCAGATCGTGAGCCAGATCATGGCGGCCAACCTGGCAGATGTGGCACAAAGCTGGATCATGCAGCCGGACGGGTTTTTCACCCGCACGACATGGGAGGAGGGGGAGTTTGCCTTCAACTGCCACCGCTTTTTCATGGAAAACCCGTCGCTGTCGGGGCGCGGATCGGCGGGGGCCGCGGATGTACCGCATTTGACCCATGCGGACGAATGACGCGCGCAGCGACCGGTCGCCGGACTGCGGGTTTGCTTGACGGGCCTGCCGCGCTTTGACAGTTTGAGACAACTCTGAACCGGGGATCCCATGGACGGACCTGTCGATTCCGATACCGATCTGCATGGGCCGTTTGGCCGTCCGATTTTTGAGGATCCGAAAGCGCGCGCGCTAAGCCGTGTCGGCGTTGTCGACATCGGATCGAACTCTGTCCGGTTGGTGGTGTTCGACGGCGCGGCGCGGTCCCCGGCGTATTTTTACAATGAAAAACTGATGTGCGCGCTTGGCGCCGGCATGTCCGAGACAGGACGGCTCAACCCGGAAGGGCGGGACCGGGCGCTGAACGCGCTCAAGAGGTTCCAGGCGCTGGCCGAGGGTATGGACCTGCCGCCCCTGAGCGTGGTCGCCACCGCCGCCGTGCGCGAGGCCGAGGACGGGCCGGATTTCCGCGAGGATGTGCTGCGCGAAACGGGTCTGCGGATCTGGGTGATCGGCGGCGAGGAAGAAGCCCGGCTGTCGGCGCAGGGTGTGCTTCTGGGGTGGCCGGGCAGCTATGGCCTGGTCTGCGATATCGGCGGCTCGTCCATGGAGCTGGCCGAGATTGCCGATGGGCGCGTCGGCCGGCGGGTGAGTTCCAACCTTGGCCCGCTGAAGCTGCGCGACACGAAGGGCGGCTTCAAGGCGCGCGACGCGCAGATCAAGTCGGTGATGAAAGACCTCGCCGATCACATGGGCCCGCAGCGGGACAGGCTGTTTCTTGTCGGCGGATCGTGGCGCGCGATTGCACGGGTCGATATGCATCGCCGGGGCTATCCGCTGCAGGTTTTGCACGAATACCGGATGGACAAGAAATCGGTCAGCCAGACGGTGAAATACATCAAGTCCAAAGACCTTGGCGATCTGCGGCAGGCCTGCGGTATATCAAATGCCCGGATGGAGCTGGTGCCCTACGCGGCAGAGGTGCTCAAGCGCTTGGTGCAGACGTTTCGGCCCAAGGATATCGCGATTTCCAGCTATGGCATCCGCGAGGGGCTGCTTTATGAGCAGATGTCACAGGAATTGCGCGATCGCGATCCACTGATTGAATCGTGCCGCTTTGCCGAAGCCAAGGATGCCCGTCTGCCCGGATTCGGCAAGAAGCTGTTCCGCTTTGTCGAGCCGCTTTTTTCGAAAACGGACCCGGCCCGTTTGCGGTTGGTCAAGGCGGCGTGCCTGCTGCATGACGTGAGCTGGCGCGCCCACCCCGATTACCGGGCCGAGACCTGTTTCGACAACGCGACGCGCGCCAATCTGGGTGGGCTGAAGCATTCCGAGCGCGTGTTCCTGGGGCTGGCGCTGTTGCACCGCTACAAGAACAAGCGCGAAGGCACGCGGTTCGCGGATCTCGAAGGGCTGATTTCGGATCGGGCCACGCAGGAGGCCGAAGTGCTGGGCAAGGCGCTGCGCTTTGGCGCGATGCTTTGGATGTCGGACACGACGGCGGATGGCACCGCGCTGGACTGGCATCCCCGCAAGAAACTGCTGCGGTTGCGGCTGACCAAGGCGTCGGTGCCGCTTTATGGCGAGGTGGCGGAGGCCCGCTTTGCCTCGCTTGCGTCTTCCCTTGGGGCAGAGACGGAGGTTGTCGTTCGGCGCTAGCGGTGATGGCCTGCAAACGCCGTCAGAGGTCTGGGCCCCCCTGTTCGACCACGCGCCGGATGCGCCGGATGGCGAACCAGACCAGCAAGACAACCGGGACCGTGACCAATGCAGTGATCAAGCCTTCGGTGATCCCGACCATCGCCGCCACCGGGTAGAGCATGTAGCCGGCCAGCGACACCGCGTAGTAGCTGATCGCGACGACCGACAGGCCTTCGACGGTTTTTTGCAAGCGCAGTTGCATGTCGGCGCGGTGGTTCATGGATTCGAGCAATTGCTGGTTCTGGGCGGAGCGGGCCACCTCGACCCGTGTGCGCAACAGGTTGCCCGCGCGCACGGCGCGTTCTGCCATGGTGGACAGGCGGTTTTCGGCGGATTTCACCGTGCGCATCGCCGGGTCATATCGGCGGGTCATGAATTCGGCAAAGGTCTGGCGACCCTCGAAACGGGTTTCGCGCAGGACCGAGATGCGTTGCGCGACAATGGCTTCGTAGGCCCAGGTGGCGCCGAAGCGAAACGAGGTCTGGGCCGACAGGCTTTCCAGCTCGGCCGAGACCGAGAGCAGCGCCTTGAGACGGTCCTCTTCCTGGCCATCGCCATTGGTCATCGCGGCCATGAGGCGGTTGAGTTCATTGTCGATCTCGCCCATGCGGGGACCCAGTTCGCGCACGCGGCTGAAGCCGATCATCGACATCGTCTTGTAGGTTTCGATCTCGCACAGGCGTTGGACGATACGCCCGACCCTGCGCTTGCCGATGCCGGGGCTGACGAAAACGCCAAAGCGCAGGTGGCCCGCCGGGTCGATGCGGAAATCGCCCGCGATGATGGCATCGTCGTCCAGAACACTGCTCACGGCGAGGCTTTCGGGGACGAACCAGTCCGACACTTGCTGCTTGATCTGGTCCTGTTCGGGGCGCGGTTCGACGCGGATGAGCGCCGAGGTGATGCGCACGCCGGGCGCGGAGGCCAGCCATTCCTCGGGAAACACTTCCATATCCGCCGGATCGAACGGCCGGTCGGAGACACCGTTGAGGAACACGGTATAGGTCACGAATTCGGTGTGCTGTTCCCATTTCAGCGTGTGCTGGCCCACCTGCCCGGAGAAATGCGTCGCCCCCGGTTGCGGATGGGCAGTGCCATAGCGATCCAGAAGCGCCTTGAGGTGGTCCAGATCGAGCGATTTGTCCCGTGCGGCGGCGGATTTGGGTTTCTTTATCGCCAGATAAACCGCGCGGCACGGGGCCTCGAGTGACGGGAACGGGCGCGCATGCAGTTCGTTCGACAGGGTGTAGCGCAGGGGGTGATCTTCGATCGTGGCCATGGTTCAGACTTTCGACATTTTCCCATACGTATGTTCGGGCCCGCGGCAAGTAAAGGAAATTTCCATGCATTTCAATATTTTACCGGTATTCAACTGTATGCAGGCCGGCACTGCCCAAGGGATGAGCAGACAGAGCCATCCTTGGCTGCGATGCGGACAGACCCCAGCGGGACCGGGGTGTGGACCGGGTTTGACGCGCCGGGTGACAGGTGGCTGAGCGACGTCGCGCGGTGATGCCGCGAATGGGCCGTGTTGGGGACAGGTCTCAATCGCGCTCCACGGTTCCGTCGCGATCGAGCCAAAGCAGGTAGCCATAGACACCCCCAAGGGAAACAATGGCGGCTGCCAGCCCGAGCAGGAGGAATCCGGAAACGGCCTCCAATTCGATGACGATGAGCTTTCTCACGACCGCGAGGATACCGATCACAAGCACGATGCGGACCTGTCCGAAGCCGCGCTGCCCGGTGACCATGAGTTTCACCGAATGTGCCAGCTCCAACGCGATGATCGCACCGAGCAGGGCATCGAAGACGCGCTGAAGCGTCGCGTAAGAGGTGCCATCCATCGCACCGAGAAAAACCTCGCCCGTCAGACGCAGGAAGGAGAAGGTCGCGATGACGATCACCACCGAGGTTCCCAGCAGGAGCAACAG
>JAWLGI010000018.1:0-28305 GCA_041685125.1 Marivita sp. | reverse complement strand
TCGTCCTGCGCGGCCGGGTTCACGATGTCATTCGAGCCGATGACGATGGCGACATCCGTGTCCGGGAAGTCGTCATTGATCTCGTCCATTTCCAGAACGATGTCGTAGGGCACCTTGGCCTCGGCCAGAAGCACGTTCATGTGGCCGGGCAGACGGCCCGCAACCGGGTGGATCGCGAAGCGCACGGATTTGCCCTTGGCGCGCAGGCGGCGGGTGAGTTCGGCCACGTTCTGCTGGGCCTGCGCCACCGCCATGCCGTAACCCGGGATGATGATGACGCGGTCAGCCTCGTCGAGCGCCTGTGCGACACCGTCGGCGTCGATGGCCACCTGTTCGCCCTCGACCGCCTGTTGCTCGCCTGCCGGGCCGCCAAAGCCACCCAGGATCACACTGATGAACGACCGGTTCATCGCCTTGCACATGATGTAGGACAGGATCGCACCCGACGAGCCGACAAGCGCGCCGACGACGATCAGGAGATCATTGCCGAGGCTGAAGCCGATGGCCGCCGCCGCCCAGCCGGAATAACTGTTGAGCATGGAGACCACGACCGGCATGTCCGCCCCGCCGATGCCCATGATCAGGTGATAGCCGATGAAGAGCGCCAGCAGGGTCAGCAAGACCAGCGTCCAGCTTCCGGCGTCGCTCATGTACATGATGGCAAGCAGCAGCGAGAGACCGGCAGCAGCCGCGTTCAGCAGGTGCCCGCCGGGCAGTTTCTTGGCCGAGGTGTCGACCTTGCCCGCCAGTTTGCCATAGGCGATCACCGAGCCGGTAAAGGTCACGGCGCCGATCCAGATACCCAGCATCAGTTCGACGCGCAGGATGCCGATCTCGACGCCCGATTTCTTGGCAATCAACTGTCCGAAGGAGGACAGTCCGTCGTGGATGTCCTTGGGCAAGCCGATGGCGGTATACCCGTCTTCGCCGACCGCGCCGAGAACCAGCCCGTTGGCTTCGTAGATATCCGCCACGTTGTTGATCATGATGTCGGCATTGAAGCCGACAAAAACCGCCGCGAGGCCAACCAGGCTGTGCATGATCGCCACAAGTTCGGGCATTTGGGTCATCTGCACACGTGTGGCGAGCTGATATCCGACGCCCGCGCCCAGCGCGATAAGCACGAGCGAGACGATGAACAGCCCCTGCCCCGGTCCGATGAGCGTCGCGACAACCGCGATGGCCATCCCGGCGATGCCGTACCACACGGCGCGCTTGGCGCTTTCCTGTCCGCTCAGCCCGCCGAGCGACAGGATGAAGAGAACCGCTGCGACCGCATAGGCCGCGATGGTGAATCCGAATTCCATGATGCCTGCCCCCTTAGGATTTCTGGAACATGGCGAGCATGCGCCGTGTCACGAGGAAGCCGCCGAAGATGTTGATCGAGGCCATGAAGATACCCAGCGCCGCCAGAAGCGTGATCAAGAGCGAACTTGACCCGATCTGTATCAGGGCACCGAGGATGATGATCGAGGAAATCGCATTGGTCACGGCCATGAGCGGCGTGTGCAGGCTGTGTGCCACACCCCAGATCACCTGGAACCCGATGAACACCGAGAGAAGGAACACGATGAAGTGCTGCATGAAGCTGGCCGGGGCGATCAGCCCGACGCCGAGCACCAGCGCGGCCCCGATGGCCAGAAGCGTGACCTGTTGTTTGGTCTGCGCCTTGAAGGCGGCGATTTCCTGTTCGCGCTTTTCCTCCGGCGTGAGTTCCCTGGCCTTTTCCTTGGGCTGGGCGGCAATCGCCTGCACCTTGGGAGGGGGGGGCGGGAACGTCACCTCTTTTTCATGCGCGATGGTCGCGCCACGGATCACGTCATCTTCCATGTCGTGCACGATCTGCCCGTCTTTTTCCGGCGTCAGGTCGGTCATCAGGTGGCGGATGTTGGTCGCATAAAGGTTGGACGATTGCGTGGCCATGCGGCTCGGGAAATCGGTATAGCCGATGATCGTCACACCGTTGTCGGTGACGATCTTTTCATCCATCACGGTGAGCTTGCAATTGCCGCCCTTTTCCGCGGCCAGATCGATGATCACCGATCCGGGCTTCATCGCCTCGACCATGTCCTTGGTCCAGAGCTCGGGCGCTTCGCGGTTCGGGATCAGGGCCGTGGTGATCACGATGTCCATGTCGGGGGCCAGTTCGCGGAACTTGGCCAGCTGTGCCGCGGTGAATTCGGGCGAGGAGACAGACGCATAGCCGCCCGAGGCGGAGCCGTCCTGCTGGTCTTCCTCGAAATCGAGAAAGACGAATTCCGCACCCATCGATTCGACCTGTTCGGCCACTTCGGGGCGCACGTCGAAGGCGTAGGTGATCGCCCCCAGCGAGGTCGATGTGCCGATCGCGGCAAGGCCCGCGACGCCGGCACCGACCACCAGAACCTTGGCGGGCGGCACCTTGCCGGCCGCGGTGATCTGGCCGGTGAAGAAGCGGCCGAAATTGTTGCCCGCCTCGATCACGGCGCGGTAGCCCGCGATATTGGCCATCGACGACAGCGCGTCCATCTTCTGGGCGCGGCTGATGCGTGGCACCATGTCCATCGCGATGACAGACGTGCCCTGATCTGCGGCTTGCTTCATCAGGTCTTCGTTCTGGGCCGGCCAGAACATGGAGATGAGAAGCTGCCCCTCGCGCGATTTCTTGAGTTCAGCTTCGGTGGGGGGCCGCACCTTGGCGACCACGTCCGCCGCCGTCCACAGGGCTGCGGCGGTTTTGACAACCTCGACACCGGCCTCTTGGTAGGTTGCGTCATTGTACCCTGCGGCGTCCCCCGCACCGGTTTCGATGATGCAGTCATACCCCAGCTTTTGCAGCTGACGGGCGGAATCCGGGGTCATGGCAACGCGTGCCTCGCCCTTCATCACTTCCTTTGGCGTCCCGATTTTCACCTGAACCGTCCCCCTTTTGCTTCGTTCCGAAGTGCCGTAGCGGCATGTTTTCCGGCGTTGGGTCTACAATGCTGACCTAAAGCGCACAATGCTGCCCACCCGCGAAACGCTCATCTAGAACAGATGCGCAGGCGCGGCTAGAGCCAACGACGCGTTTGTTTCTCGTAGCGTGCATAATTCGCACGAAAATTTCGCCGCAAGCGCTTTTCTTCCGCCAATATGAAATGTTTCTCGGTCCACCAGATGAAAAGAGGAATCAACGGGAGCGACAGCACCGCGTCCCAGTAAAGGATCATCCCGGTCAGGATCAGCGAATCAGCGAGGTAGATCGGGTTGCGCGAGCGCTTGAAGATGCCGCTGGTGACAAGGGCGTCGGGTGTCTCGTGTGGCATGATCGTGGTGCGGTGGCGGCGCATTTCATACGCTGCCAGCGCGATCAGGACGATCCCGCCGCCCACCAGAAGCCCCCCGAGAAGATCAGCCCAGGCCGGGCCGAAGCTCAGCCCGAAATCGTGATGGGTCTTTTGCCACCAGGCGATGGCAAGCGCGGCACAGAGCCAGACAGGCGGGATGTCGATCCATTTCATCATGCGACGGGCATAGCAAAGCCCGCCGCCATTCGCGAGGTGGATCGGATGGACAAAAAGCCGCTTTGGTCGCGGCGGCGCGTCACATCTTGACGCAGCCGAGGATCTCGTTCTTGGGAATGCGCGCGACCATCACGCCGCCGTCGACGCGCTTGATGTGGTATCCGTAGCCCCGCATTCGGAATTTCCATTCTGCATCCGAGACGGTTTTTTCACGTTCCGACACGAGAAAGTGCCGCAGTTGGCCCAGATCTGGCCTGGATGTGGTTTCGGCAAACATGGTGGTCTCCTCATACGTTACCTGCCCTGTTTGTGGCCTTGGAATGTGTTCGATTTGGGAAACGAAAACGGTAATTTTCTGAAAGCGAAACAATGTGGATCACCCTGATCGCGGGGCCGCATGAATGCGTCCGCCGCGTCACTCAACCCTTTGTTTCATTGACCAAAGGCGTGCGGTGCGACTTGCGCAGACGGGCCTCGCGCCAGGTGATGAAGATCACCGACGCCATGATGACGCCACCTCCCAGGATCACCCAAGGATCGGCCGGTTCGGCAAAAAACACCATCCCGACAAGCACCGACCACACCAGTTGCAGGAACGTGACCGGCTGCGTGACGGTGACCGGTGCGGCGGCGAACGCCAGCGTCATGGCGTAATGTCCCGCCGTGGCGAAACAGGCGACACCGGCCAACACTGCCAGGTCGGCCAAGCCCGGGGTGACCCAGACAGCGATGGCGAAGGGGGCCAGCCCGATGGTGACGGTCACCGACAGCAGCGCCACCACGATGCTTGCGGAAAGTTCGCCGGACACGATCTTGGCGATCAGGTAACTGCCCGCGAAGAAAAGCGCTGTGCCCAGCATCGCGATATGGCCAAGGTCGAGTTCACGAAAGCCGGGGCGCAAGATGATCAACGCGCCGACCAGTGCCGCGGCGACCGCCATGGCCCGGCGCAGGGCCAGCGTTTCGCCCAGCACGATCACCGCAAGGATCGTCACATAGACGGGGTTGAGGTAATTCATCGCCGTGACCTCGGCGATCGGGATGCGCGTCATCGCGAAGAACCACAGGATCACACCCAGCGAATGAGCCAGCCCGCGCAGGGCAAAGAGCTTTTTTTGCCGCGAGGTGAGCCGCACCGCGACCAATTCGCGCCAGACCGGGATCAGGAACACCAGACCCATGACGTAGCGCAGGAAAGCCGATTCGGCCGCCGGGATCCGTTGGCCCAGTGTTTTCACAAGTGCCGTGACCGCGACAAAGCACAGGCCCGTCACGATCATCCAGAAGATGCCTTTGACCGGGTTGCTCGTGCTGTCGGAGGAAATCGAGGCGCTCATCCCTGCAATGGACAGAAAGGCGGGGAGAAGTGCAAGGGGGGTGAATAATTCGGGGAAAGGCGAGGGACGACTGGACCATGGCAGCAAGGGCCACGCCCCGCAACGGGTGGGCGGCATCCAGGGGTGTGACGGTGCAGACGCAATGACAGCGCCGCGTTCACATCAGCAGCAGTTTTGCCGCGATGGCCCACATGACCAGGGCGATGACAAGGTCCAGAGCCTGCCACGCGCGCGGTCTTGCAAAGATCGGTGAGAGGACCCGTGCACCATAGCCGAGCGAGAAAAAGAACACGACGCTCGCCGTCATGGCGCCCAGCGCGAAATTCAATCGGTCCTCGTATTGCGCCGCCACAGCGCCCAGCAGCACGACGGTGTCGAGGTACACATGCGGGTTGAGCCATGTCAGCCCGAGGCAGGTCAGCAACGCGCGGCGCAGCGACCCTGCCGCCCCGGATGCTTGCAATGCCTGCCCGCCGCGCCAGGCGCTGTGCAGGGTGCGCGCGCCGTACCAGATAAGGAACGCCGCACCGAGAAGGCGCATCGCCAGCTCCAGCCCCGGTACGGCCTGGGTCAGCGCGCCGAAACCTGCGACCCCGGCGGCGATCAGGATGGCGTCGGACACGGCACATGTCAGGCAGACCGCGAAGACATGCGATCGCATCAGCCCCTGCCGCAGGACAAAGGCGTTCTGCGCCCCGATGGCGAGGATCAGCGAAAAGCCAAGCGCGAACCCGGCAAGGGCGGTCGCCATTCAGAGCGCCCGCCAGCCGATATCCCGGCGGCAGACCCCCTGCGGCCAATCGACCTGATCGATCATCGCGTAGGCGCGGTCGCGGGCCTCTTGCAGGGTCGCACCGCGCGCCGTGGCGTTCAGAACGCGGCCCCCGGCGGCGGTGATCTTGCCATCTGTCGCGGCGGTGCCCGCGTGGAACATCATCTGGAAACCGTCCTCGGGCAGCGCGTCCAGCCCGCGGATCAGGGTGCCTTTTTCGTAGCTGCCGGGATATCCCTTTGCGGCCATCACAACGGTCATGGCATGGTCGTCGGCCCAGTTCACGCGGGCCTCTGCCAATCGTCCTTCTGCGCAGGCATGCATCAGGTCAAACGCCTGCGCGCCCAGCCGCATCATCAGCGCCTGGCATTCGGGATCACCGAAGCGGACATTGTATTCGACAAGCCGGGGCTGCCCGTCTTCGATCATCAGCCCTGCGTAAAGCACGCCCTGATAGGGTGTGCCACGCTTTGCCATTTCTTCCATCGTCGGCGTGATGATCTCGTCCAGCGCTTTCCTGGCGATCGCGTCTGTCAGCACGGGAGCCGGGGCATAGGCCCCCATCCCGCCCGTATTCGGACCCGTGTCGCCTTCACCCATGCGCTTGTGGTCCTGCGCGGTGCCGATGGGCAGCACGTCGGTGCCATCGCACAATACAAAGAACGACGCTTCCTCGCCCTGCATGAACTCCTCGATCACCACCTCGGCCCCGGCGCCACCGAAGGCACCGCCGAACATGTCGTCGATGGCGGCCTCGGCCTCGGCCACCGTCTCGGCGATGATCACGCCCTTGCCCGCGGCCAGGCCATCCGCCTTGACCACGATCGGCGCGCCCTGGGCCTGCACATGCGCCTTGGCGCTGGCGGCGTCGGTGAAGTGGCCAAAAGCCGCGGTGGGCGCGCCCGCCGCGTCGCAGATTTCCTTGGTGAAGGCCTTGGAGGATTCCAGCCGTGCCGCCGCCTGCGAGGGGCCGAACACCAGCAGCCCGGCATCGCGCAGGCGGTCGGCAACGCCGGCGGCCAATGGCGCCTCGGGACCTATGATCACGAATTCGATGCTGTTTTCCTCGGCGAAATTGGCCACCGCGCCGCCATTTTCGATGTCCAGCGCGGCGCAATCGGCAATCATGGCGATTCCCGCGTTGCCCGGCGCAACGATGAGCTTGTCGCATTTGGGGTTCTGCATCACCGCCCAGGCCAGGCTGTGTTCGCGCCCACCACTTCCTAGGATGAGAATGTTCATGGGCACGCTCCGTCTTCACCTTCGGTTGCGGGCGTTCTAGGATCGCGGCCAACGAAGCGCAAGCGAGGCGAGCCGTGTCAGACCTGATCGACGATCCCCGCCCGGGGCAGAACCTGCCGGAATACACCGTGTCCGAGGTGTCCGGCGCCGTGAAAAAGACGCTGGAGGACCGGTTCGGCCGCATCCGCGTGCGCGGCGAGGTCGGGCGTGTGTTCACGGCCCGCTCGGGGCACATCTATTACGACGTGAAAGACGACCGGAACGTGCTGGCCTGCACAACGTGGAAGGGCCAGGTGGCGAACCTGTCGGTGGTCCCCGAGGAGGGACTGGAGGTTGTCGTCACCGGGCGGATGACCTCGTTCGGCGGGCAATCGAAATACAACCTGAATGTCGATGAGGTTACCGTCGCGGGCGAAGGCGCGTTGATGGCAATGCTGGAAAAGCGCAAGAAGGCCTTTGCAGCAGAAGGATTGTTCGACGCCAGTCGCAAGCAGAAGCTGCCCTATCTGCCGGACATCATCGGGGTCATCACCTCGCCCTCGGGCGCGGTGATCCGCGACATCCTGCACCGGCTGCGCGACCGATTTCCCCGCAAGGTCCTGGTCTGGCCCGTCGCCGTGCAGGGCGCCGCCTGCGCGCCGGACGTGGCGCGGGCGATCGCCGGTTTCAACGCCCTATCGAACGGCGGCGCGCTGCCCCGGCCCGACCTGTTGATCGTGGCGCGGGGGGGTGGCAGCATCGAGGATCTTTGGGGGTTCAACGAGGATGCCGTGGTGCGTGCGGCCGCGGCGTCGGAGATCCCGTTGATATCGGCCGTGGGGCACGAGACGGACACGACCCTGATCGACCATGTGGCGGACCAGCGGGCACCGACGCCGACCGCGGCCGCGGAAATCGCGGTGCCGGTGCGGCTGGACCTGCTGGGCTGGGTCGGCGATCAACACGCGCGGATGGCGCGTGCGGTGTCGCAACGCATGCAGACCCGCGACCAGCGTCTGCGCGACATGGCGCGCGCCCTGCCCCGACCGGATATGCTGCTGTCGGGACCCACGCAGCGGCTGGACCTGATGTCGGACCGGCTGCCGCGCGCGCTGACGCGGTCGGTGGACCTGCGGCGCGGGCGTCTGATCGAATCCGCCGCGTCGCTGCGGCCATCGCTTTTGTCGCGCGGCCTGGCCGAACAGCAGCGGCGATATGACCAGACCGTGGCCCGCCTCGCGCCGGGCCTGTCGCGTGTTGTGGACACCAAGCGCGAGGCCCTGGCCCGGCGGGCGGACCGGCTCAATCTGAGCCAGATCAACCGCGATCTGGCCACGCGGCGCGAGCGGTTCGAGGCACTGGCCCGGCGTTTGTCGGGCGCGGGTCAGACACAGGTGCGCGATTGGCGCACGCGGCTGGACGCGATGGAGCGGCTGCGCGAAACCCTTGGCTACAAGGAAACGCTGAAGCGCGGCTATGCCGTGGTGCGCGGGGATGACGCGGTGGTCACGCGCAAAGAAGCGGCAACGGCCGCCAGCATGCTGGAAATCGAATTTGCCGATGGGCGTTTGAAAGTGGGAACCACGGGGGCCACGGCGGCCAGGCCAGCGGCCAAGCCCAAGCCGAAACCGCCGGAACAAGGGTCTCTTTTTTGAGGCCGCGCGACCGGCACGCGTTTTCGAAAACGCGCGCAAGCGCCTTCGAAGGCTCTTGCCCCACCCCGACCCGCGCTCTAAGCCCCAAGGCATGAGAACACTCTTTCTTGGCGATATCATGGGCCGCGCGGGTCGCGCTGCGATCACCGAACGGCTGCCGGCGCTGCGCCGACAGTTGAACGTGGATTTTTGTGTCGTCAATGGCGAGAACGCATCGAGCGGCGTCGGCCTGTCGGGGGCCCATGCCAAGCTGATGCTCGATGCCGGGGTCGACTGCCTGACGCTTGGCGATCATGCTTTCGACCAGAAAGACATGCTGTCCTTCATCGAAAGCGAAACGCGGATCCTGCGACCTCTGAATTTCGCAAAACAGGCGCCCGGGCGCGGGCACCGGATGTTCACCGACCGGCGTGGCCGAAAGATCCTTGTGCTGCAAGTGCTTGGACAAGTGTTCATGAAACGTGCCTTCGACGATCCTTTCTCGGCGGTGGACGCGGTGCTCAGGGCGCATCCCTTGGGCGGGCAGGCACAGATGATCCTTGTCGACATGCATTGCGAGGCGACCTCTGAAAAGATGGGGATGGGCCATTTCTGCGACGGGCGCGCCAGCCTTGTCGTCGGCACCCACACCCATGTGCCCACGGGCGATGCCCAGATCCTGCCCGGCGGCACCGGCTACCTGACAGATGCCGGGATGTGCGGCGATTATAACTCCGTGATCGGAATGGAGAAAACCGAGCCGATGCGCCGGTTCGTGACCGGCATGGGCAAAGGCCGGTTCCAGCCCGCGCTTGGCGACGCGACCCTGTCGGGCGTTTTGGTCGAGAGCGATGACCGGACCGGGGTCGCCACGGCGATACATATGATCCGCGACGGCGGGCGATTGCAGCCTGCCACCCCATGACCCGCGCTGTCCCGCTTCTGGTGCTTGTCCTGTCCGGCGCGGCCTGGGGGGCAACGCAGCCCCTGGCCAAGACCGCCGTGAGCGATGGATACCGCCATTTCGGCATCCTGTTCTGGCAATTGGGCCTGTGCGCGGGGTGTCTGGGCGCGGTCTGCGCCATGCGGGGCAAGGGGCTGCCGATGACGCGCAGGGCGCTGACCGTCTATCTCTTGCTGGCGCTGGTCGGATCGGTCCTGCCGGGGATCACCTCTTATTCGGCGGCGGTCCACCTGCCCTCCGGCGTGTTGTCGATCCTGCTCAGCTCCGTGCCGATCCTTGCATTTCCGATCGCGCTTGCGCTGGGGCTCGAGCGGTTCCGTTGGCGGCGCCTGGCGGGGTTGAGCCTTGGCTTTGCCGGAATTTGCCTGCTCGTTCTGCCCGAAGCCAGCCTGCCCGAAGCCGTTCCGGTGATCTGGGTCTTTGTCGCTCTGGTCTCATCGCTGTTCTACGCAATGGAGAGCGGGGGAGTTGCGCGCTGGGGGCTTGGCGGGCTGGGCCCGGTTCAGGCGCTTTGCGGCGCGTCGCTTCTGGGTGCGCTGATCAGCCTGCCTTTGGCGGTGATCAGCGGGCAGTTCATAGACCCGCGAGGGCCATGGGGCGCGCCCGATGCCGCCATCATCGCCGCGGCATTGCTGCATGCGATCGCCTATACGGGCTATGTCTGGCTGGTCGGTCGCGCGGGGCCGGTCTTTACCGTGCAAGTGGCCTATTTCGTGACGCTTTTCGGCGTCACCTGGGCCATGCTTTTTCTTGGTGAAAGCTATTCGCGCTGGTTCTGGGCCGCGTTGGCGCTGATGCTGGCCGGTGTCGCCCTGGTCCAACCACGCCCCAAGCCGGGGCTTGTTGCCACAGCCTAACCCGGTCACATTTGTTCCAGGCCTATGAGGGGGGTGTGACGTGCTCACAGCGCTGATCGATCTGAACCAGACCACGCAGGCGCTGCTGGCGCTTGGCACCGTGGTCGTGATGTTCGCGCTGTTCGTGCGCGAAGCCTACCCGACAGAGGTCGTGGCCATCGGCGGCGTGGCGTTCCTGTTGGCGACAGGGGTGTTGCCGTATTCAGATGCGCTCGACGTGCTGTCCAACCCGGCGCCCTGGACCATCGCGGCGATGTTCCTTGTGATGGGGGCGCTGGTGCGCACCGGGGCCTTGGCCGCCTTCACCACCGTGGCCCAGGCGGCCGTCGAGAAAAGCCCCCGGACCGCGATGGCGGGGATCCTGGGGGTCGTGATCGTGGCGTCTGCCTTCATGAACAACACGCCCGTGGTCGTGGTGATGTTGCCGCTTTTCGTGCAATTGTCCAAGACGCTCGGCGTGGCCCCGTCAAAACTGCTGATTCCCCTGAGCTATGCCGCGATCCTGGGCGGGACTTTGACCCTGATCGGCACATCCACCAATCTGCTGGTCGACGGGGTTGCCCGCACGCAGGGGCTCGCGCCGTTCAGCATATTCGAGGTCACACCGCTTGCGCTGGTGCTGATCGCCTGGGGCATGGTCTATCTCTGGGCCTTCGGCCGGTTCCTGCTGCCCGAACGGACCAGCATGGCGGCCATGCTGTCGGACCGATCGAAGATGAAATTCTTCACCGAGGCGGTGATCCCGCCCGACAGCAACCTGATCGGGCGCAAGGTGCTGGGCGTGCAGCTTTTCAAGCGCGACGGGGTCAGGCTGATCGACGTGATCCGCGGCGATGCCTCCTTGCGGCGCAATCTTGAGGAGGTGGAGCTTCGGGTCGGGGACCGCGTGGTGTTGCGCACCCAGATCACCGAGCTTCTGAGCCTGCAGTCCAATCCCGAACTGCGCCGGGTCGATCAGCTTTCGGCGGTGGAAACGACAACCGTCGAGGTGTTGATCACGCCGGTCTGCAAGATGGTCGGGCGCCGTCTGGGCGCGATGCGCCTGCGGCGGCGCTACGGTGTCTACCCGCTCGCCGTGCACCGGCGGAACCAGAATATCGGGCGCCAGCTTGATGACCTGGTGGTTCGCGTGGGCGACACGCTGCTGCTCGAAGGGGCGCCAGAGGACATTCAGCGCATGGCCGAGGATCTCAACCTCGTCGATGTCGCGAAGCCGTCGGCCCGCGCCTACCGGCGCAGTCATGCGCCGGTCGCCATTGCCGCCCTGGCGGGCCTGGTGACCCTCGCGGCGTTCGGCGTGGCCCCGATCCTGGCGCTGGCAATCATCGCGGTGGCGGTGGTTTTGCTGACCAGATGCGTCGATTCCGACGAGGCGTTTTCCTATGTCGAGGGGCAGTTGCTGGCGCTGATCTTTGCCATGCTCGCCATCGGCGCCGCGTTGGAGGCGTCGGGCGCGGTGACGATGATCGTCGAGGCGATGGCCCCCTACCTGATGAACCTGCCCCCCTGGGCCGTGGTCTGGCTGATCTACCTGTTGACCAGCGTGTTGACCGAACTGGTCAGCAACACCGCCGTGGCGGTCGTGATCACGCCGATCGCCATCAGCCTGGCCCAGACCATGGGGTTCGATCCACGCCCGCTGGTTGTGGCCGTGATGGTGGCGGCATCCTGCGCCTTTGCCACACCGATCGGATACCAGACCAATACGCTGGTCTATGGCCCCGGCGGATACGCGTTTTCGGATTTCCTCAAGGTCGGGGTGCCGCTGAACCTGAGTGTGGGGATCCTGGCCTCGACACTGATCCCGGTGATCTGGCCGCTGTGATCCGGGCGTCAAGGCGCTTCGAAGCGCCTTGGCAAGCGGTTTCGAAACCGCTTACCCATTCCCACCGTAGCGCGCAACGAACCGGCGCAGGATATCGGGCGGCACGGTGACATCGCTGGCATGGCACATGGCGATCAGGTCATCCGCTTCGTCCGGGGCAAAATAGCCCTTGTGGCGGTAGATGCGGATACGGTCCTCGAAGACGCTGGCATCCGCCTCGGGGTGGAATTGCGTGGCATAGACGTTCCGGCCGTAGCGGATCATCTGGACCGGGCATGGGTCCGAAGCGAGCAGGTGCACGCAGCCCTCGGGCAGGTTCTGCACCGCTTCCTTGTGGCCGACAAAGGCATCGAACGTATCGGGCAGACCGGCCACCAGCGGGTCCGCTCTGCCGGCCTCGGTCACCTGGCAGGTCACCGGGCCCACCGGCTCGCCGTAGCGGCGCTTGGACACCTCGGCCCCGAGGTGATGGCCGAGGATGCCAATACCATAGCAGCACCCCATGAAGGGCACGTCCCGCACCGTGATTTCCGGCATGAGCGACAGGATGTCCGCCTCGATCCGGGCCTCAAGTGCATCCTTGTCCGCCGGGTCGTCCGACACGCAGCCGGGACCGCCCCCGACGATCACGCCGGCATAATCATCCAGCCGAAGATCCCCCGGCAATGGCCCGCGATCCAGGCAGATGCGGTGCACCCGATCATCGCTCAACCCCCCTTTTTCGAGCAGCGCCGCGTATTCGCCATCGCTCGCCTCGGGCTCGGGGCGCAGTTGCAGGATCAAAAAACGGCGCATCCTTCGAAGGATGCGCAATCACGGCCCCGACGCAAGCCGCGAAAAGGCAACTTGTTCCCGCCCTGCCTTCTGCGCTAAAGACCGCGAAATCTCTGGGCACCCGAAACGCAAGGACATTCCATCATGGCCGGCCATTCCAAATGGGCAAACATCCAGCACCGCAAGGGTCGTCAGGACAAGATGCGGGCCAAGCTGTTTTCGAAACTCTCCAAGGAAATCACCGTCGCCGCCAAGATGGGCGACCCTGATCCCGACAAGAACCCGCGCCTGCGCCTCGCGGTGAAGGACGCCAAATCGCAGTCCATGCCAAAGGACAACATCGAACGCGCCATCAAGAAGGCGTCGGGCGGCGAGGGCGATGATTACGAGGAAATCCGCTACGAAGGCTACGGCCCCAACGGTGTGGCGGTGATCGTCGAGGCGATGACCGACAACCGCAACCGCACTGCGTCTTCCGTGCGGTCGACCTTTACCAAGAACGGCGGCAATCTGGGCGAGACCGGGTCCGTCGGCTTCATGTTCGACCGCAAGGGCGAGATCACCTACCCCGCCGATGCAGGGGACGCCGACACGATCATGATGGCCGCCATCGAGGCGGGTGCCGAGGATGTCGAGAGCGGCGAGGACGGCCACGTGATCTGGTGCACCGACACGGATTTGAACGATGTGTCCACCGCACTGGAGGCAGACCTGGGCGAGTCGGAGTCGACGAGGCTGGTCTGGAAACCGACCACCACCACCGAACTTGATCTGGACGGGATGCAATCGCTGATGAAGCTGGTTGATGCGCTGGAAGACGATGACGATGTGCAGCGGGTGACGACGAATTTCGAGGCCAGCGACGAGGTCATGGCGCAGCTCGAGGAGTCCTGAGCCGGACGGGCTTTCGAACGCCCGTCCGCATTTTCGAAAATGCGGGCAAAGCGCCTTCGAAGGCGCTTCCCGCTCAACAGTCCAGCGCGCGCTCCAGGGCCCGCGGCGCATAGGCGCCCAGCCCCCGCCGCGACAGCGTTGTCCCGTCGAACGTCACGGCAACGATGTCCGACCAGTCGGCATTCGCCAGCACCATCTCCGGCCCCTGCCCGCAGTCGCGCAGGCCGCCGGCGATATACGCCCAACCGATACGGTGATTTGTGACCCCGCTCAAGGTCGCCAGTTCACGCAGACGGGCCGGCCCTGCACGCAATGGGTCATACCGCCAGACGCGCAGCACCCTGGCCAGATGTGGCCGGTCGACATAGGCCAGCTCGACCAGACCATCACCATCCAGATCGGCCACCGCCACAGGCGCCAGCCAGCGGAATCGCGTCCCGATGAACGGTGTGGCCGCCTTGGCCGCCAAGGCGCCATCGACCAGACCCCAGATCGCCAGTCGTGCGCCCTTGGTTTCATGGCTTTCAACGGCCACCACCTCCGGCGCGCCATCGCTATCCACATCGACAACCCGAGGCGCGATGTCCTCGAACACCACCTCCTCGGCCCAACGGGCGGATATTTCACGCCCATCGCGCAGCCGGACCACAAGAGTGTCGTATTCGATCTCGTCGCCCAGAACCCCGTGCGGATACCGGTCGGTCGGCCCGTCATAGCGCGCCGATACGATCTGTTGCGCCGACACCTGCGACACCAACACAAGCGCCAGACACGCGCCGCGAGCGCACCCGCCCCAAGCGCGCATCAGATGGCGCGGCGCCCGCATCGGGTCAGATCTGCTTTTCGGGCATCTGCACCACGAGGCCATCCAGCGCGTCCGACACCTTGAGCTGGCAGGTCAGGCGCGAGCGTTCGGGATTCGGTTCAAAGGCGAAATCAAGCATGTCGTCTTCCATGTCTTCCTTTGCGGGCAGCTTTTCCACCCAGTCTGGATGCACATAGACATGACAGGTCGAACAGGCGCAGGCGCCGCCGCAATCCGCCTCGATGCCCGGAATGCCATTGTCCCGCGCGCCTTCCATAACGGTCAGACCGTTGGCCACGTCCACGACATGCTCTGTGCCGCCATGCTCAATATAAGTGATCTTCGCCATGCCACCGAACTCCGTCTTTTTGATCGTGGCATAGGTAGTCTGCCTGTGCCGCGGCTGCCAGCCCCTTTTTCCACCGAATCCCTTCGGCGCGTGCCGGGTAACTGGCTTGTTTCGAAGGCCCCGTGGCCGTCTTGCATCTTTGCATGGTTGGGGCTTGCATACGAATGCCCATGTTCTATCTTTGTTCCTATGCATGTCGTCTCTGCCTCATATCCCGACGCGGGCTGGCCGCGCCCCCCTTCCTGCCTGACGGCCTCGCAGCTGCGCGTGCCGCCGGACAATGCGCGGATCGCGGTCGCCGGGCTGGTGATCCTGCGGCAGCGGCCCGGGACGGCGAAAGGTGTGATCTTTCTGACGCTGGAGGACGAAACCGGCACGGTGAACATCATCGTCTGGCGGAAGATGTATGAAAAGTTCCGCCGCGCGGTCATCGCCGGGCGTATGCTGCGGGTCACGGGGCGGCTGCAAAGCGAAGGCGACGTGATCCATGTCATCGCCGAGGAGATCGAGGATATCTCGCCGCTGCTTGATGAGCTTCTTGCCGCGGCACCAGAGACGCTTTCGCCGGAGCCGCAAACAGGCTAGACTCTCTGGCAAACAGAAACAGGCAGCAGGCGCACATTTTCAGTGACCCGTCCTTTGTCAGAGATCCGGGGCTTGTGGTCCGCAGCCTTGTGGTCCTTGGCCGTTTTCGGCCTGTCCGGCTGTGTCGGGCCGCACGGCCTCGGCAGGGGTGCGGACGAGGTCACGATCCCGGATTTCGCTTCTGCCCAGATTGACCCGCCCCCCGGTGTTTCCCCGGGCAGCTGCTGGGTCCGCGACGTGGCCCCGGCCGAACTGGAAACCGACACGCGCCAGATCGAGGTCGCCCCGGCGCGCCATGCCGCCGATGGCAGCCTGATCAGCAATGCCCGGTTCCGAACCGAAACCGCGCAGGTGATCACCCGCGAGCGCGAGAAACTGATCTTCGAGACCCCCTGCCCCGATGCCGTGACGCCCGAACTCATCTCGACCCTGCAGCGCGCGCTCGAGGCGCGGGGGCTGTACCGGGGGCCGATCAACGGCGTGATGGATATGCCGACCAAGCGCGCCGTGCGCCGTTACCAAAGCGCGCGCGGCTTGCCGAGCGGGCTGCTTTCGATACAATCGGCGCGCGGTCTGGGTCTCTTGGCAACGCCGCGCGATCAGCTTTAGCGGCTCCGACTCGGCGCACCGGCCAAGTTTGCATCAAAGGGTTTGCAGATTTGCAAAACCTCGCAATGGATAGTGTCGATCTGCATAAATGCGGGGGCTTTGCAAAAGTTTGCACCCCGGATGAGGCATATCTGCAAAGTTTTTGCGGCCTTCTGCCGCGCGCATGATCCCAAGACTTGCCGCAGCGGCATCCGCGCCCTACGCCGGGGGCAACACGCAAGAGGAGGAGATAGGGATGGGGTATAAAGACGTCTACGAAAGCTGGAAATCCGACCCCGAGGGGTACTGGATGCAAGCCGCCGAGGCCATCGACTGGGACGTGAAACCCAGCAAGGCGCTGTTCGAGGTCGGAGAGCATCTATATGAATGGTTTGCCGACGGTCAGACCAATACATGCTGGAACGCCGTCGATCGCCATGTCGAGGCCGGACGCGGCGGGCAGGTCGCGATCATCCATGACAGCCCGATCACCGGGACATTGCACAAGATCACCTATGCCGACCTGCGCAATCGCGTGGCCCGCCTTGCGGGCGCGCTGCGGGCCAAGGGGATCGAAAAGGGTGACCGCGTCATCATCTACATGCCGATGGTGCCCGAAGCGATCGAGGCCATGCTGGCCTGCACCCGTCTGGGTGCGATCCACTCCGTGGTCTTCGGCGGCTTTGCCGCCAACGAACTGGCGGTGCGGATCGACGACGCGACCCCCAAGGCGATCATTGCGGCGTCCTGCGGGCTCGAGCCGGGGCGGGTGGTGCATTACAAGCCGCTGCTGGACGGGGCCATCGACCAGGCCGCCCACAAACCCGATTTCTGCGTGATCTTCCAGCGCGAGCAGGAAGTTGCGCATCTCGAAGAGGGGCGCGATTTCGACTGGCACGGCTTTCAGTACGGTGTCGAACCGGCGGATTGCGTACCGGTCGCTGGCAATCACCCGGCCTATATCCTTTATACCTCCGGCACCACCGGCGCGCCGAAGGGTGTTATCCGCCACACTGGCGGTCACCTTGTGGCGCTGAACTGGACGATGAAGAACATCTACAATGTCGATCCGGGCGACACGTTCTGGGCCGCGTCGGATGTGGGCTGGGTCGTGGGCCACAGCTATATCTGCTACGCACCTCTCATCCACGGCAACACCACGGTGGTTTTCGAAGGCAAACCGGTGGGCACACCGGATGCCGGTACGTTCTGGCGCGTGATCTCCGAGCACAATGTGCGCAGCTTTTTCACCGCACCCACCGCGTTCCGCGCAGTCAAGCGGGATGATCCCAAAGGCGAATTCGTCAAGCAGTACGACATTTCCTGCCTCAACGCGATCTATCTCGCCGGGGAGCGCGCCGACCCGGACACAATCGAATGGGCCATGGCCGTGAGCGGCAAACCGGTTTACGACCACTGGTGGCAGACGGAAACCGGCTGGACCATTGCGGGATATCCCGTCGGGATCGAGGCATTGCCGGTCAAGATCGGCTCTCCGGCGGTGCCGATGCCGGGCTATGACGTGCAGATCCTCGACGAAGCGGGTCAGCCGATGCCGCCGGGCGAGCTGGGCGCGATTGCCGTCAAGCTGCCCCTGCCCCCCGGCACGCTGCCCAATCTCTGGAATGCCGAGGACCGGTTCCGCAAATCCTATCTCGCGCATTTCCCCGGCTATTACGAGACCGGCGATGCGGGCATGATCGACGAAGACGGCTACCTTTACATCATGGCGCGGACCGATGACGTGATCAATGTCGCGGGCCACCGGCTGTCCACCGGCGGCATGGAGGAGGTGCTGGCCGCGCATCCGGATGTCGCCGAATGCGCCGTGATCGGGGTGAGCGATCCGCTCAAGGGACAGATGCCGATGGGGTTTGTCTGCCTGACCAAAGGGGTCAACCGCGCGCATGAGGACATCGTGCGCGAATGCGTGACGCTGGTGCGTGACAAGATCGGTCCGGTGGCGGCGTTCAAGCTTTGCGCCGTGGTGGATCGTCTGCCCAAGACCCGGTCCGGAAAAATCCTGCGCGCGACCATGGTCAAGATTGCCGATGGTGCCGAGTTCAAGCCGCCTGCGACGATCGACGATCCGGCGATCCTGGACGAGATCGGCGCGGCGTTGAAGGGGCTGGGCTATCCGAAGGGCTGAGGCGGGGCGGATGCGTCCACGCATCCGGCTTTTCCGTGACCGGAAAAGGCCGCGCCGGGGGCGCGGTTGAGGGCGCTGCCCTCAAACTCCCGGGATATTTGGAAAACAAAGAAGAGCCGGGCCGGGCTTGCGACCGGGCGCGCGTGACAGCGCCCGGTCGCCGATTTGCAATCGGTCCGGTTCAATCGGACTCGGACATCGACAGCGCGACGAAGCGCGGGTCGCCGCCACGGCGAACAAGCAGCAGGATCGACTTGCGGCCTGCCTCCCTGGCTTCGGCGATCCGGTCTTCGAGATCGCTGACCGAGAGCACCTGCGCCTGGCCTGCCTCGGTGATCACGTCACCGGCGCGCAGGCCCTTTTCGTAGGCTTCCGTGGTTTCGTCCACATCCATCACGGCCAGACCCTTGGCGCTGTCGGCCAGTTCCAGCTGCTCACGGATTTCCGAGTTCAGCGGGCTGAGCGTCAGGCCCATCAGGTCCATCGTTTCGGGCGCTGTCTCTTCATCCGGGCCGGGCTGCGACGCGGGCACGGCGCTTTCGGTCTCTTCGCGGCGTCCGAGGGTTACCAGAAGCGTCTGGGTTTCGCCATCGCGGTTGACCACAACGCGCACGGATTTCCCGACCGCGGTGTTGCCCACCTGGCGGACCAACCCGCGTGTGTCTTCGACCTCGCGGCCATCAAAGCTGAGGATGACATCCCCCGCCTGCATGCCTGCTTCCATCGCGGGGCCTTCGGGCACATCGGAGACCAAGGCTCCTTGGGCAGAGGCGAGACCAAGTGCTTCGGCCACGTCATCTGTCACGTCCTGGATGCGCACGCCGAGCCAGCCGCGGCGGGTTTCCCCGAATTCCTGCAACTGATCGACCACGCGGGTGACAACGTTGGAGGCCATCGAGAAACCGATCCCGATAGAGCCGCCATTGGGCGACAGGATCGCGGTGTTCACGCCGATGACGTCCCCGTCCATGTTGAAGAGCGGACCACCCGAGTTGCCCTGATTGATGGCCGCATCGGTCTGGATGTAGTCGTCATAGGTTCCGCTGAGCGCGCGGTTGCGCGCCGAGACGATCCCGGCGGAGACGGAGAAACCCTGCCCCAGCGGATTGCCCATGGCCATGACCCAGTCACCAACGCGCGCGGTGTCGCTGTCGCCGAAGCTGACGAAGGGCAGCGGTTCGTCGCTTTCCACCTTGAGAAGCGCGATGTCGGTGTTGGGATCGGTGCCCACAACCTCGGCGGGGAGTTCATCGCCGGAGAAGAAATCGATCGTGATCTCGTCGGCTGTTTCGATGACGTGGTTGTTGGTGACGATGTATCCGTCTTCGGAGATCACGAATCCCGAGCCAAGCGCCGAAGAGCGGCGCGGCCGGTCGCCCGGCCCGTTGCGTTCCTGGAATTCGCGGAAGAAATCCTCGAAGGGCGAGCCTTCGGGCACGATGCCTTGCGGACCAGTGCGCCCCGCCACGGTTGTCGAGGTGGTGATATTGACAACCGACGGGCTGATCTTGTCAGCAAGTTCAGCGAAACTTTCGCGGGCTTGCGCAGAGAGCGATTGCGCGAGAATGAGAATCATCGACAGGGAGGCCAACCAGAACATGCGCATTGGCGTGGCCTGATCCCGTTCGAGTGTTTTTGCCTGTGAGGTCAAGGGAAGCTCCTTCGTCTTTATCCGGGCGTCTTGGGTGCGGGTGGGACCCGGCACCGGTTTGCAGATGTAATGTAGGTGCGCATTCGCAACACGCAAACAGGAAAGCCGAGGCTCAAGCCTATGTGACTTGATCGTGATCCCCTGCCCCGAGATGCGCCCGGTCAAAGCGCCTGCAATATCCACAACATGGCGATACCGGCGGCGATTGCGGAGACGCCGACGAGGCGGCGCAGATCGAGCGGGAATTCGCGCATTGCTTCCAGCATGCGTTCGATAAGCGAAGGGGCCAGCGCATAGGCCAGCCCCTCGATAATCAGCACCATGGCAACGCCTGTTACCAATAGGTCGATCAATTCGTCACATCCTCTTCTTCGGTCGATCCGTTCTCTTCAAGCTCTTCCTCGAGACGGTCACGTTCGACTTCGGGAAGATTGGGCGAGATCGTGGCCTCGGGCGCCATCTCCCGCAGGCTTTCGATGTCGAAATCCTGCGCCTCGATCTCGCCAAGACCTTCGGCCCGTATGGCCGAGAACATCTGGCCGAGGAACCCGCTTTCAGGCGAGAAAACGAGAGTTGAATTTTCCTCGTTCATCGACTGTTCGAGCGCGGCAAGCGACCGGTAGAACGCAAAGAAATCCGGGTTGCTGCCATAGGCTTCGGCATAAATGCCGTTCCGCTCGGCATCCGCCTCGCCTCGGGTGATGTTGGCATCCCGTTCCGCGGTGGACACTGTTTCGGTCACGGTCCTGTCGGCGGCGGCGCGAACACGCTGGGCCGCTTCGTTACCGCGGGCAACCTCGTCCGCGGCTTCACGTTCGCGTTCCGCGCGCATCCTAGCGAAGGTGGCCGAAAGGTTCTGTTCGGGCAGGTTGGTCTGCTTGAGCCGCACGTCAACGATCTCAAGGCCCAACCCGGCCGCACTGGCACGCGCCTGGTCGCGGATGCGCAGGGCGAGGTCACGCCGCTGCGGCGACAGGATCGTGTCGGAGGTCACCTGGTCGGCGCCCAGCACCTCGCGGATCTGGGCGTTGAGAACCGAGGACAGGCGATCTTCGGCAACCCGGGTGCCGCCGATGCCAACCGCCTGCCGGAATTCCACCACATCGGCAATCCGGTAGCGCGTGAAGGCGTCGACAACGAGGCGGCGATCATCAGATGGCGTGACCTCGATCGTGTCGGTATCCAGCGACAGGATGCGGCCGTCATAGCGGACCACTTCCTGGATCAAGGGAACCTTGAAGCCAAGACCCGGTTCTTCGACGACCTGCTTGATCTGGCCGAATTGAAGCACCAGGACCTTTTCGCGTTCGTCCACGATGAACAAAGACGACAGGAAGCCCACAATCGCGATCACGGCGATGGGAATAAGGTAAGCAGTTTTTCGCATCAGTTCGACCCTCCTGTGCTGGTCGTCTGGCCGGACCGGCGCAATTCATTGAGCGGCAGGTAGGGCAATACCCCTTCACCGCCTGAGCCACCGGCCTCGTCTAGCAAGATCTTGTCGATGTCTCCCAAGGTTCTCTCGATGGTCTCGAGATAGAGGCGCCGCTGCGTGACTTCGGGCGCTTCGTTGAATTCCTGGGCAACCGCGATGAAGCGGCTGGCTTCACCAATCGCCTCGTTCACGACCTGGGCGCGATACCCCTCGGCCACTTCGACGATCTGCGCGGCGGACCCGCGCGATTCGGCCAGAACGCGGTTGGCGTAGGCGTCAGCCTGCCGCTGCAAGCGGTCCCGTTCCTGTTCCGCTGCCTGCACTTCGCGGAAGGCATCGATCACTTCGCTGGGCGGGTCGGCGTTGTCGAGGTTCACACGCACGACGGAGATCCCGCTTTCATATTCATCCAGGGTGGATTGAATGTCTTGGCGCGCCGTATCGGCGATCAGGCCACGATCCCGGTTGAGAATCGGTGCCAGGTTGGTCGCCGCGATAATCTCGCGCATCACCGCTTCGGACACCGCCTGCACGGTCAACTGCGGATCGCGCAGGTTGAACAGCAGTTTTGCCGGATCATTGATGTTCCAAACCACCTGAAAGTCGATATCCACGATGTTCGCATCCGTGGTCAGCATCAACCCATCACCGCCGACACCACCGCGACCGCCGCCGCCGATATTCTCAGTCCGCTCCGATGTGACATTGACCACTTCTGCGGTCACGAAGGGCCAAGGCGCAAAGTTCAGGCCCGGATTGCCGGTGGACGAGTATTTGCCAAGGAAAAGTTCGACCGACTGTTCTTCCGGACGCACGGTGTAAAAGCTGGAAAACGCCCAGAGCGCCACCACGCCAAGCGCGGCAAGGCCAATCGTGCTGCGGTTGAACTTGAAGCCGCCGCCGCCGCCGCCGCCACCGTCGGTGCCGCCGCCATCGCCGCGGCCGCCCATCAGGACGCGCAACCGCTCCTGACCTTTCTTCATCAGCTCGTCTATCTCGGGGATCTGTGGCTGATTGTCGTCGCCGGGACGACGCCCGCCCCCGTTGCCGCCGCGTGGGCGATCATCACCACGGTTGCCTCCGTTTTGTCCGCCGCCGCCCCATGGGCCGCCACTGTTACCTGCCATCTGGTCTTTCCCCTCTCGGAACCCTAGTCGTGTTGGATATTACACAGTACCTGTGCGCGACGCTCGGAAATTCAAGCCGTGCGCGTCGGATTGCGCATGGTCACGATCTCTTCCGACATCGTCGGATGGACCGCCACCGTGCGGTCGAAGTCTTCTTTCGTCGCGCCCATTTTGACGGCGATTCCCGCCATCTGTATCATTTCCCCGGCCCCGGGCGCGACGATGTGACAGCCCAGCACCTTGCGGGTCGCGGCGCTCACCACCAGTTTCATCATCACGCGCGCCGGTTTGCCGGCAAACGCGGTGTGCATCGGTCGGAAAGAGGTGCAGTAAACCTCGATCGGCTCCTGATCGCGCGCCGCTTCCTCGGTCAAGCCGACGCTGCCGAATTCCGGTTGGGTGAACACCGCGGATGGAATCAGGGTGTGATCCACCGGTGTCGGGTTGCCGTTGAACACCGTGTCCACGAAAGCCATGCCTTCCCGGATCGCCACGGGTGTCAGGTTGACCCGGTCCGTCACATCCCCGATCGCGTAGATCGACGGCACCTTGCTCTGGCTGTAGGCGTCCACCTCGATCTGGCCGTTGCGGCCCAGCGTGACGCCGATCTCCTCAAGGCCCATGTCATCGGTATTGGGTTTCCGCCCGGTGGCGAACAGCACAGCATCGAAATCCTGCACCCCGCCGCTTGTCGCCTTGACCCGGATCGGACCCCCTCTTGCGTCGTCCTCCGGCTCGTCACCGCCGAACTGGCGCGCCTCGATCGGCATGGTCAGGCCGTCTTCTCCCTCGTCCGGGGTGCGATACATTTCGACGATGTTGGTGCCGGTGTGGATGTCGATGCCTTTCTGGCACATCTCTTCGGCGATCAAGCCGCGCGCTTCTTCATCGAAGCCGCGCAGGATCTGGGCCCCGCGGTAGTATTGCGTGACATCAACACCCAGCCCGTTCAGGATGCAGGCGAATTCGCACGCGATATACCCGCCGCCGACGATCAGGATGGATTTCGGCAATTCCGGCAGGTGGAAGATGTCGTCCGACACGATGCCGAGATGGGCATTTTTCATGTCGGGGCGCACAGGGCGTCCGCCCGTGGCGACGAGGATGTGCTTGGCAGTGACGGTTTCACCGGTCGACAGCTCGATCGTGTGCGGATCGGCCAACCGCGCGCGGGCATCATAGGTTGTCACGCCGGACCCGTCGAGCATCTTGCGATAGACACCTTCGAGGCGGTCAAGCTCGGTGTTCAGGTGGCCGGAAAAGCTCTGCCAGTTGAAATCGCCGGCCGACACGTCCCAGCCGTAATGCGCCGCTTCTTCGATCGTGTCGCCGTAGCCGCTTGCAAACACCATGAGTTTTTTCGGCACGCAGCCCCGGATCACGCAGGTGCCCCCGTAGCGGTCTTCCTCGGCCAGTGCCACCTTTGCCCCCGCTTCACCGGCTGCAACACGCGCCGCGCGCACGCCACCCGAACCGCCGCCGATCACGAAGAGATCATAGTCGAAATCGCTCATATATCGTTCCTTCAGACTGCGGGCGCAGATATTTCACAAGGCGACAGAGAATGCCAGAGAGGGATCGCGCGGTTTCGCCCTTCGTCCGGCGTGCAACCGGATGCTGATCTACCGTGCCGCGCAGCGGGGGCACCGATGATGTCGCATCATCGACGGGTCCCGTCGCGTCTGCTGTGAAAACCGGCTCTGACGCCGCTCGCGGCTGTCTCGTCAGAGGTCCGAGAACAGGTTGTCACTGTCGGCAAGGTTGATGCGATCTTCGCTTACCGTACCTTCATTGATGTCGCGGGTTTCGACACGTCCATCGCCAAAGCCGATGATGACCTTGTCACACAGGTCAATGAACAGCCCGTTTTCCACCACACCCGGCATCTGGTTCAGCGCCATGGCAAGCTGACGGGCATTGCCGATGCGGACAAGATGCAGATCCAGGATGTGGTTTCCCTCGTCGGTGCGGAACGGCGTGTCGCCGTTTTGGCGAAGGGTGATCTTGCGGCCCATCACGTCTGCCGAGACCAACAACTCCTCCACGAGCATCTGTGTCGTCGTCCATCCGAAGGGGATCACCTCGATCGGCAGCGGAAAGGCCCCCAACGTGCCGACCTGCTTGGCCGCGTCAGCGATAACAACCACTTCTTCGCTGGCCGCCGCAACGATCTTTTCGTGCAAGAGCGCGCCACCGCCGCCCTTGATCAGGTTCAGATTGCCATCGAATTCATCCGCGCCGTCGATGGTGATGTTGAGCGTCTTGGCCTCGTCCAGCGTGATCACCTCGATCCCGACCTCGCGGGCCAGGTCGGCGGTGCGCGTCGATGTCGGCACACCCTGGATGCGCAAGCCTTCGTCGCGGACGCGTTCCCCCAGGTGGCGCACCAGCCATGCGGCGGTCGATCCGGTCCCAAGCCCGACGCGCATTCCATCCTCGACCAGGGCCGCCGCCTGTTTCGCGGCGGTGTATTTGGCTTTGTCGATGGGCGACAATTCTCCGGACATGAGCAAGCTCCCTTGGGCAGGTTCACCGGCCTTATAGAAGGTTGCAGCGCGATGGGCGAGACCGAATCCGACTTCCAATGCACCGGATCAGCCGGATATGGACAGCATTGCCCGACGCGGATCTCTATCGTTCGGGCTTTGCCCCGTCCGGGGACGGGAACGGCGGCAGCGTGGAGGTGTTCACCACCGGCGCCTCGGGAAAGAGTATCGGGTAGGCCGAGACGATCGTCGGCAGGATGGTCCACGCAAGGACCGTGAGCGCGGCGGCGACCCACGCCAGTCTGTTCAGGACATGTATCATCAGCCTTCCCTTCGGCAGCTTGGATGATCCACTCTTGCCGATACGGGGTGAAGGGAGAGTTAAGCGCATCGCTTTTTCGCGTCCACCCGCCGCTTTCATTCCTGCAATTCGGTCCGTGACAGGTTACATCAGCACGAACAGCACGCGGCCCGGCGCCGCCAGCCGAAGAAAGCGACACGCCACAATGTTTCTGTCTGTCTTCGACATGTTCAAGGTCGGGATCGGCCCGTCCTCATCGCACACGATGGGACCGATGGTCGCCGCCAACCGTTTTCTCGACCGTCTGCGTGCCGCCCCGTTCAGCGCGGCGGGTGTCAGGGCGTCGCTGCACGGCTCGCTGGCCTTTACCGGCATTGGCCACGCCACCGACCGCGCCACGATCCTCGGGCTGGCAGGCTTTGCCCCCGACACTTATGACCGCGACCGCGCCGATGCCGCAATCGCCCGCATCAAGGACAGCAAGACCGTCACACCAGACGGCCTGCCTGCCCTGCGCTTCGACCCCGAAAGCGACCTCGCTTTCGATTTTGGCCCCAATCTGCCCGGACACGCGAATGGCATGATCCTGAGCGCCACGGACGCACAAGGCGACGTCATCCTGCAGGAGACATATTACTCCATCGGCGGCGGGTTCGTGATGACGCAAGCAGAGCTGGACGCGGGCAAGGATACGGATGATGGCGCTCCGATTCCTCACCCGTTCAAATCGGCGGCCGAGATGCTGGACATGGCCCGGGCCACCGGCCTGACAATCGCGGAGATGAAACGCGCGAACGAGCTGTCTCGCCACGCGGTGTCGGATCTGGACTCGGGTATCCAGCGCCTGTGGGACGTGATGAACGACTGCATCGATCGCGGATTGCAAAGCGACGGCATCCTGCCCGGCGGTCTGAACGTGAAACGCCGGGCAAAGGGGATTCATGACAAGTTGCTCGCCGAGCGCGGCACGAATCTCAGCCCGCCGCACACGATCAACGACTGGATGAGCGTTTACGCCATGGCGGTGAACGAGGAAAACGCCGCCGGGGGTCAGGTCGTGACGGCCCCCACCAACGGCGCAGCCGGTGTGGTGCCGGCAACGATCCGCTATTACCTCGACCATGTGCCGGGCGCCACGACCAGACGCATGCCGGAGTTCCTGCTGACCGCCGCCGCCATCGGCGGGCTGGTCAAGTTCAACGCCTCGATCAGCGGGGCCGAGGCGGGCTGCCAGGCCGAGGTCGGCAGCGCCAGCGCCATGGCCGCTGCGGGATTGTGCGCCGTGCTGGGCGGCACGCCCGCGCAGATCGAGAACGCCGCGGAAATCGCGCTGGAACACCATCTGGGCATGACCTGTGATCCGGTCAAAGGGCTGGTGCAGGTGCCGTGCATCGAACGCAACGGTCTGGGCGCGATCAAGGCCGTCAGCGCCGCAAGCCTAGCCCTGCGCGGCGACGGCACCCATTTCGTGCCGCTCGATTCGGCCATCGAGACGATGCGTCAAACCGGCGCGGACATGCACGAGAAGTACAAGGAGACCTCCCTTGGCGGTCTGGCCGTGAACATTCCCAATTGCTAGACAGATCACATCGGCGGGAAATCGCGCGGTCCAGACCTCGGTTCTGATAATGTGAAGGAGAGCGTTGACAGAATTGAACAACCAAGGGTAGCGTCAGGTATGACACAGGATCGGCCCACACTTGGAATAGCCCTCATGCTGGGCTTTTGTATCATGGCTCCGCTTGGCGATGCCATCGCGAAGATGCTGTCGGACTCGGTGGCGCTGGGTCAGCTTTTGCTGGTCCGCTTCGGCCTTCAGGCGGTTGTCCTGATTCCGATCATTGCGCTCACGGGCCGTCTCTGGCGCATGTCGGGCCGGGTGTTCGGACTGACCTTGCTGCGCACGGTCATGCACATCCTCGGGATCGGGATGATGATTTCGGCGCTCTCCTACCTGCCTTTGGCGGATGCGATTGCGATTGCCTTTGTCATGCCGTTCATCATGTTGCTGCTGGGGCATTACGTGTTGGGCGAAGAGGTGGGCAGCCGCCGCCTCATCGCCTGTTCGATCGGGTTTTTCGGCACGCTTCTGGTGATCCAACCCTCCTTTCAGGCTGTGGGATGGCCCGCGCTATTGCCACTGGGGGTTGCGCTGAATTTCGCGCTCTTCATGCTGGTCACCCGCAAGATCGCCAAGGAAACCGATCCCATCGGACTCCAAGCCGTTTCCGGCGTGATGGCCGTGGCACTCCTGGCACCGGCGATGCTGCTGATCCCGGATACCGCGGTTGCGCTCGCGACATGGGACACGGCGCTCAGCAAGGAAACGTGGACCCTGCTCTTGGCCCTTGGCCTGTTCGGGACGCTGGCGCATTTGTTGATGACCTGGTCGCTGCGCTATGCGCCCTCTGCCACTGTCGCCCCGATGCAATACCTTGAAATCCCGATCGCAACGATCATCGGCTTCGCGATCTTCGGCGATCTGCCCAATACGATGGCCACCATCGGTATCGCGATCACCATCGGGTCGGGACTCTATATCGTGTTCAGAGAGCAGGCCATAGGCCGTCAGCAAGCAACAGCGCCTGTCGCAGCACCAGCCGTTGGGACACCGGCAGAATAACCAATAACCCGGGGGACGCGACCGAGAGCGTGACCGCGCCCTCGGCCTGGTTCGAGGTGCCGACGCGCCGGTCCGGCGACAGGGTCAGCCCGTCTATGGGCCAGCGCAGTCCGCTCGATTGCCCGGCCAGAGGGCGCATCGGGAAAAGGGACACCCGCGTGCCGGCTTCAAGCGGTAGGTCGAGCCGCGGCGGCACATGCGCCACCGCGTCGGTTTCCCCCACCAGGACAATGGCCCGGTCCGGATAGCGCACCATCACCGTCATTGCAGCCAGCAGGTGATCCACCCGTCCACCCAGAAATCCGATCCCGACGATCAGCGGCGCCGATATTGACCGCACCGCCTTGTCGAAATCGGTGGTGTTCTGTTCGCCTATTCGATGCACCGTTCCGGGCGGCATGGCGGCGACCGTTTCCTTGGAGACGGAATCCAGATCACCGATCAGA
>JAWLGI010000061.1:1966-13827 GCA_041685125.1 Marivita sp. | reverse complement strand
TTCGGGTCTTCGCGCAGTTTCGTGCGCAGACGCGAGATACGCACATCCATTGCACGGTCGAAACTGTCCCCGGCCGCGCCACCCAGCATGTCCTGCATGTAATCGCGGGTGATCAAACGGTTCGGGCTTTCGAGAAAAAGCCGCAGCACCGCGCTCTCTGCATGGGAAAACGGGGTTTCCGTGCCGGTGGCGTCCTGCAGCGAATAGCGGTCGAAATGCGCGGTCCACCCGTTGAAATGCGCGGTTTGTCCGGTTGGCGCGGCGGCAGAGCGGGTGCGCAGACGGGCGCGGACGCGGGCGACGACCTCGGCCGGATCGAACGGTTTGATGATGTAGTCATCCGCCCCCAGCTCAAGTCCGGTGATCTTGTCCTGCACCTGCGCGCGGCCCGAAATGATGATGACGGCGGCCCCCTGTTCGAGTGCAAGCCGGTGCACGAGGCTGAGCCCGTCGCGGTCGGGCAAGCCCAGATCGACAAGGCAGACATCCGGCGTTGTCCGGCGCAATGACGCCTCGAATTCGGCGGCGCGGGCGAAGGCAAGCGTGTCGAACCCCGCATCGCGCAGCGCTTCGGACAGCATGCTGCGGATCTCGGGTTCATCGTCGAGAATGGTGATGAGCGGTTGCGTCATGCCGGTGCCTCGCGACCCAGAAACCTTGCGAGGTCCGGCTTTGAAAAGGGTTTGCCCAGGACGGCGGTTTGCGCCGCCGCGGATTGGTGGCGCGGGTCTGCGACGGGCAGGGAGGTCATCAGGTATACCGGTTTTTCGGGCAGGGCTGCGACCAGCTCGGTGCCGAGCGCTGCTCCTTCGAGGGAGATATCGGACAGCACGAAAGCAATGTCGGGCACGCCGCGCGCCAGAGACAGCGCTTCGTCAACCGAGGTGGCCTCGATCACGCTATGTCCGAAATCGGTGAGCATTTCGCGGACCGTCCTGCGTAGGTCCGCGCTGTCTTCGACCAGGAGGACCAGTTCGTTTTCGTGGTGCCGCGCGGCGTGGCGGAGCGGCAGGCGCAGGGAGACGCGGGCGCCCGTGTCGGTGTTGCCGACATGGATTTGCCCGCCTGCCAGTTTGGCCGTGTCATAGACCATCGGCAAGCCAAGCCCCGACCCGCCGTCGCCCTTGGTTGTGAAGAACGGGTCGAGCGCGTGTTTCAACGCGTCCCCCGAAAAGCCGGGGCCCGTGTCCTCGACAGTGAAGTCGATCCAGGTGTCCCGCACTTCGGTCGCGGTGAGCCGGATGGTGCCGTCCCCGCCACAGGCATCGCGGGCATTCAGGATCAGGTTGAGAAGGCTGTCCTGTAGCTGACCTGCGTCGAGCATCACACGCCCGGTGATCGCGGGGTCCAGTATCAGGGTGATGCTGTCGGGCAGCGAGGGTGCGGCCAGCGTGTTCAGATCGGCCAGGAATTGTGCCACGTCCAGCGGTGCGGGCCGCCATGCGCGATGGGCCGTGATGTCGGCAATGCGGTTGAGCAGGTCACCGCCACGCCGCGCGGCTTGCAACGTTGCCGTGATGAGCGGATCGGCCTCGCCCGGCAGGTCCATTCGGGCCAGTTTCGATTGCATGCCCAGGATGATGGTCAGCAGGTTCGAAAAATCGTGCGCCAGGCCAGACGTGAGCTGTGCCGCCATTTCGCGGCGGCGGGTCTGTTGCAACGCGGCGCGGGCCTGCGCCTCTTCGGTGACGTCCATGGACAGGATGTAGACGCCGTTTTCCGTCTCGTCCGGTGTAAAGGCGACGCGGATGCGGCGCGAACTGGTCTTGTCGGTGAATTCGAATGTCGATTGCGTGCCCGACAGCGCCATCCGAAGATGTGGTAACACGCGGGCATAGGCGTCGTCGCCCAACGCCTTGGAAATATGCAGTCCGACAATATGCGACGGACGCCCTGGCATGACATTGGACAGGCGGCGGTTCGAAAAGGTGTAAAACCCCGCGCTGTCCACATGGGCGATATGGGCGGGCATCATTTCGGTGGTCAGGCGGGTGCGTGCCTCCATCTCGGTCAACTCGCGCTGCGCCTCTTCGAGCGCGGACACGGTGGCGGCAAGCTTGCGGTTGGTGGCGGCCAGTTCCTCGGACCGGGCCAGCACCTCTTCCGACAGCAGTTCCGACCGGGTGCGCAAAAGCTGTTCTTGCGATTTGACCTCGGTGATGTCGGTATAGACGGTGACCCAGCCGCCTTGCGGCAGCGGCGCGCCTTCGACGCTGATCATGCGGCCATTGGCGCGGGTGCGCTCCATGTAATGCGGCTGGAATGCGCTGGCCTGCTCCACGCGTGTCGCGATGAAGCTTTCGGGATCGTCGATATTACCATATTCGCCGCGGTCGACGAGGTGGCGGATGGTGGCTTCGAAATCCGCGCCGGGACGGGTCAGGGCCCGGGGCAGGTCGAACATCTCGGCAAAGCGGGCATTGCAGGCGGCCAGTTTGAGATCGCTGTCATAGATCGACAACGCCTGACCGATCAGGTTCAACCCGGCCTGGATGAGTGCGTCGGTTTGCATGCAGCATCGTCCTGAAAGCAGACTGCCTGGTTCTGGCTAGCACTGGATGGGCGCGGCGCAAAGGCTGAGCTGCCTCCTGTTACAATTCGTAAGGTTTTCGCAAACTTCAGGAAAAAGTTGACCGCCACCCTCCCATCTGCCCAATCTTGGAACAGAGTCGCGCAAAAGCGGCCCGTTCGGGCCAGGCCCGGGCAATGGGAGGAAAAGCATTGGCATACCTGACCGAGGGCGCAGAGGGTCTGCGTTCGGTTCCCGCGTTATTGGCGCGCAACGCCGCGCAATACGGCAGCTCTCCTGCCTATCGCGAGAAGGAATATGGCATCTGGCAAAGCTGGACCTGGGCCGAAACCGCCAGGGAGATCGAGGCGCTGGCGCTGGGTCTGTTGAACCTTGGCATCGAAGAGGGCGAATTCATCGCCGTCATTGGCCGCAACCGGCCCTATCTCTACTGGTCGATGGTCGCCGCGCAATCCGTGGGCGCGATCCCGGTGCCGCTCTACCAGGACGCGGGCGCCGAAGAGATGGAATACGTGCTGGCCCATTGCGGCGCGCGGTTTGCTGTCGTGAGCGATCAGGAACAGGTCGACAAGGTGATCGAGATCCAGGACGATCTGCACCAGTTCGAGCATATGATCTATCTCGACCCACGGGGCTTGCGGAAATACGATCACAGGCGGCTGCATCAGTTTTCCCATGTTCAGGACCAGGGCCGCGCAGCGCGCGAGGAGTTTATCAAGGAGCTTGAGACCCGGCGTGCCAAGCTGGATTACGACAGCACCTGTGTGATGCTTTACACGTCCGGAACGACGGGCAAGCCCAAGGGCGTGGTCCTGTCCAACCGCAACATCATCGAGACCGCCAAATCCTCGTCCGAGTTCGATCACCTCAAGGTCGATGACGAGGTTCTGGCCTATCTGCCGATGGCCTGGGTGGGCGATTTCATCTTCTCCATCGGGCAGGCCTATTGGTCGGGCTTTTGCGTGAATTGCCCCGAAAGCCCGGACACGATGATGACCGACCTGCGCGAGATCGCGCCGTCCTATTACTTTGCGCCGCCGCGCGTGTTCGAAACGCAGCTGACGCAGATCATGATCCGAATGGAGGATTCAGGCGCGTTCAAGAAAAAGACCTTTGACTATTTCATGGCGCATGCCCGCAAGGTCGGGCCGGCCATCCTGGACGGTCATTCGGTCAGCACGTTCGACCGGCTGAAATACAAGTTGGGCGAGTTCATGGTCTACGGCCCGCTGAAGAACGCGCTGGGCTTTTCCAATGTGCGCGTCGGCTACACGGCGGGCGAGGCGATTGGTCCGGAGATCTTTGACTTTTATCGCTCTCTCGGGATCAACCTGAAACAGCTTTACGGCCAGACCGAGGCGTCGGTCTTCATCACCCAGCAGCCCGATGGCGAGGTGCGGTCGGACACCGTCGGCGTGCCGTCCCCGGGCGTGGAGATCCGCATCGCCGAAAATGGAGAGGTGTATTACCGCTCGCCGGGAGTGTTCGTCGAATATTACAAGAACGCAGACTCGACCGCCGACACCAAGGATGCCGAAGGCTGGGTCGCCACGGGCGATGCCGGTTTCATCGAGGAAAGCTCTGGCCATCTGCGGATCATCGATCGCGCCAAGGATGTGGCGGCAATGGCCGATGGCGCGATGTTCGCGCCGAAATATGTCGAGAACAAGCTCAAGTTCTATCCCAACATCCTGGAGGCGGTGGTGTTCGGCGCGGGCCGCGACCGCTGCTGTGCCTTCATCAATATCGACCTCGCGGCGGTGGGCAACTGGGCCGAGCGCAACAATATTGCCTATGCCTCCTACCAGGAACTGGCTGGGCACAAGCAGGTGCTCGACACGATTCAGGCGCATATTGAAGAGGTCAACGCGAGCATCGCGCAGGACGAGATGCTGTCGGGATGCCAGGTGCACCGCTTCCTCGTGTTGCACAAGGAGCTGGACGCGGATGATGGCGAATTGACCCGCACCCGCAAGGTGCGCCGCAAGATCATCGGCGAGAAGTTCGAAGACTTGGTGACCGCGCTCTATGACGGCTCTCCGTCGATCTACACCGAGACCGAAGTGACCTACGAGGACGGGCGCAAGGGCAAGATCACGGCAACGCTGGAAATTCGCGATGCCAAGGTGGTGCCGGCGACGCCCCAGAAACTGGCGGCCGAATGATGGGATGGAGACATAATCTTCGGATGAAGATTGTGCCGGCAAAGAATTTTCGGACGAAAATTCTTGGGGCTCGGGAGGGAGAGACGGCGTGAAAGACACCGAAGGATACGTCACAGCAGACGGGCGACAGATCGGCGGCACGCTGATGGAGATGCGCAACATCACGCTACGGTTTGGCGGTGTGGTCGCCATTCAGGACATCTCGTTCGATATCCGCGAAGGCGAGGTGCGCGCGATCATCGGCCCGAACGGCGCGGGCAAGTCGTCGATGCTCAATGTCATCTCCGGCTTCTACACGCCCTCCGAAGGCGAGGTTTGGTACATGGGCGAAAAGCGCCCTCCCATGAAACCCTTCGAGGTCGCGCGGCAGGGCGTGGCGCGGACGTTCCAGAACATTGCCCTCTTCGAAGGCATGACCGTTCTCGACAACGTCATGACCGGGCGGCTGACGCATATGACATCCGGGATCGCGGCGCAGGCGCTGTGGTGGGGCAAGGCGCGCAACGAGGAAATGGAGAACCGCGAAAAGGTCGAGCGGGTGATCGATTTCCTAGAGATCCAGAACATCCGCAAGACCCCGGTGGGCCGTCTGCCCTACGGGCTGAAAAAACGGGTCGAGCTGGCGAGGGCCTTGGCGGCGGAACCGTCGCTTTTGCTGCTGGACGAGCCGATGGCCGGGATGAATGTCGAGGAAAAAGAGGACATGAGCCGCTTCATCCTCGATGTGAACGACGAATTCGGAACGACGATCTGCCTGATCGAACACGACATGGGCGTGGTGATGGATCTGTCCGACCGGGTTGTCGTCATGGATTACGGCAAGAAGATCGGCGACGGCACACCCGACGAGGTGCGGGGCAACGAAGACGTCATCGCCGCCTACCTGGGGGTGCCGCATGACTGATGCGTCGCGCCATCCCGTTCCGGTGTCAGAAGCCGCGCCATTCGAACACGCGGTAGGTGCGGGTTGTGACCGCTTGCATCCAGGCGCTGTAGTTGACCTTTTGGGTTTTGCCGACATTCGGCGGCCAGGGGTCAAGCACGGTCAACGACAGGTTGGCACCTTCGCCCGAACACCCCGAGATCACAACCATATGGCCAGGCGATCCCTTGCCCTCCACATATTGATCGGCTCTCCAAAGCATATCGAACATCAGAGGGCTGCGCGCCAAGGTGTCCCGGATCAATTCGGGGCTCCACGACATCGGCGCATGACACGCCAAACCGTGAATGGCCCCGTATTTCGTGCCCTCGACCACACCCTGATGCGTGCTGGAATAATTGAGCAGGCCGCCGCTGGAACTTATCATGCTTTTCGGCGTCTTCTTGACCACGGCGGCGACCGTGCTTTTGGTCATCATCGCAGTCGAGGCCGCCCAGCATTGTGTCTTGGTGGGTTGCGGAATGAGTTTGATGGGATACGAAATGTTTTTCGGGCCACCGGCCGGGAAAAGCCTGGCCTTGGTCTTCGGGCCGACAATCCCGTCAACGGAAAGCGGCGGATTGGCCTGTTGAAACTTTTGGACGGCCGCCGCGGTTTTGGCGCCAAATATTCCGTCAACCGCGAGTCGCGGTGCCGGGTTCAAAATCTTGTTCAGCCTTGCTTGAATATCCCGCACTGCGGGATCACGGGAACCCTGTCGATAGAGAGGTCCTGTCATGGCACTTTCCTTTCGGGAAATCGTTTTCTGAAAAAATCATGGGCGGGATCAGATGACCTTGGGTAATGGGAGGAATATCGCCATGAATTCCGTCGCGATCAAGAAAAAACAGAGAGCCGTAAAATGCTGAACGACATCTTCATCGCGCCATTCGTCGACATGTTTGCCGCGCCGGATTTCCTGATGCAGGTGGTTTGGGAAGGTCTGGTGTCAGGCATCCTCTATGCCCTGATCGCGTTGGGGTTCGTGCTGATCTACCGCTCCAGCCGTATCTTCAACTTCGCGCAGGGTATCATGGTGGTGTTCGCCGCGCTGACGCTGGTGGGCCTGCATGCGATGGGCATCCCGGCCTGGATCAGCGTGGCGCTGACGCTGGGCGTGATGTTCGTGTTGGCGGTGACGATCGAACGTGTGGTGTTGCGGCCGCTGGTGGGGCAGCCTGATATCATCCTCTTCATGGCGACCATCGGGATCACGCTGTTCTTGATCGGTTTGGGGGAAACGATTTTCGGCGGCGAAAACAAGGTCATGATCTCCGAGGAGCTGGGCATCCCCACAGGCGACACGGTGCTTGAGCCGTTCGGTGGTTTGCTGATCCTCCAGCATCTCGACATCACGGTGGTGATCGTGGCGACACTGCTGGTCTTGGCACTTCTGGCCTTCCTCAACTACACGCAGATGGGTCGTGCGATCCGCGCGCTGGGCGACGATCACCAGGCGGCGCTGTCGGTGGGCATCAGCCTGCAGACGATCTGGGTGCTGGTCTGGTTCATCGCCGGCATCATCGCGCTGGTCACGGGCATCGCCTGGGGCGCGCGCGCGGGTGTGAGCTTTGCGCTCGAGGTGATCGCCTACAAGGCGCTGCCGGTGCTGATGCTGGGCGGGCTGGAATCGATCACCGGGGCCATCGTCGGCGGGCTGATGATCGGCATCCTGGAAAAGCTGTTCGAGATCTATTGGGGCCAGCCGCTTCTGGGTGGGAATACAGAGACCTGGTTCGCCTTCGTGCTGGCGCTCATCGTCCTGCTGTTCCGTCCGCAGGGGCTGTTCGGGGAAAGGATCATCGAAAGGGTCTAGGGCGGCGCGGGGCGCGCTGTTCGACCTGGTCCAAGCATCGGTGCGTGAGGATCACGCACCCAAAGAGAGACAAGACATGGCAAAACTGATCGCACTTCTGAACGTCATTGCCTGGTCCGGCTTCTGGGCCTTCGGCTATCTCGCGCTGTCGAGCGGGTCCGAGGCCGGGAGCCAGACGGTTGTGGCGATCCTCTTGGCCGCTGCTGGCGGAGCTTTGGGCCTTTGGGCCTATTTCTGGCTGATCCGTCATTCAGAGGCCACCGGCTATGCCAAGCCGCGCAACAGAGTGGTGATCAAGGAAGAGGAGGCGTCCTGATGCTGTATCGCACGGCTGGACAATTCAAGACAAGCTATGTTGCGGATCAGGCGCTGTTCCCTGTCAAGCAGGACGCAGTTCTGCTGACCATCATCCTGATCTTCGGATGGGTGATCTTTCCCCTGACCGCATCGGAATTCACCTTCCAGACGCTTCTGATCCCGATCCTGATCTATGCGCTGGCAGCAATGGGGCTGAACATCCTGACAGGGTTTGCCGGGCAGCTGTCGCTTGGCACCGGGGCTTTCATGGGGGTGGGGGCCTATGCGTGTTACAAGATGGTCACGCTCTTTCCGTGGATGAACCCGATCATCGCCATACTGCTGTCGGGTGTGTTCAGCGCCGGGATCGGTGTGGCGTTTGGTATTCCCAGCCTGCGGATCAAGGGGTTCTATCTTGCCATCGCCACGCTGGCTGCGCAGTTCTTCCTCGTGTGGCTTTTTGAGAAATGGGCGTGGCTCTACAACTATAATGCCTCGGGCGCGATCCAGGTGCCAAACCTTGAGATGTTCGGCCTGTACGTCTCGGGCTCGCAGGCGGAGTCGGTCACCGAATATTACATCGTGCTCTTCGTCGTCACGTTGCTGACGCTGCTGTGCATCAACCTCACGCGGGGCAATCTGGGGCGGACATGGAAGGCGACGCGCGACATGGACATCGCGGCGGAACTCATCGGCATCAACCTGATGAAATCCAAGCTGACCGCCTTTGCCGTATCGTCCTATGTCGTGGGCGTCGCAGGCGCGCTTTACGTCTTCATGTGGAAAGGCGCGGCGGAACCCAACGTGTTCGACATCCCGCTGTCGTTCCAGGTGCTGTTCATCGCGATCATCGGCGGGCTTGGGTCGATCATGGGCAACTACCTTGGCGCGATCCTGATCGTCGGCCTGCCGGTATTGCTCAATGTCGTGGCGGGCACAGAAGTTTTCGAGATGTCCAGCGGCTCGGCGATCCTGCTGGTGGCGCTTGTCGCTGCGGCAACATTCCTGTTCTGGGTCGCGCGCAACCTTTGGGGCATGGGCGCGGCGCTGGGCTTTGGGGCCGTGACGCTGATCTACGGGTATGCACAGCTGCAGGGATTTCGCATCGACTCGGCCCTTGTCGAGCATATCAATGTGATGATTGTCGGGGCGTTGATAATCTTTTTCCTGATCATCGAACCACATGGTTTGAACCAGCTTTGGCGGTTGATCCGCGAAAAGCTGATCATTTGGCCGTTCCCGCACTAAGGCGGTTGGCCCAAGACCAAGACGCAAACGTCAACAAGATGGATCCAAAGGGAGGACAACCATGAAACACTTTACCAAACTGGCCACGGCTGCGGCGCTGGGCACCATGCTGGGCACTGCGGCCATCGCGCAAGAGCTCTATACACCGAACCTTGCCTACCGGACCGGGCCGTTCGCGGCGACGGGCATTCCGCTGATGAACGGCCAGGCGGATTACATGACCATGCTGAATGAACGCGACGGCGGTATTGGCGGGGCCATGGTCGATTTCGAGGAATGTGAAACCGGCTATTCCACCGAAAAAGGTGTGGAATGTTATGAAAAGACCAAGGATCGGGCCATCGTCACCCAGCCCTGGTCCACCGGGATCACGCTTCAGGTGCTGCCCAAGACCAATGTCGATGAAATCCCGATCCTGGCTCCCGGCTACGGCTTTTCGCCGATGGCGGATGGCACGGTGTTCGAGTGGGCCTTCAACATGCCTGCCGGCTATTGGGACGCGGCGGACATGATCGTGCAACACCTTGAAAGCGAAGGGTCGCTGGACGGCAAGAAGATCGCCTTCCTGCACCTCGATCACCCGTTCGGCAAAGAGCCCCTGCCGATCATGGAAATGCATGCCGAGGGCAAGGGGTTCGAATTGGTGCCGATCCCGGTTGGCCTCAAGGAAATGCAGAACCAGTCGGCGCAGTGGCTGCAAATCCGGCGCGAGCGTCCCGACTATGTCGTGATGTGGGGCTGGGGCGCAATGAACGCTGGTGCCATCACCGAAGCGGTCAAAACAAAGTTCCCGATGGAAAATTTCATCGGCGTCTGGTGGGCCGGGCATGATGCCGACCTCAAGCTGGTTGGTGAAGAGGGCAAGGGCTACAAGTCGATTTCGTGGTCGTTTCCGAACATGGATGCACCGCTGATGGAGGACATCCAGGAGCATGTGATCGACGCGGGTCTGAGCCAGACCAATGAAGAAGAGATGCAAGGCGTGTTCTATGGCCGCGGCCTTGTCATGTCGGCGATCCTTGCCGAAGCGATCCGCAATGCGCAGGAGAATTTCGACGCCGTCGAGATCAGCCCGACACAGCTGCGCTGGGGTCTGGAGAACATCAACCTGACCGAGGAGCGGATTGCCGAGCTGGGCATGGACGGCATGGTGCCGCCCTTCTCGACCTCCTGTGCCAACCACACTGGGCATTCCGGTGCCTGGATGTTGGAATGGGACGGGGCCAAGTTCGTCAAGGCGTCCGACCTTCTGACGGCCAATGTCGATGGCTATGCCGACCTCATCGAAAGCGCAGCGGCGGACTATGCAGAGTCGAACGCGCCCTGGGACATGAACGAAGACTGTTCGGCCACCAACTGAGCCCACACCGCCCCCGGCGGCGCGCATCGTCGCCGGGATCTTTTCCGCGAATTTGAAACAAGAAGAAGAGCCATGCTGGACGCCGGACGCACAGACCAGACGCTGCTTGAGGTCAACAACATCGAGGTGATCTACAATCACGTGATCCTTGTGCTGAAAGGGGTCAGCCTGTCAGTCAAAAAGGGTGGGATCACGGCGCTTCTCGGCGGCAACGGTGCCGGAAAGACGACGACGCTGAAGGCGATTTCAAATCTGCTGCATTCCGAGCGCGGCGAGGTAACGAAGGGGTCGATCCTGTATCAGGGCGAACGGGTGCAGGATCTGGACCCGGCGGCGCTGGTCAAGCGCGGCGTGATCCAGGTGATGGAAGGGCGGCATTGTTTCGGCCACCTCACTGTGGAGGAAAACCTGCTCACCGGTGCCTATACCCGCAAGGACGGCAAAGGCGCGGTCGAGGCGGATTTGCAATTGGTCTACGACTATTTTCCGCGGTTGAAGGACCGGCGCAGAAGCCAGGCAGGCTATACCTCGGGCGGCGAACAGCAGATGACGGCGATTGGCCGGGCTCTCATGTCGCGGCCGGAAACAATCCTGTTGGACGAGCCGTCCATGGGTCTTGCCCCGCAGCTCGTGGAACAGATTTTCGAGATCGTGAAATCCGTGAACGAGAACGAAGGCGTATCATTCTTGCTGGCCGAGCAGAACACCAATGTCGCGCTGCGCTATGCCCATCAGGGCTACATCCTCGAAAACGGTCGTGTCGTGATGGACGGTCCAGCGGCAGAGCTGCGCGAGAACGCCGACGTCAAGGAGTTTTACCTTGGCGTGTCGGATGAGGGGCGTAAATCGTTCCGCGACGTGCGCAGCTATCGCCGCAGGAAACGCTGGCTTGCCTGACGTCACCGCTGTGAAATGAACCGAACAAACAAGGCTTTTTCTGCCATGAGCACCCATTTCGATGACCTCGAAACCCGCAACCCGGAGCAACGTGCGGCGCAACAGCTTGCCGCGTTGAACGCGCTCTTGCCGTCACACGGGTTCGACCCGCTGGGCGACCTGTCCGAACTTGCCAAGTTGCCGGTGCTGCGCAAATCCGACCTGAGCCAGCGGCAAAAGGACAAGCCGCCTTTCGGCGGTGTGCCGGTGTCGAACCTCGCGCATATCTTCCAGTCTCCGGGGCCGATCTATGAACCCGGTGGCGTGACGCGCGACTGGTGGCGGATGGGGCGGTTCCTGCATGCGGCGGGGTTTGGCACCACCGACATCGTGCAGAACTGCTTTGGATATCACCTGACGCCTGCGGGCATGATCTTTGAAAACGGCGCGCGCACCGTGGGCGCGGTCGTGCTGCCTGCGGGCACCGGCCAGACCGAGCTTCAGGTGCAGGCGGCGCATGATGTGGGTGTCACGGCCTATGCGGGCACGCCGGATTACCTCAAGGTGATCCTCGAAAAGGCCGACGAGATGGGTGTCACGCTTGGCATCGTCAAGGCGGCGGTTTCGGGTGGGGCTTTGTTCCCGTC
>JAWLGI010000061.1:0-1866 GCA_041685125.1 Marivita sp. | reverse complement strand
AAGCAATTTCCTTATCGTTGGCAACAGCGAACCAGGTGTTCTTCAACGCCTGACAGGCGAGGGCGACGCGGAGAATGCGCAAGCCGCGTTCGAATCTCGCAGCGTGCAGGTGAGCCTTGCCAACAACGCCAACGCGGAAGAGATGCGCACAGTGTTTCGGGAGTTTGCCTCTGGTCTGGATGCAAGCACGGAAGACGTGGGTCTTTTCCTGAGCGGGCGCTTTGTATCGACCGTGGCCGGGACCTATCTGCTGCCCGCGGAGATGGATGGTGATCTGACGCTGGCGCAGGTGGTGACAGAGGGCTTCGCGGTGGATGCGGCTTATGCCGTCGCCGCGGAGTTTCCGGGTCGTGCCCTGATCGTGCTGGGCCAAGCCGGGCTGGACGATGCTGACGTGCCGGACGGTCTCTCCGCGTCACTGCCGCTGAATGACATTCCGCAGGGCGTTACGGTTGCCAATGGTCCTGCCAGAGACGCGGCGCGGTTCGTATCCCGCCTGTCTGGCGCGACCGGCGCGGATATTCTGCCATGGGCCCGTTCGGCGGGCCTGCGGCTGGAAGGGTTCGTACCGCGGGAATTGCCCCTGTTCGCCGGAGAAGATGTGACCCTGCCGCAAGTGACAGATGACGCGGCGCCGGAAGACGACACGCAAACCGAAGAGGCCGCCGCGCGCGAACGGGCTGCCTGGGGACAAGCGGTCGCTGCCGATAGCGAAAGCGGGTATGAGACATATCTTGCCGCCTTCCCCGAGGGTCCGAACGCCGAAGAGGCGCAGAGCCGGCTGGAGACGATCCGGTCGGAGCCATTCTATCGCGAAAAGCAGGCTGAAGCGGCACTGGACCTGTCTGTGGATGAAAGACGCGAGATCCAGCGCGACCTGTCACTTCTGGATTACAACACCCGCGGAATCGACGGGATCTTCGGGCCGGGCACACGCGGCGCCGTGACCGCGTGGCAGAGCGAGAACGGGCTGGCCGCGTCAGGCTATCTGACCTCGGATCAGATTGCCCGGCTCGATGCGCAGGCCGAACGCCGCGCGGCAGAGCTTGAAGAAGAGGCCCGCGAGCGGCGGGCCGAGCTTGAACGGCAGGATCGAAACTTCTGGGCTGAAACCGGCGCACAGGGCGACGAGGCGGGCTTTCGGGCCTATCTCAACCGTTTTCCCGACGGGATTTACGCAGACCAGGCACAGGCCCAACTGGATGCGATCGAACAGCAACGCCGCGCGCAGGCCGAGGAACAGGATGCCCGCCGCTGGCAAGCCGCGCGCGAAGCCGACACCGAGGCTGCCTATCGCGCCTACCTTGCCGAACGACCCGATGGCGCGTTTGTCGAAGAGGCGCGCGCCCGGATCGATTATTTCAACCAGAACTCCGAACAGATCGCGGTTCAGGAACGTGCGCAGGCGGACGAGGCCGCCTTGGGCCTGAACGCCGCCGCGCGGCAGTTGGCCGAGGCGCGGTTGGCGGATTTGGGGCTCGAACCCGGACCGGTGGATGGTACCTTCGACGAGGATACGCGCCGCGCGCTGCGCCGGTACCAGGATGCGCGCAACCTGCGGGTATCCGGGTATCTGGATCAGGCCACGGTGGTGAGGCTGATGGCGGATGCGATCCTGCGCTAGGGTCCAGATCCTGGAGCAGGTCGCGCACCAGTGGATACCGGTTTTGCGCGCCTCGGATGCGGGTTGTCGAAAGGCGCGCGGGGATCAGTCCAGGTCGGTCCATGGCCACGGCTTCACGTTGCTGGCCGCCGTCTGATAGCGCGCGGCCTTGGCGATCCATACGCCAAGGTCCGTGCCGAAGTCGGCCAACCGGTCATTGGGCTGCTTGTTGTTCACCAGCATGATCACGAATTGCACAATCG
>JAWLGI010000060.1:0-14083 GCA_041685125.1 Marivita sp. | reverse complement strand
ACGATGACCGCGACGACCGGGACGATGACCGCGACGACCGGGACGATGACCGCGATGATCGAGACGACGACCGTGGTGGTGGCGATAATGACGATGACGATGACGATGATGACGACTGATCGTGCCCGCATCGAGGCTCAGGGCGGCCAGTGAGGGTCTGGCTCGCCCTCTTACCCCTTCTGGCGCTGCAGCTTGCCAGCGGCCTGTTCCTGTTGTGGGACATCCTCGGCAGTATGCTCGGCCTCGCGTCCTCCCCCATCGCCTGGGTCTATTATGAACTGGCGCAAATCGGCGCGGTGATCGGGCTGATCCTCGGTATGGTGGTCAGCGCGACGCTCATGCTCCGGTCGATCCGGCGGCAGCGCAAGGCCGAGGAAAGCCTGCGTTTGGCCTCCGGCGCCTTCATGGACGTGTTGCAGGAACGCTTTGCCGAATGGGAGCTGACCCCGGCGGAAAAGGACGTGGCGCTGTTCTGCATCAAGGGGCTGAGCACTGCCGACATCGCCGGGCTGCGCAACACCTCCGAAGGTACGGTGAAGGCGCAGACCAATGCGATCTACCGTAAGGCCGGGGTGTCGGGCCGGCCGCAACTGCTGAGCCTCTTCATTGACGAATTGATGTCCGAGTCACTGGCTGGACCGTCCACACCAATCGTCCCGCAGATCGAAAAGGCGTCCTGACGCGCCGCGTCAGCTTTCGGTTGCATTGATGGCGTATTGTTCGAGAACCCGTAGCGGCACAACATCCAGGGCGCGCTTGTGAGTTGCCTCTAGGTACACGTTCGGCGCGCAGCCCTCGTCATGCGCCTGCAAAAAGCGCGAGGCGCACAGGCACCAACTGTCGCCGGGTTTCAGGCCCTGAAAGCGAAACTGTGGCACCGGCGTGCTCAGGTCGTTGCCGACATATTTGGAATAGGCAAGGAACTCTGCCGTCATCACCGCGCAGACCGTATGGCTGCCCTGATCGGCAGCGCAGGTGTTGCAATGGCCATCGCGAAAGAACCCGGTGATCGGGTCCGCCGAACATTGCTTGAGCGGGCCGTCCAATACGTTGATCGCCTCTTCCGGTTCCATACGCTGGCTCCTTGCTGTGCGTTGCCACTGCAAACCTAGGCGCAATGCGCCGTCCAATCCACCCAACGACCATGAAAATCTGCCAGCCCCAGGGGATGTGATGATCGCCGGGCCACAAGCGCGCGGTCCCCGCTGCCCCGCGCGCTTGGCCATCCGCCTCCATCTGCACCCATGCCAGCGGTTCGTCAGGCGTCGAGTGCGCGCCTGCCGCGTCGGTCCGCGCGGAAACCGATCCGATGCACCAGCGCTTTGGACCGGTTCATCGAAACCTGTCCACCAGCTTTTGCAGCGGGTTGCGGGTGTCGGGGTCCGGCTCTGCCGTGGCTTCGGGTTTCGCCTCGGGCTTCGGGACCTCCGCCTTGTCCGCCGCCTTCGCGGGTGTTTTCGACGACCGGGCCGGGGCGACGCGCAGGGCCACCGCGTTCATGAACTTGCCCGTATCGCCATCCGCCAGATGCGGCGCACCATCGGCGATCCCGCGCAGCAGATCGTCAAGCCATGCGTCGTCTGCCCTGGCAAAATCATGCAGCACGTAGCTGGCAACCTTGTCCTTGTGCCCCGGGTGCCCGATGCCCAGCCGCACGCGGGCATAGGCCTCTCCGATATGACCATGGATCGACCGCAACCCGTTATGCCCGGCATGTCCGCCGCCCTGTTTCACGCGGCATTTGCCGGGGGCAAGGTCCAGCTCGTCGTGGAACACCGTCACATCGCCGGGCTCGAGCTTGTAGAACTGCATCGCCGCCTGCACCGATTGGCCCGAGCGGTTCATGAAGGTGCCGGGCTTGAGCAGCAGCACCTTGTCATTGCCCAGCCGGCCTTCCGTTGCCTCACCCTGAAACTTCGATTTCCAGGGCGCAAACCCGTGATCTGCCGCGATCCGGTCCACGGCCATGAAGCCGATATTGTGGCGGTTCTTCGCGTATTTCGCGCCCGGATTGCCCAAGCCGACAAAAAGTTTCATCGTGGGTCGTCCCTTTCGTTACGCCGTGTTTGCCCCTCTTTAGGCGAATCCGGCGGCAAGGGCAAAAGGCCCTCTTCGTCAGACATGCGCAAGCACAAGCGCCGCCGACGCCGACAGGCCGAGGGACCAGCCAATCGCCAGCCGCAACCGCAGCACAAGCAGGGCGGAAAGCGCGATCAGCCCCAGCGCAGACCAGTTCAGCGTGGTCGTGTCCGGCACCCAGAGCCGCAGTGGGCCCTGCTGTCGCTTGTCCACCGTTTCGAACAGAACATGCAGCGCGAACCACAGCGACAGGTTCAGGATCACGCCCACCACTGCTGCGGTGATTGCCCGAAGGGCGCCGTTCAGCCGCGGTTGCGCGGAAATCCAGTCCAGATACGGCGCGCCGATGAAAATCCACAAGAAGCAGGGCACGAATGTGACCCAAAGCGTTGTCAGCCCGCCCGCCACGGCCAGCCCGTACCCGCCATCGCGAAACGCGGCCAGCGTGCCGACAAATTGCGTCACGAGGATCAATGGCCCCGGCGTGGTTTCGGCAAGGCCAAGGGCATCCATCATCTCGGTCGCAGACAGCCAGCCGTATTGCAGAACCACGTCCTGCGCCATGTAGGCGAGCACCGCATATGCGCCGCCAAAGGTGACCACGGCGAGTTTGGAAAAAAACAATCCAAGCTCCGTCAGGATCGTTGCGCCGAACAGCGCGTCCATGACGAGCACCGGCAGGCCCCAGATGGCCAGACCCAACAGCAGGGTTGTCAGGGTGTTTCGCCAGGAAACCGCGACCGTCGGCGCCACCTCTTCGTCCGCGCGCGATGCGGTGATCGCACCATAAAGCCCGGCCAGCCCCACAATCATCGGGAACGGCACGGCAAAAAAGAAAATTCCGACAAAGGCCAACGCTGCAAGCATCCAGTGCGCCGCGCCCTGCAAGGCGCGGCTTGATACCTTGAGCAGCGCTTCGATCACGATGACAACGGCCACCGCCTGAACGCCAAGAAAAAGAGTGCTCACCACCGGCAGGTCGCCATAGGTGACGTAGAGCAGCGCCAGTGCGAAGATGACCGTGGCCCCCGGCAACACGAACAATCCCCCGGCGACAAGGCCGCCGATGCGTCCGTGAAGCCGCCATCCGGCATACGTTGCCAATTGCATCGCCTCGGGTCCGGGCAAGAGCATGCAAAAGCTCAGTGCGTTCAGAAATTGCTTTTCCGTCAGCCAGCCATGCTCCTCAACCAGCATCCGGTGCATCAACGCGATCTGCGCGGCCGGCCCGCCAAAGGACAGCAGCCCGATTTTCAGAAACACGACAAAGAGTTGGGCTGGCGAGGGCGGCATTAGAGCTGTGTCTCCGATCAGCGTGTCAGCGATGTGACAACGCGGCCCCAATGACAGAGCCATCGCAGGATGGCGCGCTGTCAAGGCTCCTGTCGATAGCGATCCGGCCTCGGCGGGTATCCCGTCACAGATGCCGTCAACCGGGCGCACGCGCAGCCGCAGACCTGTTGGGAGTACCCTCAAACAAAAACGGCCCCGCCATCGGGGCGAGGCCGTCTGTCTTGCGACACTCCGATGCGCTTACGCGTCGTCGGACTGTTCGGTTGCCGGAACCTCGTCCGCGTCGGCCTCGTCCGCTTCATCGTCAGCGGCGCGCAGGCCGGACGGGGCCGAGATATTGGCGATCACGAAATCGCGGTCGATGGTGGGCTTGGTGCCCTTCGGCAGGTCGATTGCCGAAATGGTGACCGTGTCGCCGATTTCCAGACCGGCAAGGTCCACCACCAGCTTTTCGGGAATGTCACCGGCGGTAACGACCAATTCCACCTCGGGACGGACCGCGTTCATCACGCCACCCTTTTTCAGGCCGGGGGCCTCTTCCTCGTTGATGAACTCGACGGGGATGAAGAGGTTGATCTTCGAGGTCCGGCGCAGGCGCATGAAATCGACATGCGTTGGCAGGTCTTTCACGATATCGCGCTGCACGTCGCGGCAAATCACGCGCACATCCTCGTGACCGTCGACCTTGAGGTTGAACAAGGTCGCCTTGAACCGGCCGGCGCGCAGGCGCTTGATCAGTTCGTTGAAAGGAAGGTTGATCGGCAGCGGATCTGCGTCACCGCCGAAAACGATCCCCGGAACCATGTGGTCGCGACGCGCCTGACGAGCGGCGCCCTTGCCTGTCCCCGTCCGTTCCAGAGCTACGAGATCAGGAATCTCACCAGCCATGTTATATCTCCAAATTGTAAGGGCAGGGTGCCTCCAAGGCTGTCACCCCGCGTGAAGCCCGCGCGATAGACCGGATTGCACCCCGAGACAAGAGACAAGGCGGCAGATTCGACGCGAATTTCGCGCTTTGTGGGCTGGACCCGTTTTGCGGGGCGTGGCACTGCCCACGCATGACCCTTTTGCGTGATCTTTATCTCAGCCGTGGACCCGCAGCCGCCTTTGCCGGAATCGGCGCCTATTGGGGCAGTTTTGCCGCACTGGTGCCGGTGCTCAAGCCGCAGGTCGGGTTGTCGGACGGGCAGTTCGGCATCGTCCTTCTGATCGGTGCTGTGGGGGCTGTCATGGCAATGTGGCTCGCGCCGTTGGCCGAACGCCTGCTGGGCGCGCGGACGCTCGGGGTGCTCACGGCAATCCTCGCGGCGACCACGCTACTGCCCGGACATGCGACCTGGGCGGTTCCGTTCACGCTGGCAGTCCTGTGCGTGACGATGGCCTCCGGCACGCTCGACGTGGCGATGAACGCGCGGGTCAGCGCGCTCGAGGCACAGGTGCGGCGCAGCCTGATGAACCTGAACCACGCGGTGTTTTCTCTGTCCTATGCCGCGTCTGCCCTGATCACAGGGCTTGCGCGCGAGGCCGGGTTCGGGCCCGCCGCAATCCTGACAGGCGTGGCCCTGATGATCGCCCTGCTGGTCCTGCAAGCTGCGGCAGCGCCCGTCCGGGACAGCCCGCCCGACGCGGACGAGACCGGCGCGATGCCGCTACCCTGGTCGGTTCTTCTGCCCGGTGGGGTGATTATTCTGATCGCCTTCATGTCGGAACAGGCCACGGAGGGCTGGTCGGCCTTGCACCTGGAGCGCAACCTTGGGGCAGGGGCGGCGCAAGGCGCGCTGGGCCCGGCGCTCTTGGGGATTACCATGGCCGTTGGACGTCTGGCGGGGCATGTCGCGGCCAATCGCCTGTCCGAACGCGTGGTGATCCGGTGGGCCGCGGTCACGGCCGGGACGGGGGCCTGCATCGGGGCATTGGCCCCGACATTGCCCGTGGCGTATCTTGGGTTCTCTGTCCTCGGCCTGGGCCTTTCCGTGATGGCGCCGATGGCGCTTGCATGGATCGGACGCATGGTGCCCAATCGCTACCGAAGCCTCGCAATATCGCGCGTCTCCGTGGTGGGCTATGCCGGGTTCTTCGTTGGCCCGCCGCTGATGGGGTTCCTGTCCGAAGGGTTCGGGCTGGCCACGTCGTTCCTCGTGATTGGCGGTCTGCTCTTCGGTGTGGTGGCGTTTGTCCTGCCGGTCCTGGTCCGGGTGGCGGCCTTGCGTACGGCGTAGGGTGCAGGCCCTAGGCCTCCCACTCCCCTGAAAACCCTTTGGGAATCATCAGGATATCGCGATCCAGATCGTTGACATCGGTGCGCCCGCACAGGCCCATCGAAATCTCCAGTTCCTTGTGGATCACGTTCAGCGCGTCGCTCACACCTTGTTCACCCCGCGCGCCCAGTCCATAGACGAAGGCCCGCCCGATATAGGTGCCCTTGGCCCCCATGGCGATGGCCTTGAGCACGTCCTGACCCGACCGAATTCCGCTGTCCAGATGCACTTCGATCTTGTCGCCGACGGCGTCCATGATCGGCTCCAGCGCGCGGATTGAACTGAGCGTACCATCCAGCTGCCGCCCGCCATGGTTCGACACGACAATCGCATCCGCCCCGACATTGAGCGCTTCGCGGGCGTCGCGCTCGTCCATGATCCCCTTGATGATGACCGGACCGTCCCACATCCTGCGGAAGCGGGCGATCTTGTCCCAGTCCAGCGAGGGATCGAACGCCTCCTTGGTCCATGTCGCGAGCGAGCCGGGATCGGTGACCCCTGTCGCATGGCCCACGACATTGCCGAAAAACCGCCGCTTGGTCTGGAGCATGCCCAGACCCCATTGCACCTTCGTCATCATGTTGGCAATCGAGGCCGGGGTCAGTTTCGGCGGTGCCGAAAGTCCGTTCTTTATGTCCTTGTGCCGCTGGCCCATCACCTGAAGATCCACGGTGATGACGAGGGCCGAGCATTTCGCCGCCTTGGCCCGGTCGAACAGGCGCTGCATGAACGCGTCATCGGTCAGCGTGTAGACCTGAAACCAGAACGGCTGCTCGGTGTTCTCGGCCACGTCCTCGATCGAGCAGATGGACAGGGTCGACAAGGTAAAAGGCACACCGAACTTTTCTGCCGCCTTCGCCGCCTTGATCTCGCCATCGGCGTGCTGCATGCCCGTCAGCCCGACCGGTGCCAGCGCCACCGGCATGGCCACGTCCTGCCCGACCATCTTGGTCGTGGTGGTGCGGCCCGACATGTCCATCGCAACGCGCTGGCGCAGGTAGATCTTGTCGAAATCCGATGAGTTCTCGCGGAAGGTCTGTTCGCTCCAGCTGCCTGTTTCCGTGTAATCGAAGAACATCTTTGGCACGCGACGTTTGTAGATGCGGCGCAGGTCTTCGATTTCGGTGATAACGGGCATGGGGTGGCCTTTCAGCAAGCGTGGTCAGCTTTTCTTACCAATACCCCCAAAACCGCGCAACGCGTCATTTTGCATGGCGCGCGGCTCCGGTCAGGTGAAGGTGATCGTCACGCCGTCGAGAAGCGGCGTGTCGAATTCCGTGCGCCAGGTCTCGCCCGGCGCGATGGGCCGCGCATCGGTGAGCGTGCCGGTCGTGATGGTCTCTCCGGGCTGGATCGGTCCTGCGCCCGGCATCCGGTCCACTTGGCTGACGAGGTGGCGCAACGCCATCAGCGGCCCGCCCAGCACATCGACACCGTGGCCCACCAGCGTCTCTGACGGGCCGGTCAAGGTGATGCCGCAGGTTGTCAGGGCTTCCAGCCGGTCCGCTGTGGGCTCTTGCCGTGCGCCAACCCAGAGCGCGCCGTGCATCGCCATCGCGGCCACGCTGTCGGGCGCCGTGAAGCGCCAATCGGGATAGAGTGACGTGACGATCTCGACCCCGTGCGCGACCCAGTCGATGCAGTCCGAAAGCTCGGTCAGGTCCATGTCCGGCCGGGGCGACGATTTGAAGCCGAACACAATTTCCGGCTCGATCCGGAGGGCCGGCAGATCGGGCAGTGCAATGCGTCCATCCGTCGGAATGTCATGCACACCGTTCTGGTACATCCAGCCCCAGACCGGGGCATCGACATTGTAGATCGGCCAGAGGTTGCGGTTGGTGAACCCGATCTTGCGGCCAACGACACCCTCGCCACGTCGGGTGCGCAGAGTCCAGATGTCGGCGGCAATGCGGTAGCCATCGTCCAGCGTCAATGCGGGGTCGGAATCGCTCAGAGGGGGAACTTGCGTGTTCGTGTCGAACGCCGCCAGCAAGGCCGCCGCATGATCGATGTCAGGCACGATGCGCCCCATCGGACAGGGTTTTCACGAAGGTCAGCACTTCGGAGATCGACTTGCCTCTGGCCAATTCGCTGACAATGGCAGAGCCGACAACACATCCGTCCGCGACGCCTGCAATCGCTTCGGAGCTTTGGGGCGTCTTGATGCCGAAGCCAACGATCACCGGCAGGTCGGTCTGCGATTTGATCCGCGCGACTTCCGGGCCGACATCTGCGGCCTGCGCTTCAGCCGCGCCGGTGATCCCGGTGATCGAAACATAGTAGACAAACCCGGACGTGTTTTCCAGGACTTTGGGAAGACGCTTCTTGTCGGTGGTCGGCGTGGCGAGCCGAATGAAGTTCAGCCCGGCGGCTTGCGCCGGGATACACAGTTCATCGTCTTCCTCGGGCGGCAGGTCGACGATGATCAGCCCATCGATCCCGGCTTCCTTTGCCTGTTCGAGGAAACGCTCCACACCGCGCGAATAGATCGGGTTGTAATACCCCATCATCACGATGGGGGTGCTGTCGTCACCGGCACGAAATTGCCGCGCCAGGTCCAGCGTGCGGTCCAGCGTCATCCCGCCCTCGAGCGCGCGCTGACCGGCCAGCTGGATCGCGTTGCCATCGGCCATCGGATCGGTAAACGGCAGACCCAGTTCGATCACGTCAACGCCCGCATCCGGCAGCCCCCTGACCAGTTCGAGCGACGTGTCGAAATCCGGATCACCGGCCATGACATAGGCGACAAAGGCTTTTTTGCCCGCGCTGCGCAGTTCGGTGAATTTTGCGTCGATACGGGTCATGACGGCCTCCTTGCGTGACCGAACCCGATTGCCGCAGTTGTCCGGGAAAATCAATGGGCAGGGCGACCTGTTTTTGATTCGTGTCAAAGAGACCTTTTCCCTTGGGCGGTAGACTGGGCATGATTTCATTTCGTCCGGGAGCACCGCATGTCGTCAGTCACCGCAGAAACCGCCACCTCGGAAAAGACCGCGTCAAATCCGAACGGCACCTCGACATCTGCCTCCTCTGACAAGGGTCACGCCGCAACTGCGGATCAGGTGCGGTTGGCGTTCGAGACCGGCACATACCCATATGAAGATAGACTTTCCCGCGAGGAATATGAGGCGGAAAAAGCGGCACTTCAGGCCGAGCTTCTGAAGGTGCAGCTTTGGGCGCAGGATACCGGCCAGAGGTTCGTTATGCTTTTCGAAGGGCGGGACGCCGCCGGCAAGGGGGGCACGATCAAGCGGTTCACAGAACATCTCAACCCCAGGACCGCGCGGGTGGTGGCCTTGAACAAGCCGACCGATCTGGAGCGCGGTCAATGGTACTACCAGCGCTATATCGAACACCTGCCGACCGAGGGCGAAATCGTGCTCTACGATCGATCGTGGTACAACCGTGCCGGGGTCGAGCGCGTCATGGGGTTTTGCAAGCCGACCGAATATCTCGAATTCATGCGCCAGACCCCCGAATTCGAACGGATGCTCTCGCGGTCGGGCATCCGGCTCTACAAATACTGGTTCTCTGTCACGCAGGACGAACAAAAGCGCCGTTTCGCCAGCCGCGAGACCGATCCGCTCAAGCAGTGGAAGCTGTCGCCCATCGACAAGGCGAGCCTTGATAAATGGGACGACTATACCGAGGCGAAGGAAGCGATGTTCTTTTATACCGACACCGCCGATGCGCCCTGGACCATCATCAAATCCGACGACAAGAAGCGCGCGCGCCTGAACTGCATGAAGCATTTTCTGTCGACGCTGGATTACCCCGGCAAGGATTTCGAGGTCGCCACACCGCCCGATCCGCTGATCGTGGGCGGCGTGGGCCAGGTGATGCAGGGGTCGGATCACATCCTGGGGAAGAGTTTGCATCCCGAGACACGCAAGGCGCGCTAGGGACTGGACCCTAGGCAAAACCCTGCCACTCAAGAACATGGCGTCTTGCGTCTCGCGCCGCGGGGTTCTAACCCAGACCGGTATGAAACACTGTCTTGGCGTCCTTGCTCTTGCTTTGATGGCTGCGCCCGCGGGATCGCATCCGCATGTGTTTGTCGAAACCGCCCTGCGTTTCGAGATCAATGAGCAGTCGGAAATAACGGGCGTGACCGTCAGCTGGACCTACGACGATTTTTTCACGCTTCTGATCCTCGAGGACATGGGGCTCGATCCCGATGGCGACGGAGACCTGACCGATGCCGAACTGGACGAGCTTCATGGCTTCGACCTGATCGAATGGCCCGAAGGCTTCGAAGGGGATCTCTACGTCACTTCCAACGGCGAGAAGATCGAAATGCCGCGTCCGCGACCGACGGGCGTCGCAGTCGAGGGCGGATTCATCACCGCCACGCATTTCCGGGAAATCCCGAACGTGCCGACCGAGGGCGCAAAGATCCAGCAATACGATCCGACCTATTATGTTGCCTATGATGTGTCGCAAGGCGTGACCACGACCGCGCCGGGCTGCGACGCCACGGTGACGGACCCGGACCAGGAGGCGGCGCAAGAGGCGGTCGACAAGGAACTGGATGGCGGATCGATGGAAGACATCTTCAACGAAATGCTTGTCGGCATTCACTTTTCCGACACGATCACCATCTCATGCGCACAGCCCTCCAACTAGCCGCGCTGGCCGTTGTCGCCCTGGCGATCTGGCTTTGGGGCTTCGATGGCGCGCGGGTGCTGGAACGCTGGGCCGCCGAAGGACAACGTGTCGCCCAGAGCGGCATGGCGCAGGCCCTGCGGGCGCTGCGGACGAATGAGCCAGGCGCGATCCTGACGCTGATGGCGGTGTGCTTTGGCTACGGGTTCTTCCACGCGGTGGGGCCCGGGCATGGCAAGCTGTTGATCGGCGGCTACGGCATGGCCAACCGCGTCGCTGTCACCCGGCTGTCGGTGCTCGCCGTGCTGTCGAGCCTTGCGCAGGCAGTCTCTGCGATTGTCGTGGTCTATGCCGGAGTCTGGTTCCTGGGCCTTGGACGCGCGGCGATGGTGGACTCTGCCGAAAACTGGTTTGCTCCGATCAGCTATGCCGCAATCGGGGCCATCGGCATATGGCTTGCCTTGCGCGGCGCGCTGCGGCTTTGGCGCGATACCCGCGCCAAGATGCATGCCCAGGCGGAAGATCATCGCCACCATCACGCCAGCGACGACGGAACCTGCGCCTCCTGCGGACATATGCATGGGCCAACGCCGGATCAGGCCAGCCAGGTCTCTTCCCTGCGGGACGCTCTTCTTCTGATCGGGGCCATCGCGATCCGGCCCTGTACCGGCGCATTGTTCCTTTTGATCCTCTCGATCCGCATGAATATCGACCTGGCGGGTATCCTTGGCACGTTTGCCATGGCGCTCGGCACCGCCAGCGTGACCCTGGCTTCGGCCATCGCGTCGGTCACGGTGCGGGAAGGCACGCTGGCCCGGTTCGCCGGCGACCAGCAGACCGCGCGCATCGCCGGGGTGATCGAAACCGGGGCCGGGATCGTTATCGCGCTTCTGGCGGCACAATTCCTGATGCGCGCGATCTGAGCGGAAAAGGCTTGCCGCCTGCATGGGGCGCGTTTAACGCAGGGCTCATGTTCCCTGCACAGACGTCATATCCTGCACATATCCGCGCCATCCTTGTGCTTGGCCTGCCGCTGGTCGGGGGGCATATGGCGCAGATGGCAATCGGCCTGACCGATACGATCATGGTGGGTTGGTACGGTGCCGAACCGCTGGCCACGGTCACGCTGGCCACGACGCTGTTCATGACCTTGTTTCTCGCCGGATCGGGCTTTGCCTGGGCGGTCATGCCAATGGTTGCCAAGTACCAGGCCGAAGACGACGACCAATCGGTGCGGCGCGCCACACGCATGGGGTTGTGGCTGTCGGCGCTGTTTTCGGCGCTGGTCTTTCCGCTCCTCTGGTGGTCCGACCCGGTTCTGCGCGCCCTGGGCCAGATGCCGGGACTGGCCGCCGATGCACAGGTCTACCTGCGGGTCCTGGCCTTCGGGCTTTTGCCGGCGCTGGTGACGATGACGCTCAAGAGCTACCTTGCGGCGCTGGAAAAGACCCAGGTGGTCTTCTGGGTCACACTGGTCGCGGTGCCCTTCAACGTGCTTGTCAATTACAGCCTGATCTTCGGCAATCTCGGCGCGCCCGAGCTGGGCCTTCTGGGCGCGGGCATCGCATCATTGAGCACGCATGTTTTCTCGATGCTTGTCGTGGTTGGCTACATCCTGATCTTCGTGCCTGAACACAGCCTCTTCAAGCGCATGTGGAAATCCGATCCGGACATGTTCGTACAGGTTTTTCGCCTTGGCTGGCCCATCGGCCTGACCACTTTGTCGGAAGTGGGCCTCTTTGCGGCCTCGGCGATCATGATGGGGTGGCTGGGAACGATCCCGCTGGCCGCACATGGCATCGCGTTGCAAGTGTCGTCCATGACCTTCATGCTTCATCTGGGCCTGTCCAACGCGGCCACGGTGCGCGCGGGCAACGCCTTCGGTCGGTCCGACTGGTCCCATCTGGCACGCGGCGGGACGGTGGCAATGGCGCTCTCGGCGTCGGTGGCTGTTCTGACGATCATCCTCTTTGTCGGGGCGCCCGAGCTTTTGATCTCGGCCTTTCTGGACCCGGACGATCCCGCCCGCGCCGATATCATCACCGCCGGTGTGATCCTGATGGCGCTGGCCGCGCTGTTCCAGCTTGTCGATGGCGCGCAGGTCGTGGCGCTGGGCCTGCTGCGGGGCATTCAGGATGCGCGCGTGCCGATGGTCATCGCGGCCATATCCTATTTCGGTGTCGGTCTGCCGGCGGCTTATCTGCTCGGATTCGTCGCGGGATGGGGCGGGCCGGGTGTCTGGATGGGGCTGGTGCTGGGCCTTGCCGTGGCGGCCGTGCTTTTGAACCACCGGTTCTGGTTCCGCATGATCCCCGGTCTGAGCCGCCTTGCAGCCTCTGCGACGAGCGCATAGAAGCGGCGCGAAATTGCAGGTACAGGAGAGACGGCGATGGGCTTCAGGGTAGGAATCGTCGGTTTGCCGAATGTCGGCAAGTCGACCCTGTTCAACGCGCTGACCAGAACAGCGGCGGCGCAGGCGGCGAACTTTCCATTCTGCACGATCGAGCCGAATGTCGGCGATGTCGCGGTGCCCGATGACCGGTTGGACAAGCTGGCCGCGATCGCCAAATCGGCAAACATCATCCCGACCCGTATCACCTTCGTCGATATCGCGGGCCTCGTCAAAGGCGCGTCCAAGGGCGAAGGGCTTGGCAACCAGTTCCTTGCCAATATCCGCGAGGTGGACGCAATCGCCCACGTCCTGCGCTGTTTCGAGGATGATGACGTGGTGCATGTCGATGGCCGCATCGACCCGGTCGCCGACGCCGAAACCATCGAGACCGAATTGATGCTCGCCGATATCGAGAGCATCGAAAAGCGTCTGCAGAACATCACCCGCAAGGTGCGCGGCGGCGACAAGGACGCGGTACAGCAGGAACGGCTGATGACCGCCGCGATGGCCATGCTGGAAGACGGCAAACCCGCGCGCATGGTCGAGGTGGATGCCGAGGACCAGAAAGCCTGGGAGATGTTGCAACTGCTGAGCACCAAGCCCGTTCTCTACGTGTGCAACGTCGCCGAAGCGGACGCCGCCGAGGGCAACGCCCTGTCCGACGCCGTGGGCGAGATGGCCGCAACGCAGGGCAACCGGCACGTGGTGGTCTCGGCCCAGATCGAGGAAGAGATCAGCCAGCTCGATGCCGAGGAAGCGGCGGAATTCCTGTCCGAAATGGGTCTTGCAGAACCCGGCCTCGACCGCGTGATCCGTGCGGGCTACGAGCTTTTGCAACTGGAAACCTATTTCACCGTCGGCCCCAAGGAAGCGCGCGCCTGGACCGTTCCGACAGGCACGTTCGCCCCGCAGGCGGCAGGCGTGATCCACGGCGATTTCGAAAAAGGCTTTATCCGCGCGGAAACCATTGCCTATGACGATTACGTGACCCTGGGCGGTGAAAACCCGGCGAAAGATGCCGGCAAGATGCGCGCCGAGGGCAAGGGATATGTGGTCAAGGACGGCGACGTTCTGCATTTCCTGTTCAATACCTAGACATCGTAACTGGACCTCGACGGCGGCCATCTCTGCAAATTCCCGTGCCCGTGCCCGTGCCCGGTGTCACGTCGCAAGGAGGTGCACACGACATCATGGGCGCGCATTCGGACGCGCGAGCTCCTGAAACCGTATGGGCCCCGCCCGAGACACGGATTTCACGACCGTCCCGCACAAAAAGCAACGCAACGCGGCCGACCGGAAGTTTTCCCGCGCGGAGACGGAAATTTGGGCTTGTGACCCGCGCACAGCACCCTTAAACGGGTCAACGGAGACGTGGCCGAGTGGTCGAAGGCGCTCCCCTGCTAAGGGAGTAGGCGGGAAACCGTCTCGAGGGTTCGAATCCCTTCGTCTCCGCCAC